>WYBU01000086.1 GCA_011525745.1 Planctomycetaceae bacterium | reverse complement strand
GGGCGGCTGTGCTCCATTCGACACAGCCGAGGGCGGCTGTGCTCCATGGAGGTTCGACACGGCGAAACCGTCGGGGGAGGCGACGAGACGGGCGGGACGCCCGTACCACCCGAACAACTGAGGCTCGTCTCGCGTGAGGGCTTGACCATGCCGCGCCTGTCGATCAGCCGTGCGATTCTCCGGCGACCAGGTTCGTCGTCCAGGAGCGCGCTTTGCGCTGCGCTGTTGCTTTGCGCACAGGCTGCGGCTCAACAACCGGACGAAGCCGAATCATCGCAGCAGGTTCGCCTTCGCCGCGCGCTGATTCAGCACGGCATGCCGGAGCTGCTCGCGCCGCTGATCGACGATAAGGACGTCGCCGCGCGGGAGTCGCTTGCGGTCGCTTACGCCTCCGAAGGGGCGGCCTGTCCCGCGCTTGAAGAGCGCGCCGCATTGCTTCGACAGGCCGAACGCGAATTCACCGCGGTGGTTGCGGCGCGCGACCGGGTCGGTGCGACATCCGACGCCGACCGGCTGGCCGCGGCCCGCGCCCGCGTGGCATGGGGTTCGACGATTCTGCGCTATTCGCTTGCCCCGGAACTGGATCGCTACGAAATTTCCGGCGGATTGAGCGTCGAACGCGACCCGCTGCGCGCCCGGCTGGCCGAGGCGGCCGCGCTGCTGTCGCGCGGCGAAGCCGAGCTGAGCGTCCTGTCCCAGGCGGTCGAGAATGACGAAGAGAAATTCTTGCTGCTCGGGCTGGCCGAAACGATCCGCAGCCTGTACGCGGAGTGTACGCTGCACTTCGGCTGGACGCTGGTGTGGCGCGCGACCCTTGAATCGCAAGGGGGCGCCGGCGGCATCGAGCCGGCGTCCGAAGCGCTGCGACGCTTCGACGCGATGGCGCGCCGGGCGACGGAGGATGGCCAGCGACACAGCGCCGCCATCGGCACGGGCGTGGCCCTGCGCCTGCTGGGACGCGCTGACGAGTCGCTGGCGGTGCTCGATCGGCTCATCAACGAAAACCCGCCCTACGACGTCAACGTGCGCGCCCACTGTGAGAAGGGACGGACGCTGCTGGCGGCCGGCCGGTTCGATGAAGCCCGAGCGACGCTCGGCCGCCTCGCCGCGGTCGACCCGGCTCGGCTCGCGCCGGAGCACGCCGCTGCACGGTTCTACGTCCTGCTGGCGCCGGTGTTGATCGGCGATGCGTGGCTCCTGGAGGCCGAGTCGCGCGCCCGAGCCGGCGGCGACGCGTCGGCGGCGCGATCGCGCGGCATCGACGCGATGGCCGAAATCGCGGCGCGCGGCGGCCTATGGCCGGCCGTCGCCGACGCCTATCTCACCGCGCGCGGCATTCAGCGCGATCCGGCGCAGCGCTCGCCGACGGAGCTGGCGGTCGCCGCGCAAAAGCTGATGCGCGATTCGCGATTCGACGAGGCCGTGCCGCTGTGGCGCGCGGTTGTCGAAAAAACCGCCGACGCGGCGCAACGCGGCGAGGCCCGTTACAACCTGGGCGTGTGTCTGCATCAGGCCGGGCGGGCGCGCGAGGCCGGCGAGGCGTTTTACGAGGCGGCGCGGACGATCGACGATGCCGATCTGTCGTTGAAGGCCGCCGAATTCGCGTATCGCTGCACCGCTCAGGCCGCGCGCGAGACGCAATCGTCCGATGATTACGTCCGCCTGGCCGATGCGTGCCTGTTTCTGCTTCGCAAGCAGCCGAAGCATCCCGAAGCGGAAAATCTGGCATGGATCGCGCCGGTGGCGTTGCAGGAAGCGCATCGCTACGCGGATGCGCGCGCCGCCTATCAGCGCATCGGGAGCGACGCGCCGCGCTACTGGGAGGCCCGGCGAAACGCGCTGATTTGCCGTCAGGCGGAATTGGCCCTGGCCCAGACCGTTTCCACCGCGCCGGCCGGCGCGGCGACGCGCGACACCACCGCCACCGGACTGGCGGCGCTGGCCGAAGAGTGGCGGCAACTGGCCGTGGCGCTTTCGGATGCCGCTCGGCGCGGCGACGCACGGGCGACGTCCGCCGCCGTGCTCGACGCCGATCTGACCGCGGCGGAACTGTTGTCCAGTGACGCCGTCGCCCATTATCGCGAAGCGCTGGCACAACTCGCGTCGATCGAGGCCCGCGGCGCCGTCGCCGGCGCCGAGCGCGGCCGGATGCTGGCGGTCCGCATTCGCTGCTACCGCGGACTCGGCCAGTTCGAGCAGGCCGCGGGCGTGCTGGACGAGTATTTGCGCACGGTGCCGGCCGATCAGGTCGGGGAGCAGCTTATCGGGCTGGCGGCGGGCATGGAGTCGGAAATCGAGCGATTGACGCTGCTCAATCGGCCGGCGGAGGCACAACGCGTTGCAGAGACGGCCGTTCCCACGCTGCGCGAGTTGCTGAACTGGATTGCCCAGCAGCCCGATCGCAAGGCGGAGGTGCCGACCGTGCGCTTCGGTCTGATCAAGGCGCTGGACCGGGCCGGGCGACCGGAAGAGGCACTGAGCGAGATGGACAAGCTTCTTGCGGAGTCGCCGGACAACGGGGCCTACATCCGGCAGGCCGCACTGCTGTACGAGCAGGCCGGCCGTGCGGCGTCGGGCGGCGAACGCCGCGAACGGCTGCGACGGGCCGAGGATCTGTGGGCGAGGTTGCTGGCGGACTCCGGGCTGCGCGCCCGCGCGCCGCAAGTGTACTGGGAGGCGCGTTACTGCTGGTTGCGGCTGCGGCTGGAGGGGGGCGACGCGGCGGAGGTCGCGCGCGGCATCGAGTCGGAACGGGCCTGGTATCCCGATCTGGGCGGTCCGCCGTGGCAGGCGCGGCTGAACGAACTGGCCGAGCAGGCGCGGCGGCAGGCCGGACGAGCGCCGTGACAGGCCGGCAGGGTCGGGCGGTCGCGGGTGGCGTTGTTCTCACATGGTGCGACGTCGACGGCGGGACGCGTCGCCTGACATGATCCGAGTCGCCAGCGCCAGCGCTGCGGTCCATTCAGAGCCGCGAAGCGTCAGCGAGCGGGATCGTGACGCACTGCACGCTTCGCACCGCTTCGACTTGGCGACGCGCTTCCAGCGCGCCGACAGGCTTTGCACACACGCGAAAGACGTGCGCTCGACTCCCGTTGCGGCTTGCCCATCCCGCTTGCTTACGCTGCGCGGCTCGGATTCGCACGGGCTACAAGCCCGTGCCACGCGGGAGCCGTGCCACGCGGGAGCCGTGCCTCGTGGGAGCCGTGCCTCGTGGGAGCCGTGCCACGCGAGAACGAGACGCGCGCGGAAGTAGGCGTTGCCTGTTCCGAGCCGCAAGCGCCAGCGCTGCGGTCACGCTGCGATGAAAGGGCGACCCCGGCGCTGGCGTTTGGGGCTCGGATCAGGGAATGCGCTGCGACGCGGTGGGACACGCGCAAGCCGGGCCAGGTGATCGGGTTTCCGACGGGGCGCCGCATTGGGGCTTCAAGCCGCGGCGGCGGTCGGCTGCCGCGTCGAGGGAATCCCGCAGAGCGTGCACCACGAATCGAAATGGGCCGAGTGGGGATAACGCGCCGCCAGCATCACGGCCGCGAAACCGCCCAGAATGATGTCCATCTTGCCGCCGGCGCACGACAGGAGCAGGGCCAAATAAGCGACAGAAAACGTTGTGAACAGCGCTCCCATCAGCGCGTGGTCGATGAACTGCTGTTCGGCCAGATCGCGGGCCGCGTCGAGATCGCGCGCCGCCTTCATCATGTTAGTCGGTTTCACGGTCGACAGGCAGAACGGCAGCGCGAACGCGAACGCGACCAGCAGCCAGCCGAAGAGCTGCAATTTGGCATACACGGCGTTGCCGATGCCCGCCGCCGAGGAACTGGGAGAACCGATTGCGGCCAGCGCCAGGCAGGTGATCGACAGCACGAGCAGGAATCCGTAGACGCTCTGAAGACTTTGTATGCGGGAACGCTCCGTGGACATGAACAGGCTCCTGTGATTTGCCCTGGCAAACCAAGGCGCCGGGACCCGATGTCCGTGCGGACGTAACAGCGCCTTCGGCTTCGCCCATGGTAGATCGGCGAAAAACCATTCTAACGCCAACCGCGTCGAAGGAAAACACGCACCGCGGTCATGGCCCAGATCGTGCTCAGCGCCAGCAGCGCCGCCAGGTGCAGCCGGGCGTACCAGGGCGGATGATCGACCACGCTGTACAGCACGAGCTGCATGAGATGAAAGTCCACAAATGCGTTGGCCAGCAGGTGGAACACCGGGATCAGATTGGCCAGAAAAATCGTGATGGCAAACAGCATCAGATACGTCAGCGCCGTCAGGCCCGCGGCGGACTGTCCGCGCGTCAGGCTGCAAATCGTCAGGCCGATCGACAGATAGGCGACACTGGCGATGAGGATCGTCGCCCAGAACATCGGCCGCGTCAGGGCGGCCGGATAATTCATCGCCAGCACGGCCGCGGCCAGCAGCGCGGTCGCCGGCACGTAGAAGACGAACTTGGCCGCCAGCACATCGGCAACCGACACCGGCGTCAGCATCTGCGCGGTCAGGGTTTTTCTTTCGCGTTCTTCGCTGGTGATCAGGATGTTGAGATGAAAGCACAGCAGGTAGACGGCGGCGGTTACCAGCGCCGTCAGCACGCGGTGAATCGGTTTGATCTGCCCGATGTCGGTGAACAGCAGCGACGAAGCCTCGGCGATGGGCGGCTGGTGTTCGAAGAACGCGCGCATCCGGGCGTTGAACCACTCACGATACGGCTGCAAGTCTTCGGCCCGGCCGTCGGGGTGCCAGTACCAGACGTGATAGCGCACCGGCCCGCCGGGCCGGACGACCGGCTCGAAGCCCATTTCCTCCAGCCCGCGCGCGTTGCCGGGACGAAGCTGAATCGACACGACGCTGGTGCGCCGCGGATTGTCGGGATACATGATCACGCCGTTTCGTTGCGCCATCTGGTGGGCCGGCTTGACGCGGACGACGCGTCCGGGCGGCAAATGGGTCCTCAGATGCCGGACAAAGTCGTCTTCGTTCCAGTAGAGGACATAACAGACCGTGTCGCCCGCGCCGCGGCCCAGCGGCCCGCCCTCCTGACCGGCGGAAACGAGAATCGACACGAGCACAAGCAATACGCCCAGGACGAGCGACGGCCGGTTGTGCCAGTATCGCTGGGCTTCTTTCCAGACGAGAGCGGCGACGATGCGGCGGGACATGCGAGCGTATGGTAGTGCGGAGCGGTGCGATTCGCGACGCGCTGTTTGATTCGAGATGCATGCGCCGCGTTCCTTTCAGAGCCGCGAAGCCCCCGCCTTCGCGGGGGCAGGCGTCAGCGAGCGGGATCGGGACGTTCGGCACGGTACGCAACGCTTCGACTTGGCGACGCGCGCTCAGCGTGCCGACAGGCTACGCACACACTCGTGCGAAACGTACCTTCACTGCCCTTCGAGCTTGCCCATCCCGCTTGCTTACGCTGCGCGGCTCGGATTCGCACGGGCTACAAGCCCGTGCCACGCGGGAGCCGTGCCGCGCGGGAGCCGTGCCGCGCGGGAGCCGTGCCGCGCGAAAACGAGACGCGCGCTCAGCGTGCCGACAGGCTACGCACACACTCGTGCGAAACGTACCTTCACTTCCCTTCGAGCTTGCCCATCCCGCTTGCTTACGCTGCGCGGCTCGGAT
>WYBU01000085.1 GCA_011525745.1 Planctomycetaceae bacterium | reverse complement strand
CCGGCTTTGCCGGCGGAATCCACGGCACGATCAGGTTCCACTGACCGTCCGTCACGTCGGATGGGTAAGAACTCCGTTCCATTCCCATTCATCGGCATTCTCCGGGCTTTTCAAACACTTTCTGAGACAAAACACGGGGTCAAGGGTGCCGAATTCGAGAATGTGCTGGTCGTCGTAGGCCGCGGATGGAACCAATACAACTTCAACGAGATGCTGGAACTCGCCTCGGACCCGAGCCACATTCCTGCGGACAAGGCGGAGGCCTTCGATCGTAACAGAAACCTCTTTTATGTTGCGTGCTCGCGCCCCAAGAGGCGACTTGCAATTCTATTTACCCAACAGCTCTCGCAGAAGGGCCTGCAAACCCTTACCCTATGGTTTGGTGCCAGCGCAATCGCGGCGCTGGAGTTTGCCTGATGGAGTTCCGCATTGCCGATACCCTCACCGACAGCCTCGCTCGCGTGACGGGTGAGCAGCAGACCGCCGCGAAAACGACGGCGTTCGACCTCCAGATGAACCCCGCCAATTCGGGCATGCAGTTCCACAAGCTCGTCCGCGCCAGGGACAAGAACTTCTGGTCGATCCGCGTGAGCCGCGATATCCGCATCATCGTACACCGGACGGATCGAAGCCTGCTGCTCTGCTACGTCGGGCACCACGACTCGGCGTATCGCGGGGCCTGTACAACGTGGCCGCTTGCCTGCGATCCCTGGGCCGATCGGCGGAGGCCCTGCCCAAGTTCGAGGCGGCGCTGGAGATGCAGCGGCGGCTCTTCGAGGGCCTACCTGCGCCCGCAGGCGGGCAGGCAGGCGACCACCCCGACGTGGCGAACAGCCTGAACAACGTGGCCTCTAGCCTGATCTCGCTGGGCCGATCGGAGGAGGCGCTGCCGAAGTATGAGGCGGCGCTGCAAATGCTCCGCCGCGTGTTGCCGCCCGGTCATCCGCACACGCTGTATCCGCAGCTCGGGCTGGCCCGGACGCTCATTTCGCTGGAGTGCTACACTGAGGCCGAGCCGTTGCTGCTCGACGCCGCCGAGCAGTGCGCAGCGTCCGAAGCCGCCCGTCGGATGCACTGGCGCTCCGTCGCGCAGGTGATGACTGAGCTGTACGACGCGTGGGCGGCCGCCGAGCCGCAGGCACTCGCCACCGACGGGATGCCGGTGCCACAGAAGGCGACCGAGTGGCGGGCCAAACTCGAACAATGGCAGGCGACCACGCAGCCGGTGGATTAAAGTACCGGACACCAAGCCGTACACAGACCCCACAGCAGGCCTCGACAGCACACGAGAATCCGACGAGAATCAGAATCCATGAAACCCCTTCGCGTGTATGCGGACACCTCCGTCTATGGCGGCGTCTTGGACGACGAATTCGCCGAGGCGAGCCACACGTTCTTCGACCAGGTGCGCGGCGGAAGGTTCATCCTGGCCGTTTCCGCCGTCGTTGGGGATGAGTTGGAAGGCGCGCCCGAGGAGGTCGGGCGGCTTTTCGACGAAATGCGCCGGACCGCCGTAGCCCTGGAGGTTAGCGAAGAGGTCTTGCGGCTCCAGCGTGCCTATCTCGATGCGTCCATCGTGGGAACTCGGTGGGAAACGGACGCCCTGCACGTGGCCCTCGCGGTCGTCGGGCAATGCCGGTTGATCGTCAGTTGGAACTTCAAG
This sequence comes from Planctomycetaceae bacterium, assembly GCA_011525745.1. Lineage (GTDB taxonomy): Bacteria > Planctomycetota > Phycisphaerae > UBA1845 > UTPLA1 > PLA4. Next base: position 11,097 of record WYBU01000085.1, on the reverse strand, counting down.
CACATCGTGAACTTCCAGAAGATCCCGCTCTATAATGGAGTGAGCCAGGCCCTGGGGCATGGCGTCATCGGCATCCACACGCCCCAGGAGGTGATCGTGTATGAAGACGAAGACGTTTGACTGTGTGGAAATGAAGCGTCGAGCGGCCGAGCGCATTGTCCGGCAGACGAAAGACCTTACTTTCGCGGAGAAGGTCGCCTACTGGCGGCGCCGCAGCGAGGCGTTCCAGGCCGAACAGGATCGCTTGATCCAGGAATCCAAGTCCAAGAACAAATGACTTCGTGCCGACACTCGGCACGCCACCGAGCCGGCGGATGAAGTGGATCACGGGCGAGACGCCCGTGTCACGCGGGCCGCCGAGCGGCGGGCCATGCTCGTCGAATGGCAGGCAGCCACGCAGCCGGCGCCGGGAGTTTCCACCCGGCAGGCGGCGCCCTCGGAAGCAACGGCGCCATGAACTGGCGGCGCGAAGGCATTTGCCACTCAAAACGACATCACGTCCCTGCAATCCGGATCGTCCCCATCGCGCAGGCCGTCGCCGTCGTTGTCGATGCCGTCGTGGCAGGTATCGCCGGCGTCGAACGAGGGTCCGCCCAATCGCTGCACGAAGTCGATGTCGCCGACGCCGATCGTCGGGAACCCGACCGGGACCCGGGCCATGCCCTTGCAGCTTACCTACCCTCCCCCTCCATCCCGCGTGGGACCCACCAGTCGTGAATGCCGGGGTGGAAGAGGAAGGGGCCGCGGATCGAGAATTCCACGCCGCGCAGGCGCTTACTGATCGCCCATAGCGACGGCGGGTGGAACAGGAACGTCATCGGCTGATCGTCGTAGATCAGGCGGTGAATCTCCTGGTAGCACCGCGCGCGGGCGGCGGGGTCCAGCTCGGTCGCGCCCAGCTCGAACAGCCGATCGACCTCAGGATTGCTGTAGCCGCCGAAATTGTTCGCGCCGTCGGTCACGAAATAGACGCGGTTCAGATCGGGATCGACGGCGGGCGTGACCGCGCCGATCAATGCATCGAAATCGCCGCTGCCGCGCCGGGGAATGAAATCGCGGCTCCAATCCACCGGCTCGATTTCGAGCACTACGCCAATTTGCACCAGGTCCGCCTTGAAGACATCCGCGATCGCGCGCGACTTCGGCGACTCGCCGTCGATCATCAGGCCGAACCTCATCGTCTCATCGTCTGCCGCAGGCTCGTTGGAGCGCTTCGACGGTTCTTTAACGTCGGCGGGGGATGTGGGATTGGGGGCGGCAGCCACAGCCGAGGGCGACTGTGCTCCACTTCTCACAGCCGAGGGCGACTGTGCTCCACCGGTCACAGCCGAGGGCGGCTGTGCTCCACCGGTCACAGCCGAGGGCGGCTGTGCTCCATCGGACAACCGCCGGCGCAGGCCGTCCTTGCCGGCGCGCCAGCCGGCCTGATCGAGCAATTGTGCGGCCCGATGCAGATCGAACTTCAAGCGCCGCACGTGCGGATTGAACCACGGCGAATCCGCCGCCCACGGTCCATAGCACGCGGCGGCCAGATTGTGCGTCACCTGCGCCTTGATGCGTTCCAGGTCCAGCGCGTGCGTCATCGCGCGGCGCACGCGCGGATCGCCCAGAAACGGATGATCCGGCCGGCAGTTCCAGAACAGGTAGTAATACTGCGTGTCCGGATGACGCGCCGATTCGCCGACTGCGCGGAACTCGGGCGTGAAGCTGGCGGTGTTGAACTGATCTTCGCTGAGTCGGCACAGGTCGACTTCGCCCGCAACGAACTGCTCGAGCCGCCGGTACGCGTCGGCGATCCAGCGCACCACGACGCGGTCGACGTTCGGCAGCCGCTCTCCATAGAGCGGCCAGCGCTTCAGCACCAGCTCATCGTCGCTCCACGATACGAACTGAAACGGTCCGCAACCGACCGGCCGGTGGTGCAGCGCCTGGAAATAGTCGGACTCGTGCAGTGTCGGGTCGTCCGCCTCGTGCTCGATGAAGAGTCGCTGCGGCGCCAGCTCGAAGTTCATGCTGATGCGCCACGTCGGGTGCGGCTCGTGCAGCACGAATCGCACCGTGTGGGGGTCGACCGCGACGACCTCTTCGATCCGGCCGGCGTCCTGACGCCGGCTCGATCGCACGCGCGGGTCGATCGCGCGCCGCCAACTGAACACCACGTCTTCGGCCGTCAGCGCCGAGCCGTCGTGCCAGCGCAGATTGGGCCGCAGCCGGACGATGCGCACGCGCGGATCGCCCGGCTCTTCCAGCGCCGCCACGAGGTGCTCGTTGGGAAGCAGCTCCAGGTTCGGCGTGCGGCGGAACAGCGTCTCGAACAGCAGATCGCAAATGAACAGATCGGCTTCGCCCGCGGCGCGGAACGGACTCAGCGCGGTCGGCGCTGCCGTCACGATCACGCGCACCGTTGCGTCGTGGGCGATCAGCGCCGGATCGGCGGGCGGGCGCTCGACCGTCTCGAGCACCGCGGCGCCGACGGTGGCGGCTTTCTGCTCTTCCGCCGCCGAGCGCTGCTCGTAAAAGTGCTGCATCTCGGCCAACTGCCGCTCACTGGCGCGGCGAACCGCCTGGACGGCGAGAAAGCCGCCCGTCGCAATCAGCCCGATCAGCCCCGTTACGGCGGCCGCCGTGCGATGGCGGCGGAGCCTCTTACGCAGCACGTAGAGCGCCGAATCGCGCTTGGCTTCGATCGGCTCGCCGGCAAGGTAGTGTTCGAGGTCGCGGCACAGCTCGCCGGCGTTCTGGTAGCGGCGCTGACGTTCCTTGGACAGACACTTCAGCAGAATCGTCGAAACTTCGTCGTCAATCTGGCGCCGCACGGCGCCGGGGCGAATCGGCTCGGCCGTCAGGATGTTGTTGAGCACAACGCGCATGTTGCCGGCGACGACGTAGGGGAATTGCCCGGTCAGCAACTGGTACATCATCACGCCCAGGGCGTACACGTCCGTCGTCGGCGCAATCAGATCCGGACGACCCTCGGCCTGCTCGGGACTGGCCCACGGCAGGCTGCCGACGAACTGGCCGGTGACGGTCATGGCCGCGGGTTGTGCCTCGGAAGCGAGATCCAATCCGGTCTTGGCGAGTCCGAAATCGAGGATGCGCGGCTCGCCGTCGGCGTCGACGCGGATGTTGCTGGGCTTGAGATCGCGGTGCACGATGCCGCGCAGGTGCGCCGCGTTGACGGCCGAGCAGATTTTGACAAACAGCCGCAGCGTGTCTTCGATCGTGTCGCGCCCCGCTGTTCGCCCGCGCAGACTGCGCCGCCGCGACGTGTCGCCGGCGTGCACGCTGCCGCTGCGGCGGCTGAGCGCTTCGACGTGTTCGTCCAGCGCCGAGCCGGCGATATAGTCCATGACGAAGAAGCAGCCGGCCGCCGCCTCGCCGCTGTCGTGAATGGCGACAATATTGGGATGATTCAACTGCGCCAGCACGCGCACTTCGCGCTCGAAGCGGGCCTTGTCGGCCGCGCCGGCGAACGGGCCTTCGCGCAGCACCTTGAGCGCCACCTTGCGGTTGGTGGCTTTCTGGTGCGCCTGATACACGACGCCCTGCCCGCCGCGGTGCAGCTCGCGAATGATCTGGTAGCCGGGAAAGGCGTCGCGCAGCGCTGCGATCGAATCGTCCTTGAACGTCACGATCGCCGACGCCGACCGCCCGCTCGGCGGCGCGTCCGACGCGGCCTCAGTCACGTCGGAGGGCGGCCGGCTGCTTTTTCGCTGCGGCAATGCGCGCAGTCGGCGCGCCAGCTCTTCGGCGCTCGGGAGCCGGGCCGCCGTCAGATCGGCCACGCACGCGGCGATGTCCTCGCGCACGCGATCGTCCGACACGTCGGTTTGCCATCCCTGGTGCAGCGAGCGGCCCAGGTCGCCGACGACCATTTGATACAGCAGCACACCCAGGGCGTAGATGTCGCTTTGTGCCGTCGGCGCGCGGCCCGTCCGCAATTCCGGCGCCAGATACGGCCGGGCCGTGTCGGACATTGTCATGCCCGAGGCGATGTTCGCTTCAGCCGCCAGGCTGACCGCGGTGATGCCGGCGTGCGGCAGACCGGCGATCTGGGTGAGCTGGCCGATGCCGAATCCGGTGAGACGGGCGCGCGGTCCGGCGCTGCCGTGCTGCTCGACGAGCACGTTGGCGGGCCGAATGTCCTTGTGAATGACGCCGACCGAATGGGCGGCCGCCAGCGCTTCGGCGATCTGCGCGACGAGTTCGAGTCGGACTTGCAGCGGCGACTGCGCCAGTCCGCCGGCGGCGGCCCAGTCGAAGAGGTTGCCGGTCGCGGCGAACTCCATTTCGAGATAGAACGGCGCTTCGTCGAGCCGCACGTCATACAGGCGCACGATGTCGGGCCGCTCGCCCAGATGGTGTTTCATCAGGCGCAGCAGCGCCATTTCGCGTTTCAGCCCGCGGAGATGTTCGGTCTCGAAGCAGAACTTGAACGCGCGGGCTTCGTGCGTCGCGCTTTGACGAGCGACCCACGTTTCGTCGAACCCCAGCGATTCGATCTTGCGTTCCAGCACCCAGCCCTTGCGGCCCGGAACCGTCAGGCCGACCGCCGGCCGCCAGCCGAGCATCTCGCCGGCGCCCGAGAGAACGGCGCGGCGGGCCTTGTCCGAATCCGGCGGCGGCCGCAGCGGCGACAGTCCGACGATGCCGACCTCAAAGACCTCGAGCGGCTCCTCGACGCCCTTAAACGCGTAAGCGCCGTGCGCGGCCCATGCGACCGCCGCGCCGTCGGGCGATTCGCGCACGTACTGACGGCCCGAATCGAAGGCGTGTCGCGTCAGGAGTATCTGACCCGGCGCCGCCAGGCTCATGACGCGCGCCGCCGTGTCGACGGTCAGGCCCAGCAACTTGCTGCCGCCGCGCGAACCGGATGGCGGCACGAGCGACATTTCGCCCATGTGAACGCCGACCCGAACCTGTATTCGATGCTCGGGATCCAACGTCGCGATCGCGTGCTGAAATGCCAGCGCGCAGCCAACGGCGTCGGACGGCCGGTCGAACGACGCGAAAAACCCGTCGCCCGTGTCGCCCTCTTCGACCCCGCTGAAGCGCGCGAGACATTCGCGAAAAGCCTCGTCGTGACGCGCCATCAGCGCGATCGCGATCGCGTCCCCCAGGCGGCGCTTCAGATCGGTGGAGCCGACCAGGTCGGTGAACAAACAGACCTTGACGGCAGTGCGAACGTCCATGGCCGGCGGCCCCGAAGGGAACGGAATTGCGCGCAAGGATAATCGAGCCGTGGACGGCGAAACAGTGACGCGTCTCAAACTCCGCCATGCTGATTCCTCGGGGAACGCGGCGCCCCGAACGGGGACCGCAGGCTTTCGAAACCGGCTGCGATTCCCGACCAACGTACAATTGCCTGCGATTACAGGTGTTCTCCCGTATCAGCCTCCCGAAACGCTGGACTCGCGGGTCGCTTTTGGATAACATGGGGCGTTGGGCGGTGCGCATGTCTGGCGCCCGCGGCAACCGTGCCTTGCCCGTCGCTCAAAGGCGTCCGGTTCGTCCTCACCTCGCCAATCGCCTGGGAGTGTCGTTATGGTCGGTCCCCGCGCGCGCCGTTTCGCAATCGTCGTAGCAATTCTGTCATTTGCTTACCAAGTCGAACACGGCGCCAAAGCGGGCCGACCCCCCACAGCGGCGGCACTGCCGTTTCCATCCGAAGTTGCGACAAGCATGTTGACCTGCTTCGCGGTTGCATTCACCGTCGAAACGGCGGTAACTGGGGCGATCTTTGACGGTGACGCATGCGGCGTGCATTCCGGTGCCGCGTACGTGTTTACCCGTAGTATCGCGTTGCTGGGTCGTACGGTGCGACGAGACACTTCGGATGCGGCGTGTCCCCGTGACGATGCAGCAGACGTCGCTCAGGAGCGACGGGATCAGCGCCGTCTACGTTGCGGTGATGCGTCACTGGTCGCGCGTTCTGCCGACGTGCGGAACGAAATCGTCATTCCGGCCGCCAACAACGCATGTGCCATCGGCACGCCTTAATCCGCCTTGGCGCCGGACCTGGACAGTGGCGATTTCGGTGCGGCGCTCGATGATGGCGGCGGTAGAAGCGACTCCGGCTCGTCGGACGAATTCACGCCCCGCGGCTCGCCGACTGACTGCGAATCGGCGGCACCGACGACGAGCTTGCAGTCGAACGTAGCCTGGAGTTCGACGGCGTTGACGACCTCGCGCGCGTCGCAGACCTGGTCGCTATCCCGATCGGCCACGAGGCACAGGATTGTGACGGCGCCGTGGCACTGAAGTTCGTGAACTCAATTCCCAGCTTGGGAGACCTGACATGAGTGGCTGGTTACGGTTCGGAGGCCGTCTCACGGCTCTGGTCGTGTGGGGATGGATGGCGCTGATTGCCGAAGAAGCTGCGGGTGATGCTCTGGTTTGGTACGAGGCCGTCCCCTTCAGTGGGAGCGCGTCAGTCGTTACGCAAGGCAGCGCCGGCACGGCGACGTCGTTGTTGGCCGATGTAACCAACTCGTCGGCGACGTGGACCATCACGGTCAAGGTGCAGCTCACCGCGTCAGGTCTGTCCAGTTGGGGTCTGGACCTGGGTACACCCGAAGCGGGCATCAACGTCCTTGCGTCGAACAGCAACGTCCCGGTAAGCGTCCCTTCGGCGTCCGCCCAGTTCCAAGGCTCCGTCGTCAACGGCTTGGTCAACGGCATCGGCGTGTTGATGATGGACCAGGGCGGCTTGAACGTTAGCGGATCGGCGGCTGGAACCTATTCGCTGCACACTTTCAGATTGACCGTTCCGCAATACATCGGGCCTGGTTTCTACGAACTCTATGCGGCGATCAATGATTTTGAATGGGTCAACTTTAACAACCCGCCCACGGGCTACGAGATCGTGATGATTGGTCCCAACCAACCGCGCGAGGGCTATTCCAACGGTGGAATCGCCGTGCCCGGCGGCGAGGAGCCGCTGCCCGTCATAACCATTTATGTTGGCGGGGGACCCGACCCGGACAGCGATGGTGATGGCGTGCCCGACGCGGGCGACAATTGTCCGAATATATCGAATCCTGGGCAGGAGGACGCCGACGCAGACGGCGTCGGCGATGCCTGCGACAACTGCCCGGCCGATCCGAACAAGATCGAGCCCGGCGTCTGCGGATGCGGCGCGCCGGACGACGATTCCGACGCCGATGGCGTGGCCGACTGCGTGGACAATTGTCCGAGCGTTATCAACCCTTCCCAAGGTGATTGTGATCAGGACGGATGGGGCGACGTGTGCGATGCCGAGCACCAGTGCATTGATCCGGTCATCGATGGAATAGCGGATGGCGCTTACTGCTACCCGCTTGCGGTTCAGAACAACCAGACGGGTTTCGGCGACAGCAACTTGGGCGACATCGCCCTGGCCAACGGAAACGAACTGGATGTCGCCTACGGAACAATCATGAACGGCTATCTTTACCTCCTTCTGACGGGCAACCTGGCCCACGACCGGACCAAGCTGGACATCTTCATTGACAGTATACCCGGCGGACAGAACCGCTTGCTCGACGGGAACTCGGATAACGCGCCATATGTCCCGCTCGACCGGATGGGCGACGACGGCTCAGGCAACGGTCTGACGTTCGACGCCGGGTTTGAAGCGGACTATTTCATTCAAGTCAATGCAGATCTTCAGGGAGGATACAGCCTCTACCTTGATTACGTGGAGTTGGGCGTGGGAGGGCCACTTTACTGGCTGGGAACCGGGACGGCCGGATCGGATGGCTCTCTTGTGGGCGGCAATTCGCCTTTTGCCGGCGTTCGCGGAACGATCAACAACGCCAACGTCGGCGGCGTGACCGGGGGGTCGGGACCGGACGACGGTTCAGGCGTCAACTCGGGCGTGGAGCTTCGCATCCCGCTTACCGCGATCGGCGATCCTGCGGGGTCGGTCAAGGTGTGCGCCCTCATCAACGGCATTGAACAGGATTTCATGTCCAACCAGGTCTTGGGCGGCTTGGCCGGGCTGGCGAACCTCGGTGAGCCACGGGCGGTGAACTTCTCGACGATCGCAGGGAACCAGTATTTCATCGTAACGGAGTCGAACGATGTGGATGGCGACGGCGTAGTCGATTGTGCGGACAATTGTCCAATGGTAGGTAACCCTACGCAGCAGGACACGGACTCCGACGGCCTCGGCGATGCGTGCGACAACTGTCCGAACGATCCCAACCTCGAATGGACGTATCGCCCGGTGCTCGGTCCGCCGGCGACCGCGGAACACGCGCTGGCCTACGACATCAACCGGGCCGAGACGGTTCTGTTTTCCGGTCTGGGTGTGCAGAATCAGACCTGGGTGTATGACGGTTCAGCATGGGCGCAGCGGTTTCCCGGGTCCAGTCCATCGACGCGGAGCGGGCACGCGATGGCGTACGACAGCGCGCGCGGCGTGGTCGTGCTGTTCGGCGGCACGCAGGGAACGAACAACAATAACGAGACCTGGGAGTGGGATGGCACGAACTGGTCGCAGAGATTCCCGGCGCCTTCACCATCGTCTCGCCTGCTTCATGCCATGGCCTACGACTGCGTCCGTGGCGTCACCGTGCTTTTTGGAGGCAGCGCCAGCGGCGGCATCAATAACGATGAAACCTGGGAGTGGGACGGCACGAACTGGTCACAGAGAAGCCCGGCCAACAGTCCTTCGGCGCGCGGCGCCCATGCGATGGCGTTCGACAGCGTCCGCGGCGTGACCGTGCTTTTCGGCGGATTTGTTCCCGGATTCAACGACGAGACCTGGGAGTGGGACGGCACGAACTGGTCTCAACGAACGCCCGTCTCCAGTCCCTCGGCGCGAGATCTGCACGCCATGGCGTTTGACAGCGTTCGCGGCGTCACAGTCTTGTTCGGCGGGTACACGGCCGGCTTCGTGCGGAACGACGAGACCTGGGAATGGGATGGTGCGAATTGGGCGCAGCGCGTTCCGGTTCAACAGCCGTCGGCGCGACAGGGTCATGCGATGGCGTTCGATTCGGCGCGCCAGGTCAGCGTGCTCTTCGGGGGCAATGATGGCGCCTACGACGATCAAACGTGGGAGTGGGGCGCCTTGGATTCGGACGGCGACGGCCTGGGCGACGCCTGCGACAACTGCCCCAGCGACCCCAATCCCGACCAGAGCGACTACGACGCCGATGGCGTGGGCGACGCCTGCGACAATTGCCCCAGCATTCCCAACAGCGACCAGAGCGACTACGACGCCGATGGCGTGGGCGACGCGTGCGATGACGACGTCTATTGGATCAATCCCGCCGGCGGCAACTGGAGCACGCCGGGCAACTGGAGCGGCGGCGCCGTGCCGGGCGCGGGAGACAACGCCTTCATCGTGCTGGACGGCACTTACACTGTGACGATGGACGTGAACCCGAGCATCGCCAGCCTGACGCTCGGCGCCGCGAGCGGCACGCAGACGCTGACGATGGCCGGGCGGACGCTGACGCTGAATGGGCCGGCCGCCAGCGCGGTCAACGCCAACGGCGTGATCAGGATCCTGTCGGGAACAGGCTCGAATATAGGCAACACCGGCGCGTTCTCGATCGCGGCGGGGGGGAAGCTGCGCATCGAAGCGGGGCCGGGCAGCACCAGCGGAACACTGACGGTCTCCGCCGGCTTCACCAACGTCGGCACGATCGAGATGATCCACACCGGCGCCTCGGGACACAGTGTGACGCTGAACCTCACGACCGGCACGCTGATGAATACGGGCACGATCAACGCGCTGCCCAGCGCTGCGGGCAGCCGCATCCTCAATGCCCAAGTCACGAACACCGGGACAATCAACGTCCAGCACGCCACGACGATCGACAATCTAACGCGGGTATTCGACAGCACGGGCGGCGTCATCGACGTGGCTGCGGGGAAGGTACTGACCATCACGGCCGGCGAGACGCGGCTCGGATCGGGCGCGCAGCTTATAGGCACCGGCACGATTAGTTTCGCGAGCGCTCCGAACACCGTGACGCTGAGCAGCGACCTTACGCACCAGCCGGGCGGGGCCGGCGTGCAGTTCACGTTCAGCGGCACCGTCACCGTGCAAGGCCCCGGCAGATTGACCAATCAGGGAACGTTTACGTTGACGGACGATACGGTTACTGCTCCCTTGACCAACGAAGGTCTGGTTATCCTGACGCCCGGCAGCATCAGCATGATCGCCAGCGCTGCGGGCATGTTCAATAACGAGGCCGCTGGAACCGTGCGCATCGAGGGCGGCGCCTCCGCCAGGGCCGTGCTGACCATCGCCAACGGGTTCACCAATGACGGAACGATCGAGCTGGTCAACACCAGCGCGACAGGGAACTTCGACGGGCGGCTGAACGTGACCGCTGGGACGCTGGTCAATGCCGGCCGCATCGATGCCCTGCCCGGGGGCAGCGCCACCAGCCCGCGAATCCTCGACGCCCAGATCGACAACCAGGGCGCATTGAACGTCCAACAGCCCACGACCATCGTCAACACCGGCCGTGTGCTGACCTGCACGGCCGGCGTCATCGACGTGGCTGCTGGAAAGGTGCTGACCATCACCGCCGGCGAGACGCGGCTCGGCTCGGGCACGCAGGTTACGGGCACCGGCACAATTGATTTCGCGGCCGCCCCGAGCACCTTGACGCTGGGCAGCGATCTGACGCATCAGCCCGGAGGCGCGGGCGTTCAATTCACTTTCAGCGGCACCGTGACGGTCAATGGCCCCGGTCGGCTGACGAACGAAGGTACGCTGGCATTAACCTCCGATACGGTCAACGCTCCGCTGACGAACGGCGGCCAGTTAACGGTCGCCCCGACTGTGAGCACGGTCGCGGGCCCGGCCGACAACTTTGTTAACGAACCCGCCGGCACGCTGCGCATTGAGTCGAGCAACGGCACCATCGCGACCCTGAATGTCGCCAACGGGTTCACGAACGCGGGCACGATCGTGCTGATTACCAGCAGCGGCGGGAATTCCCCGCATCTCAACGTGACCACCGCCGGTCAGACGCTGACCAACGCCGCCACTGGCGTGATTCGTGCGGAGACCGGCACGGGCGGCGTTCCCACCTTGGATGCCCAGATTACCAACCTCGGCATGATTGACGTTCAGCACAACGTCGAGAT
>WYBU01000084.1 GCA_011525745.1 Planctomycetaceae bacterium | reverse complement strand
GTTGAGTACAACCCACCCTACCGCACCTCGGCCTGCGCCCGCCGAAAGGTGCAGGCTGACGAAGAACCTCGCGAGAACAAACGACCCACGTTCACCGCGTGTGGCATCGTCAAGCCCTCGCGCGCGATGCGCGTTCGGTGGGTTGAGTACAACCCACCCTACCGCACTTCCCATCGGATCGGGGCCGACGTGGAAGTAGTCCTCGGGGTAACCTTCCAGCGCAAGACCGGAATGGCCCCACGACAGCAGCCCGATGGCGCCGAACGCCGGCTGCGCCGCGGCGAAACATACGATAGTAATTATCGCCTTCATGCCCCGCCCCCCTGGCCGGTTGCCGTGACCGCCACGCGCCTGAGTGTACATCGCCGGAGGCCGCAAGCTCGCGGGCGCAGGTACGTATTGTGTTCTTTTGCCGCGTCGCCGCCGGCCGGCTTTCGCCATTGCTCGCATAAGTCCTATAATGTACGAGGTGTTAATCATCGTGTTATACTAACTGTTTTGTGGTCCAGTTGCTTACCTGGTCACATTGTTTCACATGAAACAGGCTTTCGAGACTCGGCGTAAAGCCCCGCAGCCGCCACGCGTTTGTTTCACGTGAAACTGCAATTCGCGACTGCCGCCGCCGGGCCGGGGAGTTCAAAAAAGTGTTTCACGTGAAACAGCGAATGCGGGACCATGGCTGCGGTGTCTCCTCCGAGTTGGCTGCTGGGGTCATGGAATACTTGTTTCACGTGAAACAGGATATCGCCGGTAGCTGCAACCCCCCCATTTGGCTTGTCTGCGCAAATGACGGCCTCAATCGATTCTGCGGAGAACCAAGGCAGGTCGTTGGCGTACGTACGCAGACCGGCGTACGTATTCAGTGCCTGTGGCCCCCCGCCTCGGCGGCCGCCAATGGTACCAAGGCCTGGGTGTTCGTCGGTCTGCGGGACTCGGGCCGGTACAAGCGAGGCCAATCACAGGCTCAGATGTGCCGTGAGCGTGAAGGCGGTCCGATGGTCCACCGGCCCGCCTCCCGTGTTCGCGGGCTTCAATCCCAAGGTTGTTCTAGTCCCTGAGGTTACGTCCCGGAGCTTTGATTGCCGCATTGAAAGCGGTGCGACGATCGCCACCGTCGACGATACCGGTTCGCCGAATGCCTGCCCTTGCCTCACGCATCAGTAGCCATATGGTGCGCCGGACCACATCGTTGCCCAGCCGTCATTCGGCGGCCGGCGGCATCGTCCGACAAAAAGCGCCCCCCCTGTCCAATACACGCGTCAATCCTGGCAAGTGTGCCGCGACGCGAATGCGCCGCCGCCTCGCCCTGTCGATGAGTTCCCCCGGTTTCGACCCACACGACCGGTGCCGACTGACCGAAAGCTGGCCCGTTGCCGTCGGTCGAGCAGCACCGCGAACGCCGTAAGAGCGATTCACTGTTTCACGTGAAACAGCCCCGAGATGCGCTGCCGGGCGCCGAGCGATGGGGCGTCCACTTCGATTCGCGCTTTAACCCGACGGCAACGGGCGCGTCATGCGGGACGGATGCCGGCGGCGCAGCGTTCCGGTAGCCGTAAAACCCTTTACAATCCCGGTCGCTTGATCAGGCCTTCACGACCAATGACGGACCGCGCCGACGCCGGTACAGTCTGGTTAATCATCCCCACGCTAGTCCATGTCAGCCTCTGAATCGCGATTGGGCCAGGCCGAGCGAATCTGAAGCGGGCCGACGATTTCCTGTTTCACGTGAAACAGATTCTGTTTGACGCAGCGGCGACCGGCTCGCATACTTCCCCCATAACGGCGGCGCCGGAGGGCAAGTGTGACCACCGGCCGCGGCGATGGGGCCGCCGGAATCGTTCGGTGGACCAGGCGTCGACCCAACCGGCCGCCGGACCCTGTCAACAGGAGTTTGTTTGTGTCCAAGACGCAGCCGCGACTCGGCCGGGGACTCAGTTCGCTCATCACGTCGACGCAGCCGACGCCTGCGGGGCAGCCGATTACGCCACATCATCCGGAGGTCCACGCAGGCCACAGCGGCCTCGTTTTCCGCGATATTCCGCTCGAGCGAATCAAACAAAATCCTAATCAACCGCGGCGCGTCTTTGACGAAAGGCGCCTGGCCGCGCTGGCCCGCTCTCTCAAGGCCGATGGCCTGCTACAGCCGATCGTCGTGCGCCCCGATGGCGACCGCTACGAGCTGGTCGCCGGCGAGCGGCGCTGGCGCGCGGCGCAGATGGCGGAAATGAAGACGATGCCCGCCTTCATTCGCGAGGTGACGCCGACTCAGTCGCTGGCGCTGGCACTGGTCGAGAACATCCATCGCGAGGACCTCAATCCCGTCGAGCGCGCCCGCGCCTATGCCGAGCTGTACCATCGCTTCGGTCTGTCGCACGATCAGATCGCCGAGCAGATGGGCGAGGACCGCAGCACCGTCGTCAACTGCCTGCGGCTGCTGGACCTGCCCGACGCCGTGCTCGAGTTCATCGCCGACGGCCGCATGTCGCCCGGCCACGCGCGGGCGGTGCTGAGCCTGGCCGACAGCCAGGCACGAACCGATCTTGCACGGCGTATCGTGAAAGAGAACTGGTCGGTGCGCCAGGCCGAGGCGCACGTTCAGGAAAAGCGCGAACAGGCGGGCGGACGGGCCTCGCGCGGCGGCGCGCGGCCGGTAATTTCGGATCTCGAACATCGTTTAACCGAGGGCCTGATGCTGCGCGTGCGGATCGTGGAGTCGCGGCGAAAGAACACCGGGCGGGTGGTGATTGAATACTACAGTCTCGATGACTTCGACCGGATCATGAAGCAGTTGGGCCTGCCGAGCGCGTGAGTGCCGGAGGCCGAAAGTCGAAAGTCGAAATGAGACGTGAAGTGTCAAAAAAATGCACGAAGGCACGAAGGCACGAAGGGAAGAAGGAAGGCGACGGGGCGGGGAGCAGGGACGCAAGGGACGAAAATGCCGCCGGCTTCGTCTGAGCGCGCATGGGCTGAACGATCGCCGTGCGCAAATGAAGGCTGTGAAAACGTGATACGAAATGGTGGTAATTACCGCGATGCATCGACGGCCGAGGGCGGCCGCGCTGCGCACGGCGGCGTGCTTCGCGCCCCGCGCATCGCGAGATGGCGCGCCCGGGGGCGCATCGACATACTCGTGCTCAGCCTGGTGCTCACGGCGGCGGTGGTCGGCTCGGCGCTATATCTGTTTCTGCGCAATCAGGAGCGGCGCGAGGAGTCGGTGCGGATTCAACAGTTCGTCGACGGCCTGAACAGCCCGGCGCCCGGCGCCGTAGACAATGCCATCGCGTTTCTTCGCGCCCGGCCGGCGCTGGCCGCGCGCGTCTTGCCTCACCTGGTGCGGCGCGTGCGAAAAGAGGCGTTCCCGACCGATCAGCGGCTGACGGCCCTGCGCGTGACGGCGGCGTTCGTCACGGATGATCCGCGTGTGGCCGAGGCGGTCTATCGCATGCGGCTGCTCCGGGACCCCGACGTGGCCGCCGAGGCGGTCGGGGCGCTGGGCGCGATCCGCCCGCCCGAGCAGGCGGCCGGGAAGCTGGCTTCCTGCCTGGCCGAGCCGGCCGATCCGGGCGTGGTGGACGTGGCTTGCGAGCAAATGGTGGGGCTGGGCGCTGCGGGTCGCGCGGCGATTCAACCGGTGCTGCCGCGGTTGAGCGTCGAGCGGCGGGGGTGGTTGGCCGGATTTGTGGCTGACTCGAACCGGCCGGACGCACTAGAATGGCTCACGTTGCTGTCGGCCGATCCCGCTCCAGCCGTGCGCGAGCGGGCAGTCGAGTTGATTCAGCAACGGAGGGCCGCCTCGCCGGCGTCGGCGCCGAGTGGAAGGACGTGACTCGTTGATTGAATCCCTGACGCCATTTCTGGAGCATTGGTCCTACACCGGATTGATCCTCGTTCTGCTGGCGTGCGGGCTGGGACTGCCGCTGCCGGAAGACGTTCCGCTGGTCATCTCGGGCTGGCTGGTTCATCGCGGTTACGCCGATCTGTACCTGATGATGGCGGCGGGGATGTTCGGCGTGCTGGCCGGCGACTCGATTCTGTTCACCTTCGGGCGGCGGTTCGGCGAGCGGATCGTGGAGCTGCCGCTGCTTCGGCGGATGGTGACGCAGGCGCGGCTGGACTGGGCGGAGCGTCAGTTCGCCAAGCGCGGCGCGATCATCGTGTTCGCGGCGCGGTTCATGCCCGGCGCGCGGCCGGTGCTGTTCATGACGGCGGGAATCTTCCGCGTTTCGTACCTGAAGTTTCTGGCGATCGATGGATTCGCGGCGCTGATCTCGGTGCCGGTGTGGATCTATCTGGGCGCGCGGTTCGGCGAGGCCGCGGAGACGTATCTGGGCAACGTGAAATACGCGCAGTACGTGGTGTTCGGCACGCTGGGCGCGATTCTGATCGCGTGGTTCTTCTGGGAGCGGCATCAGCATCAGAAGCGCAGGCAGGAAGAGCTTGCCCGCGCCCTGACGCATCCGCCGCGGGCGCATCCCGAGGCGCCAGCGGAGCATGTGTCGCTGCCGGCGCAGCCGGCGGCGGCGGAGCCGAAGATCGTGACTCCGGCGGTTCGGCCGTCGCGAGCCGAGCCGCGGCCGACGGTGGCGAGGTGAACGTCACAAAAATTCAAAAAAGGTCACGAAAGCAGATAGGGGGAACGGATGCAGCGGGCGGGCGCGTTGACGGCGCCGGCCCGCGCGGTTGTTTTCGACATGCCACAATCGGCTCGATTGCCGTCCCTGGATGCAACATCATCGCGTAATTGAGGCGCCTCATGAAGAACCTGTGGCTCGTATTCGTCGTCGGCGCGGTGCTTTCCTGGGGCGCGTATGTGCCGACGATTCATCACGGACAGCTCGGCTTCGGCACGCCCAAGGGGCCGTTCCGCGCGTTTTTGTGCGTCGGGCTGGCCTATTTTCTGCTGGCCGTGCTGGTGCCGGGGGCGATGCTGCTGGCCGGGGCGGAGCCGGCGCGGTTTCCCGGCAAGGGGCTGACGGTTTCGACGCTGGCCGGCGCGCTGGGCGCGCTGGGGGCGTTGTGCGTGATCTTCGCGCTGAAGAACGGCGGCAATCCGCTGTACGTGGCGCCGCTGGTGTTCGCCGGCGCGCCGATCGTCAACGTGATTCTGTCGATGATCTGGGATCATCGTTTCAAACCCAGTAATCCGCTCTTTTATGTCGGCATCCTGTTGGCCGCCGTCGGGGCCGGGCTGGTGCTGCGCTACAAGCCCGAGACCGGTCCGCCCGCGCCGCCCGCCGTGAGCGCGTCGCCGCCCGCCGCGTCGCCCGCCGGACCGAATCCATGAGCGCACACGCCGCAAGCCCGCCGATCGCGAGTCGGGAATCGCGCCGCCGCCTGCGCGTGCGCGCCGTTCCTCGTCATGCAGGCCCGTTCGTGTGCCTGCTGACGTGTCTGGGTTTCATGCCGGGTTTGCAGCCCGCGGTCCGCGCGGGAACCGATGCGGCCGACTGGCCGATGTTTCGTGGCGACGCGGCGCTGAGCGGCGTGGCGCGGACGAAGTTGCCCGACCGCCTGCGTGTGCGGTGGCGGTTCAGCGCCGGCGACGCTTTCGAATCGACCGCGGCGATCGTCAGCGACACGGTGTACGTGGGCTGTGACGACGGACATCTCTACGCGATCGCGCTGGAGACCGGAAAGGCGCGATGGAGCTACGCCGCGGTGACGCCGTCCGACGCCGAGTCGCGTCGTTCGATGTCGGACGGTCCCGCCTCCGCGCCGGCGGCCTCGCAACCGGCGCGCGCCGCCGTCGCGTCGCGCACCGGCGGCGCCGAGCCGAACGCGATTCGCTCATCGCCCGCCGTCTTCGAGGGCATGGTTTTTTTCGGCGACGACGACGGGGTTTTTCATGCGCTCGATGCGCGCAACGGCCGCGCGGCCTGGACGTTCCCGACGGGGGCGCAGATTATTTCATCGCCGGTTCCGGCGGACGGCCGCGTGATTTTCGGCTCATATGACGGTTTTCTCTATTGCCTGTCGCCGCGTGACGGCAAGTTGATATGGCGTTACGAAACCGAGGACCGCGTGCACGGCACGCCATCGGTGGCCGACGGGCGCGCGATGGTGGCGGGGTGCGATGGTCGGCTGCACGTTGTCGATGTTCGCGACGGCGCGCGCGTCGCTGAAGTTCCCATCGGCAGTCCGTCGGGCAGCGCCGCCGCGCGGCTGGGGTCGCGGGCGTTCATCGGGACGTTCGGCAATCAGGTGCTGGGCATCGACTGCGCGGCGGAGACGATCGCGTGGGCCTTCGAGGACCGCGAGCGACAGCAGCCCTACTACGCCTCGCCGGCCGTGAGCGACCACCGCGTGTTCATCGGCGGACGCGACAAGCTGCTGCGCGCGTTTGACGCCGGCAGCGGCGAGGTGAAATGGACGTTCCGCGCCGGCGGGCGCATCGACTCGTCGCCCGTGCTGTGCGGCGGGCGGCTCTACTTCGGCGCATCCGACGGCGTGCTCTATGTGCTGAATGCGGCGGATGGCCGTGAAGTTCAGCGCTTCGAGGCGGGCGATGGCATTTCGGCCTCGCCGGCGATCGGCCGCGGGCGAATCGTCATAGGAACCGAGGGCGGCACGTTGTATTGTCTGGGGGAATGAGAACCGGGGAACGTCGAAAAGTCGAAACAAAGGCTCGAAGGCACAAAGGGGGAAGAGGGGCGGAGCGACGCAGGGGTCGTGATTTCAGATTTAACACATCAGATTTTAGATTTTGGGACTCGGGCCCGTGGTCCGCGCGTGGGCGAGAGGATTGCGATGACTGTACACTGAGATGCGAGGCGCGCGTTGGTGCGCGCGGGGCGGCGTTTCGTTCGGCGGGGGGCCGGGGGTCGATATTGGACGTTCATCATCTTGTTCGCGGTGGAGCCTGGTGCGCGCGAACCTGCGCCGCTTTGACGATGGCATGGCTGCTCTTTGTGGTGTCGGCTTGCCGGCCCGCCGCGGCGCCGACCGCCGCCTCGACGAGTCAATCGACCGAACCGACCGGGGGTGCGGCCGCGACCACCGCGCCATCGGCGCGTCGGCCGGACATTCTGCTCATCAGCATCGACACGCTGCGGGCCGATCGGCTCGGCTGCTACGGCTGCGCGGATGCTCATACGCCGACGATCGATCGTCTCGCTGCCGAAGGCGCGCAGTTCGAACATGCGTGGACGCCCGTGCCGATTACGCTGCCGGCGCACGCCACGCTGCTGACCGGACTGCTGCCGCCGCGGCACGGTGTCCGCGACAACGGCTCGTTCCGGCTTCCCGACACACATGCGACGCTGGCCGAATCGCTGCGCGCGGCGGGGTATCGAACGGCCGCGTTCGTGGGCGGATTTCCGCTGGTGGCCGCCAGCGGGCTGGCGCGCGGCTTCGACACGTACGACGATGAGATGTCGCCGCACGCGTTCGGCAGCGGCGCGCAGGAAGTCGTGCGTCTCGAGCGCAGCGCCGACGAGGTGCTTCAGCGGGCGTGGAAATGGCTGCTCGCGGCCCCGGCCGAGTCGCCGGTTTTCGCATTCGTTCATTTGTACGATCCGCACTCGCCGTATGAGCGGCCGTTGCCGGGCCGGCAGGAACTGAGCTACGACGGCGAGATTGCGTATGTAGACGCGGTGCTGGGCGAGTTCTTCGCGGCGCTTCGCCGTCACACGCGGTGGGACGGGTTGCTGACGTTGGTGACGTCGGATCATGGCGAGGGGCTGGGGGAGCACGGCGAACGGACGCACTGCATCTTTGTTTATGACACGACGTTGCGGATTCCGCTGATCGTTCACTGGCCCGGACGCATTAAGCCCGAGCGCATCGCGTCGCCGGCCGGGCTGGTCGATGTAACGTCGACGATTTTGACGCTGGCCGGCTTGCCGGTGATTCCCGGCGTCGACGGGGAGGCGTTGTTCGATTCGTCCGGCGGGTCGGCGTCGCCGGCCGGAAGCACACCGCGATCGTTCTACGCCGAGAGTCTCTTTCCGGAATTGCGGTTCGGCTGGGCGCCGCTGCGCAGCCTGCGCGAGGGGTCGCTGAAGTTCATCGACGCGCCGCGGCCGGAGTTGTTCGACGTTGCGATTGATCCGAATGAGTCAACCAATCTGGTGGAAGAACGTCCGCAGGAAGCCGCGCGGCTGGCCCGGCAACTTCGCGCGATGGGCGATGGCCTGCGGGCCGCGGTGGCCGAGAGCGGGCAGACGCGTTCGGCGTTGGGGGCGCTGGGATATCTGTCGGCGCCGCCGGCGGAAGTCGCGGAGGCCGCGTCGCCGGCTGATCCGAAGGATCGGATGGCGGCGTACAACCAGTTCGAGCTGGCGCACGAGTTCTGCCTGATCGGGCGGGTCGACGAGGCGCTGGCGGCGCTGGCGTCGGTCGAAACGCAGTTTGCGAACAGTCCCTATTTTCACCAGCAGCGCGGCGAATTTGCGGCGCGGGCGGGGCGCTGGTCCGAGGCCGAGGCGGCGTTCCTGCGTTGCCTCGAGCTGAGCGAGTCGAATCTGGACGTGCGATTGAATCTGGGCGTTGCGCAGATGCGGCTACAGAAATACCGAGCGGCGGCGGCGCAGTTCGATCGGATTCTGTCGATCGAGTCGAATCATGCCGTGGCGCACCTCTATGCGGGTGTCGTGAAAGGCCAGCACCTCGGCGACGAGGCGGCGGCGGTGCGGCACTGGTCGCGATTTTTGGAGCTCGCGCCGCACCATCCGGAGGCGGCGAAGATTCGCGCCGCGCTGGATTCCCAGTCGGCCGGACGCGGTGGCGGTTCCGGGCCGGCGGGCGGCGAGGCGCCGTAGCGACGACGGCGGTTAACATGGACAATACGGAAAATGTACGAGGGGCATCTCGGCGCCGCGACCGGACATTGAAAAGCGGGCAACGCACGATTAGAGTATGAACAGGATCGTTCATTCCACACAGGCGCCATGGCAGCCGATTCGTTCCATGAAAGCCCAATCTTCCATGCCGATTCTTGTCGCCGCGTTTTGTGTCGTGGGCACATTGTTTGTACAGGCCGGCGCCGAAGCGCAACAGCCTTATCGGCGGAATGATCCGCGGCGCGACCGGGAGCGAAAGGTCGACCGCGGGCACATTTCCGGGCGCATTATCGCCGTCGCGCCGCTGGATGTCGGCGGCGCACAGCGCAAGACGCGCGTAAAATCGAGCGACAAGTCCGCGGGATCCGAAGGTCCGTCACGCTGGATGATCACGGTGCAGCCGAGCAAGGGCCGGCAGATATCGGTCACGGCCGACGGGTCGTCCGAGATTCGGATCATGCGCACCGAGCTGGCCGGAGCGGGCGCCATGCGCTTCGTTCAGGCCGGCGTTGAAGTGGAAGTCGAATGGAGTGAGATCACCGATCCTCAGACGGGGGGCAACGCGGGTCTGCGTGCGGATCGCATGAGTGTGCGGGCGGAGGAGATCGAGGGGACGGTGGACTCGATCGACAAGCGGCGGATCGTTGCCAAGGCCACGCCGAAGGTGGACAAGGCGCCGGAAGGCCTTGAGCAGCCCAAGGTACAGGTTCAAGGGCGCGGGGATGCACGGAAGGGGCGATCACGGCGTTCGGCGAACGCCGGTGCGGTCAAGCCGTTGACAGTTCGCATGGCGCCGGTGGATGGGGCCACGCGATACACGCTGGACGGGACGGAATCGACGGCGGCCGACGTGCTGGCGGCATGGAAGCGGAAAAAGGCTCTGGAATTCGAGGCGGTGGTGGTCAGCGGCGGGGGCAATCCGGTGGTCGAATTCCACGCGCGAAGCGAAACAACGAAGAAAGATGGGAACTTCGAAGGGGGCGCCGCGTCAAAAAAGAGTGGGCGGTAGGCGCTTCGGCAGGAAGGATGGAGAACATGTTGACTCACGAGACTCGCTGTATTCGATGGCTGGTTTGTCTGACGGCGGCGCTGATGTTCTGGCCGGCCGCGAGCTGGGGCCAGGGAACCGGCGCAACCCGGGGCGATCGCGGCAAGCTCCGCGGGGGGGGCGGACCGGCGGGCGGCGTTCCGATGGGGCGCGGCGCGAGCCAACAGGGGGTGGGGACGGTACTCAAGTTCACGGCCGCTGAGAGGCAGGACACAGAGGAGGGGTTCGTCGGCACATTGCGACTGCGCATGGAGGACGGGCGCTCGGTGTCGCTGGAGGTGCCGGCCGAAGCGGTGATCCGGCTCGGCGATCGAGAGTTCACGTCGGAAGAGATGGGCGAGATTCTCACGAGCGGCATTCAGTTGAACGTGGGCTGGGAGACCGAGAAGAAGAAGCGCGGCGAAGACCAAGTGCTGAAGTCCGCGAATTTTCACATCACGGACGTCGTCGGCGAAGTCACCAAGGTGGATGCCAAGACAGAGGTGGCGACCGTTCGCGTGGTTCCCACCGGAGGAAAGCTGTGGCCGGATCAGGAGGCGCGTTACAACAAGGCCAAGAGCATGGCCCAGGGTCGCGAAGTCCGGCCACCGAAGCCCCAGAAGCGCAGTTTGCAGATCAAGGCGGTTGACGATGCATCGGCAGTGCTCGACATCGATAAGGTGGCCACGACGCTGCTCGATCTGGAACCGGGCACACGGATTGAGGGCCAGATTGTGATGGGCAAGCCGTTTGGGCTTGTGTCGCGGCTGGAAGTAAGACCCAAGAAGGGCGAAGAGCAGGAGGCGGGACAGCAGGCGGACGAAGGCGGCGGGGAGCCGATACGGCCGGCGGGCGGCGGCGGGGGTACGCGAGGCGGCGGCGGCAAGCCGCCAAAGCTGGGCGGATGAGGAGCGCGGCGTAATAAACACACACAATTTGTCGTGTTTCAAACATCGCGAGAATCTCATGGCCAAGCCGTCGCGAGGGTGGGACAAACGGGCGGTACGCCCGTACCACCCGCAACATTAATATGACAGCGCTATCTACTCGTTGCTGCGTCGTTTTGCGCGGAGGTGGGCCATTCGCTTGCGGCTCTCGTAGGACGTCCGATTCCGTGCCTGGTAATAGGTGCAGCGCTCGGCGATTTCATCCGGCG
>WYBU01000083.1 GCA_011525745.1 Planctomycetaceae bacterium | reverse complement strand
TCATGCTCTATGAAATGCTCCTGGGCCGCGTACCCTATCAGGGCGCGACGATGGGCGAAGTGCTGATGAAGCACCTGACCGCCCAGCCCGAGGTCGACGAACTGCCCGCCCCCTTCCCCGAAGTCATTCGCAAGGCGCTGGCGAAGGATCCCAACGACCGCTTCGCCTCCGTGCAGGAAATGGTCAACGCCGTCTTTGCGACGCAGGACCTCGAACGATCGGTCGCCACCTTCGAACCGGCCAGCATCACCCAGGCCGCCGCCGCTGCCGCGCGGCGCGTCAACGCGACCGTTGCCGTCGGCGCAGGGGGCGGTTTCGCCGCCGCCGGTCCGTTGGGTACGGGCAGCAGCAACATCGGCGGCTGGCAGCCGGGCGACGCGGGGCTGCATCCGGACCGCGCCGACCGCATCGCGGTGTCCCCGCCGCATCGCGTCGTATCGAGCAACGATGAAGCGCAAGCGGCTGCCGGCGCCGCGGATCGCAAGTCCGTCCGCCGCAAGATCATCGAAAAGGGCCTGCCGGCCGCACTGATCGCGCTGGCGGTCTCGGTCGTGGCGTCGCTCGTTTCGTTTCGCGGGCAGTACGTCGGCATCGTGACGGTGCCGGTGATCTTCGGATTCGTCGCGTCGATCGTTGGCGGCGTCATCCTGGGGACGTGGTACAGCTTTCATCGCAACGGCCACGTCAGCTTCTGGATGCACCGCTTCGTCAACGCCGGCTGCGTCGGCGGCTGCATGGGCGCGCTGCTGGTGCTGCTCACTCCCGTATGGCTGGCGATGTCGGCGTTCGATCGTCCCGACGGCGGCCTCGACCTGCCGCCCCCGGCCCCGATTGTCGGGCAGGTGACCATGGAGTCGCGCAGCGACGGCACGTCGGCCGTGCAGCGCACCGAGCGAACGACGCTCGACAAACGCATGGGCCGAGACCGCGCGACGGCCCCGCCGTCGGCGCCGACCATTCCGTTCTTGCCGCAGTTGAGTCGCCGCGCAGCGCCGCTGGGCGGCGCCATGCCCAACCCCTGGCCGTGGACCGGACCACTGCTGCTGGTCGTGCTGCTCGGCGACTGGTCGGGACGTGTCTATCGCGGCCGACAGGGCCGCGTGACCCCCTGGATGGCGTTCACTGCCGGCCTGTTCGCTTTCGTCGCCGCCAAAGTGCTGCAACTGGACCGCGAGGCCTTCGCCATTGGCGTCGTGGCGGCGGCCGGTTCGTTGACGCTCGAAATCGTCTCAAGCCTGTGGCCGATGCGGCCGGGGGAACGTGTTCCGTCGACCGATCGCGAGGGGCGTTACCGCCGCCGCCGCGACCAGTCCCCCGTGGCGGCCGAGGCGGCGCCGGCGGAAGGCGCGTACGACCGCGCCGCAGCAGCGACGCCGATCGACTCGTTCGAAACGGACGTCCGCGTGCGCGTCGAGCCGATCGCGTCGCCGCGCGTGCCGCCGATCGCGGATGCGCCCCGGACGTCGGCATCGAGCGCGCCGATCGGTGCGGCGCACGATCCGTTGATGCAGCAATTTCCGCAGCGCAGCCGCCTGGCCCGCACGGGCTGGCTGGCCGGTGCGGTGCTGATGCTGGGCGTGTCGATCATCTTCTTCCTGGTTTTCGGATTGACGAACATGCGCGACGACGAGGCCGCCGCGGCGTGTGCGGCTGGCACATCGGCGGGGCTGCTGTCGTTGTACGCGCTGTCGCGCGTGCCGGGGCGTCGCAAGCGCGGCGCGTGGCGCGGCGTGGTCCGGCCGCTGCTGTTCACGCTGGGCGTGGCCATCGCCGCCGGCGCGGGCCAGTTCATCGGCCTGACCAATCCACGCAACGACGAAATGATCGTCGGGCTGGTCTTCCTCGTCCTCGGCGCCATGTTGAGCCTCTTCGTCTGGCTGGTGCCGATCGGCCCTTATCGACCGCTGCCGGCGCGGCCCGAGCCGAGCGAAGAAGCCGCGGCCGACCGACGGAGCGGGACGTGGTTCTTCGTCGGCGGCGGCGCGGCGATCTGCGTCGCCGTCATGATGGCCGTTGCCATCGACGAGTTCGTGCGCGGCCCCGAGCAGGACGTCATCATTGTGTTCACGATGCTGCCGTTGCTGGCCGCTGCCGTCGGTTGTTTCATCGCGGGCAGCCTGGCAATGAAGCGGGCGGGGCGCCTGACGCCGCGACAAAAACTGCGATTACCGTTGCAGCGGACGTTCATGTCGCCGCGGCTGTCCGAGCTGGACGACCTGGTGCAGCGCCATTTCCTGGTGCTGGGCTATCGGCTCGTGTCGAAGGGCCGCCTGCTGTGGTCGTTCGAGCGCGGCGCCTGGGCCTCGCAGTTCTGGTCGTCGGACGTCCGCACCTACAAGACGATCGTCAACGTCGCGGCGTACGACGCGCCCGAGGGCTTCCGCATCACCTGCTATCTGGACGTTCAGGCGGGCTGGAACACGGTTTCACAAAAGCAGATTTCGATGTTCGCCGGCGAACTGGATGAGCTTGAAGCGCTGCTGACGCGGCACGTCGTGGCCGTAGAACATGACTAGCGCGATTTGCGCACACCCGCCAAGCAGAATCGCTTCTCACGCGGCATGTGGTGACCGGCGTATGACGCTCTGGGAGCACGGTCAGGCGGCCGGGAAACATGGGAACGTGTGTGAAATCGCTGATCCGAACCGCGACCGTCAGGGAGCGGCGGAAAACGCCACGCCTGCCCCACACGCGCGCCCGCGCTTCCTGATCCGAACCGCGACCGTCAGGGAGCGGCCAGTTCGCTGATCCGAACCGCGACCGTCAGCGAGCGGCGAGGTGCTCTCAGGAAATCGCAGACGCTCGCCTTAGCCCGCCAGCGTCGGAACGCGCTTCTCGCACATGTTCTCACTTCCCAAGGGCATCGAAACGCTCCACCGGGCCGCCTGGCGGTGTGATGCGCGCCGCACGTCAGAACCCGCCGCGCAAGCGGCGAGACAAGTGCATCGCCGGGAGCTTTTTTCAGGAGTGCCACACGTGTGTGCGGTCGGCGGGCGAACTCCAATTCCCATCATCGCGAACCCACCGCCACGCGGTGGGCCACCCGAGTTGCTCCGAGCCGCAAGTGCCAGCGCTGCGGTTACCCGCGATGGTAACGCGACCCCAGCGCTTGCGCTTGGGGCTCGGATCATGCATGCAACCGCTTCGCAGTGGGCCACCCGAGTAGTCCGCACCGCAAGCTCAGTCACTTACGGCCGCACCGACTCCACGCCGGCCTGTATCAGGCCAATCAACTCCGACGCGCGCGGCTCGGCGATGAACTCCACGTGGCCATCGACAAACAAGAACGCAGCGCCACCATTACGCACAGAGCGCTCCGCCAGCACGATCTCGCGCGGATCGGACTTCGGCGTCAACCCGGCGCGATAGATGTAACCGCATTTCTCGCCGATCTCGGCCAGGCTGCGCGGTGCGTTGTCGTCATACGGGCTGGCGAGCATGTCGATCGTGATCATGTTGCGGCGGACCAGCTCGGCCAGATCGGGCGGGAACGCCTTCTTCTCCTGCGCGTAGATGAATAACGCCTGCCCCACGCCGCGCATCCGCGACATGCTGACCGTCTGCTTCGCCTGCTCGCGCGCCGCCGAAACCGAACCGGTCAGCGCCTGCGTCGCCAGTGACAACAGCTCGATCGGATCGGCCGCCGACGCATCGGCATCCGCCGCGTCCGGCGCTTTCCCGCCGGTCGGTTTCGGCCGCCCGGGGCCGCGCAGCAGCCAGGTGGCCCGCAGCCGCGCGATGCCGCGCTCGCTCGTCAGCGCCACGCCGACCGCGCCGTCGTTGAGCATCGGCCGCATCGGTCCCGTCATCGCCGCCAGCGGTCCCAGCGCCGTGCGCAGCGCCGGGATGTTGATCATCAGCGCCGCCGTATTTCGCGATGACAGGCGTTCGAGGCACGTCTGAAGCAGTTTGTCCTGCGGCAGCGCCGCCGACTGGGCGCGCGGTACGACGTTCAGCTCGCTCAGCGTGTCGGCTGAGTCGGCGATCATCAGCCGGCCGGAGGCGATCGTGAACGCGAACGGCACGCGCAACACCGAGGCGCGCACGTCCATGCCTTCATGCTCGAAGCGCCGGATCTCAACGCCGAAGTGGGCCAGCAGCTTGTCGAGCTGCGCGGCGAAGCGCGCTTCGTCGGCCAGCGGACAGACGACCGCCCAGGCGATCGGACGAGGCCGCGCGAAGTTGACGCGCACGCCGAAACCCGCGTCGCCGACGAGATTGGCCGTCAGATCGTTTTCGTAATCGACGCCCGTCTCTTTCCGGAATTCGGCCAGTTCCGCGCGGTACTCCTCTCCGATCTCGGGCGCGATGCAATCGAGCGCCTCGTAGACGCCGCGCATCATCGCCGCCGCGCTGGGCCAGCCGATGCGGCCGACGGCGGTGAAGTCCTCGGGAAACAGACCCAGCGTGCGGCTTTCCGACGGCGCCGCCAGCAGCGCCCGCGCCAGACCGCCGCCGGTCTCGGCCAGAGACACCGACAAATCGAGTGATAAACTGTCACGATCCCAGCGCACGTCGCCGCCGACCGCGCGCACGTCATCGACCGACAGGAACTGCCAGGTCAGCCACTCGAAGGTGTTCGGCGCCGGCCGCGGCTCGGCCTTCAACACCGCGGCAGGATTGAACAGCAGGCGCAGCTCCGGCGCCGGCGGCATGGCGGCGATCCAGCGGCGGATGCCGGGCTGCGACACCCACGCCTGCGACGGATATTCGCCGCGCGCGAACGAACGCACCGCGGACGGCTGATCGCAGGCGAAGACGCGTCCGTCGCGAACGGCGTACGCGAAGACGATCTTGTCGCCGCGCTTGATCACGCGCGGATCGGATGTTGTATCCAGCGTCAGCGACGCTCCGCCCTCGCCCGCGGGAAACAGCTCGTCGGCCAGCGGCAGCAGATGCCGCGCGACCAGCGCATCGACGTCGGTCGGCGGCGTGCCCAGCTCGGCGATGATCAGGTGCGCGTATTGAAAATCTCGCGCATTGCGACGCGACTCGTCCTGAATCATGGCCGCCAGCATCGGGCCGGGAAGGCGAGGAATCGTGTCGATGATCTTGCGGCTCAGCGACGGTTTGGACAGCGCGCCGGCCAGCAGCGGCTCGATAAGCTTCGGCGGCAGCGAGCGCGTCGGCTTGCTGATGTAGACGGCCGCCAGGGTGTTGTCGGGGAGCAGATCATACAGCGGCGGCGCCGCGTGCGCGGCACGTGCCGCCGGAATTAAGGGGATGATGGCGAGCGCCGCCGCTGATACGAGAAGTCGAGAGTGAACAAGGCGCCAGTCGCGAGCATTGCGAGGAATAGGTGCGAATTGCAGTTGTTGGTTCATCGGTCCCTCATGATTCGCGCGATCGCATGTCGTTCCCGCGCAGGCGGGAATCCAGAACTCAACCGAAGCACGGGAGCCCCGACTGCGCGGGAGCGACAGTGCAGCGCCTGTGCGGGAGTGACGAACGGAGCGCGCTCATCAGATACCGCCGCTTGCCCCGGCTTCCCGGGCGCGCTTCCTCTGCTGCTCCGTCGGCAACGTCTCCAGCCGCTGCTTCAGCTCCTCATACATCGCGTTCAGCGGCGCGGCGACGCTGTTCATCTCCTCGCTCAGCGCCTTGCGCTCGGCGTCTCGCGCCGTGCGCGCCAGCCGCGCGCGAAGCTCGCTCAACCGTGCCCCGTGCACCTGCTCGAACGCCGCGGCACGCCGCTCCAACTGTTCCAGTACGCCGAACGCGGTCTTCTGCTGGACCGCATCCAGCCGATAGCGCTTGATGAAATCCTCGACGTATTGCCGCCACTGCGACGACCGAGGAGCGACGCCGTCCGCGGATGGCGCCGGGACAATCGCGGGCGGCCGCGCCGGCGCCGGCTGCGATCCTCCCGGCCGCGCAATGCGAAAATCGCGATCGAGCATCGGCACGGCGACATCGCCGCTCGTAAGCGCCAGCGGCGATCCCGTGGACGGATCGAGCGGAATCGACTGGACATACGCGGGGACCAGTTCGTCGATGCGGCGCGGCGCCGCGCCGTGCCTGCGCCGGTAGGCCGCCGCCGCCAGATTGATTCGCGCCCGGTCCAGGTTCGAACGCGCGCGAACATCCAGCTCGAACGAGCGGCTCAGCGACGGCAGCAGCATCCGGCCGACGACGTTCCAGATCGGAATCCCTTCCGCCGCCGCATCGTCATTCAGTCCCCACGCCGCCGGTCGCCCCGGTGCGGCCGGCTGCGCCGCGGCGTGAACCGCCGCGAAATGCGACTTCAGTTGTCGATTAACCGTGCGGTCCGGCATGTGCAGCCGCGCCAGCCGTCGACCCAGCCGCCGCCAGCCCTCGTCGACGCTCGAATCGACCGTCATCGCGAAACCGCTCGAGGCGAATTCGGGCAGCATGGCCGGGTTCTCCATCGCACGCTGAGCGGCATCCAGGATCATCGCCTGCTCGTTGGCGACCGAAATCTCCCAGTCGGGAAACTCAGCCGCCAGCGACTCGCTTTCGGCCAGCGCTCGCCGCACCACCGCGTCATCGAGCGACTCGTCGGCCGCCAAACGTTGCAGCGTCTGAGACGTCAACTCACAAATGGCGTTGCCGACCAGGTGCTCGATGATGAACGTGCCCCCCGCGACGTGATTCGCCATGTGCTGAAGCGTCAGCACGGATTCGACCGCCCCGGCCGCATCGCCCGTCGATTGTCTGTAGGCCGCCTCGGCGGCCAGCATCCGCGCAAGCTGGCGGTGTTCGCTCATCGTCGGCAGCAGCAGCGCGAACAACATCTCGTCGTCGCCGCCGAAGACGGGCATGCGGCAGTCGGGCATGGCGGCGGCGCGGCGGGCCAGGTCCAGCGCGGGGCGGTTCTGTTCGAGCCACTCGGCCAGTGGGCGGCCCGAATCGTCCTTCGGCCAATCGCCGACGGTGGCCCGATCGAATGCGTCCTGAAGATCGGGCGGCAGATCGACGCGGGCGTTGTAGGCGTCGATGTAGACGTAGGCGGCGTTGCGATCATCCGGCACGTCGGGGACGCGAATGCCGCGCTCGCGCAACTTTTCGACCGGGTACTCGTCGTACGCGTTGCCGCGCAGCGTCACTTTTCGCGGCGCAACGCCGTCCCCCGGCGCCGATTCCTGGGCCTCGATCGGCGGGACGGCGAGCATGGCACAGGCAAACAGCGCGGCGGCAGCCGGACGCATTCTGGATCGGCACATGCGGCGGACTCCCATGTGTGGCGTTTCGTCGCGCCCAAGTAAACGGCGGGGCGCGTGGAGTATCACGGGATTTTTTGAACGGGCGCCCGGGTTGAACCGAACCACGACCCTAAGGGAGTGGCGGAAGACACCGCGATAGGATTGGGCGCGCCGTTGGCGCTTGCGGCTCCAATCCGGGCGGCCCGCCGCGTGGCGGTGTGTTGACGATGATGCTAACAGACGTCGACTATCACCCCCGCGCCGGCGGGGGTCCAAGGATTGCCGACGTGACTGGATTCCCGCCCGCGCGGAAATGACGGGTCGGGTCGGCGCGACGCGGCGGGTTGCGACCTACGACGTGGATCGCACGGCCAAGCGGCCCGTTCAGACGATTTCCAGACAACAATCGCCTGCATCGCGGGCCGCTTGACCGTGCCACCCAACCTTGCCGCGCAAGCGCGCCATCCCATTCCCTCACACCGACGGCCTCGACTCGCGTTCCACCGTCTCGCGATACAGCTCGCGCAATCGACGCGTGATCGGACCGGGCTTCTCATCCGCCACGGCATGTTTTTCGATCCGCGCGACCGGCATGATCTCCATGATCGAATTTGTCAGAAACACCTCCCGCGACGCCAGCAAGTCCTCGATCGTCAGCGGCGTCTCGGCCGCCGGAATCCCCGCCTCGGCCGCCAGATCGAGCACGATCCGCCGCGTAACCCCGGGCAGAATCGGCGCATCGCGCGGCGGCGTCAGCAGCCGATCGTCCTTGACGACGAACACGTTGCTGATGCAGCCCTCCGTCAGCCGATAGTCGGTGCTGAACCACAGCGCCTCGCCGCAATGCTTGCGCTGCGCCTCGCGCAGCCCGAGCAGCCGCGGAAAATAGCTCAACGTCTTGTGCCCGGCGATCGGATCGCGCAAAGAGACGCGATAATCGCTGATGCACACGCTCATGCCGCGCTCGTACAACTCCGGCGGATAGACGCCGACCGGTCCGGCCGTGATCAGAATCGTGCCGCTGAACGCTTCGGACGCGCCCTCGCCCGCGTCGCCTGTCTGCGTCGCGTCGGCTGCCTCGGCCTTTCGTGATTCCGTGCGCCGCGCCGCCGGCGACTCGGCTTCCCCCGCCGTCAACGTCAGCCGCATTCGGGCTTCGCGCAGGCCGTTGGCCTCCAGAAGCTGGGCGATCTGAATCGACCAGGCGTTGGCCGATTCGTTCGGCCAGCGCAGCCCCAGCGATTCGGCCGAGGCGGCGATGCGATCGAGATGGGCCTGCAGGCGGAACGGCCGGCCGCGATAGACGCGCCACGTCTCGAACAACCCCGCCCCGTGCGACAGGCCGGAGTCGAACGCGCCGATCCGCGCCGCGCCGGACGGCACGATGCGGCCGTTCAGGAGCACATAGTTTTCGGCCATGCCCGGATTGTACCCGTCGTTGACGGGCGTGCGCGTTTTCCCGTACCGTTCAATGCGTCGGCGCGAGAACTTGACTCGGCCGCACCGCAAGCGGGCCGCCGCCGGCGCGACGGTTTCTGATGTTCACTCAGGAGATTCGGCGTCTTGACCGGCACCATCGGCGACCATGTGCAGCTTCTGCGGCCCGCGCAATGGGTCAAGAACGTCTTCGTCTTCTTCGCGCTGATGTTCAGCGACCGCCGCGGCGAACCCGAGGCGCTGGGGCAGGCGCTGATCGCCTTCTTCTCCTTCAGCCTGTTGTCCAGCGCCGTCTATGCCTTCAACGACATCCGCGACCGCGAGGAAGACGCGCAGCATCCCACCAAGCGCAACCGCCCGCTGGCGCGCGGCGCCATCACCGTCGCCGCGGCCGGCGCGATCTGCGCTGTCTGCCTGATCGGCGGACTGGCCCTGTCGGCGACGTTGCCGGCTACGTTCATGACAACCGTTGTCACCTATCTCGTGCTCAACCTCTTCTACACGCTGGGCGCCAAAAAAGTGCCGCTGCTGGACGTGATCCTGGTCGCGACCGGTTTCGTGCTGCGGGCCTTGGGCGGAGCGCAAGCCATCAGCGTCGAGGTCTCGGCCTGGCTGGTCATCTGCACGTTTACGCTCTGCCTGTTCCTGGGCTTCGGCAAGCGGCGCTGCGAAATCGCCATGATCAACGAGGCCGGCGGCGTCGCCACGAAACACCGCGCCACGCTGGCCCACTACACGCCCGAATTGCTCAATCACCTGCTCTCGACCACCGCCATGCTGGCGGTCATGACGTTCGTGCTCTACACGCTCGATCCCCACACGGCCCGCTTCCGCGCGCTGTTCTTCACGACGCCGCTCGTGCTGTATGCCGTCTATCGCTACGCCATGGTCATCGAAGGCGGCAAACGCACCGGGCCGACCGACATCCTCATCCGCGACAAGCCGTTCTTTGCCACCTGCATCGTCTGGACCGTTCTGGCCGTGCTCATCGTCAACTGGGGGCCGCGCATCGAACGCTATCTGCCCGTGCTCCGCTGGCCGGGAGAATCCATCCGTGTCTCCGCCACAACCGATTCGCGGCCATCCGGTCCGAACGTATCCGATTAACGTCGCCGGCCGAACGCTGCGGCTGCTGGGACCGGCCGATCCCGACGCGCTGCTGGACGATCCACGCACCGAAACGCGCTTCTACGCCGAGGACGAGCACATGCCCTACTGGGCTTGTCCGTGGGCGGCGTCGGTCATGCTGGCCCACGAGCTGGCGGCAGGCGGCGTTCAACTCCCGGCGAATCGGGCGCAACCACCAACCGCGCTGGAGATCGGCTGCGGCCTGGGCCTGGCGGGACTGGCCGCGGCGATGCTGGGCTGGCGCGTCACGCTCACGGATTACGAGGAAGATGCGCTGGAATTCGCGCGGGCCTCCGCGGCATTGAACGAGTTGAATGATGTCGAATTTCGCCGATTGGATTGGCGCGGCGCGGCGCCGGTCGGGACATTCGATCTGATTCTCGCGGCCGACGTGCTGTTCGAGCGCCGCTGGGTCGAGCCGGTGGCGGCTTTCGTGGCGGCGAACATCGGCGAAGGCGCGGCGCTGGTCAGTGATCCAAACCGCCGCACGGCCGACGGATTCGAAGCCGCGTTGCGGATGCTCGGACTGCACGTTGCAATCCGTGCAACGCGCGCAGACGATCCCGACGGCACGATCGTCGACGGACGGATTTACCGAATCGCCGCGATACCTGATCCGAACCGCGACCGTCAGGGAGCGACGCGGAACGCTTGATTCGCAGGCCGCTCGAAGACACGGCCGGAACGCAGGGCCATCATTTTTCCCGGCCGCGTTTGTCTGACAGCCGAGTCGCGCCAATAATCGACAGGCGGTGTTGACAGGCCGACGTTCTCAGCCGGTCTGAACGCGCCTGGGGGCCTTTGAAAAGAACTTCACAACGAACTTGTCAGGTTGCCGCCCAGGGGACGGGCCGCGCGGCCGGTATTCCGTGTCCGCGTGGTCGCCGCGCATACACATGGCGGCGCGGCATCCTCGCACCCGGACCCCTCTCCTGACCCGGGGGAGCAAACGGGGCGGGGCGACGCTTCGGCACGCGTCGCCCTTCCCCGCTCCCCGTTTTTCTTGCGCGTTAAAAAACTCTTTTTATCCCGAAATCGCGCCGACATCGGCCGGCCGGGCCGTTCGCGGATGAATCGAATTTTTCGCCGGATGTTATGCGGTGATGTTAGCCGCTGTTCGCCGCAGAGAACGCGGCGAATAATCCTGGCATTCACCGCGGCGGACCCCGAATAGCACGTTCAGGATCCAAGCAGCAGCTCGTCGGTGACTTCAACGAGGCTCGAAACGCGCACGTCTTCCTGCGGCGACTGGCGCCTTTCTGACGTCGCGCGCGGAGGGACGACTGGCGATCCGGTCCGCGACGGCACGAGCCGAATCACGCGCATCCCCGCCGCTTTCCCGGCCGCCACGCCCGGCAGGCTGTCTTCGATGACGACGCACTCGTCGGGGCGAATAGGCGGCCCGTCGCGGCGCAGTTCGTTGACGCGCCGCAACGCCAGCAGGAATCCCTCCGGATCGGGCTTGCCGCGCACGATGTCCTCGTTGCTGACGATCGCGCGGAAGCAGTCGGCAATGCCCAGCCGCGTCACGATCGTCTCGATGTCGGCCCGAAACGCCCCGCTGCACACCGCCAGCGGCCAGCGGGCGGCGACCCGTCGCACCAGCTCGACCACGCCCGGCAGCGGCGCCAGTTCGCGATCAAGAATATCCGGAAATACGTCGGCCTTGGCCGCCACGAGCGACTCGATTCGCCCGTCGTCGCACGCCCGTCCGGCGGCCTCCAGCGCCCGGCGGAACATGTCCGGATCGGTGCGGCCCAGGTAGTCGCGAACGTACTCGTCCCACGTCAGCCCCAGTCCCTCGCGGCGCAGCACCACGTCCATCGCCCGCCAGTGCAGCGGCTCGCTGTCGGCCAGGACGCCGTCGCAGTCGAAGAAGATGGCGCGAAGCATGTGTGTGCCGTCCGTGCCAAGATGCTACCGCCGACAACCTCGGGTGGCACGGTCAAGCCCCCGCGCGGGTAACACTTCGCAACTCGGAGGAACGCGTCTCGCGGGGGCTTGGACGTGGGATGCCCGCTCTACGCAACGGCGCCGTGCATTGCACGCGGCTCGTGCTATCGCGAACCGGTCGCCCCGGCGGTGCGTTCCTGCTGATACACCGGCACGATGTGCTTCTTGAAATACCAGCCGCTCAGCGATTCGAGACTGAAAAACACGCCAACCCCAAGGATCGGTATCAGCAGGCAGACCAGCAGCAGGTTGCGACGCTTGCGGGCCGGATCGATCGAGCACTGATTCTGCTTGCGGCGATAGATCAGAATGCCCGCGACGCCAACCACCACCGCAAGCCCGCGCAGAATGTACGCGCCCGTGCCGGCGCTTCCGTCCGCGGCGTAGAAGAACGTGGCGAACGACATGGCGTAGGCCGCGCCCATCAGGCCGAACATGAACAGCACCATCGGCGCGACGCAGCAGATCATGCCGGTGACGCCGGCTGCGGCGGCGAACTTCAGCGCCCAGCGGACGAACCCGGGTTGGGACGGTGTGACGGACGACGTTGGCGGAGTCGTGGTGGACATAGTTCAACAGTGTTTCGATGCGTTTCCCATGCGAATGTTACGCCGAATAACACGTGGATTTCACTTTGGGTCCGCTGTGCCGGCCGCGGGGCACTGGACCCCCGCCCCAACGGTGGTGACGCTGTTCGCTGACGGCTGACGGCTGACGGCTGATGGCCGATGGCCGAATAATGGACCCCCGCCTTGCGCGCGCGTGACGGTTCGCCTCGTTTCCCATCATCGTGAACCCACCGCTGAAGCGGAGGGCCACCCAGCCCTCGACATTACTCATAATCCGATTCGCCTTGCTGCGCCTGCGGTCGATGACGCGGGTCGTCGATTCCGCGACTCGACGGCCGACGCGGGAACTCGTTGTCGCGGTCCCACAAATAGTAGACCGGCGGCTCGCCGATGACCTGCCGAAACGACGTCGCCAGCACATCGGCCGGGCGCGCATGAAGATCGACGAACGCCGCGCCGCGCGTCGCCGTCATCCAGTCGCGCAGCGTCTCGATCACCAGCCGCCGCACGCGCGGCCGCGCGCGGATGCGCTCCGCGAAGCTCGGCGAAAACGGATCGAGCTTCCATCGCCGCATGCGCTCAAGCAGCCGCATCCGGCCGCGCGGCGCCGGACAGCGGCCGATGCGCGTCATGCCCGCGCGCTCGAAGACGGGGTTGACGGCGCCCATGGCGGCCAGGCACTCGACGAATCGCACGCCGACGCGCGGCAGCGCGCGGCGAACGAACCAGTGCCCCAGACCGCAGCCGCGCACGTCGGGATGCAACACCAGTCGCCGCAGGATGCGCAGCTCGCGATTCAGACGCGCCGGATCGCGCCGAAAACGCCCGCCGGTGGCCTCGTTGCGCAGTGCCAGCTCCAGCGGCGGATGGGCAAACACCGCGATGCCCAGCGGATCGCCGTCGGCGCCGTCACGCAATAGAAACACTTTATCAACGAATCCCAGCGCATCGCGCCGGCGATAGTGCATCGGAGCGAAGCGCTCATAATCGCGGACCCCGCCCGCAACCACGAAGGCC
Organism: Planctomycetaceae bacterium; assembly: GCA_011525745.1. Lineage (GTDB taxonomy): Bacteria > Planctomycetota > Phycisphaerae > UBA1845 > UTPLA1 > PLA4. The sequence goes on along the minus strand of WYBU01000083.1, from coordinate 57,787 downwards.
CGGCGCGTCAGCGACACGGCCCGCGGCCGGGGCGTCTGCTGCCGCACGCGCGGCTCGTCCCCCAGCGCGACGTGAACGTCGGGCTGAAGGTCTTCGAGCACGTCGTCGTGTGCCGATGCCGCGATGAGAATCAGTCCGCTGCGCGACACGAGCCGGCGCAGGCTGTAGCTGATGCCGTGGGCCAGCCGCCGGTGCAGGCCGGACGTGAACTCGTCACACAGGACGACGGGATGATCGGGCGCGGACACGGCGCGCCCGACGGCGCGGGCCAGGGCGGCGCGAAACCGCTCGCCTTCCGACAGATCGGTCTCGCGTCGCACCCACAGGCGCGGCTCGCCAAGCCCGCAGGCGGTGAGAATCGCCAGCGCTTCGGAGAGCGGACGATGAGGCGCGACACGATCGACGATGGCCGCCGAGCCGCGCCGCGCCGGTCGACCGACCCACAAAGCAGCCTGAAGCTGTCCGGCCATCTCGCGCAGCAGGCTGGACTTTCCGCTGCCCGACGGGCCGGTGATCAGCGAGATCGTCCCGGGCCGCAGCGGCAGTTCGAGCCGGTCGGCGACGACGCGCGGCGGCTCGCGCGGCGGGATGCCGAATTCCCAGCAGATGTCGCGGACGCGACGGGACAGACGGGCGACGGCAGGCTCACACACAAGTCGCAACGAAAGACGCGGCGGGTGCATGGGGATCCTCCTCAACGCCGGACGGCTGGACCAAACATTTCCAATATATTGCTGATATTGCGCTACGTCAATAGTCAGCATTATTATTGACGTAACATGTTAGGGTAACTGCGATTATCGCACCGGCACGAAGTCGCATCCGCAACTTACGCGACCCGTTGCAAAAAATGGACGATACATGTTGCGCCGCCGCAACGTTTTCGGCGAACCGCGTGGGAAAGGCCGATCCTCATGGCCGGCAGTCGAACCAGAAAACCGCCCCGAAAGTCACGCACCGTCGCGCCCGCCCCGTCGTTGGAAGAAGTCCTCGCGCCGTCAACCGTGCAGCCGACTTCTCCCACACCTGACCTGCGAACGAAGACATTATCGGATGACGCCGCCCTGAAGGCGCTCGACGCGGTATTCGTCTCGCTCGACCTCGGAATCGTGTTGTTCGATGCCGATCGTCGCATCACCTTCGCCAGCGAAGTCACCCGCCGCGCATTACCCGCCGGTGACAACCTGGCACAGGTGCTCAGCGCCGCGGCTTTCGATCTCGGATCGCCCGACTGGGATGCGGTTCTGACCGACGTGCTGGAGTCGCGCCAACCGCGACGCTTCGATGCGCTGGCCGCGCCCGCGCCCAACGGCGCCGCCAACGGCCCGCGCTACTTCAAGCTCATCATTGCGCCGCTCAATCAAGGCAATCACGCCGGACGCGCCGGCCTGCTCGTCATCGAAGACATCACCACCCACATCAGCATCGAGCAGCGGCTGGCCGTCTCGGAGCGTCTCGCGGCACTGGGACAACTCGCGGCACGCGTGGCGCATGAGCTGAACAATCCCCTGGACGGCATCCTGCGCTACATCAATCTGAGCCGGCGCGTGGCCGAGGACGCGGCACAGCCGCGGTTGATCGAATACCTCGACCAGGCCCGCACCGGCCTGATGCGCATGGCGCGGATTGTGCGTTCGTTGCTCGAATACGCGCGCGGCGGTTATGGCGGCCCGCACGGCGCGACCGCCGCGGCGATGATCGAGGAAGCCCTGCGGACTTTCGAGAAGCAGGCGGCGGCGGCGGGCGTCAGCGTCGTGTGCAGCTTCGAAGACGAGGAAGCGGCCGCGCCCTATTCGGCCAGTATGTATCAGGTGTTCTGCAACGTCGTCAAAAACGCCATCGACGCGATGCCCGGCGGCGGCACGCTGACGGTGCGCACGCGCCGCGCGGCCGGCGAGCTGGTTATCACGTTCGAGGACTCCGGCGTCGGACTGCCGGAAAACCACGAGCGGATTTTCGAGCCGTTCTACACGACCAAGCCGGCCGGCCAGGGGACCGGCCTGGGGTTGGCGGTGTGTCGCGAGTTGGTGGAGAAGTGCGGCGGCCGGATCGAGGCCGCGCGGCGTGGGGATGTCGGAACGGTGATCACGGTTCGCCTGCCGCGAAGGACGGAGGATGGCGCCTCGCGTGGCACGGGCTTGTAGCCCGTCCCGTGTGGGGACACAGCCGAGGGCGGCTGTGCTACTGGGACTGAACCGAGGCCCGAGCGCAAGCGCTGGGGCGTGTCAGAGCCGCGAAGCGTCAGCGAGCGGGATCGGGCAGTCCGGTCGTGAGTGGAGACGTGCGGGCTTGGTGGAGCCGTTTCGGCGCGCTGACAGGCTTCGGACCTCCGTGCGCGGGTGAACGTCTATCCCCGTACGCGGCGTGCCGATCCCGCTTGCTGACGCTTCGCGGCTCTGATTCGCACGGGCTGTACGCCCGTGCCACGCGGAAGTTTGGGGGCCGCAGGCTTGGGAGACATGCATATGTCGGCGATCAGCAAACCACCCCTTGCCGCGGGGACGCCCGGGCGCGCGAGCACGTCGAAAACGGGCGTGCGCGAGCGCATTCTTCTCGTCGATGACGACGGCATCATCGCCGATTCGCTTGGCGAGTTCCTGCGGCTCGAGGACTACGACGTCGAAACCGTCGGCGACGTGCCCGCTGCCCAGGCCGCGCTGGCCCGCCGGCCGGCGCATCTGGTGATCACCGACATCAACATGCCCAAGGGCGACGGTTTCGAGCTGCTGCGCTGGATGCGGCAGTATCACCCGGATGCCGTCGTGATCGTCATCACCGGGTACGGCACGATCGAATCGGCCGTCGAAGCCATCCGCATGGGCGCGTATGACTATCTGACCAAGCCGATCGTCGACGACGAAATCCGCCTGGTCGTGCAGCGGGCGCTTCAGCAGCAGGCGCTGATCCGCGAGAACCGCGCGCTGAAAGAGCAGCTCGGGCACCGATTCAGCCTCGCCAACGTCGTCGGCGCCGACTATCGCATGAGCAAGGTCTTCGATCTCATCGAAGCCGTGGCCGACACGCGCACGACTGTGCTGATCACCGGCGAATCCGGAACCGGCAAGAGCCTGATCGCCCGCACGCTGCATCACGCCAGCGGCCGCCGCGACCGGCCGTTCGTCGAAGTCTCCTGCGGGGCGCTGCCCGAGACGCTGCTCGAAAGCGAGCTGTTCGGCCACGTCAAGGGCAGCTTCACCGGCGCCGTCAGCGACAAGGCGGGCAAGTTCAAGGCGGCCGACGGCGGCACGATTTTTCTCGACGAAATCTCCGCCGCGTCGCCGGCGTTGCAGGTCAAGCTGCTGCGCGTGCTTCAGGAGCGGCAGTTCGAGCCGGTCGGAAGCAACCAGACGCAGTCGGTCGACGTGCGCGTCATCCTCGCGTCCAACCGCGATCTGATGGAGGACGTGCGGCAGAACCGCTTCCGGCAGGATTTGTACTACCGCATCAACGTCGTCAGCATCGAGCTGCCGCCGCTGCGCGCGCGGCTGACCGACATCGTGCCGCTGGCGAACCACTTCCTTCGCCGCTACTGCGAACAACATGACAAGTCGGGAATGGAATTTTCGCCCGAGGCGCTGGCGGTGCTGCAACGCTATTCTTGGCCCGGCAACGTGCGCGAGCTGGAGAACGCCGTCGAGCGGGCGGTCGTGCTGACGCGCAATCGGGTGATCCGGCCGGAGGATCTTCCGCCGGCGCTGCTGAACGAACCGCCGCCGGCCGAAGCATCCCCGGATGGCGGCACACTTCCGCTGAAGAAGGCGCTGGAAGGCCCCGAGAAGCGAATCATCGAAGCCGCGCTGCGAGCCAACAACTGGAACCGCCAGACGACCGCCGAGGCGCTCCAGATCAATCGCACGACGCTGTACAAAAAAATGAAACGCTACGGGCTGGAGGCGGGGGCGCCGATGTAGCCGAGTCTCATCACATCTGATCCGAACCGCGACGCTTGACCCTCACGGTAGCTCGATCGCCCTCGCCGTCTTTCGATCGCGCAGATAAACGCGCCGCCCGATCACCGTGGGAACCGTCCATGCTTCGCGCTCCAGCAGCCTCGCCCGCGCGTGGATCGTCAGCGACTCCGGCGTGGCGGTCGCCAGCGACAGCCAGCCGTCTTCGTCGAGCACCAGCAGCTTGTCGCCCAGCGCCAACAGGCACGACTCCTTGTATCCGCGATGCCGCCAGGCAAACGTCCCGTCGCGCACGTTGACGGCCGTGAAAAACGCCGGACCGAAGTCGCCGCTCGTGCAATAGATGAAGTCGCCGATGCGAATCGCGTTGCGATGGCTGATGCGCACCTTGCGCGTCGCCCAGAGTTCCCCCGCCGTGATCTGTGGACCGCTCGCGCGCAGCTCGATTACGCGCGCCCCGCCGTCGCCCTCCGATGACAGGAAAAGCAGGCTACCTTCGCCCCACACCGGGTCGCTGATGTTGTTCAGCCACTGATTCTCGTGCGCGTGCGACCACAGCCGCGCGCCGTTGTCCGGATCAAGCCCCACCACCTCGCGCGCCATGAAGCAGACCAGGTGCACGCGGCCGCCCGCCTCGATCAACTTCCCCGAGGCGTAGCTGTTTGCGAAATCATGCCGGCCCCAGCGCAGCCGGCCGTCGCGCGCATCCAGCGCCACCACGCTGCGCCCCTTGCCGCCGACGAGCATGATGATCGTGTCGTTCCACGCCAGCGGGCTGCAGGCATAGCCCCAGCGATTCACCGTTCCCGCGTAGTCGCGAATCAGATCGCGACGCCAGATGACTCGGCCGTCGCGGCGATCCAGGCAGTGCATCACGCCGTTAAAGCCGGCCGCATAGAGGCGGTCTCCCAGCACGAGCGGCGTTGACCGCGGACCCCAGCCGTACCCCTGCGGATGATCGCCGAAGTCGATCGGTGCGGCGTAACGATGCATCCACAATGTGGCGCCGTTCTCCCGTGACAGCGCGACGACGACCTCCTCTTCGGCCTCGCGATACATCGTGAACAACCGCTCGTCATCCGACACGATCGCCGAATAGCCGTCGCCCAGCGGCCGCGTCCAGACAATCGGCGGGCCGTCCGGCGGCCAGTCCGGAGAGAGGACGATATCGGGCAGGTGAAAATCGCGTCGCGGGCCGCCCCACTGCGGCCAGGCGAAGTGCGGCGTGTCAATGGTCTGCGACGCAGGCGGAGTCTCAGGACTCGCCTCGTTGACGGGACGGCAAGCCAACACGGCGCACGCAAAGCCGCCGGCCAGCGCGAGACGCGAATTCAATGCGGGGGCGATCGCAGCGCGAATCACGCCGCGATCATACACCTGACGTGAAACGCAGGGCGTGCGTTTTCCAAAAAGCACATCGCGACGCGAGGGTTTCAGGCCATTGCGCCGACCGATTGCGGCTCGTCCTCGAACGTCTCGTCCGTTTCGCATCGCTCGCCCAACAGCGCTCGGACCGATACGGTCAGGCGGACAAGCTGAGCCAATCCTTCGGTTTTCATCTTCCGCATGATGTGGCTGCGATGGACTTCCACCGTCTTGGGGCTGAGCGACAGTGTTTGCGCGATCTGCTTGGTGGCCTGTCCCTCGATGACCAGGTCGAGCACCTGCCGCTCGCGCGGCGTCAGTGTCGCCAGGCGCTTCAGAATATCTTCGTGATCGCGCAACTCCTTGCGGCGGCGCGCGTCCTGCGCAACCGCCAGCCGAATCCGCTCCAGCAACGCCTGATCATTGAAAGGCTTTTCCAGAAAATCGACCGCGCCGAGCTTCATCGCGCGCACGGCCATCGGAACGTCGCCGAAGCCCGTCACCACGATCACCGGCGGGCGGGCCGGATCGTCGCGCAACGCCTCGAGTAACTCCAGGCCGTTGCGACCGGGCATGCGAATGTCCAGCACCACGCAGCCCGGGCGGACGTCGCGGATGCGCGAAAAAAACTCGTCGGCCGTGGCGAACGCCTCGACCTCGAAGCCGACCGATTTGATCAGCCACGACAGCGACGTACGAACGGCCGGGTCATCGTCGATCACGAACACGAGTTGCCCGGGCGGATCGAGTACTGAAGCGCCCCCGGCCCCCACTCGAACATGATAATGTGTAATCATGATATCTAAGGCTCCATATCTCTAATGATGTTCGGGCACGAAACTCCTCCTACGTGCCATCCCTTATGCGGTACATGGGACCGGTTTCTTTCAGTTTCTGGGCACTTTTGAAAGAGAAGTTCGAATATTCGTATATTATAGGAGCCGTTTATCGCCTCAAAGCGGATTCTAGTCGAAACGAGCCAACAAACCGATCCAGACTATCTTCCCGGCCCCTGAATCGGCAGCGTAAACCAGAAAACCGCCCCACGCGTGCCGTTCGGCTCGGCACACAGTCGGCCCCGGTGGGCCTCCACGATCGCCCGGCTAATGGACAGCCCCATCCCCAGGCCCCCCGGTTTTGTCGTGTGGAACGCATCAAACACACGCCCCTCATGGCCCTCGGGCAAACCGGCGCCCGTGTCGCGCACTTCAACACGGACACAGTCGCCCTCGGCGAGTCGTGTTGCGACAGCGACGTGGCGGCGCTCCGGCCGCTCCTGCGCCACCGCCTCCACGGCGTTGCGCATCAGATTCAGCATGACCTGCTGGATCTGAATCGGATCGGCCGAGACGATCGGCAGGTCCTCCGCCGGCGTGAGTTTCAGCGTCACCCCCAGCCGCAATACCTCCGGCGTGATGAACGACGCAACTTCGCGGACCAGCTCGTTGATGTTGCACGGCGCCTGCAACGGCTCCTGCCGCCGCACGAAGCGATTCAGCCGCCGGATGATCTCCGCCGCGCGCTGCGTTTGCTCGGCGGCGCGTCGCATGACTTCGAGCAGTTCGTTGCGATCGAATCGCTCCGTATTCAGCAGCATCACGCAGCCGTCCATGTAATTGAGCACGGCCGTCAGCGGCTGATTCAGTTCATGCGCCAACCCCGCCGCCATCTCGCCGGCGGTCACGAGGCGCGATACGTGCGACAAGTCGGCTTGGAGCTTCTGTGCCCGCTCCTCGGCGCGGCGTCGCTCGGTGATGTCGCTCAGGCTGCCGATCATGCGCAACGCCCGGCCATGGGCGTCGCGCGCGACGACCTTGCCGCGCGAGAAGACCCAGCGCAATTCGCCGTGGCGCGTGCGGACGCGGTACTCGGCTTCGTACTCGGGCCGGCGACCTTCGAGGCAATCGCGCAGTACGGCCATCACGCGCGGCCGATCGTCGGGATGCAGCAGGTTCTCCCAAACGTGAACCAGCGGATCGAACTCGTCCGGATCGTATCCCAGCATCCGCGCCCAACTCGGGCTGAACGACGTGCGGTCGCGCACCACGTCCCAGTCCCACAGCGGATCGACCGCGGCCTCGAAGAGCTGCCGCACCTGCTCCTCGCTGCGACGCAGCGCTTCTTCCATCTGCTTTCGCCGCGTGATTTCGGTCGCAATGCCCAGCAGCCACACCTGCCCGTCCGGCATCGTCAGCGGAACCTTCACCGTGTGAAACCACCGGACGATCCCGCCCGGCGTCGTGATCGACTCGTCCAGAACCACGCGCTCGCGCGTCGCCAGCACGTGACGGTCGACCGCCATGTACCGCGCCGCCTCGTCGGGATAGGGATGCGTCTCGGCCGTCGTGCGGCCGATGAGGAATCCGCGCGGCAATCCGCACAAGTCGGCCATCGCCTGATTGGCGTAGCGCGTGATCAGGTCGCGGTCCTTGATGAAGACGACGCCGGGCGAGGTGTCGAGCACCTGGTGAAGAAAATCGGCGGACAACTCACCGCCGCTCGCGAAAGCGTCGGCGCGTTCGCCCTGCGCGCGCTGCTGCGCCTCCCACTCGGCAACGCGGGCGCGCAGGCGCGCAACTCTCTCGCCGGCAGTGCAATCGGCGGGCATGCTCCTGTCCCGTATCGGCCCCGACTCGGACCCCCGCGGACTTGTGCCGGTCCTGAGCCGATGAAACTATCATACACCATGGCCCGCACTCTGGGCATCGACCCCAGCCTCGATCGCACCGGCTACGCCGTCATCGACGACGCCACCCGGCGCGTGATCGAAGCGGGCGTGCTGCGCACCACGCCGCGCACGACGCTCCCGGCACGGCTCGCCGAGCTGGCCGACGCGCTGGACGAACTCATCGACGAGCACACGGTCCATCGCGTGGCGGTGGAAGATCTGTTCACCCACTACAAGCACCCGCGCACGGCGATTCTCATGGGCCACGCCCGCGGAGTGATCCTGCTCGCGGCGGCGCGGCGGGGCATCGCGATCGAGGAATTCTCGGCCACGCGCGTCAAAAAGGCGCTGACCGGCAACGGTCACGCGTCGAAGTTGCAGGTGCAGCGGGCCATCACCGCGACCCTGGGACTGTCGCGCATCCCCGAGCCGCCGGATGTCGCGGACGCGATGGCGGTGGCGCTGTGCGCGATGAACGGAGAACAGGCGGCGCGGCGTTGAGGGGCGGCGAGCAGGTCGCGGCGGGGCGTGTTTCGAGGGATGCGGGTGTCGGTGCGGGCGAAGACGAGAAAGATTAAGAGTAAGATTAAGATTAGGAAGAGGATTGAGAGCAAGATTAAGAGCAAGAGCATGATTGTGCGGCCGGGGCGGCTGATCCGATCCTCATCTTGCTCCCCGCCGCGCATCCGCCGCCGTGCCGAATCCGCTCACTTCGCCTGCACAATCTCCGCCAACGGAACAACGTCCACGTTTCGCCCCAGCGAGTACCGCCGCTCGCCGGGGTACGCCACGATCAGCACGTCGAGCCGAAGGTCCGCCAGGGCGATGCGCATCGACGGCGTCATCACCGGCGCATCCATGCGTTTGCACTCGACGCCAATGCGGCGGCTGCGTTTCAGCGCCTCGCGCACCAGGCGTACGTCAGTGGGGCGGTCGATCATGCGTGAATGATGTACCTTGAACATCCCGCATTCAATGCCGGATTCTCAAGGTAACCAGGGAGGCCGACCAGGATCGAGGACTGTCAAAATCAATCATGGCATAGTGGCAAAATGACACTATGATATGATGGATTATGACAGACTACCTCCCTCGCGAAATCGTGCCTCGGCTGGAACAGGCGCTGCGACGCCTGCCGGTCATCGTACTTTCAGGACTGCGCCAGTCCGGCAAGAGCACGTTACTGCAAAACGAGCTTGGCTTGCTGCGCGGCCACGCCTATCGCACGCTGGACGACTTTGCCACGCTGGCGGCCGCCCGCGCCAACCCCGAATCGCTGCTGGGCGAGCCTGCGATCCTCGACGAGGTGCAGCGCTGCCCGGAGCTGCTCCTGGCATTGAAAAGGAACGTCGATGAACAGCGCCGGCCGGGACGCTTCATTCTGTCGGGATCGGCCAACTTGGCGCTGTTGAGCCACATCAGCGAAACGCTGGCCGGGCGGGCCGGCTACTACACACTGCATCCGATGACCCGGCGCGAGCGACGACGTGCCACGGGTAACGCGCCTTTTATTGTCGAGTTTATGGATTCGCCGTCACTGCCCTCTGGCAGGATTGATCCCGTCCGCGATCGTGAAGTCCTCAGCGGCGGACTGCCGCCCGCCTGCCTGGGGCCGTCCGATTCGGCCGCGGAGTGGTTTCGCGCCTACGTACAGACCTACGTCGAGCGCGACGTGCGGCAGTTGTCGCAGATCACGGATCTGGTCGCGTTTCGAACGCTGGCACAATTGGCCTCGCTGCGTACCGGACACGTGCTCGTCGTCAGCGCCCTGGCGCGCGACGCGAAGCTAAATGCCGCAACGGCCGGACGCTACCTCGATTTGCTCGAGACATCGTTTCTGATTCGCCGGTTGCCGCCGTTTCTCAAGAACCGCAGCTCGCGCCTGATCAAGTCGCCAAAGCTCCACATGACCGACAGCGGCCTGGCGGCGCATCTGGCCGGCGTACGGCGACTCGAACCCGGCCGCGACGAAACGCTGCGCGGAGCGCTGTTTGAGTCGTTTTTCGTTCAGCAAGTCGCGGCGATACTGGAGGCCCACGCACCCGATGCGCAACTGGCCTTCTGGCACGAGCAGGGCCGGCACGAGGTGGACCTGGTCGTCGACGCCCATCGCAAGGTGATTGCCATTGAAGTCAAAGCGGCCACGCAGTGGCGCGACGACGATCTGTCAGGCCTGCGCGCGTTCCTCGACCGAACACCGGCCTGCGCCGCCGCGGTGCTGGCCTACAATGGTAGACAGGCCGTGAAACTGGGCGAGAAGTTGTGGGCGATACCGATGGGGGCGTTGCTGGAATAACCAGCGGGGGATCGCACGATGCGCGAAGAACTCGAAGACGTGCTGGAGCTTTACGCCGGCATGCCGCCGGCGGGGCAGCAACATTGGCGCGCGCGGTCGCTTCCGAGCGTCGACTTTCACTCCGACTTCGAGCGCGACGAGTTCCTGCGGGCACTCGCCGAGCGCGATAAACCGGACGACGCGTCCAAGCCCGGTGACACGGCCAAGCCCTCCGCAAACGTCGCGCCGACGCAAACGACCGGCGGCGCGGTTCACGCCTTCGCTCCCGGCCAGCGCGTCAAGGCCAACCTCGCCGGGCTGCACGTCGGCGGCGTGCATTTCAGCCAGAACGTCGAGACCGTCTACGCCACGATCGAGCGCCGCATCAGCGACGATCCCCCGATCTTCCGCCTGCGGCTGCTGATTTCGTTTCGCGGCGTCGACGAAATCGACGTGCCGGCCGATCGGCTGCACCCCATGTGACGCGCCTCGGCGGCGAATCTCATGGAAGACCGCGGGCCGGTTACCTACACTTGCACAGAGTGCCGCGATCGCGCGGCGCGTCGGGCCGGATTCGAGCTTGCGAGTGCCTCCGCGTCATGATCCGTCTGCCCCAGGCCAAGCGCGTGGATGAAACGCAACCGGGCAATTACTTTGTTGCCAATTATCCGCCGTTTTCGGCGTGGCGGCCGGAGCACGTGCCCGCGGCGATCGCCGCGCTCGATGCGTCCGCTTCGTCGGCGACCGCCGCGCCGCTGGGGCTGTACCTGCACATTCCCTTCTGCCGCAAGCGCTGCAAGTTCTGCTACTTTCGCGTGTATACCGACAAGAACGCCGACGAAGTGCAGGCCTACATCGACGCGCTGACGCGCGAAGTGTCGCTCTACGCCGGCCGGGCCGGCCTGCGCGGGCGGCAGTTCGAGTTCGTCTATTTCGGCGGCGGCACGCCGTCGTTCATCAGCGCCGAGCAGTTGAAACGACTGGTCGAGGGCATTCAACGACACTGGACGTGGGAGTCGGCCCGCGAAGTGACGTTCGAGTGCGAACCGGGCACGCTGCAGAAGCACAAGCTCGAGGCGATCCGCGCCATCGGCGCGACGCGCCTGAGCCTGGGCGTCGAGCACTTCGACGACGAAATCCTGACCATCAACGGCCGGGCGCACAAGTTGGCCGAAATCTTCCGATCGTATCAATGGGCGCGCGACGTGGGCTTCGAGCAGATCAACATCGACCTGATCGCGGGCATGTTGGGCGAGACCGACGACAAGTGGCGCGACGCCGTCGATCGCGCCATCGCGCTGGATCCCGACAGCGTGACGATCTATCAGTTGGAGCTGCCCCACAACACCGTCATCGTGCGCGAGGCGCAACAGTCGGGCGCGGCGCCGCCCGTGGCCGACTGGGCCACCAAGCGCCGCTGGGTGGACGAAGCCTTCGCACGGTTCGAATCCGCCGGTTATGTCGTCTCCAGCGCCTACACGCTTGTGCGGCCGTCGCGCAACGGCCACTTCGTCTATCGCGACTCGGTCTGGCGCGGCGCGGACATGATCGGCACGGGAGTGGCGTCGTTTTCGCACTTCGCCGGCGTGCACTATCAGAACGTCGATTCCTGGGACGACTATCTGGCGGCCCTCGATCGCGGCGAACTGCCGATCGCGCGGGCGCTGCCCGTGTCGGCCGATCAGCGCCTGATTCGCGAGATGATCCTTCAGATGAAACTCGGCCGGCTCGAACGGCGTTACTTCCGCGAGAAGTTCGGCGTCGAAGTGCGCGACCGCTTCCGCGCGGAATTCGACGGACTCGTCGACGAAGGACTCGCGTCCGACGACGCCGACGCGATTCGACTGACGCGCGCCGGCCTGCTGCGGGCCGACTCGCTGCTGCCGAGGTTCTTCGAACCTCGCTTCCGCGGCGCGCGTTATACGTAACTGATTAGCAATGTCGCGAAATACCCTGTCAGGGGTGGCAGGGTCAAGCGGCCGGCCATGACGACCGCGAATTCAAGTAGCAACGCCCCAACCGAGCGCCTGGCCGTGCAGGATGCGAGTGCGATCTGAAGCCGCCGCGCAAGCGGCGAATCAAGGCAAACCTTCCGCCTCGCGCTCGCTGAAGTTGAGTCAGCAACTCAACATGGCCGAGCCGTCGCGAATTGCGTTGTTGCGGAACGACAGCGCGTTAGGCGCGACAGCTTGACCATGCCGCCCAGCGCGGCGGGCCCCAGCGCTGGCGCTTGGGGCTCGGATCCGGGATGTCGCCGCTGAGCGCCAGATCGCCCCGGGATCAATACAGGCTGTTCAAGAACGCCTGAATGTCCTGACCATCCGGCTGGCCATCCATGTTCACATCCGCCGCGCAGGGCCGCGTCGTCGACTGCCCCAGCAGGTGCGCCACAAACTCGGGCAGGTCCGCCGACGTCACCAGCCCGTCGCCGGTGAAATCCCCCGGCCGCACCGTCAGCAGCCACGTTTCGCTGTCGCTGCCGCAAGCGCTCGTCGCCTCGATCATGATCGTGTACGGCGTCGCGCTGGCGACCGCGTTCGGCCAGCTCACCACGCCCGTCGACGAGTTGATGGTCATCCCCGCCGGCGGCGTGCCGACCAGCGACCACGTGACGCTTCCGCCGCCGGCCGTGGGCGTCGGCGACGTGTAGGTCGAACCGCACAACGCCGCGTGATCCGGCACATCGGCGATCACCGGCGCCCCGCCGGTGACCGTCAAAAGAAAACTGTCGGTGTCGCTGCCGCAGGCGTTGTCCGCCGCCACCGTGACGGTATAGGGACTTCCGGACGGATCCGGATTCGGCCAACTGATGACGCCCGTGCCGCTGTCGATCGTCATGCCCGGCGCGGGCGGCACGACCGAGGCCAGCGACCAGACAATCGGCGCCTGGCCGGTCACGGACGGCGGCACGGACGAAAACGCCGCGCCGCAGCCGGAATCCTGATCGGGAATATCCGCGATAACCGGCGGCTGGCCGACTGTCAGCAGCCAGTCCTCCGTGTCGGTCCCGCACGAGTTGCTCGCCTCGATCGAAATCAGGTAAGGACTGCCGGACGGATCGGGCGACGGCCAGTCGACCTCGCCCGTGCCGCTGTCGATCGTCATGCCCGCCGGCGGAGGCGATGCAAACGACCACGTCATGGGCGTCGCGCCGGTCGCCGCGGGCGTGAACGAATAGGACACGGCGCACGGTGTGCTGTGGTCCGGGATCGGGTCGATGACCGGCGCGGCGCCCGGCAGGACCGTCAGCAGCCAGTCTTCGGTGTCCGACCCGCAGGCGTTGTCGACCTGAATCGTGACGAGATACGGACTGCCCGACGGATCGGGATCGGCCCACGTCACCACGCCATTGGCGGAATTGATCGTCATTCCCGGCGCGGGCGGCACGACCGAAGCGAGCGACCAGGTCATCGGCGTCTGCCCCGACGCCGACGGCGTGGGCGACGTGTAGGGCGAGCCGCACGGCGTGCTGTGGTCGCTGATCGCCGAAATGTTGGGCAACGAGCCGACCGTCAGCACCCAGTCTTCCGTATCGCTGCCGCATGCGTTGGCCGCCTGAATGACGATCGTGTAGCCGCCGGGAGCAAACTGCGGATTGGCCCAGGTCACGACGCCGGTGCCGCTGTTGATGGACATCCCCGGGGCGGGCGGCGTGACTGATTGAAGCGTCCACGTCATCGGCGTCGTGCCGGTGGCACTCGGCGTCGGCGACGTGTAGGGCGAGCCGCAAGCCGCCCCGTGGTTGCTGATGCCCGCGATCGTCGGCGGCACGCAGGTGGCTGTCAGCCCGATCGTCAGCGTGTACAACTGCGATTGCGTCGGCGAGTTGCCCTCGAATACCCGCGTGTAGTACGTTCCCGCACCGGGCAGCGTGACGCTGGAGATGACTTCCGCGACTCCGGCCGGCTGGCTGTTGGCCGTGGCCAGAATCGTCGTGCCGTTGGTGCTGCGCAGATCGACGTTGAGATCGGCGTGCGCCAGACTGTCGACAAAATTACCGCTGCTGCACGATCCGTTGGCGTTCTGCGGACTGGAATCGTAACTCGAGATGCCGACGGGGGTGACCGTGATCGTCACGTTCGCTGCTTGCGCTATCGTGAATTTGAAGAAATCAACCTCGCCGTTCGCATCGATGCTGAGAATCGAACTGTTGGGAACGCTCGGCGCCGGGACCGTTCCGAAGGTCGTCGTCGACGGAATATTCAGCGGGCCGAGATCGGCGGCCGTGCTGACCCCGTTGTTGTTCTCCCAGTTGTCCCCGTAATGGCGATGCTGGGCGCGGATGTCGTCGTGCCGCGGGCCGTCGAACGAGGAATTAAATATCGGCTCCATCAACTTCGTGCCGTTGGACGGGCAAACGTGAGCCAACCCGAAGCCGTGACCGTGCTCGTGTAATACGACATTGCGGAGAAAGCGATGCGTGTTGCTCGACGAACCCCAATTCTCGGCCCGGTCGAGCACCATGTCACCGTTGGACGGAAAATAGTTGTACGCCAGTACGCCGCTCGAGCCGTCGATCGAAATCATCGCAATGCGAATGTCGCCACGGCCCGTACCACCCGACGTGCCCCACGAGGCGCCGTCATCCCAGTCGTTGCCGCCCGACGTAATCCGCGTGTACGAAGTCCCTCCCAGTGCCTGCCAGCGGTCGAAACAACTCTGAATCCGCGCGATCCACGTCGCCCGACCGCCCTGTGCCGCGAAAAGTGCGTCCATCCGGCTGAACAACTCGCTCGTATCGCCGTCAACCGCCAGCCCATCAGGAACGAAACTCCACGTCAGCGCCCGCGGACTGCCTTGCGTGCCGGACCAGCGACCGCCGAGCTGATACCGGGCGCCGGTGGGATCCGTATACATCACCTCGTTGTAATAAGCCTGGATGTCTTCAGGGGTGCCGGGAGCAAAGCAGAAAGCCACCGGATCGCGACCCTGATTCGCAAGCTGCTCGCGCACGAACACCGGCCGGCCGAATCTCGCCGTCAATTCATCCAGCGGCGTCGGCGCCAGCGGCTGAGGCGGCGCCCCGGTTGCCGCGGCAACGACGGGAATCAGATCGTCAAAGGGGTCGGCGCCGGTGGGATCGTGCGGCGAATCGGTGTGTGGGTGGCTGCAAATGACGTCGCACGACAGGTCGGCCTCAATGCCGGCTGATATCCTATTATTATGCGAACTGTGCAGCGCTGCAAAAAAAACGTTGGCCGCCAGAAAAGCGGAAAGAAAGAACCCCTTCGTGCACAGCATCACGGATCCTCCTCGGAAGCCGATCGGGGGGGGAACTGCGGGTCGTCGCGGCACAGAATGCGACACAAACCAATGCGCCACAATATGTTATAAAATAACAACGGCGGCCCGAAGCCGGCGGGTAGATGGAAGCCCCCCAAGACTGAAACCCACGCTCACCCTCTGTTACGATAACCCCTCTTTGTGGGTATGTCAAACACAACTCACGGCCGATAACTCAATCCTGGCGTGTCCGCATCTACCCAAACGTTGATGTGGGCCTTTTCATGCACCGAGAGATCGACATAATCGACCACATGAATGCAACCTTCGGCCTCAACGAGCGTTACCGGATTCGCACCTTCCTCCTCTTCGCGTGCAGCGCCGCCACCGTGAGTATCGCGACCACCGCGGCGACGCCTCGCATCGTCGATCCACCGGCCACCGCCTCCGCTCCGTCGGCCGCTGCAACCCTGCAACTTGATCTCACCTTCGACGAAGCGTTTCGCTCGCAACCCTACACCGGGCGTGTCTTCGTGTTCACGTCGCGCTCCCGCCGCGGCGAGCCGCGAATGGGTCCCGACTGGTTCCGACCTGCCCCGATGTTCGCCATCGACGTCAAGGACTGGCATCCGGGCAAGCCCCTGCGCTTCGATGATGCCGCCATTTCGTTTCCGACCGTCCTCAGCCGAATCGACGCCGACGGGCTGCGCCTGCAAGCCGTGCTGCCGATCAATCCCGATGCGCGCGAACCCGGAACCGGCGCCGGCAACGGCATCAGCGACGTCGTGGAACTGACACCCGAGCTGATTCGCGCCGGACCGGTGCGCCTGCACATCCACAAGCCGGTCCGGCAACGCGGCTTTCGCGGGAATGATCGCGTCCGACCGTTCGAGCTGGCCAGCCGACTGCTCGGCAAATTCCACGGCCGCGACGTGAAGCTCAGCGGCGCGGTCATCCTTCCCGAAGAATACGCCGCGCGATCGGAGACGCGTTTTCCCACGCTGTACATCATGCCGGGTTTCGGACAGACGGCCCGGACCGCCGGCTTCTACACGCGGCCGACCGGCGAGGGCGAGGTTCCGCTGGTGCACGTGCTGCTCGACGCCGATTGTCCGACCGGCAATCACGTCTTCGCCGATTCCGCCAATAACGGTCCTTATGGCACGGCGCTGGTCGAGGAGCTGATTCCGTGGCTGGAGCGGCAGTACCGGCTGATCCCCGAGCCGACCGCGCGCTTTCTGACGGGCCACTCTTCGGGTGGCTGGGCCAGCCTGTGGGCGCAGATCACCCATGCGGACTACTTCGGCGGCGTGTGGGCGACCTCGCCCGATCCGGTGGATTTCCGCGACTTCCAGCAGATCGACATCTACGCGCCGAATGCCAACATGTTCCGCGACGAGCAGGGCCGCCCGCGTCCGCTGGCGCGTGTGGGCGATCGCGTCGCCATCTGGTACAAGGACTTTTCGGACATGGAAGAGCCGCTGGGCGCCGGCGGGCAGCTCGGATCGTTCGAGGCGGTCTTCAGTCCGCGCGGCCCAAACGGCCGCCCGCTGAAGCTGTGGGACCGGCGCGGCGGCGCGATCGACCCGGCGGTGGCGAAGGCGTGGGAGGCCTACGACATCCGACTGGTGCTGGAGCGCGATTGGGACCGGCTGGCGCCGAAACTGGCGGGCAAGCTGCACGTCTATACGGGTGCAAAGGATACGTTTTATCTCGAAGGCGCCGTGCGCAAGCTGAAGAAGTCGCTCAAAACGCTCGGCTCGGACGCCGACGTGCGCATCCTGAAGGACCACGATCACGGATCGATCATGATGGCCGCGGCGGTTCGGAACATCCGCCGCGACCTGTCCGCGCGGTTCCGCAAGCATCATCCCGACGCGTTTCCCCCAACGACCACGGCAACCGCGCCGAACGAGAAGCCCTGACCCGGATAGCACGGTCCTTCGCGTGGCACGGCCCCAGCCTGCGCGGAGGTGCAGCCCGTGAAAATCAGAGCCGCTCAGCGTAAGCAAGCGGGACTCGCCCGCACGGCGCGAGGGCCGGCATCGTTCGTCAGCTCATCCGAATCATCGGGTGCTGTGAAGCCATTCTGATCGCACGGACGGGCTGCAAGCTCGCCCCACGCGACTTCCGTAACAGGCACGAGGTCAGCCTGCGAGTGATGGCGATTCACGCCGTCGGCGGCGGCGCGGGCGTCACCACGGCGAGCCATTCGCTGGCCAGCGCGCGCTTCCTCGGATCGGTCAGACGCGCCAGACATTGCGTCAGCAGCGATCGCGCCTGATCGAGCCGATGCAGATCGCGAGCGTACAGGATCGCCAGCATCAACTGCACCTGATCGGCATCCGGCGCGCGGGGGTAATGTTTCAGATATTTTTCATACGCTTCGGCGGCCTGCGGATATAGTCCCATCGACATGAGCTGATTGGCGACGGCCTGCTGATGAGTTCGCGGCAGAAACTGATCGGCCTGAAGCGCGATCATCCGCTGATAGGCCGACGCCGCGGCCGCAAGGTCCTTGTTGGCGGCCCGCGTCATCGCCTCGGCCCGCAGCCGCCACGCCTCGGGATGGCCCGAAGCGAGCGGAACGTCCCCCACGTTGTCGTCGCCGGCCTGCTCGGCGCCGGGCACCCGGGCCACGCGGCCGTAAACGGCGCGCGCCTGGGCGTCGGCGCCCTGCATGGCTGCGGCAAACGTGCGCCGCTGATACCAGCGCCGCGCCAGCGCGAGAAGGTCGTACTGATCGCGCGACAGGGCGCGCAGCCACAGCATCGTACAAGTCAGCACAAAGCCGATGAAGTAGCCGGCCAGATGCGCCTCATAGGCCACGCTCGTCACGTCGACGGACTGCCGCGCGAGGCGCATCGCGAGAAAGTTGTCCCACAAAATCATCTTGCCGAGAATCCACAGCAGCGAACTGATCTGCGTCTGGCCGAAAAAGAAAAACCAGTAGAAGACCGTCACGTCGCTCCGCGGAAACAGCACGAGATACGAAGTCGTGATGCCTGCGATCGCGCCGCTGGCCCCCAGACAGGGCAGGCTGGCCTCGCCCCACGCGAAGCCCAGGCCCGAGAAGACTCCGCAGGCGAGATAGAACATCAGGTACGTGGCGTTGCCCATCTTCGAGTTGACCGCGTTGCCGAACAGCCAGAGGAACAGCATGTTGCCGCCCAGGTGCATCCAGTCGGCGTGGAGAAACTGAAACGTGAGGAACTGGTGCAGCTCGAGTGACGCCGGCCAGAGCATCAGCGGCTGTTTGATTTGCGCCCCCCATCCGCCCTTGTCGGCCGCGCCCAGCACGTCGATGACGAAAAAGATGAGCACGTTGGCGCCGATGAGCAGCCAGTTGACGATGGGCAGGCGCTTGACCGGCGCCTCGGTTCGAATCGGGAGCAGGAACATTTCCGCATTGTAGTGCGACTCGAACGTCGAAACGTCGGAACGCCAAAAGGTCGAAAAGTCGAAACAAGAAAGGGCGAAGCCGCGAGGCGGGCTGCTTCGGGTCGCGGACGATTCTCGAGCCATGCGCCGCGCGACTCCGGTAAATACGTCCACGAATGGGCGAGCACGGCGACTGGCCCTTCGGTCCTTCGGATGCACGCGGAAATAACATGCGCCATTTCATGGCGGGCGGCATGGTCAGACCCTCGCCCGAGAACGGCCGAAACTCGCGGAGATTCGCACCTCGTGAGGGCTTGACACTGTCGAGATTCGTCGTGTGCGGCGGGCGCCGATTCGTTCAAGTTATTTCTGCGCGCGTCCTTCGTCGCTTGGCGCCCCCGCCCGAGCGAGACAAGCGAAGTTCGCCCCGCGCTCGACTCGCTCGCGCAGCGCCGATGTACCGGCGCGACCGCCGGTCAGGCCCTTGGAGCCGCGCCGCCACTCCCCTTGGGGCAACGGCTCGGTCGGGTCGACCGGCGGACGCGCGGGTACACGCGGCTCGCGCACACAGCCTCATCTCGCCCGCATCACGCCGAATTCGCATGCGGCCTGCAAGGGACGAGCGCTCCGCCTGTCTCCACGTTGAACGAAGCGCCCGTCCCGAAGTCCGGCGCGATGCGGCGGAAGCACGCCGGGCGCGCAACTCCGAGAACCTTGATACGGAAGATGCCGCGCCGCGGCGTGTCCGCGACGAACATCTGATACAACCCGTGTGCCAGCCCGAGTATGCCGAAAACCGCGACAAAAACCGGGTGTTCCGAAAAGAATGGGAAGTATTGCCCGCGGTGGTCTACCCAACCGGGACCTTTCACGCATCGCGCCGATCATGCTACGATGAATGGCACGCCCCCGGAGAGAAGCATCATGACCCTCATCCTTGTGACGGTGTTCTTCGGCCTGTTTGGTCCGGACCAACCGCCGACGGCGTCCGGGCCGTTCTTGCGCGAGGGAAACGGTAATCAGCGCGCGGCCAAGGATGCCATGGAAGGCAGGCCGCCGCCGCCCCTGCAAGTCGAGCACTGGATGAACACCGATGGCAAACCGGTGGCGCTGGAATCGTTGCGCGGCAAGGTCGTGCTGATCGAGTTCTGGGGAACCTGGTGCGCACCGTGCAAGGCGTCGATGCCGCATCTGAAGGAACTGTACGCAAAGCATCGATCGCGCGGATTCGAAGTCATCGGCGTTCACACCTGGACCAGGGAGCCGCACGCCGTCCGGGAGTTCGTCGAAAAAGAAAAACTGCCATGGCCGATGGCGATCGACGTGCGCGGCCGGACGGTGCGCGCATACCACGTCGACGGATATCCGGATTACTACCTCGTTGATCGGCGCGGAAGGCTGCGCGTCGCCGACCTCGCCAATGCGAGCCTGGACGCGGCGCTCGAGGCGCTGCTGGGCGAGCCGGCCGCCGCGAACGACGCGCCACCGCCGGCGATCCGCGGCGATGAACTGACAAAGCTCTGGACGGCGTCGGAGTACGAGCACCTGCGCGACGGTCGGCCGCTGGGGAGCGTGCGGCTCGCCAATGAGCTGATCGTCGAGGAAAGTCGGACGCTGGTCCGGATGACCGACGAACTGCGACGCGAGGGATCGGACGCAGCCCATGTGATTCGCACGACGTGGTGCACGGCAAATGGGCCACTCTTGCCGGTGCGGATGGTTCGCTCCGAGTCCGCGGGAACCAACGGATCGCCGCCGGTCGATGTGCGCATCGGGGAGGGAACCGTTTCGATTGCCGGCGGTCGAAGCTGGTCGATCGAACCGGATGCGCGGGTCGTCACGGAGGGTTCATTACTGCGGCTGATCGCCTGGCTGCCGCGCCAGGCCGGGGCAGAATGGCGCGTGGACGTGCTGAATTCCTCGGGAGATGAGTTGCAGCAGGGCGTCGTCATCCGAAGCGTAGGCCCCGATGCGACGGCGGCCGGAAAGACGGAGTGGAAATACGAAATCGTGTTCAAGAGCGGCCACCGCGCGTGCTGGGTGAGAGAAGGTCACGTGCCGTCCCGAGTGCGATTCGAGGATGGGAGCGAGTGGAGGGAAAGTCGAAAGTAGAAAGTCGAAGCGAAAGACATGGGAACAGGGAACCGCATGACGGGACGAAGCAACGGAGCGGCGCCGGTGTCGCCCAAACAGGATCCCCGCCCGCCTAGGAATGCCAAATCATGGCTGAACGCTGATCGCTGAAAGCTGATCGCTGAAAGCTGATGGCTGAAAGCTGATGGCTGAAAGCTGATCGCTGAAAGCTGATTGCCGAAAGTTGATGGCCGATGGCTACTCGGTCCCCACAGCGGACCCTACGGCCCGCCTTAACCCACGCCCCCAACGTAAGTTGCGCAAAATCCGCGAACATCGAACGCGGCGCGGCTAATATCGTCACGAAGATCGAACCCGCGACGGCCCATAGGCGTATGACGTTGCGGGGTGAAGGGCCGAATGACCGACATGCTTTATCGGATGCTGACTCAGCGATTCCTGGCCGCGTTCTGCGCCGCGGCGCTGACGTTCGCCGGCGCGCCGTCGCTGATGGTGATGTCGCGCGTTTCGCCCGGATCGGCCCAGTCGTCGGCGGCCAACACGCCCGTCGAGGAACTGAACGAGCTTCACCACTGGGCCGCCTTGCGCGAGGCGCATCGGCGCGTATGCCTGCATCGCGTCAGCCGGGCGTCGATGTGGCGCCGGCCCCATCAGTCGGGCGCAACGGCGCTGAGCCGGCCCGCATTCCACTTCCGGCCCCCTGCGGGCGAACATGCCGAGCGGAACGGCTTCGGCGCACCCCTTCTCTGTTGATTCGCTCCCTTTCGGAGCAGGTTTTCGACGCGCCGACTCGGCGCGTTCCATTGAAACGAAGATTCAGGGCGTAACGCGACCGGCCGCACGA
Organism: Planctomycetaceae bacterium; assembly: GCA_011525745.1. Lineage (GTDB taxonomy): Bacteria > Planctomycetota > Phycisphaerae > UBA1845 > UTPLA1 > PLA4. The sequence goes on along the minus strand of WYBU01000083.1, from coordinate 36,029 downwards.
TGCGCGCAAATACCGCGCCAGGACCCCCGGTCATGTCTGGCAAGGCTGAACCGAACCGCGACCGTGAGAGCGGCGAGTTGCTTTCGCGAGGAGGCATCGGCACGCACGCCGTTGTCCGCCTCGAATCGGACTTCTCAAACTCGCTCACAGTGCCGGCGCGTGAAACGCGGATCAGGGATACGGTTCGGATCAAACCGTTGAAAAAGGAGTGCGATCGCTCATGCAGAAACTCGTGGACGGAATTCACAACTTCAAAGAGCAGGTGTTCGGCACCCAACGGGCGCTGTTCGAACGGCTGTCCCATGGCCAGAACCCGATGGCGCTGTTCATCACCTGCTCCGACTCGCGAATCAACCCCAATCTCATCACACAAACCGATCCCGGCGACCTGTTCATTCTCCGCAACGCCGGAAACATCGTGCCGCCCTACGGTGCGGCCAACGGCGGCGAGGCGGCCACGATCGAGTTCGCCGTGGCCGGACTGGGCGTGCGCGACGTGATCGTGTGCGGCCATTCGCTGTGCGGGGCGATGAAGGCGCTGATCGAGCCGGAGCCGAAGCCGGACATGCCGGCCGTCGGCGCGTGGCTGGCCCACGCCGAGTCGACGCGGCGGATCATTCGCGAGAATTACACCCAACTGCACGGGCCGTCCCTCGTGACGGCGGCCGTGCAGGAGAACGTGCTGGTGCAGCTTGAAAACCTCCGGACGCATCCGTCGGTGGCGGCGGCACAGGCCCGCGGCGAGCTGAATCTGTACGGGTGGGTTTACAAGATCGAGACGGGTGACGTGTTCGGCTTCGATCCCGGACAGAAACAGTTCGTGCCGCTCACTAAGAAACCCCCCGCGCCGGCCTACTCCGGCGCGCGGCTGGGCCGGCTCATTTAGCGGCCGGGGAAAGTCGGCAATCGACAGTCGAAACGAAACGTCGAAACAAAGGCACAAATGGAAGGCCGGCGGTCAGGAATCAGAAGTCAGCGACGCAGCGGCCACGACGCGCGCAAGGGAGCTATCGGCGCTGGGGTGTCTGGCGTTTCCTTCCGGGCCACCCGATGCGCGCCGGTCCACGGCGTCCATGCTGTCCATGTCGTCCACCGTCACGCGGCGATGCGGACTCCGCGGAAAGCCGGAATCCCCTCTGCGTGGTTATGACGACTTGGGGCTGAAAGCTGATGGCTGACGGCATTCGCCGGCAACTGACAACTGACAACTGCATTCGAGCTTACCGCCTACGGCTTGTGGCTTAGGGCTTAGCGTCCGCACCACACGCGCGGGAGAACGACGAAACATGAACGAGGCATCAACTGCGGAGCGGGTAACGACCGGCGGCGTCAGGCATGACCTGCTGGCGTCGATCGTGGTGTTTCTGGTGGCCCTGCCCCTGTGCATGGGCATCGCCATTGCGTCGGGAATGGAGCCGGCGGCCGGCATCATCACCGGCGTGATCGGCGGAATCGTCGTCGGCACGCTGTCCGGCGCGCCGCTTCAGGTGAGCGGTCCGGCCGCGGGTCTGGCCGTCGTCGTTTACGACATCGTTCAGCGCGAAGGACCGGCCGGTCTGGCGGTGATCGTCTTTGTGGCCGGCGGGCTTCAGCTCACCGCCGGCCTGTTGCGATTCGGACAGTGGTTCCGCGCCGTGTCGCCGGCGGTGATACACGGGATGCTGGCGGGCATCGGCGTGCTGATCTTCGCCGGTCAGTTTCACGTCATGGTCGACGACGCGCCAAAAGGCAGCGGCCTGACCAATCTGCTGTCGCTGCCGGAGGCGGTGTGGAAAGGCCTCACGCCGATGGACGACTCGTCGCACCACCTGGCCGCGATGGTGGGGCTGTTTACGATCCTGCTGCTGATCGTATGGAAGCCGCTCGTCCCCGGCAAACTCAAGGCGATTCCGGCGCCGCTGGTCGCCGTGGCCGTGGCAACCGCCGCGGCGGCGCTGCTCGGGCTGAACGTCAATCGCGTGCCGGTGCCGGAAAACCTCAGCGACGCCATCCGCTGGCCCACGGCCGGCGCGTGGACCAATCTGCTGGACGGGCGGTTTCTCGTCGCGGGAATCGCGATGGCCTTCATCGCGTCGGCCGAGACGCTGCTGTGCGCCACCGCCATGGACAAGATGCACCGGGGGCCGCGCACGAAATACGACAAGGAGCTGGCGGCCCAAGGCGTGGGCAACATGCTCTGCGGCCTCGTCGGCGCGCTGCCCATGACCGGCGTAATCGTGCGCAGCGCGGCCAACGTCGATGCGGGAGCGCGAACACGGCTGTCGGCGATCCTGCACGGCGTGTGGCTGCTGTTGTTCGCGGCGATGCTGCCGCAGGTGCTGCGCATGGTGCCGACCGCCAGCCTGGCGGCGGTGCTGGTGTATACCGGCTACAAGCTGATAAACGTCAAGGTGATGCGCGAGCTGTCGGCTTATGGCCGCAGCGAAGTGGCGATTTATGCGGCGACGGTGATCACGATCGTGGCGGCCGATTTGTTGACCGGCGTGCTCGTGGGCATCGGCCTGTCGGCCATCAAGCTGCTCTATCTCTTCTCACATCTGGAGTTCCACATCGAAGACCGTTTCGCCGAGAACCGCACGATTCTGCACCTGCGCGGCGCGGCGACTTTCATTCGCCTGCCGCAACTCGCCGCGGCGCTAGAACAGGTGCGGCCGAGCACGGAGCTGCACGTGCAGTTCGAGCGGCTCGACTACATCGACCATGCGTGCATGGACCTGCTGATGAACTGGCGGACGCAGCATGAGGCGACCGGCGGGCGGCTGATGATCGACTGGGAATCGCTGACGGCACGCTTCCATCGCGAGGAGCGAGAATCGGGACCCACTCAGGAAGCGCCGCTCGAGAAGCTGATAAACGGCCGCCGGCGGATGCGCGAACGGCCCAAAGAAGCCGTAAGCGTGAAGACGTAAGGCGGCGACGGGCCGCGAGCAAATGCCCGTTGCGAAACTCGCGGAACTCGTTCGTCACATGCGAAGCTCGAAGTGCTCGGCACGCGCTCAAAAATAATTTGCACGATTCCGGGCGGGCGGCAGGGTCAAGCCCTCGCGCGAAGCGAGCCTTAATGTTGCGGGTGGGACGGGCGTCCCGCCCGTTTGTCCCACGCTCGCGAGGGCTTGGCCATGTTGAGCGTCGCCCTGCTTGACATCGCTGATTCGTTCAAGTCATTGCCGCGCAGCGCCCTTACGGGATGACCCGCGGCCGCGGATCAGCTTCCCTGCGATCGCACGTGTTCGCGGATCGTCTCGGGAAACGCCTCGTCCAGAACGCCCTGATAGCGCGCTCCGCAGCCGCGGCAGACCCACGCCCCGGCCGTCTCGCCCGTCGACGGCTGGCGCAGCGGCAGTGTCAGCCCGCATTCGAGGCAGTTCCCCATGCGGCCGGTCAGCAGCCGGATCAGATCGTCGATGTCCCACGGCTCCTGAAGAAAGCGCGTAACGCCGTGGGCGGCGAAGTCCTCGCGCCGATCGATCGTGCTGTTGCCGACGAACACCAGGCTCGGGCGCAACTGGCGCAGCCGCGTCACCAGCGGTCCGACCAGCGAAAAACTGTCCACCCGGCTGCCGGGCATGTCGACGTCGAGGATGACCACGCGGATGTCGCGATCGTTCTGAACGAACTTGACCGCCGCCGCGGCCGACTCGGCCGAGTGGCACGAACAGCCGATCGACTGCAACGCATTGATGACCATGCGGCGCGAAATCGCCTGCTCGTCGACGACGAGTGCGTGACCCGCGATGGGCCAGCGGGCTTCGTGCGCGGGCGGGATGTTCAGCAACGTGCGGACCAACGTGTGGTCTTGCAGATACACGTCGTCCGCCAGCCCCACGACCACCAGCCAGCCCTTGGCCTCGAGCAATGGGCGGGTGCGGATGCGCCACGTGACGCCGCGCCGCGAGGCCGTCCGTGCCTCGACCCAGCCGTGCGACGCGGCCGACAGATCGGGCGACGCTCCGGCGGCAAACATGTCGGCGAACGAGTGCGGCGGTTCGCCGCCCAGGGCCTCGTGCATCAGCGTCCGCGCGCGGGCGTTGGCGTGCATCAGATCGCCGGCGGCGTCGACCAACATCACCGCCACCTGCGGTTCCGGCGGCGCGGGCTTTTCGGCGGCCAGAACGGTACGCAGCGCGTCGTGAAGCCGCGTGAGCTTGAATGGCTTCTCGATCAGATCGAGCACGTCCGCTTTGCGCGCCTGGATGCGCACGTCGCCCGAGCCGTATCCCGTGATCATGATCGTTCGCAGGTCCGGCGAGACGGCACGCAGCGATTGGGCCACGTGCAGCCCGTTGATGGAGTTCTTCAGCAGCCAGTCGGTGACCAGAACCTCGGGCCGAAACGCCGTGCCGACGTCGATCGCCTCGCGTCCGCTCAGCGCCGATCGGACTTCGTATCCCAGCCGGGAAAGGCCGGTCCGCAGATTGTCGCAATAACCAGGCTCGTCATCGACGATCAGCACCCTTGACATCGCTTCGCCTCCGCCGGCCGAGCCGCTCCGCGTGATTCAATCAGACGACTCTACTACTTATAGCACGATTTGTCAGTCGGTCTTTCGCTTCAATCCGCTGATTTCCATGCAAATGAACGGAAACTTTTAGTCTGATTATACTTATGTGACAGGATTTCACAAGTGTCGTCGCGGCGGCCGGCCGGCCTTGCCGGTCCCGTCCGCGCCTCGGCGCCGGCCCGCCGCCGTCGAACCGCTGACGGCGCTCCGCTGTCGCGGTTATGTTGATCGGTGCGATGAAGTCCGAATCGCCCCAATCAAGCATCGCGCCCGCGGCCTGCGAACCCGCTGCGCGCCTCCGCGCCAAGCGCCGCGCCGCCGTTCTGTGCTTCGTGCTGGCGGCGCTGCTGTTCGAGCGCCTGCCGACGATCGCGGCCGTGGCGCTGCTGGGGCTGCTGCTGTACCAGCTCTTTTTCATCAGAAATCGCAGGCTGATCGCTTTGTGTCTCAGCAGCCTGCTGTCGTGGGGCCTCTTCGAGTACGCCGGCCGGCGCATCATCGAGCGCCACGTGGCCAAGACCCACGACCTCGACGTCGACCATCGCATGAAGCCCAACCCCGCGGGCGGCATCAATTCCGACGGCATCCGCTGCCCGTTCGAGGCCGGCGCGGTGCGCGACGAGGACTTCAACGTCATTTTCCTCGGCGACTCGTTCACCTTCGGACTGTGGCTCGACGACGAACGCGACGCCTTTCCGGCGCAGGTCGAGCGCATGTTTCGCCTGCGCGACCCCCATTCGCCGCTGCGCGCCGTCAACTTCGGCTGGGCCTCCTCGTCGCCGTTGCTGTCCTATCGCCTGTTGCGCGACATCGGCGCGAAGTACAAGCCCGATCTCGTCGTGCTCTCGCTGGACATGACCGACTTCAGCGACGACATCCGTTATCGCCATCAGATCGGCTATCCCGTGCTGTCGCCGACGCTCTACCTGATTCACGTCGCCGGGCTGGACTCGGCCGTGTCGATGCTCTATGACGACTTTCGTTTCCGCTCGATCATCCCGCGTCACGCCGTGCCGAAAAACGTGGCGATGCCCTATTTCTTCCTGGCGCTTCAGCCGTTCGAGCAGAGCCGCCCGTTCGTGCAGGAGACCGAGCGGAACATCCGTGACATTCACGCCTTCTGCCGCGACACGTTGAAATGCTCCTTCGTTCTGCTGCTGCTGCCGCGCGGCTTTCAATACAGCGACCGCGAAAGCCCGCGCGATCCCGAAGCCCATCTCTATCCGCCGCTCGGTCCGCACGTCGATGCGCCGGACGACTGGCTGGCCGACTTCGCCGCGCGGGCCGACTTTCCGTGCCACTCGCTGCTGACGCACTTCCGCAACGCCGGCGTGTATCCCACCTGCTTCGAGAACGATCCGCACTGGAACCGCGACGGCCACCGCGTCGCCGCCGAAGCGGTCTACGAAATCCTGCAAGCCCACGCGCCGCCCCCGCAGCGCGAGTAAGCGCCGAAAACAGTCGAAAAGTCAAAGCCGAAAATCAGGAAACAGGCAACAGCCGAACGGGACGAAGCGACGGATCGGCCCCGCTGCGCACGAGGCGCGATCGACGACATGGTGACCGGCAAATCCCTGCCGGCCGCCGCATGGTCGCGCGTCCACTTCGTCCATGTTGTCCACGTCGTCCGTCATTACGCTGCGGCGTGGGTGTCGAGGAATACTGGATTCCCGCCTGCGCGGGAACGACGCCTGTTCGCAGACGACGGAGAACCGCCTGCGGATCGCTGATCGCTGAAAGCCGATCGCTGATCGCTCATGGCGAACGGTCCGCACAGCGAACCCCGCTCCCCCCTATCTCCCCCTCACATCAAACAACGAATTGTTCTCCGGCCCGAACCAGCCCACCCCGGCGGCGCGCGAGTCGGCGCCATACACGTTGGGGCCGTCCAGCGTGAAATCCATCCTCCGCGCATCCACGTGGCCGTCGCACCAGGCCGCCTGTGCCCGTCCGTCGTGGCGAAAGTGTACATCCGGCGTCGCCAGTCCCCAATCCGGCTGCGCCCGGCCGGCGTCGTCGAGAAAGTGCGGCGGATAGACGAACGATTCTTCGGCCAGCACCAGCGAGCCGCCGACCATCTGAGGCATCGCCGCGTCGGCGAACATCACCGTGCGCGAGGCATCGGCGATTTCGGTAGTGATCGTGCCGAGCAATTGACCCGGACTCTGAAAGTAATGACCCTCGGCCCAGTGACGCGAACCCACGTAAAGCTGGTTGTAGCCGTAGCCGCCGCTGCCGATTTCGTAGGCGCCCGCGCCGTCGTCCTTGAGGCTTTGGTCGAACTCGGCGCACTCCTTGACGCGCTCGTCGCCCAGATAACGCGCCAGCGGACCGATTCGCGGATCGAAGACGGTGTCCGCCGCATTGGCCGTCGGCGCGGCGGATCGCCGCGTGCCATGCCAGCGGTGCAGACCGCCGCCCGTGCTCCAGATGTCCGAAGCGGCCGGCACGAGGTAGTCGTCGTTGTCGAACGCGTACTGCTGATTGAGCGTCGCCAACTGGCGCAGATTCGACGCGCACGCGGCCGCCTTGCCCGCGCGCCGAGCGCCGCCCAGCGCCGGCAGCAGCAGCGACACGACGGCGGCGATGATCGCGATGACGACCAGCAGCTCGATCAGCGTAAACGCGCGACCGCCTGAAACGTGGTTGAAAAGGCCGAACCGAACCGCGACGGTGGGGCAGCGGCGAGCGGCCTTGGGATGAGGCGATGCCCGTTCCTGCAAATGGTTGTCTTGAATCGGGGTTTTCACCCGCGATGTCAGTCCGCTGCCAACGATCTGCGTCATGCCATCCACTCCCCTTGTGCCGATGATCGCCGCCGGGCGCGCCGCGACGCCAGCCCGCCGATCAGCAGCAGCAGCGTCGCCGGCTCCGGTATCGCCGTGACGCGCAGCACGTTGCCGTCCAGCACGAAATCGAGGATGCGCACGCTCGCGTCCGCGCCGGTCACCACCGCGCCGCTCGACGTACCCGCGTAATCGGCCGGATTGCTCGCGTCGATGTCGTAACGAACGATCCGATCGGGGCCGAAGCCGAAGTCGGTCAGCCCCACCAGCAGCCCGCCGGCCGGATCGAACGCAAAGCCCGTGATGAAATCGTTGAAGCCGATCGAAGCGACGTAGTCGGCGCTGACCGGCGAGACCGCGCCCGGACCGATCGCCGCCGCGATGTCGGCCGCCTTGATGACCCAGATGTCGTTGTAGCCGGCCGGCGCGCCGCCCAGCGTCGCACTGTCGCCGCCCAGCGCGAAATAAAGATCGCCCGTGGCCGGATCGGCCGTCACGGCGCCGCTGTAGGCGCCCGTGTCGAACAACAGGTCCAGCCCCGCGACGCTCCCGCCGGCAATGCTCATCGCGTACAACCCGTTGCCCTGGTAGTCGCCGAACACACCGCCATAGATGCCGGTCGACTCGCCGAACGAGTCGGCGCCGTGCGCGGCCGACACGACGAACGCTCCACCGCGCAGCGTCGCGTCGTAAGGCCCGTTGATCGTGGCGACCGTCGTCGCACCGCCGCCCGCGGGCGTGAGGTACGCCTCGCCGGCGAATGTCGCGCCGGAAGGCGCCCCGGACTGCGCGGTCAGGATGTGCGCGCCGTCGCTCACGCAGAACGCAGCGGGAAACGCCGGCGCGCCGCCGATCGTGCCGGGCAGCGTAAACCGCGGCGCCGACGGCGCTTCGGCAGGCAGCGGCACGGTCAGCACGTCGCGACCGGCCAGCCCGGACAGCGCCGTCGCCGACGAAATCAGGCCGATCGGTCCCAGGCCGGGCGCCTGCGAGTCGTAGATCGGATCGAGCAGGTAGCGCCCGTCGGAGTGCAGCGGCTGAGCCGCCGCGATGGCGGGTGCGATGAACACGAACAACGTTGCGATACGCTTTGGTTGAAGCATGGTTCCCATCCTTATCAGAGCCGCGAAGCGTCAGCGAGCGGGATCGCGGCGCCTCCCATTGCACATTCCCGTTCGCCTGCCTCACGAGCGTCTGCCTCGCCGACTGGCGCCGGGCGCGCTTCTCCTGGTGAGAAGTTCACTCCATCGAGCGGCGGGCGGATCCCGCGCGCTTACGCGGCGCGGCTCTGGGAGCCGCGAAGCGTCAGCGAGCGGGATCGCGGCGAATCCCAATGCACATTCCCGTTCGCCTGCTTCACGAGCGTCTGCCTCGCCGACAGGCGCCGGGCGCTCTTCCCCTGGTGAACAGTTCTCTCCATCGAGCGGCCTGCGGATCACGCGCGCTTACGCTGCGCGGCTCTGGGAGCACGGCGCCCCGGACCGCACCCACTGCAAGACCTGGCCAGGCCGATCATTGTCCAATCGCGTTCAGCAGCGCCTGAATATCCTCCCCATTAACGTCGCCGTCCCCGTTCACGTCGGCGCAAGCGTGATCCGCCGCATCGGCCGGATCGAGCAGCGCGGCCGCCAGCGCCGCGGCATCGGCGGCGTCGCACGTTCCGTCATCGTTGACGTCGCCCTGCGCGCAACCGTGAATCACGCTGATCGCGTCGATATCGCAGGAGTTCTGAAAACCCGTCGGGTCGTAAATCGGCCCGCCTTCGGCGTCGCTCACGCTGCCGTCGCCCAGGATGTCCACCAGCCGCACGAAGCGGATGTCGTTCAGCCGCACCAGCCCCGCCACCACCATCGGATCGTCCGCCAGTTCCGCCAGGTCGAACGCATCACCGCCGGCCGCCGGCGGGTCGAACGGATCAACCGTGTTCGTGTCGACGTTTGCCAGCGTCGGGTGCGCCCCGGCCAGTCCGGTCACATCGGCCGGATTGATGGCGCCGTAGGGCGAAACCGGCGCCGGCGTCAGCGAACGGCTGGGCAGCCGCGCGAACCGCACGCCATCGGTCGAGACCTCGACAAAGGCCAGTTCGCCGAAGCAGCGCGTCGGATCGCCCGCGACGTACATCGCGTTCTCGAAAACGATCAGGTCCGGCCCGGGACCATCGACGATGCGCCGCGAACGGCCCCCGGCGTCGAACGTCAGTGTCACGCTGCCGCCGACGCCGAGCGTCAGCACGTCCAGCGAGCCGGCCGTCGGCCCGGCGCCGCGCGGCCCGCCCAGGATGCGATCGACAATGCCGAAGCCGACGCCGGGAGTCACGCCGGGACCGGGGGAGTAATCGGCCACGCCGCTCGCGTGGAAGCGCTCTGCGCACGCGTCGTCCGATCCGAACCAGGCCGCCAGCACGAGCGCCGGCGCCGCCGCGGCGCCTCGTAACAACGCAAAAAAGTGTCCGTTTTTCATGGCCGGCCTCTCCGCGCAGGGCCGCCCGGGGGCGGACCGCGTCCCCTCCGTCGGGGCGGTCCGTCCGGACGACACGTCAGCAAGCCCAGGTTGTGGACGGCGACAAAAAAACCCGCGGGCGCTGTCGCCTCGCGGGTCCGGATCGGCTCGGAAGTGATTCGTTCCAAGCGACGGACGTTTCATGCCGCGAAAACGTCAGGCCGTCCGTCACAGGCAGGTCTTCTGGCTCGAGGCTCCTCGCACAAAGCCTTCCCGACGCAACGTCAGTGGCATTCGTGCCGACCGCCCGAAGGCGATCCGTCCCGCAGGGGGACGCCTCATACAGCGGCGCGACCGCGGCCGATTCGCACGGCCTTCCCTTTTCAGCGCATGCAGCGCGCCTGTGACAGTGACTAAAATGCGCCGCCGTGTCGGAAAAGTCAACAAGAAAATCGCTCGACTTCAACAGTTCCACGAGGGCACATCTCATGGTCGCCTCGCGCGGCGGATCGCTCGTCATGACTCTGCTGGTTTGCGCCGCCGGCGCCGTTCACATCATCGCCGCTGAACCGCCCGCCGAGACCAAACGCCAGCGGATCGAAAAACTGACCGATGAAATCGCAAAGCTCCACGCCGCCGGAAAACTCGAGCCGGCGCTGAAAAAAGCCGAGGAACTCGTGAAGACGTCGCCGCGCGACGGCCGCGCGCACTACGGCCTGGCCGGCCTGCTGTCTCGCCTGGGCCGCGCCGATGATGCCCTCACGGCCCTCGAGCGCGCCGTGAAGCTGCATGACGTCCATCCCGAGTTGATGCGCCGCGACGACGATTTTCAGTCCCTTCGCGATCGGCCGCGCTTCGCCGAACTCGTCGCCGCCGCCGAAGCCGACCTGCGCCGCCAGCAGGGGCAGGCCAAGGCGGTGTGGACCGTCACCCTGCCGCGCGAGTTCGACCCCTGGCGGCCGGCGCCGCTGATTGTCGCGCTGCACGGCTACGGAGGCCGCGCCGACGCCATGGCGAAGCTGTGGACCGCCGCGGCCGAATCGTACGGCGCGATCCTCGTGACGCCCGAGGGACAGGTGGCTGCCCAGAATGCCCACGCCTGGGGCGGGGCGGGCGAGGCCCAGCGTTCGGTGTTGTCAGCCGCGGGCGACACCCGGCGGCGCTTTCGCATCGATCCGAAGCGAACGGTCCTGACCGGTTTCTCGCAGGGCGGCACCATGACCTGGGAGATCGCCTTGTCCACGCCGCGGTCCTTCGCGGCGATCATTCCCATCGCCGGACCGTTCAACAGTCAGGCGAGCGAAACGTTCAAATCCAACAAGCTCGTCGGCCTGCGCGTCTGCGCCATTGTCGGCGGCGCCGACCGAAACGAAACGGTGTCCTCCATGCGCCTGGCGTCGTCGATGTTCGAGCGCGCCGGCGCCAAGGTCGATCTTCGACTTTTCAAGGGCGTCGGCCACGACATGCCGCCCGAGCCGGACCTCGTGCTGCTCGATGCGCTGGCGTTCGTGTGGCCGTCGGCGGAAACAAAGGACACGCCCACCACATTTCCAACGGGACATCGACGCGGACCGTAGCGCAGCCCGGGCTGTTCGCCCCCGAACGACGCAACGACCTGCCTGCCCGGCGACAACGACAACTCCGCAAATCGTCCGGAACGCTCAATGCGTCGCTGCCATGTTGACGCTGCAATTGCTGGATTTTCTGGACTCTAAACCGATACACGGATAGACTGCATTGACATTGCGGGTGGCTCTGGGGGATTGTTCGTGACAATTCGGCCGCCGTACTAACCCTCTTCAAATCTACTTGGGGGATGCATGATCGCGCTAAGCGCCAAGTCCGCATCACTGGAGATGGTGCGCGCCGGAATCGTCGCGGCGCTGACTATCATACTTTCTTTGTCAGAAAATATCGCGGCCGACGGGCCGAGCGGCCGCGCGGCGACGACCGCGCAGGCCGCGGATAGCGACGTCGCGGCGGCAAGCGCGACCGACGTCGAATCGCCGTTCTCGACGGCGACCGATCAATTCGGCGATTCACTCGCCGATCCGTACGCCGCCGAGGAGTGGCCCGGTCAGCCGCCTCCGCTGATGGCGCCACCGCACAACGTCGAACCGGACCGCACGTTCGTTGGTTACACGCCCGACGGGTCCTATCGCGTGCAGGACGGTTACGCTCCCGGCTCGACGCCCAACCGCACTCGCATCATGACCATCCTGCCCAAGCTCGGCGCTTATGGTTTCCGCCGCTACGCCACGCCGGTTTACATGGGAATCGTCCGCTCGCAGGCCGACGCCGACAGCTACTTCGCGCCGATCCTTCCCGTCGCCGCCACCGCCAACGTGCAACTGATCCCCGGTTTCTGGCTGCATCACGTCATCGACAACGTGTGGGGACCCGCCGACGAGCCGCCCTGGAACGTGCCAGGCCCCAACGCGCGAAACAATCATCCGCTCAATCCGTCCGGGCTGCTCGACCCGCTCTTCTGGCAGGACTTCATGCTGCGCGCCCGAATTCTGGCGCAGGCCGCCGGCACCAACAAAATCTACATCGACGGCGAGGAAGTCTTCTGGAAGCGTCGCTACTCGTCGTTCTGGACGCAGCAGAACCGGGCCATCATCCGCGATCTCGCCCGGGCTGCGATCACGCAGCTTCGCAACGATCACGGCATCTTCGTCTGCCTGTACCACCCCCACCCGAATCCCAGCGTGCCACCGCTGCGAACCATCGCCCAGTCGATCTTCAGTCCGCAACAGGACATCAGTGACATCATGGCCTCGGTCGAGCACTTCGCGCCCGATCCGTACTACTACATTTCCTCCTGGACGCCGCATGAGCCGCCGGAAGTGGATCAGCAATATACCAGTCTGGGTTTCTTCGCTCAGCAGGTGCGCTACGGCTTCATTTCCGATCACGCACAGTATCCCAATGTTCCCTTGTACGGCTTCACTCCACTGCAATACCACCTGTACTGCCTCGCGCGCCCCAACATCATTCCGCGCACGTGGTACGTGGCCTCGCACACGCGAATCCTGGAACAGGCCGATGAGTTTCTGCTGATTTCGCAGGGAGGAACGCCGCCGTAATAGAAATCGACCTGAAATCACCCGCGCAATGACGTGGCGGCCGGCACGGTCAAGCCCGCGCGCGCAGTGCGCCTCCCCTGTCTTGGGTGGTTTGGGCGTCCCGCCCGTCCGTCATTCGCCCGCGGCCGCCGGGCCGTGTTGATCACCGCGTGCAACGGGCTTGCAGCCCGTTCGTGCGGGCAGAATGTCCGCGCTACGCGATAAATAGGATGCGAAAAGGCTGAACAACGACACAGGCCGCCGACGCGCTCTCGTTTCCGCGCGCGTCCCCAGCCGCTGCACCTAGCGCTCAAACTCACGCAACAGCGCCTGCGCCGTCACGTGATCCGTGAACACGCGCGTCACCAGCCCCATGCGGATCGCCACCGACAGCGGGCGCAACCGCGACGCCGTCGCGCCCGCCAGCACCACCACTTCGCGCTGCCGGCGGTCGTGCTTGTCCACCTTCGGATTGTCCGACTCGTCGCCACCCACCACGCGCTTCAGGTCCGCCGGCCGGATGCCGCAGAACGCAAAACCCGGCATGACCACTTCGTCGCCGTGATCGTCGAACGGCACGCCCGCGATCTCGCCGCACGCGCCCGCCCGGGCGTACTTGCCGGCGTCGGCCGCGTCCATCAAACCATGCCGTACCACCGAGTAGCGCGTCGGCTCGAAATCCTGTAGCGACGTGATCACCATCGTCGCGCGCCCCAGCCACTCCTGTGTCTCGCGCACCGGCCGCAACGCCCGCAACGGCTCGAAAATCGACGGATCGCCCGGCATGCAGAACGGCAACGGCAACAGGTGAACTTTCGACGTGCCGAAGATTTCGCCCGCCAGCCGCGCGTTGTTGCTCGCCTCGAAGTCCGCGAACGCCCGCACGCCCAGCAGCCCCGATCCCGCCACGACGGTCGCCTCGCCCAGCCCGCCCCGCGCCGCCCAGGGATGCAGCCCGCCCACCACTTTATGAACCACGCGCCCCCAGGCGGGCACGAACACCTCGCCCGGCGAAAGCTCGTGCGAAATCCACTCGGCGCCCGCGTCAATGATCCGCTCCAGCACGCCCTGATTGCGCAGGAACAGATCGGGACCTTCTTCGCTGCTGAGGAACTCGCGCGGATCGGCCGTCAGCGTGCGATCGAAAACTGCCTGATCGCCGAAGACCAGATGAACACGCAGCGGAGGAGCGCCGCGAAAGCGACGCGCCGATTCCTCAACCTCGCGCGCCAGCGTGTCCAGGCTGGGAACGCCCGCCAACTCGGGCGTCATGATGACGAACTGTCGCAGCAGGCCGCGCTTGCGCGCTTCGAATAGCGCCTGGCGGAACTGCTGCGTCTTGAACCGGTCGCCGCACACCTCCTCGGCCGACTCGCGATCAACCAAGTGCCGCCGCGCCATCACCAGCAGTTCGGCCAGGGGAATACCGCGAATCGACAGTTCCGGCGCAGCCCGGCCGTCGGCCGAGAAGGTCGATGTAACGGATGGACGACCGCGATGTTCTCTGCTCATGGAGCTGATTCAGACCGACCGCTGGCGCAGCCACTTTTCGAGTCGGTCGGCGATGATTTCGCCGCGCCAGCCGCCGGATTGTCGGGCCAGGAGGATCATATCGGCCCGGATATGCTCGTCGCCATTCGCAAAGCACTGGAACAGCTCCACGCCGAAACGCCCCCACAGGCGTTGCCACGATTCGGCATCGCCCGGCTGGAGCGTTTCAGCGTCGGGGCTGCGAAGGAGAAGAGGCCATGCTTCACGATGGCGTTTTGTGTATTCGCCGGCGGACGAGGAGACGTCGCCCAACGATTCCGGGCGGAATGAATCGGACACCGGAAACATCGGAACGTTTTCGTGCATGTGCGTGAAAGGCAGAGCCGCCACGATAATCTCCGGAGACATCCACTCGTCCGGTACATCAATAAGCTTACCACGAAACTGGGAAAATGCAAACGATATTACGAAAATTAAATATCGTTATACCGTGAAGGATTTCACATACTTTCCCCGGATGGGAACTCCGTGCCGTTTCCCACTATACGATTCCCGCGCCTTCAAGGTCGGATCGGATCAGGTCAGTGAGCGGTTGAATTACACGTTCCGAGAAATCCAGCTTTGCGCCGGCCGCGTTGAATAGTTCCGGTAATGGCCGACTCCCGCCAAGAGCAAGCCCGGCCCGATAATCGGCCACCGCCTTGCGGTAGTCTTGTCGTGCGTTTCGCCAAACCTGAAGGGCGCCGAGCTGAGCGATTCCGTACTCGATGTAATAGAACGGCACCGTGAACGGATGAAGCTGTCGATGCCACAGCACCGACCGATAAGGCTCAAAGCCCGACCAATCCTCAATGCCGCCGAATCGCTTCAGAATTCCCAACCAGGCCGCCGTTCGCTCCGCTCGAGTGTGCGCCGGATTCGCATAAATCCAATGCTGAAACGCGTCGATCGTCGCGATCCAGCACAGCGTGCCGAGCACGTCCTCCAGGTCTTCACGAAGCGCGCGGCGATGTTCCTCGACGGCATAGAACTCGCTCAGGTGCTCCTCGCACAACAACTCCATCCCCATCGACGCCACTTCGGCGAATTCAATCGGCGGGTTGCGATACGACAGCAGCCGCTCGCCGCGCACCGCGAACGCGTGAAAGGCGTGACCGCCCTCGTGCAGCATCGTGTGGACGTCGTCGTGCCGGCCGACCGCGTTCATGAAGATGAACGGCAGCCGCCGCCGCTCGAACACCGTCATGTACCCGCCGGGCGCCTTGCCTTTGCGGCTGCCCAGGTCAAGCAGGCGCTCGCGACGCATGTGATCGAATTGCTGGGCGAAGTCGGGCGACACGCGCTCGAAGACCCGCGCGCATTTCCCGACAAGCTCCGCATCCGTCGCAAAGGGCCGCAACGGCGATCGCCCCAGCGGATCCACCGCCAGGTCCCACGGCCGCAGCGCCTCAAGCCCCATCGCCTTGCGGCGCTGCTCCTGAATCTCACGCACCAGCGGCACGACGTGACATTCGACGGCATCATGAAACCGCTCGCAGTCGGCCGGCGTGTAGTCGAATCGTTCCAACGCGCGGAACGCATACGCGCGATAGTCGGGCAGGCCGGCGTTGCGCGCCATGCGATCCCGCAGCGCCACCATCGCGTCGAACACCTCGTCGATCGCGTCGCGATCGGCATACCGCCGCCCCGCGACCGCCTCCCACGCCGTCTGCCGCCGCGGCCGGTCGGTCTCTTCGAGATAACGCGCCATCTGCTGGAGCGTCTGCTCGCGCCCATCGAACTGCACGGACATCGCGCCGCAGATTTTCTGATACTGCGCGCGCAGCTTCTCGTCTTCGGTCTGCAACGGCACGTTTTCGTCGCGAAACAGCTCGACGCGGTTGCGAATCTGCCGCAACAGCACCTCGTACCGCGCCCTCGGCAGCGCCGCCGACACCGCTGACTCCAACAGCTTCCGGTCCAGCCGATCGCGCCGCCGCTTCAGGCCCGGCTGCACCTGCTCGACAAAATCCAGGTACCGGCGCTCGCGCTGTGCATCGTCGGTCTGGCACGTCATCGCGACGTAGCGATTCTGCTCCTCCTCGCTCAACGCCGACTCCAATTCGCTCCAGTCCTCAAGCCAGCCCTCGGCGGCCCGCGCGTCGTTCAGCGGCGTCTCTTCCAGCCGGCGGAACTGCCCCTCGACGGCGGGCCAGTCACCCAGATCGATGCCGGGCGGCACAAAGCGCAAGGGGAATTCATCGCGCGACATCGGCGCACGTCCTTTCAGAAAGCTCTTGAGACAATGCGGAAAAACTCACCGGGCCGCCGCCGGTCCTGCCTGCGTTCGGTGCATCTGATGGAAATCGCGTGGATCTGGCTTGCCGCCCGTTCATGAGGGCATAATGCCCGCACCAAGTGATACAGATGCTGCAATCAGACCGACCGCGGGCTCACACACAAACAACCAGCCCAACTTGTTGCCGTATCCGCGGCCCGCGACGCAACGGGGCCATGCCCTCGCGAGTCGCGTTTCCAGCCATGATCAGGCGCGAATCCACGAGGGCCTGACCATGCCGACCCGGCGAAGTTGTGCAAGCCGACGCCGCGCGATTGCCAACAACGCTACTGCTCGCTCATCCCCGTCTGCGCCATCAAAAACACG
Organism: Planctomycetaceae bacterium; assembly: GCA_011525745.1. Classification (GTDB taxonomy): domain Bacteria; phylum Planctomycetota; class Phycisphaerae; order UBA1845; family UTPLA1; genus PLA4. The sequence continues at coordinate 19,100 of WYBU01000083.1, read as the reverse complement.
AAATCGTCGACTTCTTCCTCGATCCGCTTGCTCAGCGGCTTGCCCGCGCCGTGGCCGGCGTCGAAGTCGGTCCGCAGCAGCACCGGTCGCTCGCCGACGTTGCACGCCTGAATCTGCGCCGCCGTCTTCCACGCGTGGATCGGATCGACGCGCGTGTCCGACGCCGCCGTCTTGAACAGAATCGCCGGATACTTCGTCCCCGGCCGCACGTTGTGATACGGCGAGTACTTCAACAGCCACGCGAACTCGTCGGGTTTTTCCGGATCGCCGTACTCCTGCATCCACAGCCGCGCAATCTGGAAGTTCGGATAGCGGATCATGTCCAGCAACGGCACCGCGCACACCACCGCGCCGAACAGGTCCGGCCGCTGCACCGTCACCGCGCCGGTCAGCAGCCCCCCGTTGCTGCCGCCCATGATCGCCAGCTTGCTCGGTTGCGTGTAGCCGTTGGCGACCAGCCATTCGCCGGCGGCGATGAAGTCATCGAACACATTCTGCTTGTTTCCAAGCCGACCGCCGTGATGCCAATCCTGGCCGAACTCGCCGCCGCCGCGGATGTTGGGAACGGCATAGACGCCGCCGCGATCGAGCCACACGTAACGCGAAGCGCGGAACGAGGGCGTCAACGAGATGTTGAACCCGCCGTAGCCGTAGAGCAGCGTGGGATTGGCGCCGTTGAGCGGCAGCCCTTTCTTGTGGACGATGAACATCGGTACCTGCGTGCCGTCCCGCGACGAGTACCAGACCTGCTTCGTCTCATAGGCCGACAAGTCCTTGCCCAGGTTCAGTTGGTCGAGAATCTCCAGTTTCTTCTCGCGCAGGTCATACCGAAACACCGTCGGCGGATAGGCGAACGACTCAAAGCTGAAGAACACGTTCGGCTCGCGCGGATCGCCGTTGACGCCGCTCACGCTGCCCAGCGTCGGCAGCTCGATCTCGTCCAGGAACTCGCCCTCCGTCGAATAAACCATGATCCGCGAGCAGACCTTTTCCAGTATCGTCAGCACCAGCTTGCCGTCGATGATGGCCATGCGCTGAATCACGCCATCCTGCTGCGGCACGATCTCCTTCCAGTTGGCCGGATTCGGCTCGTCGACCGGCGTCTTGCACACGCGATATCGCGGCGCGTCGAGGCTCGTCAGCAGGTACATCATGCCGTCCCACACATCCGCGCCCGTTTGCGCCTCCAGCCCCTCGCACAGCGTCGTCAGCGGCGCGCCGGACTGCATGTCCTTGAAAAACAGGTCGTTCTTTGTCCAGATCGTCTGACGCGAAACGAACAGGTAACGATGGTCGCTCGAACTGCCGACGCTGTTGATCTCCTCCTTCGGCCGGCCTTCGCCATAGATGCACGGATCGCCTTCCCACTGCGTCCCCAGGCGGTGATAGAACACCTTGCGGTAGTAGTTCTCGTCCCCCGCCGCCACCGTCCCCGGCGCCGGATAACGCGTGTAATAAAAGCCCCGCCCGTCCGGCTCCCACGCCACGCTGCCGAAGCGCGTGTAGGGAATCGACTCCGGCGGTTCGCGGCCCGTCGCCGTCTCGCGCAGATACAGCGTGCTCATTTCGCTGCCCGCCGCGCTCTTGCCGTACGCGATCATCGACCCGTCGGGCGACGGGTACATCCAGTCCAGCGCGACCGTCCCCGTTTCGCTGAAGGTGTTGGGATCGAGCAGCAGCTTCGGTTCAGCCTTCCAGTCGCCGTCGCGCACGTACAGAATCGCATGATTCTTCAGCCCCTCGCGGCGGTACGAGAAATAGCGCCGGCCGTGCACCGACGGCGCGCCGTTGATCGTCACGTCGTAATAACGCCGCACCTGGTCCGTCAGCGTCGCCCGCCACGCGGGGGCGTCCAGCATCGCGCGCGTATAGGCGTTCTGTGCATCGACCCACGCCTTGACCTCGGGCGAGTCCCGATCTTCCAGCCAGCGATACGGATCGGGCACTTCGACGCCGTGTATCGTGTCCACGATCCCGTCGCGCGGCGTCTCCGGCAGCGTCGGTCGGGCTGCCGATTCCGCCGCGGCTGCCGCGCCGCGCGCGACCGCTCCGCGCGATGCCGACGTCGACTCATCGGTGCGCGGCGACTGACAGCCGACAACGCTCACGAACAATGCGAACGCCATGCTCGCGCAGACAGAAACGAAGGGGCGATACCTCCTCATGTCGGACCTCCGATGCAAAAGTATGATGAGCCAGCTCGCGTACGGTGTAGACTACCGCATCGGCGTGACGATCGGCCAGTGGCAACGCCGCGCATCGTCCATGACGCGACCCCATTTCCCCGCTCGCCGGTTGCTCCACCGCTTCAGCGGTGGGTTCACGATGATAAGTACCGCATCAACGCCCCCAAGCGCGCCGCCCCCGCCATCCCCGCGCGTCTACAGCCCGCTTTCCCCGCCTGCCGCGGTCTGCGTTTCGCGCTTCGGGATGTGCACGAGAATCGACGGCCGCGGCACGCCGTTGATCTTCTCAATCGCCATGTTGACCAGCGTGTACTGGAATTCCGGCTGGCGCATCAGCGAAATGACGTGCGGCGCATAGTCCTGGGCGTGGCCGCCGACGTGGACTTCGGTCGCGCCGCGCTGCTTGATCGTCGAGCGCGCCCCGATGACCGCCGACTCGTCGAAGTTGCCGACGTACACGCCGCTGACGCCCTTCGAGTCGTCGTGATAATAGAACGCCTCATACCCGCGGCCGCGCAGGTCGCGGACCCACTCGATGGCCGCCTCCTTGCGCTCCTTGAAACCCGCCGTGTTGTAGAACAGGCCGACCTGGAGCGTATAAACGCCCGAGGCGTTTCGCAGGTCCCACTCGGGCGGTCCGACGCCGGGCCGCGGGATGCGCTCGTGGACCGCCTGAAGGAAGGGGGACTGATCGCCGACGGACAGGCTGCGGATGAACTTCAGATCGCTCCGCAGTTGCGGCGACATCTGAAAGGCCCCCTGTGCGTCGGTGACGACCGGATAGGGACCGTAGGTAATCACGCTCTCGCGCGGCTTGTGCACCACGCGCACGCGCGCGGGCTCGATGCCGCGCACGCGCTTCAGCGCCTCGGCCATCTGATCCGCAAACGGAATGCGGTCCGGCCCCTCGGCGCGCAAACAGACGATCTGGCACGATTCGTCATTGGGGCCGGGCGCGTAACCGCCTCCTTTAGGGCGCAGCCAGTCCCAGCCGTCGCCCGCGGCGCCGCTGCCGGGATTGCACGACGGGCTTAGCGCGACCATCATCAGCAATCCAATCACGACGAATTCACGGGTCAGGCATCCTTCTTGCGCACGCATCGTGACACCGTCCTTGCAAGCCGCGGTCATGCACCGAGCAGGGAATCGCTACAGGATAGGCATGACTGCGGCAATCCTGCAATGAAGAGCGTGCCGCCAATCGTCGCAGTGCCCCGTTTCCGCATGATGAACGTTTAGCGAATGCCGCGGAAACGGGTTATCCGACGCGCGCGATGCGAGTCTTCCCGGCGTCGGAGCCGTCAACAGGATCGCCCAGCTTATCGTCCTCGTTGGCTCAGCATTTCAAGCCGCCCGTCCCGGTGCACGAGAATCAATCGATAGCGCGCGTCCTCAGACAGCGCGGCCTCGATCGAAGTCGCCAGCGCCAGCAGCGACGGCAGTCGCGTATCGGGTACATGCAGGCCGATGACGCTCAGCGGAAGCGTCGCGATGTTCTGTTGATGCCGCAGGTTCTTGTCGACGGTGATGAACGCCTCGAAACCGGCGGCCGCCGCGGCGGCAGGCAATGCGCCGTTGCCGAGTGCCTGCCGGCCCAATCGGGCAACCGTGTCGACCTCATGTGCCGCCGGCGCACGCACCAGGCGACGATCGACACAATGATCCAGCAGGACTTTCAAGCGGATTCGCCGCCGTGAACAAGGCCGGTGCGAGCCAGCTCGAGTACCGCCAGGACGTGTTCGCGGGTAATGGGCGGAAAGCCGTCCAGGAAATTGTCGATCGTCTGGCCGGCGGCAATGTAGTCAAAGAGAGTCTGAATAGGAACGCGCGTGCCGTAGAAACACGGCGTACCGCTCATCCGTTGCGGGTTGGCCCAGATGATCCCGTAGCGCGGATCGCCCGCACGGATCAGGTCGCCTTCCAGCAACTCGTCGGCGACCCGAGGCGGCGAATACGCAATGGTCGCAACGATCATACTCGCACCATCGAACGGCATTACATAATACACACGGCGAATCAGGATTCACTCGGGGTCGATCGCCGACGCGCGAAAAGACGCCCGCATCGTCCTGCGCATAACGCGAATGACACGTCGCCGATTTTTCCGCAGCCGCGCTGCGAGCATGTTCAGCGTCTTGAGATCGAATACGCGCTCGCCGCATGAATTGCTGACAAACGCCGGCGCCATCACTGGCCGACCGTCGCGGCGGCGCTGCTTCACCGCTCGTCGCCGCACGCGATTCGCGCCGCAGGCGACGCAAACGGACATGAGCAGCCGCTCTCTCGAACGCGGCTCGCCTTTGCGACGCCGGCGCGACTACGAAGTCCTGCTCTGTCTCCTGCTCCTGCTCTTGCTCGGGCTCCTCATCTTCATCCTAATCTTAATCTTTCTCCTACTCCTACTCCCTCCCTCGGTCGCGACCCGCACGCTCCAAATCCGCGTACACGACCCCCTGACTGCCCATCCCCCCGCCGGCGCCGCGCGTACAGCAAGAACTTCTACGCCGGTTCTTGCGCCCCTTCCCCCGCCGATCCATCCGACCCGCCCGCGTCCTCAGCCGCCGCCCCCGCTCCTCCCTCTCCCTCCTCCTGCGCGATCCGAGCCACCGCGACGACCTTGTCCCCCTCGTCCAGCCGGATCATCTTCACCCCCTGCGTCGCCCGGCCGATCTCGCGCGTGTCCGCCACCTTCGTCCGCAGCATGATCCCCGCGGCCGTCGTGATCATCAGCTCGTCCGTGTCCGTCACCGCCCGCAGCGCCACCACGCTGCCGTTGCGCTCCGTCGTGCGAATGTTGATCACGCCGCTGCCGCCGCGCTTCTGCAGCCGATACTCTTCCATGTCCGTCCGCTTGCCGTAGCCGTTCTCGCAGATCGTCAGCAGGCTCATGCCCGGCCGCGCGACGCACATGTCGACCACCCCGTCGCCGGACTTCAGCTCGATGCCCTTGACGCCGGCGGCCGAGCGGCCCATCGCACGCACGTCGTGCTCGCTGAACCGCACCGCCATCCCGTTGCGCGTGGCGATGACCACCTCGTCGTCGCCGCCCGTCAGCTCGACGTTGACCAGCTCGTCGTCGGGATCGAGGCTGATGGCGATGATGCCGCTGGGCCGCGGATTCGAATAAGCCCCCAGCGCCGTCTTCTTGACGCGCCCCTTCGACGTGCCGAAGAATACGTACTTCTCCTCGAACGCCGCCACCGGCAGAACCGCCATGTGACGCTCGTTGTCGCCCAGCTTGATGAGATTGGCGATCGACCGGCCGCGCGCCGTGCGGGCCATCTCGGGGATGTCGTACACCTTCAGCCAATAGACGCGGCCGCGATTGGTGAAGAACAGCAGAAAGTCGTGCGTCGAGGCGACGAACAGGTGCTCCAGGAAGTCGCCTTCCTTCGTGTCCGAGCCGCGCAGACCGCGACCGCCGCGACCCTGCGTGCGATAAGTGTCGATCGCCACGCGCTTGATGTAGCCGTCGTGCGAGATCGTCACGATCATCTGCTCGCGCGCGATCAGCTCCTCCATGCGGAACTCGCCGACCGGCGTGCCGATCTCGGTGCGGCGGTCGTCGCCGTACTTGTCGCGCATCTCGCGCAGATCGCCGCGGATCACCTCGCGCACCTTCTCGTCGCTGGCCAGCAGCGCCTGGTAGCCGGCGATGTCGTCCATCAGCTTGGCGTATTCCTTCGCCAGCTTCTCGATCTCCAGCCCGGTCAGGCGCTGCAACTGCATTTTCAGAATCTCGTCCGCCTGCACGCCGGTGAGGTTCTGAGGCTGCGCCGCCATGCGCTGCAAGAACCCGTCCGGCAGCAGCCGCCGCAGCGTCTGGTCCTCGCTGAGTCGCAGCGGCCGGGCGCACAATCGCTGCTTCGCCGCGGCCGGATCGGGCGACGATTTGATCATCTCGATGATGGCGTCGATGTCGCCGACCGCCAGGATCAGGCCTTCGAGCAGATGCGCCCGCTGCCGCGCCTTGCGCAGCAGGAACCGCGTGCGGCGGCGGATCACCTCGCCGCGATGCTCGAGATAGCAGCGCATCAGGTCCTTCAGCCCCAGCGTGCGCGGCTGGCGATGCACCAGGGCGATGTTGATGATGTTGAAGTTGCTCTGAAGCGGCGTGAACTCGAACAACTGATTGACCACCACGTCGACGTTGACGTCCTTGCGCAGCTCGAAGACCAGCCGGATGGCGTGCTTGCGGTCCGATTCGTCGTTGTAGTTGGATACGTCGGGCAGCCGGCCCTCGCGGATGCAGGCCACGACGCGCTCGGTGATCGTGCTGCGCAGAATGTTGTAGGGAATCTCGTCGAAAACGATTTGCGCGCGGCCCGTGCGCGTCTCTTCGACGTGATACTTCGCCCGCACCACGACGTTGCCGCGGCCGGTTTCGTAGGCCTCGCGCACGCCCTGCTGTCCGCACAGGATGCCGCCGGTGGGGAAATCCGGACCGGGAATGATGCGCATCAACTCGGTGATGGTGATGTCGGGATTGTCGAGCACGGCGATCAGCCCGTCGCACATTTCGCGCAGATTGTGCGGCGGCAGGCTGCACGCCATGCCCACGGCGATGCCGATCGACCCGTTGACGAGCAGATTCGGAAAACGCGACGGCAGCACGACCGGCTCCTGCCGCGTGCCGTCATAGTTCTCGACAAAATCGACCGTTTCGAGATTCAGATCGGCGAGCATCTCGGTCGCGGCGGCGGTCATGCGGGCTTCGGTGTAACGCATCGCGGCCGGCGGATCGCCGTCGATCGAGCCGAAGTTGCCCTGCCCGTCCACGAGCGGATAGCGCATGTTGAACGCCTGCGCCATCCGCACGAGCGTGGGATAAACCACCCCCTCGCCGTGCGGGTGGTAATTGCCCGACGTGTCGCCGGCGATCTTGGCGCACTTGCGGTGCTGCGCCCGCGGCCCGAGGTTCAGATCGTTCATCGTGACGAGGATGCGGCGTTGCGACGGCTTCAGGCCGTCGCGAACGTCGGGCAAGGCGCGGGCCATGATGACGCTCATGGCATAGCGCAAGTAGGAATCCTGCATCTCGTCGGAGATGGGCAGCTCGTTCAGTTGCGGAGGAAGATCGGACATTCCGGTTCGGACTCCCGTTATTTTTGTGGCGGAATTGTAGCGGATCGGGAGCGAAGGAGTGAGGCGGGAATTGGCACGGGTCGGAGGGGCTGTGCGGGCCGCCCATGGCCTTGCTCGGGGGCGTGAAGAGAGAAAGAGTAAGAGTAAGATTAAGATAAGGAAGAGGATTAAGAGCAGGATTAGGAGAAGGATGATGAGAGAAGCAAGGCGCTCGCTCACAGAATAACGCTATTCTTACTCTTGATCTTACTCTTGCTCCTGCTCGTCTTCCTAATCTTAATCTTACTCTTGATCTTACTCCTCTTTGTCTTGAATCGCCCAAAACCCCCGCCCCGCTGGCGTTCCTACGCCGCGGGGTGCCAGCCGGCATCCGCCCACAACGAGCCGCTGATCGCCGAGTTTTGCAGCAGAAAGCAGATGCCATCGGCAATCTCTTCAGGCCGCAGCAGGCGCCGAAGCTGCGTGTTCGGCAGGATGTTCTGCTCGATGTAACGCCGCTCCATCGCGTTGAGCATCGGCGTGTCCGTAAAGCCGGGGTGAATGATCGCGCAGCGCACGCCGTGGTACATCGTTTCCTTGGCCAGCGTGTTCGTCACCGCCTCCAGCGCCGCTTTCGACGCGGCATACGACACCTGACCGCGATTGCCCGCCGACGACACCGAACCGATGAACACGATGCACCCCTGCACGTTCTCGTTCGGCTCCCAGCGCCCCACCTTGCGGGCGAAACGGTCCTCGGCCACCGTGGCGACCGTCTCCATCGCCCAGTACGTGGCCGCCGTCAGGTTCAGCTCCAGCGTCTGCTCGAACTGCTCCTGCGGATAAAGCGACGACTTGCCCGTCTCCTTGTCGATCTTGACGGCCAGCCCGTCACGAACAATGCCGGCGGCCGGCACGCAAATCTGCACGCAGCCGAAGCGCCGCCGCAGGTCGGCGAACGTCGCCTGTCGGAACGCGACGTCGGTAACGTCGCCCACGTAGGGCGTGACGACTTCGCGGCCGAATTCGCCGGCGGCGGTGCGCGCCAGTTCGACGACCGCATCGCTGCGATCGACCGCCGCCACCGCCTCGATGCCGCGCTTGAGAAGAGCCATGCACGTGGCGCGGCCGATCCCGCTGGCGGCGCCGGTGACTACCGCGACCTTGCCGTTAAGCTCCATGACCAGCCTCCCCATGACTCCCCTCGCTTGCCCTTATGGGCCGATGATGACGCCCTGCGCCTGCGGCGCGGCCTCACAAAACACACGGACTACAGCCCGATTCAAATCGCGTCGGATCGCGCCGCCAGCCACTCGCACGCACGCGGCCACAGATCGCGTTGTGCGCGCGAGCTGACCGCCAGGCCGATGTGACCCGACGGAAACTCGATCGCCTGCCGATCGGAAGAGCCGGTCAGATCGTTGAATCCGCGGCTCTGAGTGCAAGGCACAAGATGGTCGTCGCGGGCCATCAGGTTCAGCACGGGACACGTGATGTCCTTGAGGTTGACCTTGCGGCGGCCGATCGGCCACTCTCCCTTCACCAGCAGATTGCGGTGATAACCGTTCTTGACCCACTCGCGATACGTCTCGCCGGCCAGCGGGATGTTGTCGTTGATCCAGGTTTCCATCGCGAGAAACTCTTCGACGAATTTCTCGTCCGTCATGCGGTCGTAGAAGTTGAGGTACTTCTCGATCAGGTTCGAGACCGGCTTGAGCATCAGGAACGATGTCTGAAGCAGCCACGGCGGGGCGTTGCCGAACGTGTCGACGATCTGATCCACGTCGAAGTACTTCGGATCGGCCCAGATCGACAGCAGGTTGTCTCCCGGCGTGAAGTCGATCGGCGCCGTCATCAGGATCAGGTTGCGGATCTCTTCCTGGTGCAGCGCCGTGTACATCGCCGACATCGTGCCGCCCATGCAGTAGCCCATCAGCGAAATGCTGTCGACGTCCGCCGCATCCGCGACGTGCCGCACCACGTTGTGCATGTAGCGCTCGATGTAGTGCTCACCCGTCAGAAAGCGGTCGCCGTCGCTGGGGCAGCCCCAGTCGACCAGAAACACGTCGAACCCGGCCTCGACAAATCTCTCGACCACGCTCTTGCCCGGCATGAGGTCGAGAATGTAGGGCCGGTTCACCAGCGCAAACACCATCAACAGCGGCGTCTTGTAGCGCCGCGGCTCGTCGCTGGTGTAGCGCAGCACTTGCAGCTTGTCCTCGCGGTAGCTGACTTCGTGCGGCGTCGCCCCGGTACGAATCCGCTGGGCGATCTGCGCCACCTTCGGCCACGCGGCCAGCCGGTCGAAGAATCCCTGGATGTCCGGCCCTGGCACGGCCGGCGGGCGAAACCAGTTGAACGGAAACGACTGGGTCGACATCTCACACGCTCCGTTGTGCTCGTGCGGCCGGACGCGCCGTCGCACGCTGTGAACCTGTTCGCGCCGCCGCCCTCGTGCCGCGTCCGGCGGCGCCGGCGCGGCCTATCGTCCGGCCGCCTTGCGCGCGGCGACTCGGCCGCGGCCCGCGGCCTTCGCGGCGCCGCGCGCCTGGTCCTTCTCGACCGCGTCGAGCCGCGCCGCAACCTCGTCGATGCGGGCCGACAAGCGGCGCTCCATGCCGTGAAGCATCTCGGTGATGTACGCCGTGTCCGACTGGGTCGGCATCTGCGCCGACTTCAACATCGTGGTCAGAAAGCCGTCGAGCTGACGTCGAAACGCCATCGCGTTGTCCATCGTCTGCTTGAGCGCTTCGAGAAACTGCGGCGATCGCATGAAGTCGTCGGCGTACTTGGCCAGCGCGTCGAAGAAAATGCGCTGCATCTGTTTCGTGCCGTCCTGGCTCATTCCGGCCGGCGGCGCCATGCCCGGCGGGGCCATGCGCGACATGAAGTCCGACCAGAACTTGGTGAACATGTCGGACATCGGATCGGGGGCTGCGCTCACGTGTCTCTCCTCGCTAACCGCGCTGCAAGCGGCCGCCGCGCGACCGGACGCGCGCGGCAAAAAGAAAAGGCCGCCGTCCGCTGGGGTACGCGGACAACGGCCCGGGTGATTCCGGGAGACGAGCGACTTCCACTCGCTGCGACCCCGGCAGCCTGGGTTCGGGCGCGGCGCGCCCGCGTAAGACGGCGGCCGCCGATCGCTCGCCCGAACTTTGAAAACCGGAACGGCATGTTCACCGCCCGCCGGAACGTCCGCCGCCGACTTGCTCGGCCGGCCGACGATCCGATCTGTCTGACGCACTGCGCGCTGCCTTGCGACGCAGCCTCGGCGCCGTCGCGCCGATGCCGGCGCCGCCGAGCCGTCGAACAAAAAGCCTTGCTACTTGGCGGCGACTGCCTTCTTCTCGGCGCCGGTCGCGGGCATGCCTTGGCTGTTGAACGACTGCGACACGTACGACGACCAGTTCTCGACCACCTGCACATTGGCGCGGGCCATCTGCTCCACCGAGCTGCGCATGGCGTCGAGCGAATCCTGCCAGATCGTCCGCGTGGTCTCGAACAGGTCGACCTTGTCGGCGGGCTTGGCGGCGTCGAATGCCTTCTTGAGCAGGTCCATCGTCTGGCGGCTCTGCGTGTCGAACAGCTTCTGAGACTCGTCGAAGTTCTTCTGAATCAGCTTGACCGTCGCCTCCGTCACCTTGCGGCCGCGGTCGCGCAAATCATCGACCGTCGCGTCGCCGACGAACGGCTGGAAGCACGCCTTCATCGTCTCCTGCTGAATCTTCACCCCGGTCTCCAGCGCATGCTGGAACGACTCGGTCGCCTGCTTGAAAATGTGTGTCACGGTGTCGGTCATGGTGGTCGACATGGCGGTTCTCCCGTTTAGAATGTTGCGTTTGCCCCGTTCCGTTTTCGACGCCTGAAGTATATCGACCGTGACGCAGCCGGTCAAGAGTTTTTTGTGCAAATGCAAAAAATCCGGAGCTTTGTCTTAACTCCATAATATACATATGGTTGTGGTTGTAATTTAGGTTGCCGATGCGTCGCCGATGTGCTAGAATGATGCAATTGCACCTAGCCGGCGGGAGATCGTGTCATGAACCCGGAACCAGCCGTTTGCCACATCAAAAAGTATCCCAATCGCCGCTTCTACGACGCGACCCACAGCCGACACGTGACCCAGGATGAAATGTACGAACTCGTCCGCGGCGGCACGTCAATCCAGGTGACCGATTCCAGCACTGGCCAGGACATCACTAATCAGGTGCTGGCTCAGATGATTCTCGAGCGCGATCCGCCCAAGCTGGGGCTGTTCCCGGCCGGCCTCCTCCACCAGGTCATCCAGGCCAATCAGAATATTCTGCACTCCTTCGTCGAGCGCTATTTCAGCCGCGCCCTCGATGCCTTCCTCCAGTCGCAGCAGCAATTCGAGGAATTCCTGCGGCGCGCCGGCGTTCCCGATCCGGCACTGGCCAATCCGTTGCACTGGGCGAGGACGTTCTTTCCCGCCGGCCTCGGCGGCGTAACCGGCGGCGGATCGAGCGCAGCGGCGACACGCGGCGAAGCGGGCGTCACCGAAGCACCGGCACCTGCCCCGGCAGAAACTCCATCCGCCGACTCCCCCGCCATCGCCGAGCTGAGGGCGCAGCTAGCGGATGTTTCAGCGCAACTTCAACGGCTCCGCGCCGCTTCCAATGGTCGGGATACCGACGCATCGCCAAGAAGTCGGCGGCACGGCGGAAATCACCACGGCGGGCGGCGCAAGCGGCGCTGAACAATTGCAGCGTACGATTGGCGCCGGCCCTCAATTGTATTGACCCGCTCTGTCCGCCATCCGCGCGCCGCAACGGCGCCCGTACCACCAATGCTCGCTTGCTTCGCGTCCCGCGCCGATTTTCAAACGCCGCGCCACGCAACTCACCACAGGCAATCGTCTTACAAACGAGCGTCCCGCGGGGCCTTTCTTCCCTTCGTGCCTTCGTGCCTTTTTACGTCGCAAATTCGGCTGCAAACGCTGCCTGCCCCGTGACCGAGTTCGCGCCATCGCCCAAGCCAATCAGGGTGTCGAAATCCGCGAAACCCGGCTCAGCCGACCGGCATCAAAATCTTGCGAAGGGGCCTCGGGAAGGGTCGTCGCGATGAGCGGCCAAAAATCGCGTTCCCGCTCGAGAAAGCGGCTCAACCAGCCTGCGGATCGGTCCGATATGTACTTTACCGGCTCGACTTGGACCGCAGAGTGCGCGACCAATCGAGTCGATATAATCTGATGTATAGGTCCGCTGAGACCGCCGCGGACGACCGAAATGTCTTGACAAATCAGGACTTCCGCGGTTCAATAGCGTAATCAATCGCGGCGTGTCGGCGCTCGGTTCTCGGGCGTGCGCCGCGTACGTATCGGTGCCCGTTGGCTGGGTCGGGCGGCTGGCGGCGGAGTCGGGTGCTGCAATTCGGCCCGCGTCGCAGTTCAACCGCCTTGCACAGCGAACACGTGTCACGCGCGCGTCTTACGCGAACGCGGGCATTCGATGCGGACACTTGGGTGGTATGGGGTGTCGATGATTCGTGCCGATCATCGAGCGACATGCGCCGGTCACAACCGCTTTCGGCGGTACGGGGTGACCCTGCTGGAACTGTTGATCGTCATTGGCATTCTCGCAATCCTGGCTTCCATCCTTTTACCGTCCGTTATTCAGGCGCGCGAACAAGGTCGCCGCGCTCAGTGCCTCTCCAATATGCGCCAGATCGGCATCGCGCTGATCATGTACATGCAGGATCATTCCGATCGCGTTCCGTGGATCAATCCGCATCCCCAAGGCATGTACATCTCCCCCTATGCCTGGGGCGGCTTTGTCGCGCCCGAGCCGGACACGCCGCTGATTAACAACGTCGACTTCGCCATGCATCCGGCTGAGCAGCGCCCGCTGAATGCCTACCTCGCGCCCTCCGCCCGCGGAGGCGTTGTTCTCCCCGTATATACCTGCCCGTCGGATTCTTCCGGCGGCCTCGTCGACCTCAATCCAACGCCCGATCCCAACAATCCTCCCAAGCCCCGCCCGACGTGGCAGGCCGCCGGCAACAGCTTCGCCATCAACTGGTGGTGGATGAACTTCTATTACCCCGGCGGCGATTGGACCTTCAACGACATGGGGTCGCTGGGCAACCGAGTGATCAAACCCAATCTCGGCGGACGCGGTTCGGGCTTCGCCGTCATCTACGAAGCACCGCTCAACGACCTGTTCATCGACGCCCGCGCCGGCGGCGGCGGACTACAGTCGCGCGGCTGGCATCTGCAATGGTCGCGGCATTCGATCCTGTTCCTCGACGGCCACGCCGAAAACCGCTTCGTTGATTCGCGCTTCCCCTTCGGCGACGGCTGGTCGATCTGGCCGGCGCCCAACTAGCCGCCCCTATCCGCCGAAAGACGTGACTGCGTGTCGTCGACCATCTCCAGAATTTCCGTCATCATCGTCCTGCTGGCGCTGGCGGGCGGGGCCTACATGTTTCGCGAGCGCCTGCTGGGCCGCTCTGGACCGCCGCAAACGGTCGACTCCGCCACCAACTGGTTCTGCCACCACTGCGGCAACGGCTTCACGCTCCCCGCGAACGAGTACGCGGGCCGCGTGCGATTCACGCTGACCCCCGAGGACCTGGAGGAACGCGGCCGGAAAACGCTGATTCGACCCGTCGCCCGGATCGATTGTCCGCGCTGCGGCAAGCAGGCCGTGGCCGCGCGCCAGTGCCTGACCGATGGCGCCATCTTCGATCCTCGCCGCGGGCCGAACTCCAGCGGCGCCTGTCCCAAGTGCGGATGGCGGCCATACGGCAGCCGCTCGACCGCAAAGCCGGTCGGTCCCGAAGACGAAGCGACCCCCTGATCGTTATAATGCGCCCAGCGTCCGCGCGGCGGAGTCGCCGGCCGATTCGCCCCTGTTTCGCGCGCCCTTCGAACAGGAAACACGCATGCTCCTTTATCTGATTCGCGTGGCGTTCGCCGCGATGATCACCGCGACGTTCGTGCAGTATGCCAGCGCCTACCTCGATCCGGCGCGACCCGACGCCAGCCCGGCCATCCCCTGGCTGCTCTTCGTCGCCGGCCTGGGGCTGTCCGCCGGCATGATCGCGATCGACTGGGCCGCGCCGCGAAAATCTCTTCACGCCATCGCCGGCATCTTTTTCGGCCTGGCCGTCGGCTATCTCATCAGCTTCGGCCTGTCACTCGTGCTCACGCAGTTCGGAGACGTCTTCGCCTGGCTACAGGCCCCCGGCCTGCTGCCGACGGCCAAACTGGTGATGGGTCTGATCATCTGTTACCTGTGCGTCAGCTTCATCCTGCAAACCAAGGACGACATCCGATTCGTCATCCCCTACGTCGAGTTCGCCAAGCAGATCAAAGGTCAACGCCCCCTGATCCTCGACACCTCGGTCATCATCGACGGCCGCATCGCCGACATCATCGAGACCCGCATCATCGACCAGCGGCTCGTCGTGCCGCGATTCGTGCTCAACGAGCTTCAGGCCGTGGCCGACTCGTCGGACAAACTCAAACGAAACCGCGGCCGGCGCGGGCTGGACGTGCTCAACAAGCTTCAGACCTCTCCGCACGTCGACATCGAGATCATGGAAGGCGGCCTGACCAAATCCGAGATGGCCGAGCCGGTCGATCAGAAGCTGCTCAGCCTGGCCAAGCATCTCAACGGCCGCGTCGTGACGAACGACTACAACCTCAACAAGGTCGCCCAGGTGCGCGGCGTCGAAGTGATCAACATCAACGATCTGGCCAACGCGCTGAAGCCGGTCGTGCTGCCCGGAGAACATCTGGAGGTGCGCATCCTGCGGCCGGGGCAGGAAATGGGCCAGGGCGTGGGCTATCTCGAAGACGGCACCATGGTCGTCGTCGAAGGCGGTCGCGACCGCATCGGCGACGCAGTGGCCATCGCGGTGACCAGTTCCCTTCAGACCTCGGCCGGGCGCATGGTCTTCGGCCGCATCGACGAAGCCGCTTCGCCGCCGGCAATGGCCCAGCGCTCGGCGCCGCGCGGGGAAGCGGCCGCACGTACGTCGGACCCGGCCCGTTCGTAGCAACCGCCCCGCGACATGGGGCACGGTCGCCGTTCATGAAATCGTGCAGGTGATATCGGCGCGATTCCCGGCGCGTCGCCGCTGCGCGCGGCCCGGATCGATGTTCAGGTTCCGCGCCGTGATTGCGCTTCAGGGACGAATCGGCGTCTTGCTCCCGTGTTCATCAGTCGCCACATAGACAATGGTCGCCGTCGTCACGTGCACGTGCTGACTCGGATCGCCGTGACGCTGCGCATCGACCTCGACGCGCACGCGTACGGACGTCCGCCCCACGTTTTCAACGTACGTATAAAAGCTGAGCACGTCCCCGACGTACACCGGCTGACGGAATTCGACCTTGTCGATCGCAATCGTCACGAACCGCCGCGGCGCAAGCTGCCGCGCCTCGACCGCCCCCGCCTGGTCGATGTAACTCAGCAGCACGCCGCCGAATATCGTGCCGTGAGGATTCGTGTCGCGCGGCATCATCACCACGCGAATGGCGGGACAGCCCTGACGAACCGGCGATTGCATGGGACACGCTCGCGAACTCAGGTGACGCTTCTGCCGTTCCGGGGAGAAGCAGAGAATAAGAGCAGGAGTAAGATAAAGGGTAGGAAGAAGATTAGGAGTAAGATTAAGAGTAAGATGACGACCCGGACGTTGTGCCCTTTATCGTAATCTTGCTCCTGCTCTTACTCCTGTTCCTAATCTTAATCTTACTCCTGATCTTACTCTTTCGGCCCCGCCGCCCGGACGTCCTCCGCCGCCGCTACCGCCTTCGCCTTCGCCGCGAAACGGGAAACTTCGATCCGAGCGTCCGCGGAACCGTCGACGCCGCCGTCGCAGGCTGTCCCTGAGTCGTCCCCGCCTGCGCGCCGCGCGTTGCCCCCTCGACCGGCCGCCCGCCGCGGGCGACCGGCGCTTCACTGAACTCACTCGGCGGCTGCGACGGCTCGAATCCGTCCAGCTTCAGCGATTGCAGCTCTTTGTTGATCAGTTTCTCGATCTCCGTGAGCTGCGGCCCCTCGTCGCGCAGCACCAGGCTGATCGCCTTGCCGAACGCGCCCATCCGCGCCGTCCGCCCGATGCGATGCACGTAAGCCTGGATGTCCTTCGGCAGGTCGTAGTTGATGATGTGCGATATGGCCGTCACGTCGATGCCGCGCGACGCCAGATCGGTCGCGACCAGCACCGGTATCTTGTGCCGGCGGAACCGCTCCATCACGCGCTCGCGTTTCTGCTGCACCAGGTCGCCGTGGATTTCCTTGGCCTCGATGCCCGCCGCGAACAATCGCCGCGCCAGCTTGCGCGCCCCGTGCTTCGTGTTGCAGAACACGATCGCCAGCCGCGGCGATTCGATGTTCAGAATGTGCCGCAGCAGCCGGAACTTGTCCCACGGATCGACCGTGCAGTAGTACTGCTCGACGCTGTCGACGGTAATCTCGTCGCGCGAAACGTTCACCTCGACCGCGTCCCTGGTGAACGTCCGGGCCAGGCTCTTGATTTCGTCATCCAGCGTCGCTGAGACGAATATGGTCTGATGCTCCTGCCGGATACGCTGAAGTATCCGCTTGATGTCATCGCGGAAGCCGATGTCCAGCATCCGGTCGACTTCGTCGAGCACCGCGAAATCGAGCATGTCAAAACTCAACGCCCCGCGCCCCAGCAAGTCCAGCACCCGGCCCGGGGTGCCGACGACCACGTGCGGCCGGCGGCCCAGCAGGTGCAACTGCTGCTGAATCCGCTGCCCGCCATACACCGGAACGCAATGGATTTCCTCAAGAAACTCCGAAAACCGTCGCAATTCGCCAACGATCTGCGCCGCCAACTCGCGCGTCGGCGCCAGGATCAGCGCCTGCAAGCCGCCGTCCGGCCGAATGCGCTGAAGGATCGGCAGGCCGAACGCCGCGGTCTTGCCCGTACCCGTGCGCGCCTGGCCGAGCACGTCGCGGCCGGCCAGCACCAGCGGGATCATCTCGCGTTGAATGTCGGTCGGCGCCTGGAAATTGAGCTTGGACAGCGCACGAAGCAGCGGAGGATCGAGACCCAGATCGGCGAACGGTCGAGGTAATTCACGGGTGCGGTGCATCGGACCTTCTGTCTGGCGGCGTCAAAGTGCGACATGATACACGGCCGCCGCCGCCGCGGGAAGTCCGACGGAACCGACACGCGCGCCCGGGTAAAGCGCGTGGCGCGGCCAAGAGCACGGGGGGCACGGACAAGCGGCCCGTAGGCACGCGCAACGTGGCGCGAAAAAGCGCTTCACCCCCGGCCGCTTGGCCGTGCAGCGTGGACGCTATTCATAACCCGTCGCGCAATCGGCGCGGCGAATGCCTCTTAAACCGGGCATTATCGCTGCATGAAACCAAAAACCCGATTCCGCCGCGCGGAATCGGGCCTGAAAGGATTCAACGAGGCCGACGGGGCTCGAACCCGCAACCTCCGCCGTGACAGGGCGGCGCTCTGGACCAATTGAGCTACGGCCCCAAATCGTTCGCGGACGTTGCCGTGGAGGATTGAGGCGCTCAAACCTTAGCTAACCGCTCAGCCGATGTCAAGCGAAGCGTGCCGACGGCACGGCCGGGACTCGCGCCGGCGCGTCGTGTGACGCGGCAGTTGCCGCCGCGCGTGCTCGACCATACCATGTTTGCCCCGCGCGTCGCCGCGAGCGTCGCGGGCATGAGAACGAAAGGCAGTCCATCGCCATGCACTATCCACGCAGACTCAGCAAGCGTTCGCGCGTCCGAAAGCAGGGATTCCGCGCCCGCATGCGCACGCCGGGCGGACGCAAGGTGTTGAAACGCAAGCGCGCCATCGGCCGGCGGATCAAGCTCGACTGAGTATCTCCGCGAGCGCCCGGCAGGCCGCCCACGCCCTGGTGCGCCGGCGCGGCACTTTCGATTCGATTCCAGGCTGTCGCCGCGGAGAACGCGATCGCGCGGAAGTCTCGACCAAAATCCATCTGAGCGAAGGGTTGCCTTCCTGCGCCGGTCGGCCTCGACGTGGCCAAGCCGTCGCAAGGTGCGTTTTTCGGAATCGCAGGGCCGATGACGCGTGACGGCTTGACGACGTCACCCCCGCGTCATGGTGCGGCTTTTTCCGTGAGATCACTCATGTCGCGTGCGGCTTCAACGGCGACGGAAAGCCCCATTCCTTGAACAGCGGCATCGGATCGGTCACGCCCAGCGGCCGCGGCAGCGCGTACAACTCGCCGTACTCAAATCCCGCATGACCGCCCTCGAAACCCGCCATCGACCGCACCCAGTGCTCGAGCCGCTCCCACCGCCGGCCGTCGAACTGCGACTTGTAGCAGCGTATCGCCGCCAGCTTCTGATCGATCGTGTCGCCGATATCGACCACGAACGTGGCCGGATGCAGCAGGTTCTCGCCCACCCGCGCGATCGGCCGGTACCACAGATGCTCGATGCGATGCGGCGGCGCACCGCCGAAGCGATCGTCCCATTTCGTCAGTTGCGAGTAGAAGCGCGACGCCTCGGTGATGAGCTGCGCCTGGTAATGATCCGGCGAGGCGGCCACCGTCCGGCCGCTCATGCCGACCAGAATGTGCGGCCGGTAGCGGCGAACAGCGGTCGCCAGGGCGTACCGGGCGGGCGGGCCGTCCATCAGCTCGCGGTTGGTCAGGTTCAGCGTTTCGCACACGGTCGCGCCCAGGATGCGGGCGGCTTCGGCCGATTCGGCGGCGCGCGTCTCGGGCGTGCCGCGCGGCGTCGGCTCGCCGTTCGTCATGTGAATCATGCCGACGCGATAACCGAGCTTGACCAATCGGGCGATCGTGCCGCCGCAGCCGATCTCGAGGTCGTCGGGGTGCGGCGCCGTGAAGATAAT
>WYBU01000082.1 GCA_011525745.1 Planctomycetaceae bacterium | reverse complement strand
GCCGCTGTCCGCTCTCGCAGGTTGAAGAAACCGCCGAGATCATTCAATATCACCAGTCTCGAAACCGAGCCGCAAAACGATCGCGCCTCAAACGCTCAATGGACACGACGTAGCGCTGTAGTGTTAAACCACCTCTTGAGGTCCCTTTCAACGATCTGATTGAAAGGGGTGTACCGCGCCTCGGCGGCCTTGAAACTGACTTCGGCCGCCTGGCCCGCCTCGTCGAAATATCGGTCGCTCTAGAACAACATACGAATACAGTCCTTGAGCTTGCTGTAGCCGACAATCGGGTTCCCGTCGAGGAACCACACCGGGTGCCGGCGCCGGATCTTGTTCTCCGTGCCGCGCGGACTTCACAGCCGAGGGCGGCCGTGCGGCATTCATCACAACCGGGGGCGGCTGTTCTCCTTTGGTAGCCTATCAATCCGCCTTGTGCAATAGTGCCGTTTCGGGGATCGGCGACAGCGGCAGGTCCGCCGCCTCGTATTGCACCTGCAATCGCCTGTCGCCGCCGAGCTGAACGTACCACAACTCGATCGGATGCCGGCCGGCTTTCAGCAAAACTCGGCCGCGGTGTTCGGACTCGGGCCAGCGGCATTCGATGATGCGGCCTGCGCCGGGCGGGCCGATTGTCAGCCGCGCGTAGTCGTCGGCGCCGACGTGGAACGCGTACAAGCCCTCCTTCGGCGCGTCGAAATAGCCGTGCAGCCGCAGTGCGAACCGTTCATCGCGCTGCCGCGGCTCCAGGCCGAACGCCGGAACCGTTCCGCGCTTCAGCGGCATGAGCGAAGTCAGCTCCGGCAATTCGCTCCAGTCGCCCTCGAAGTACTCATACGCCAGCCCAGCCGTCGGATCGTCTACCGCCATCGGCGACAGCGGCTCGAGCTTCTCGTAGCGTCGCCACGCGGCGTCGCTCGCGCTGCCGTTCGTCAGATACAGCTTCGCGGCAACCGTGGTCGACTTTGTCAGCCGGATCGGTTTTTCATACTTGATCGAGGCCGGCCCCGGCTCGCTGCCGTCGAGCGTGTAACGAATCTCGCTCGGCGTTGCGCCGGGCGTCAACACCACGTCGACGCGGTCGACGAAGTCGGCGAACTGTCCGTCGAAAAACGGCGGCGGGATGAAGTACGTCACGCCCATCGCCTCCAGCCGGCGAAAGTGCACGTCCATCCGGCGGACGAAGTCCCCCCAGTCGCGCCGCTCCTTCGGTGTCCAGCCGACCTCGGCCAGTGCACACAATCGCGGGAACACTTGCTGATCGACGCGCGAGGGCGGGGTGCGCTCGGTCCACATGTTGCCTTCGATTCCCAGAATGTGCCGCGACTGCGCGGGCGTCAGCGACGGCGGAGTTGGCTCCAACGAATACGACGTCTGCAAGCCGATCACGCCCATCCAGCCAGGAGCGTCCGGCGCGGGCATCTGCGGATAGTCGAGATAGCAGTGGCTGTTGGGCGAGGCGATCACGTCGTGGCCGCTCGTCGCCGCCGCGATCGCGCCGCTCATGCCGCGCCAAGACTGCACCGTCGCGTTGGGCGGCAGGCCGCCTTCGAGGATTTCATCCCAGCCGATCAGGCGGCGGCCCTTGGCGGCGAGGAACTTCTCAATCCGCCGGATGAACCAACTCTGTAGCTCGTGCTCGTCCTTCAGCCCTTCGGCCTTCATGCGGGCCTGGCACTTGTCACACGCCTGCCAGCGGACCTTGGGGCATTCGTCGCCGCCGATATGGATAAATTCTGACGGAAACAGTTCCACCACCTCGCTTAGCACGCCTTCGAGGAACTCGAAGGTGCGATCGCTGCCGGCACAGTACACGTCGTCATACACGCCCCACGCCGTCCCGACTTCGAAGGGGCCGCCCGTACATGACAACTCCGGATAAGCCGCCAGAGCCGCCAGGCTGTGGCCCGGCATTTCGATTTCGGGAACGATCGTCACGAAACGGCTGCGCGCGTGGGCGACGATCTCGCGAATGTCCTCCTGCGTGTAGTAGCCGCCGTAGCGTCCCCGCGGATCGCGCGGCTGCTCGCTGTCGCGCGTCGCCGTGCGCCACGCGCCGATTTCCGTCAGCTTCGGATACTTTTTGATCTCGATTCGCCAGCCCTGGTCCTCGGTCAGATGCCAGTGCAGCACGTTCATCTTGTGATACGCGAGCAGATCAATGTAGCGCTTGACGAAATCTTTGGGCATGAAGTGCCGGCCGCTGTCGAGCAGCATCCCGCGCCAGGCGTAGCGCGGCTGGTCGACGATGTTCACGCCGAGAATCGCCAGCGCCTCGCGCGGCGCGTGATGACCGGCCGGTGCGGTTGCAGGGGCGGCTTGTTCAGCGGAAGCGTGGTCCGCGTGAGGCATTACGGGCACGATTTGACGCAGCGTCTGCACACCCCAGAACAGCCCGCGCGGCTTGAGCGCCCGCAACGTTACGCCTTCGGGCGCGACGTTCAGCTCGTAGCCGTCGTCGCCGAGTTGCTCGTCCGCGCCGGCTGACGTGAGCACGATGACGTTTCCCGGCAGCGTGGCGATGGCGGACGAAGCCACGACCAGCGGCACGCGAAAACCGGTTCGCTTGCGGAGATCGTCCGCGAGGTATTCACCGATTTCGACCAGCTCGCGCGGCTCGCGATCCACGAGCACGATCGTGTGTTGCGACAACCGGAACTGCGCCGGCAGCACTTTCACCTCCGCCGGCCGCGGCACAACGGCAGGTTCGGCGGGCGGCGCGGAGAGCAGGGAACTCAACGAAAGAACCAGGCCGGGTGTGATGGTAGCCATAGCGGCATTATATCTGGCGCGACGTCCCGCGCGCGGCGACACGCGCGGGAGTAGGAACAGAAAAAGAGGCATGGCCCGCGACGAAGACAACAGCGGCAAAGCCGATCGCCGTCCGGTACTGATTCATTCGGCGCACGACAACTCACGCTGATCTCCATGTC
Organism: Planctomycetaceae bacterium; assembly: GCA_011525745.1. Lineage (GTDB taxonomy): Bacteria > Planctomycetota > Phycisphaerae > UBA1845 > UTPLA1 > PLA4. Next base: position 9,571 of record WYBU01000082.1, on the reverse strand, counting down.
CGCGCTGCACATTTATCGAGCGGTTTAACTGACCTTTTTTGACTTTCGACTCTCGACTTTCCCCTCTCTGCTTTCCCTTCGTCGCTCCGTCGCTTCGTCGCTTTGATCCGCGAACGGCGATACCCGGGTTGGGTTGCGGACGCAGCCTGCCCTGTGCTTTCGTGCCTCTCTTCAGCTCCCTGCTCCCTGTTCCCTTCCGTACCCCTTCGGCCTTCGTGCCTTCTTCTCATTCTGTGAAGCAATTGACGCCCCGTATCGTGTTCGCGAATAATGGCTCGCGGAGGCACTCGACCCCGCGTCATGAACCCCGTCCTGCCGATGCTGATTGACACCGATATGGGCGTCGATGACGCCGCCGCGGTCGTGCTCGCCCTGCAATCGCCACTGCTGAAGATCGAAGCGATCGTGGCCACGGGCGGCAACGTGTCGCTCGATCAGGCAGAGGTCAACGTCGGTCGGTTGCTGCGCGGCGTCGCGCCGCCTCGCTGGCCGCCGATCGGTCGTGGGCTGGATCAGCAACGCGACGGCATCGAACGCGCCCATCACGTCCATGGCGACGACGGTCTGGGCGGCGCGAATCTGCCGCCGGCGGAGTCGCTGAGCGTCGAGCCGTTTCTCGACATCTATCGCCGCGCGATCGCCGCCGCGGGCGGGAAGCTTCACGTCGTCGCCATCGGCCCGCTGACGACGCTGGCGGCGGCGCTGCGCGAGGCCGACGTCGCGTCGGGCATCGCGCACATTCATGTCATGGGCGGCGCGGTCTGGTCGCCCGGCAACGTCACGCCACACGCAGAGTTCAATTTCCATCGCGATCCCCAGGCCGCCGCCGACACGCTGGCGGCCGGCCGGCCGATCACGGTCACGCCGCTGGACGTGACGCGCACCGTCGTCGTCGACGAGTCGCACGTGGCGCGGCTGGCGGCCAGCGCGTCGAAGCCGGCGCGCGTGCTTGCCGAAATTCTGGCCGGCGGTATTCGTTTGCCGCACGCCGACGGCGGGCCGGGGCGGATGCTGCAGCACGATCCGGTGGCGATCGGTGCGATTCTGTGGCCCGATCAGTTCGTGCGCGTGCGGATGAAGCTCGAGATCGTTACGCACGGCGACAAGGCGGGTCAGTCCAAGCCGCGCCTGGGCGGCGATCCCTCGCGCCTGCCCGACGTGCTGACGCGCGTGTCGGCGGCGGATTTCCTGGAGAACTTTCTCGAGACGGTGTGCGGCGAGCGGTTTGTTGTATGAGAGTGCTTGACCAGGCTGAACCGAACCGCGACTTTCAGGGTGCGGCGAGCTGTTTTTCTAAGGAGTGACAGGCTCGGATGCAGTTGTTTGGCTCGAATCGGGCTTTTCGAACGTGCTGACACTTGCACGCCGCCGGAATCGTCGACTACCGCTGCGGCCCTGCCGCGCTTCACCGGCCGGATATAATGTCCGCGTGACGGCAACAGCCTGCACACCGGCTCGCCGTTCAACACAGAGAGCGCCGTCGTAGCTCAGTTGGTAGAGCAGCGGTTTTGTAAACCGCAGGTCGCGGGTCCGAGTCCCGCCGACGGCTGTTGCGACAGTTTGCGACAGGTCACGTCCGATTGCGGTTTTTCACGACGAACGATTCACGATCCCGACGTTGTCCCTTTGTATCCAACGACAACGCTGCCCTCGCGCGACCATTCAGTTTCAGGGTTGCTTCCGGCATCGGATTCACGCCAGACTGTGCACATGTCCCTGCCGCCGATTTTTCACCGCCTCGATCCGCGCACAAACTGGCGCGGTTTCGTGCGCGTGATCGTGCTCCTCGTGCTGGCGCGTGGCGTGATCATCGCGTGCGCGTTGCCGCCGTTCGAGGGATGGGACGAATATCAGCACGTCGCGTACATCGTACACATTCTCGAAACCGGCGAAGACCCCGTGCTGCGACAAACGAGCGTGCCGAAGTCGCTGCTGCGCGCGGTCGTGCGGTTTCCGCAGCCCCCCGCGGCGGTGGAGCAGATCGAAGCGGCGGGAGCGGTCGACTACGCGACGTATTGGCAACGCGGACCGCGGCCGTCGGCCGACACGTTGCCCGACGTGCCGCTGTATCAGGCGCAACATGCCTCGTTGTATTACCGGCTGGTGGCGCCGCTGTTCGCCTGGCTGGGTGGAATCGAAGACCTGCGCGCGGCGGTGAGCGGACTGCGGCTGCTCAACGTGTGTCTAACGGCGCTGGCAGTCAAGCTCATCCTGAACGCACTCGGTCTGCTCCTGAAAAATCGCTTTGCGGCGGCGGTGGGGGGACTGGCGATCGCAACACATCCCTTATTCTTGATGAACAGCGTGCGGCTGTCGAATGATGCCCTGGGCGCTCTGCTGGCCAGTGCGGCGATTGTCATTGCGCTGCGGATGGTCGCCGACAGCGGCAAATCTCGCGACGGCGACTACGGCCCAAAACCGCTGTTCAGGACAACATCACTCGGCCCCACTGTCTTGCAGTGCATTGCTTTGGGCGGACTCATCGGACTGGCCGTATTGGCCAAGTCGGTGAATCTGGCGCTCGTACCGTTCGCGCTGACGTGCATCGTGTGGAGCGGCCTGCGCGGCCGGCTGTCGGCCGCGGCAACGGTAGGGCGGCTGGCCGCGGCGATGATCGTGCTGGCGGCGATCACGCAACACTATTTCCGATTCAATATGACGCATTTCGGCCTGCTGACGCCGATGCAGGAAGCGCTGGTCAACCGTGAAGCGGGGCGCGGCGCGGGCGACGCCGTATTAACCGCACTGCGGCTCGACTGGATTCGCGCTACGGACGAACTGTGGGTCCGCAGCAACCGCTGGGTGGGGGGCTGGAGCTTCGTGCCCGCCTCGCGGCGCTATCAATCCGGCCAGATGTGGGGCTTGGCCGCGGCGTTCGCCGGGTGGTTGTGGGCGGCGCTGAGGTGGGGGGGCAGGCGGCTTCGGTCGGGCGGCCGGGTGGAGCGCGGCGCAGGCGAAGCCGCGGCGCAGTACAGTCTCTTCGCGGCATGTCTTCTGCTGTGTTTGTGTTTCACAACGGCGCTGTCATATCACACGGTGCAGTGTCAGCTTGCGTGGGGCGAACCGGTGATGAATCCGTGGTACGCCGCCGCGGCGGTTCCGTGGTTCCTGGTGCTCGCGGTCGGTGGCTGCGCGGCGTGGCCGGGACGCCGGCTGAAGTTCCTCCCGTTGGCCTGGCTGATCGCGGTGTTCGTCATGTCGGAGGTAAACGGCGTGCTGGGCCGGATGGTGACGACCTATTCGCAGTTACCGCTCGGGCGTTCCGCGTTTGAGCGACTGGCGACGTTGCAGCCGGCGTGGCTGGGGACACCGACGCTGGTACTGGCGGTGTTGTGTGCGGCGGGGCTGCTGGCCGTCGCCGTCGCCTGTGTGTTGGTTGCCGGCCGCAAATCACCGATAGATCAGAGCCGCGCAGCGTAAGCAAGCGGGAAATGGGCGCAGCGCGCCGATTGATCCGAGCCGCAAGCGCCAGCGCTGCGGTAGACGCCGAATGAGCGGGCGACCTCGGCGGTTGCGCCTAAGGCTCGGATCAGAATGGTGATTCGAAGCCCAATTCCGCAGTAATTGCGTGTAAAAGGCGATTATCGCATTTCCGAGAAAATGATTGTCCCTCCAATACTTCATCCACCCCCTTGCCCATCCGCCGACATCTCGGGAGCGACCAGATCGGCATACGTTTCGCGCCGGCGAATCGTGCGGAACCGCGCGCCCCCGACCAGCACTTCCGGCGGGCGCGGGCGGCTGTTGTAATTGCTGGCCATCGACATGCCGTAAGCGCCCGCGGCGAAAACAGCCAGCAGATCACCGCGCCGCAGCGGCGGCATGGGGCGGTTCAGCGCCAGAAAATCGCCGCTTTCGCAAACCGGACCTACGACATCGACAACCTGCGTGCCGTCGATCACCATCTGCTCGCCGCGATCGTCCGTCACGAATCCCGGCGGCGGCCTGACGGGCCAGACGAAGTGATACGCCTCGTACAGCGCCGGGCGGATCAGGTCGTTCATCCCCGCGTCGCAAATGACAAATGTGCGTTCGCCCGACGACTTCAGATACAGCACGCGAGTGACAAGTATTCCCGCATTCGCGGCGATCGACCGCCCCGGTTCGAGTATGACGCGCAGCCCGCGGCCGCGCAGCAGCGGCACGATGGCCTCGGCGTACTCGGCCGCCAGCGGCGCTTCGGTGTGGCGGTAGTGCGCGCCGAATCCACCGCCGATATCGAGCGTGTCGATCTCGAACCCGGCGCCGCGCAGCTCATCGATCAGCGCCAGCCCCTTGCGAATCGCGCCGACGTACGGCTCGACCGAGTTGACCGGCGAACCGATGTGCAGGTGCAGGCCGCACGGCCGTACAAGCCGATGGCGGCCGTAGGCGTCGAAGACGCGGCGGGCGCGTTCGATATCGACGCCGAATTTTGTCTCTTTTGTGCCGGTCGTCGTGTACAGGTGCGTGCGCGGGTCGACGTCGGGATTGACGCGCAGCGCGGCCCGCGCCGATCGGCCGCGAGATTCACACAATCGCTGAAGGTTCTCCAGCTCCTGCTCCGATTCCACGTTGAACCAGCCGATGCCGGCGTCCAGGCCGGACAAAATCTCGTCGTCGGTTTTGCCGACGCCGGCGAAGACGATGCGGGCCGGATCGCCGCCCGCGGCCAGGGCGCGGTGCAGTTCGCCGCCGGAGACAACGTCGAAACCGCCGCCGCGTTGCGCCAGCAGGCGGCAGATGTGCACATTGGGACACGATTTGACTGAATAACAGATCAGCGGTTCCAGCGGCGCGAACGCGGCGGCGAGGCGGTCGTAATGATCGCCGAACGTCGCGGCGGAATAGACGTAGCAGGGCGTGCCCGCCGCGGTTGCGATGTCGGCGACGCGGACGGATTCGGCGTGAAGCTCGCCGTTGCGGTAGTGAAAATGGTCCATGAGCGTGCCCGAGCGCCCGGCGGCGCTGTGTCGAAATGAATGGTACGTCGCGAATCGTCCGGGCCGCAAGCGCCAGCGATGCGGTCCTTCAGAGCCGCGAAGCATCAGCGAGCGGGATCGGGCCGTTCGGTCGTTTCTACATCGTTTCGATACTGTCGTGAGCGCCCATCCCGCCGACAGGCTCTGGACGCGCGTGCAGGAGAGACCCGTTCGCTCGCGCGGTTGGCCCGCCGATCCCGCTTGCTGACGCGGCGCGGCTCTGATTCGCACGGGCTGCAAGCCCGTGCCACGCGAGATTTACTAGCCGCAAGCGCCAGCGATGCGGTCCTTCAGAGCCGCGAAGCGTCTGCGAGCGGTATTCGGCTGATCTGCCTGCTTTGAAACCATTCGATCTTGCTCTGTACGTCCAGCGCGCCGACAGGCTCTGGACGCACGCGCAAGAGAAGAGCGTTCATTATCGCTGCCGGCCCGCCGATCCCCCTTGCTGACGCTGCGCGGCTCTGATGTCCACGGGCTGCACCCCCGCGCAGACGGAGCCCGTGCCACGCGATCTCCCTTGCACAACCCGCGCCGCGCCGTTCTCATCCTCTGAAATCGCCTCAAGTATCAAGGAGTCCTCATGACCCCACGTTCTCTGCACACGCGAACGATATTCCTGTATACGGCGTTGGTCCTCACGGTCGCGGCAGCGCTGCACGCCGCCTCATCGAACGCCGCTGCCCAGCCAGGCGAGCCGCCCTACTTCCCCGACGCCACCTACGATTCTGCCGTTCCGACGCCCGACGCGCTGCTGGGCTTCTCCGTCGGCGCCCGGCCCGCCACGAGCGACCAGACGCGCGCCTGCTTCGATCGCTGGGCCGCGACCGCTTCGACAAAGTTCGCGCTGCGCGACTTCGGCCGCACGCACGAGGGCCGGCCGCTCTACTACGCCATCATCACCTCCGAGACGAATCTGGAGCGAATCGACGGAATCCAGGCCGCCGCCGCGCGCCTGGCCGATCCGCGCGAATTGAACGAAGCCGAAGCACAACGCCTGATCGAATCCACACCCGGCATCGTGTGGCTCGGTTTCGGCATCCATGGAGACGAAATCTCCAGCACCGACGCGGCCCTGTCCCTGGCCCATCACTTGGCGGCCGGAACCGACGCCGCCACGCGGGCCCTGCGCGACGAACTTGTCATTCTCATCGACCCCAACATGAACCCCGACGGCCGCGAGCGATTCCTCAAGCAGATCGAGCAAAACCGCGGCGCCGTCGAGAACTTCGACGTGCAGGCCATTCAACACGCCGGCCACTGGCCGTGGGGACGCGGCAATCACTACCTGTTCGACATGAACCGTGACTGGCTGCCGGCGACGCAGCCCGAGACGCGCGCCCGACAAGCCGCCATCGCCGCGTGGCATCCACACGTGCTGGTCGATTCGCACGAGATGGGTCCGCTCGACACGTACGCCTTCTATCCCGCGCGCGAGCCGTTTCATCCGCAGGTTCACGAAATGGTTAAGAAGTGGTGGCCGCAATTCGCGGGCGATCAGGGACGGGCGTTCGACCGCTTCGGCTGGAGCTACTACACGCGCGAATGGATGGACATGTGGTACCCCGGCTACACCGACAGTTGGGCGATTCTGCACGGCGCGGTGGGGCTGTTGTACGAACAGGCCGGCGTGGATGGTTCGGGCGTGCGTCAACGGGCGGGTACGGTGTTGACGTATCGCGAGTCGGTGCATCATCACGTCGTCAGCGCGATGGCGACGATTGAGACGCACCGCGCCAATCGCAAACAGATCGCCGCCGATTACGTCGAGAACAAGCGCCGGGCCGTCGACGCGTCGCGGCCGGAAAACCGGCGCGTCCTTCTGCTCGACCCCGCGCGCCATCCGTCGCGCGTCCGCGCCCTGCTCGACAATTTGCACGCTCAGGGCGTCGACATCGGCGTGGCGCGGGGCGAATTCGACGCGCGGCGCATCGCGGACCGCTTCGGCCGGACGTGGGAATCGCGGAAGTTCCCCGCCGGCACGGTCGCCATCGCCATGCTTCAGCCGCTCGGCCCGCTGGCGTCGGCGATGCTGGAGTTCGATCCGCGCATGAGCGAGACGTTCCTGCGCGAAGAGCGGAAAGAACTGGAACACCGCCGCGCATCGAAAATGTACGACATCTCGGCCTGGTCGCTGCCGATGGCGTACGACCTCGACGGCTGCTGGGCCGAGTCGTGCAATCTGCCCGCGCTCGCGGCGTATCAGCCCGCGCCGCCGCCGCGCGGGGCGGTCGAGAACCGCGACGCAGCATTCGGCGTCGTGCTGGACGGCTCGGACGACGCGGCGCTGCGGGCCGTCGTTCGGCTGGTGCAGCGCGGCGTGAAGGTGCGCGTCGCCACGAAGCCGTTTGCCGCGGCGGGCCGCGAGTTCGCGCGCGGCGGATTTCTGATTCGCCGGCAGGATAATCCCGGCGAACTGCTCGCAACGCTTGAGGCCGTTGCTGCCGATACGGGCGTCGTGTTCATCGGCGCCGACACCGGCCGCAGCGTCGACGACGGTCCCGACCTGGGCGCCGATCGCTTCGCGCTGATCGAGCGGCCGCGCGTGGCCGTGCTGGCCGCCAGCCCGGTCGCGCCGACGTCCTACGGTGCGATCTGGCACCTGCTGGATTCCGAACTCGGATTGGACATGTCGGGCTTGGACGCCGCTCGGTTCGGGCGGACCGATCTGCGGCGGTACAACGTGCTGCTCGTGCCGGACGGCGGGCTGGAGGCGATTCTGAAATCCGCGGCCGGGCCGCTGCGCGACTGGGTCGCCCAGGGCGGCACGCTCATCGCCGTGGCCGACTCGGCGGCGGCGCTGACCGAAGCGTCGCTGAAGCTCAGTGCCGTTCGGCTGCGCCGGGACGTGCTCGAAAAGCTCGACGAGTATGCGGAAATGGTGCGGCTGGAGCGATCGGCGGGCGGATCCCCAATTGACGTCGAGGGGTTGTACGGCTCGCCCGCCGCCGAGGGCGGCCCGACCACCGCGCCCGGCGCCGGCGATTCGGCTTCGCAGCCGCGGTCGGCCGCTGCGGCAACCATGTCGGCCACTGCGACGTCCCGCGCGGCACAGCAAGAACCCGCATCGCTCCCGCAACAAGCCGAGAGCAGTGGGGGAGTCGAGGCAAAGCCCGCCCGTCCAAGCGGCAGTGCCGAGCAGTTGAAACGCCGCGACGAATGGGCGCGCATGTTCTCGCCGCGCGGCGTGCTGTTGCGGGCCGGCGTCGATACCGAACACTGGCTCACGCTGGGTTGCGGCGAGGAGTTGGCCGTGTTCGTCGAGGGCGGCCGGGCGCTGATGTCGATGCACCCGGTCGCTACGCCCGTGCGCCTCGCGCCGCGAGAGCGGCTGCGGCTGTCGGGCCTGCTGTGGCCCGAGGCGGCCGAGCGCCTGGCCGACACGGCCTACGTGACGGTCGAATCAATGGGCCGCGGCCAGGTGATTCTGTTCGCCAGCGACCCGGCCTGGCGAGGCCTGTTCCGCGGTCCGTCGCGACTGCTGACCAACGCCGTGTTGCTCGGCCCCGGCCTGGGCGCCAGCCCCGTGCTGCCGTGGTAGGGTCCGCAATGCGGACCGACTGATTCGAGCCGCAAGCGCCGGCGCATAGGCCCTGAATTGGCGACACAACACGTCGCGAACGCCCCCATCGCCGCGCCGACGCAAATGCACCATGTACGCTTCGATGATGAAATGTCCTATCCGTTGCGGAACCTACCGTCCCAGAACTTCCGCACACACATCCGAATCGCGCGGCGCCTGCGCAAACACCGCAACGGCGGTATTGCCCAGATCGAGCAGCACTTCGAGCGATGGCGGCGATCCCGACAGTTCAATGTAACCTTTGAACAACACGCCGTTCGCTCGCCACTTGGATATTCGGCACCAGCCCGGGAGCGTGATTCCACTCCGTGCCAGGGCGACCTCCGGCGCATCAGTCTGTCGGTATGAGACGTTGATCAGCCACGCGTCACTTCCGTCGCGCGCATATTCAACCCATGCGCGCTCGTCATCCGAAGACCACACGCGCAGCCAGCAGCATGCTGATTCGGGCATGCCGCATATTCGCTTCAGCAGGCCGATCAGATCTGCACGAACTTCATCAAGCCGTCCCTGAACTACCGGCCACGCTTCGTCGCCCGCGTCCGGGCATTGCCGATCGAACGGAGCTTGCTTCTGTGAGCCGCCCGTCGCATCTGAGGCTGCGTGTTGATCCCTCAACGATCGTCGCGACGCCACGCGTAGGCTGGCCCTGAACGAATGAGCGCCGGCCAGCAAACCAAGAACGACGCCGATCGGGTTGTTGGTCCGAACGACGAGCAGGTCGACCTCCTGGCTTACGGCGGATGGGAAAAGCCGCGCAAGCACGATTGCTGAGACAACGAACACCGTCGCCGCGACAAAGGCACCGCCGATCGTCGCTACAGCCCACCCAAGCGTTCGGTTCATTCAGCGATCCCAATTCTCGGTTCCGGCTCTTTCAACGATCCGGCGGCCGGCCGATATCTAAGAGCCTATCCCAAAACCTGCTTGATTGCCGATATTTCATTACGGCGCGGAGTCGCGCCGGGTGCAAGGAGGTCCAGGGATGGACGAGGAATGCATTAGCGAGGATTGGCGGATTCCTGACGAG
>WYBU01000081.1 GCA_011525745.1 Planctomycetaceae bacterium | reverse complement strand
GCCGCTGTCCGCTCTCGCAGGTTGAAGAAACCGCCGAGATCATTCAATATCACCAGTCTCGAAACCGAGCCGCAAAACGATCGCGCCTCAAACGCTCAATGGACACGACGTAGCGCTGTAGTGTTAGGCGCCCCGCTTACTTTGCGCACGCATTGCGCGGCCGGGCCGCCTCGATCGCGGCGGTTTCGGATTCAAGACGTCGTATGTCCTCCGCCCCCGCGGTTCGCTCGATCGCCGGAAACAGCTCGCGCTCCTCCCAGCGAATGTGCCGTTCCAGCAGCGCGCCGACGCGATTCAGCCAGGACGCGTCCACATCGACGGCCCCCGCCAACCGCTCGGCCTCCGCCGCCAGCGAACGCAACTCGGCGTGCTCGTCCGTCAGTTGCCGTCGCTGCGAGGCATCGGCCGTTATGGGCAGCAACAGCCGCTCCTCATCGTCGAAATGCACGCGGATTTCTTCGTTCCATGCGCGCAGGAAGCCGGCCAGTGCATCGCGCCGCTGCTTCGCCGGCGACGAAGCATTCGCCTTGATCAAACGCTGCGCCTGTACAAGGCCGACGTAGTGGTCGCGAGAGAACGGTTGAAGGCTCGGATGTCGTTGCAGCGGCGGATTGATCATTGGCCAAATGAGTCCTATTTGCGTGCATCAATGGACAAACCGCTCTGCCGAAGTCGTAAAATCACGCGGCACAAGAACTTCGGCAACGCCGAGCGACGCCGACGCTTGTCACAGGACGGAAGGACCGGCGACGTCGCGCGGCGGCACAATTTTACCACCCGCATGTAGCGACGCCACAAGCCCGTTTGTATAATCCGGCTAGTTTGTGAATTATGTCACGAATGCCGCTGCGGGCCGGAAAACGCAATTGAATGCCACGGCCGAACGCCGAGATTGCCTCTCGCCGATTGTGCCGCGGGCCTCATGCAACCTACGCGTATGACGACCGATCCGACGAAACCTGCGAACGACGCGACGCGCCACGAAGAGCGTGCGCCCGCAAGCGAAGCGCCGCCCATGACCGCCTCGCTGATGGCGCGCCTGTTCGTCGTGCCCGCCATCCTCGTCAGCGTGCTGGTCGTGGCTCTGATGACGGTTGTCATTCTATTCGGATGGTCCGGCATCGGCGAGCGCGTGACGGCGGTCAAGCTGATCGACCGGATCGCCGGCGCGACCGGCGACAAGAACCAGGGCGCGCTCTTCCCGGAAAACAAGGACGTGTGGCTCGCGGCGCAGGAACTGGCTGAGCGGCTGAAGAACCGAGACCGCGAGATGAAGCCCGACGAGATCGAACTGGCCGTGCAGCGGCTCGGCGCGATTTGCAGCGAATTGGCCCGACAGGAAAATCTGACCGAGGCGGCCCGGCGGAAAAGCGTCTTCGTCATGCTCGCGCTGGGACGCATGGGCAGCGGATCGGGGGTGGCGCCGCTGATCGCCGCGCTGTCGGCGAAAGATGCACAATTGCGAATGGCGGCCCTGCGCGGCCTGGTGGAACTGCGCGATCTGCCCGAGACCCAGTCCGCCATGCCTGCCGTGATCACCGCGATGGATGACGCATCACCCGAAGTGCGGCTTATGGCGTGCGCGGCGGCGGGTCAGATCGCTGTCCGCGGCGATGCCGGCGCAGTCCGAGCGCTGACGGACAAGCTGCACGAGGATCGCGAGACGCGCTGGAACGCCGCACTGGCCCTGGCCCGGCTGGGCAGCCTGGCGGCCAAGGACGAATTGCAGACGATGCTCGATCGCGGCTACTGGGAACAGGCACGCGTCGTTTATGAAGCGGAATCGGCGACGACGGGCGACTCTACGATTGCGCCGAGCGTCGCCCCGACAACCCGCGTCGAGCGGCCGTTTTCCGAGACGCAGATTTCGACGATCATGCTGGCCGCGATCGACGCGGCCGTGGAACTGGGCGACGCGGAGCTGATGAACGACGTGGCGCGACTGCGGTCGGACGCCTCGCCGATCGTTCGCGATCGCGCGATCAAGGCGGTTCGGCGCGCGCAGGACAGCGCCGACGAATAGCGTGTAGCCCAGGCGCCCCCGGCTGTGATGCTGTGATGTAGCGCAGCCACCCCCGGCTGTGACACGCCTTGGATTGCCAGGGTGGTACGGGCATCTCGCCCGTTATCCCCGCGCGGCACGGGCTTGTAGCCCGTGGGAATCAGAGCCGCGAAGCGTCAGCGAGCGGGATCCTGCCGCAAGGCCCGCATCGCCAACCGCTGCGAAAAGCGGTGACGGAGAGTTGTGTATGGCCGTCAAGCAACTGGTAACGAAAGTCTGGATCGCTCCCGGCTGCATCGTGTGCGATGCCTGCGAGACGACCTGCCCCGACGTCTTCGACGTGCGGCACGACGACGGCACCTGCCTCATTCGCCCCGACGCGATGGACGCCGAGTTCACCAAGCCGCGCTCGCAGCTCATCAAGGACGCCGCGGCCGAGTGCCCCGTCGACGTCATCAAGTTCGAAACCATCGAGGTCGAAGTCAGCGATGCTGAAGCAGCGGCGGCCCCCGCGCCGGCGGCGCCCGCCGCGGCCAAGGCCCCCGCGGCCGGAGAACCCAAAGCGCCCGCGCCGACCAAGGCACACCCGGAAAAGCCGGCCCGGACGCACGAAGTCGCCGGTCCGAAAATCGTCGACCCGGCCATTCAGGCGCTGCTCGAGGCGGCCACGACTCGCGGCGGCAAGGCGATGATCGACAAGCCGGCGTTCAACGCCGCCGCGGTGCTGAAGCGCATTCAGCAACTGCCGCCCGACAGGCTCCCGCCCGACGCGCGCCAGCAACTGACGCTTGAGAAGACGCGACCGGCCAAGCCCGAGGAAGTCACGCGCCGCAACATGGTGCTGGCGGCGGCGTGGGGCGCCATGGCGGCGGTTGGCGGCATCAGCGGCGTGGCCTTCGGCCGTTTCATGATGCCCAACGCGCTGGAGGAGCCGGACCCGCGCGTGCGCATCGGCGGCCTCGACAAGTATCGCGAGATGAACCCCGGCGACGTCAATGAAGATTACAAGAACTCGGGCAAGTTCTGGATCATCCGCGAAGAGAAGGAAAACCGCATCGCGGCGCTGTCGATCATCTGTACGCACCTGGGCTGCGTGCCGAGCTGGCTGCCCAACGATCGCAAGTTCAAGTGCCCTTGTCACGGTTCGGGCTTCAAGCCCAACGGCGTGAACTTCGAAGGCCCGGCGCCGCGTCCGCTGGAGCGTTTCAAGATCTTCATGGACGGCGACAACGTCATCGTCGATCGCTCGAAGAAGTTCCTGGCCATGGGACCCAACGACACGGGCGTGTGGAACGATCCTGAATCGTACATCGAGGTTTGATTTGAGTGAGTGTGGTGCGGTCAAGCGGCCCGCGGTCAAGCACCGTTGAGCATCGCGACGCCTGATGGGCCGCTGGGGCGGGCTGAACGTCGCGACGACGAGGCAACGCAACAAGAACCACCAGGCAGGCCTGGAACCCGCCGCATATGCGGCGATACGACCCCGACGCAACAGCAAAGGCATACTTCAGATTCATGAGCATCCTCAATCAAGTCGGCAACTACTTCCGTGACAGCCAGGTCTGGGGCTCGATCATGCGGCATGGCGTGCCGCGCGATCGTCGCACCCGCGCCATGGCCGTGCTCTCCAACGTCTTCCTCCATCTGCACCCGGTCGCCGTGCGCAAGAGCGGAATCCGACTCTCGTTCACCTGGTGCATGGGCGGCCTGACGTTCTTCCTGTTCCTGGCCGAGACGGTCACGGGCGTGCTCCTGATGTTTTACTACCGCCCCACCGTCGAGTACGCCTACGTCGACATCATCAACCTCCGCAACAGCGTCGTCACGCTCGGCCTGCTTCGCGAGATCCACCGCTGGGGCGCGCACGCGATGGTCATCGCCATCTGGCTGCACATGTTGCGCGTCTTCATGACCGGCAGCTACAAGCCGCCGCGCGAGTTCAACTGGGGCATTGGCGTCATTCTGCTCGTGCTGACGCTGCTGCTGTCGTTCACCGGTTATCTGCTGCCGTGGGATCAGCTCGCCATCTGGGCCATCACCGTCGGCTCAAACATGGCCCGCGCGACTCCGTTTGCCGGCCACGAAGGCCCCGGCGCCGCGTTCCTGACGATCGGCGACGTGCCGCTGGTGCATGCAGGCTCCGACGCCCGCTTCGGCCTGCTGGCCGGCACCTTCGTCGGTCCGAACGCGCTGCTGCGGTTCTACGTGCTTCACTGCATCTTCATCCCGCTGGTGGTGTCGGTGCTCATCGCCGTACACTTCTGGCGCGTGAGAAAGGACGGCGGCATCAGCGGGCCGCTGTAGCGCCGCACGTTTCGTGATTGAACCGCACCGCGACCGTAAGGGAGCGTCGACGTACGCCCCGTTGGACCGAACCGCGACCGTGAGGGAGCGCCGCTGAACGCCCCCTCTGATCCGAACCGCGACCCTGAACGCGACCAAGGCGGGAGCGTGAAGGAAACGGCCCCGCGGATGCCGCAGTTTCCGTTGATACAAGGCAACAGCCAGCAACAAGACCGGACGCCATGATCTACCTTCTTGCCCAGGACAGCGCGATCGAACGCATCAAGAGCCTCATCAACGCGGCTTGCGCGCCGGAGTTCTTTCTGCCCATCACCATCGTGCTGTTCGTCATCACGCTGGTGTTCTATCGCAAAATCACGCTGCCCGCCGTGGCCGGGATTCTGGCCCTGGCGTTTACGGCGTTCTACGTCGTCAGCATGGCCGATCCCGACTTTCTGAAGATCATCAAAAAGCCGGACAACGTGCCGATCACGATGATGATTTTTCTGGTCGGTTTCTTCTGCTGGCTCAGCCTGCGCCGCGCCGCCGTCAACGATCAGCGCATGGAGCGTGGCGAGCCGCTGGAGGAAGCCGGCGCCGACGACAAGGTGCTGGTCTGGCCCGATCTGGTCTATACCGAGCTGATCGCGCTGGTGCTGTGCAGCGTGTTTCTCGTGGTGTGGGCGATCGTGCTCAAGGCCCCGCTCGAACAGCCCGCCAATCCCTCGGTGATTCCCAATCCGTCCAAGGCCCCGTGGTACTTCCTGGGCCTTCAGGAAATGCTCGTCTATTTCGATCCCTGGATCGCCGGCGTGCTGCTGCCCGGCCTCATCATCGTCGGGCTGATCGCGCTGCCGTATATCGATCGCAATCCGCGCGGCAACGGCTATTACACGTTCAAGGACCGGCCGTTCGCGATTTCGCTCTATCTGTTCGGCTTCCTGATCCTGTGGTGCGTCCTGATCGTCGTCGGCACGTTTCTCCGCGGCCCCAACTGGAATCTCTTCGGGCCGTACGAATACTGGGACCCCCACCGGCCGGCGGCGCTCGTCAACGTCAATATTTCCGACGCTTTCTGGATTTATCTTCCCGCGGCCCTCAACGATCGCGGCATCACGTTCTGGAGTCCCGGCCTGCCGGACCAACCCGCCCTGGGCGGCTGGATTCCCGCGTACATCATCCGCGAGTCGCCGGGCATCGTCCTGCTGGGATTCTACTTTTTTGTTCTGCCGGTCATTCTGGCGAAGACCGTATTCAAGAAGCTCTACACCGAAATGGGCTTCGAGCGCTACCTGGTCTTCTGGCTGCTCTTGAGCTGGACCGCCATCATGCCGATCAAGATGGTGCTGCGCTGGATGTTCAACATCAAGTACTTCCTCGCGATCACCGAGTATTTCTTCAACGTGTAGCACAGCCGCCCTCGGCTGTGTTGTCTGTGTGGCACAGCCGCCCCCGGCTGTGAGGTCTGTGTAGCACAGCCGCCCTCGGCTGTGTTGTCTGTGTGGCACAGCCGCCCCCGGCTGTGAAGTCTGTGTGGCACAACCGCCCTCGGCTGTGAAGTCTATGTAGCACAGCCGCCCCCGGCTGTGAAGGCTGTGTAACACAGCCGCCCTCGGCTGTGTCGTCTGTGTGGCACAGCCGCCCCCGGCTGTGTTGTCTGTGTGGCACAGCCGCCCCCGGCTGTGAAGTCTGTGTGGCACAGCCGCCCTCGGCTGTGTTGTCTGTGTGGCACAGCCGCCCCCGGCTGTGTTGTCTGTGT
>WYBU01000080.1 GCA_011525745.1 Planctomycetaceae bacterium | reverse complement strand
AGCGCCGCGGGTGACGCTCGATACACACAGCCGTGGGCGGCTGTGCCCCATTCGAGCGGTCAAACCGCGCCGCCAGCGCCGCGGGTGGTGCTCGATACACACAGCCGAGGGCGGCTGTGCCCCATTCGAGCGGTCAAACTGCGCCGCCAGCGCCGCGGGTGGCGCTCGATACACACAGCCGTGGGCGGCTGTGCCCCATTCGAGCGGTCAAACCGCGCCGCCAGCGCCGCGGGTGGCGCTCGATACACACAGCCGTGGGCGGCTGTGCCCCATTCGAACGGTCAAACCGCGCCGCCAGCGCCGCGGGTGACGCTCGATACACACAGCCGTGGGCGGCTGTGCCCCATTCGAGCGGTCAAACTGCGCCGCCAACGCCGCGGGTGGCACTGTCAAGCGTGTTCGCTCGGCAGTGCCGATCGCCCCGCGCGATTCCACGTCCCCCGCGCACCCGGCGCACGCATCCCGCTCGCTCACGCTTCGCGGCTCTGAATCGCACCTCACTCATCCCGCAGCCGCCGGCCCGTCAGCGACAAAAACACCGACTCCAGGTCCGGCCGGTCGATCTTCAACGTCGCAAACCCCACGCCCATCTGGCCCAGCCGCGCCACCTCGTCGAACGGCCGGTCGGTCTCGATCCGCAGCGACAGCCCCTCCAGCGTCCCCGGCAACGCCGACGGATCGGCGGGCGGCTGCATCAGCTCAACCGTCACGGTCGCCTTGCCGCCGAACCGGCCGATGAGGTTCTCAATCGCGTCCAGCGCGAGAATCCGCCCGTGGTCCATGATGGCCACGCGGTCGCACAACCGCTCGGCCTCTTCCATGTAGTGCGTCGTGTAGATCAGCGTCAGGCCGTTCTTCTTCAGCGACTCGATGCTCTCGAACAGATGATTGCGCGACTGCGGATCGACCCCGACCGTCGGCTCGTCCAGCAGCAGGACCGGCGGATCGTGGATCAGCCCGCACGCCAGGTTCAACCGCCGCTGCATCCCGCCCGAAAACGTGCCCACGTGCCCGCGCCGTCGGTCGGTCAGGCCGGCGAATTCGAGGCACCAGTCGACCCGCTCGCGCAGCCGCGCGCCGTTCAGGCCGTACAGCCGGCCGAAGAACGCCAGGTTTTCCTCGGCCGACAGCTCCTCATAGAGCGACAGCTTCTGCGGCGCGACGCCCAGCCGGGCGCGTACGTCCGGCCGCGACGGATCGGCCCGGCCGTCGATCTCGACGGCGCCGCCGTCCGGCCGCAGCGCGCCGACGATCATGTGAATGGTGGTCGTCTTCCCCGCGCCGTTTGGCCCCAGCAACCCGAGCGTCTCGCCACGCCGCACCTCGAACGACACGCCATCAACGGCCGTCAAGGCGCCGAAGCGCTTGCGAAGATCGGTCACGCGGATCATGAGGGGGGAAGTATAGCGACGGACGCGCGTGGCGTGGCCGGCGACGCTGCCCGCCATGAGAGGGGTGCCACGGTCAACGGTACTCCGTCGGCCGTGTCGACGGTCCATGCATCACCGCGCAGGTCGTCGCTCCGTCGCTCCGTTGCTCCGTCGCATTCTGCTGTTCCCTGTTCCCTCTTTCGACGTTTCGACGTTCCCCCTTTTCGTCCCTTCGTCGCTTCCTCGCTTCCTCGCATCGTCGTGCGTCCGATGGGCAACGTCATCATTCGGTCATTCTGCGAGTTGATGCTGGTTGCCCGTCGAACGCGGCGCGCTTGCGGATGTTCACTGGCATCCAAACACGAACTGGGCCGAGCCTTCGATCCCGTAACCGCTCTCGAACGCGTTGACGGTCATGCCGAATCCGCGCTCGAACAGCATGATCCAGATGCGCACACGCTCGCCGGTGTCGTAGGAGACCAGCGTGCCGAAGCCGGACCCGCCCGGCATCTCGATCTCGGCGTCGAAGACGTAGGCAAAGCCGCCGGCACGGATTTCGCCGCCCATCAACAGGTACGAGTCGCCGACCTGCACGCCGCTGCTGTCATACATCAGGAACTGGTTCATCGTCTGAGCGCTGACGACGACGCTCGCAGGCGCGCCGTAGAACTGGCCGGCGAGCGAACCGGTGGGGCACCACTGGTACTGCGACGCCGGCGCATCGGGCGGCAACCCGGTCGGCGC
This sequence comes from Planctomycetaceae bacterium, assembly GCA_011525745.1. Taxonomy (GTDB): domain Bacteria; phylum Planctomycetota; class Phycisphaerae; order UBA1845; family UTPLA1; genus PLA4. The sequence continues at coordinate 2,686 of WYBU01000080.1, read as the reverse complement.
GTCGCGCGTGTCGTCCAAAAGGGACGGCAGGACGAGCGGGGGTTCCTCGACGCCTGGAGAATCGATGCCGGGCGACTGGGGCTGGGTGGAGCCGCTCGGTGACGTTCCTGCGTCCGGCGGGATGACGACGATCTGCGGCGGAACTTCTGGCCGTTGAAGGGGAACGACGGTACAACCCGGCGCCAGAAGCAGCAGGGCCGGCGACAGAACGGCGGCGGACAAGAGGTAACGCAGGTGCATGTCTCACTCCTTTTCGTGCGGCAGCGGCGGATGGCGCCGCGGCCTGGGTTGGCCGGCCCGTAGTCACGGGCGGCTTGATTCCTGTCCGTCAGATACGCGATAATGACCCTTCAAAGGCGCAGATTTTGTTGAGTTGGCTGTGACTTTTCTCGTTGCGAAAGCCATCCATCTGGGCCGGATGTGACGCGTCTGAGGCGGACAGACCGTGGCCGATCGCGACGTAACTCGAATTCTGCAAAGGGTTTCCGGGGGAAATGTCTCGGCCGTCGATGAACTGACGTCGGCCGTATACGCCGAGTTGCGAGCCTTGGCACAGGCGTACCTTCAACGGGAGCGGCCGGACCACACCCTCTCGGCCACGGCCGTGGTCCACGAAGCCTACCTGAAGCTGATCGACCAGTCCCGTAGCGAGTACCGCGATCGCCGACACTTCTTCGCGATTGCGGCCCAAGTCATGCGCCGCATTCTGGTCGACCACGCCCGCGCGCGGGGCAGCATCAAGCGCGGCGGCCGAGCGGAGCGCCTTATGCTGTCCGAGGGCGGCGCCGTCCTAGACGATGCCGGCGTCGACCTCGTCGAGCTCGATGACACGCTCGTACGGCTCGCGCAACTCAACGAGCGTCAGGCGCGCATCGTCGAGCTGCACTTCTTCGGCGGTCTCACCCTCGACGAGGTTGCCGACATCCTGGGGGTTTCGCCGCGCACGGTCGACGCCGAATGGCGCATGGCCCGCTGGTGGCTGCGGAGGGAGTTGTCGCCGTGAGCCCCGAAGAGTACGCGCAGCTTCGCGAAGTCTACATGGCGGCGCGCGAGTTGCCCGATGCCCAGCGCGCGGACTTCGTCGCGCGGGCGTGCGCTCGCGATGGCGCCCTGCGCGCCAATCTCGACTCCCTGTTGCGCGACGACGCCAGTGCCGCGACGTTCCTCGATACACCGCCGCTCGGACGGGGTCTCGCGGCTGCTTCGATCACCCAGAATGAAGTGTCGCCAACCCGTCGAGCACGCGACTCGCAGCGATCAACGCCCGATACCAACCGCTACATCGGTCCCTTTCGGATCCTGGGCGTGCTGGGCGAAGGCGGGATGGGCATCGTCTACGAGGCCGAACAGCAGCGTCCGCGGCGGCGCGTGGCGCTGAAGGTCATGCGGCCCCAGTGCTGGTCGGCGCAGGCCCAGCGCCGCTTCGAGCATGAAGCGCAAGTGCTCCGGCTGCTGCAACATCCCGGCATTGTCCAGGTCTACGAGGCCGGCTTCGCCGAAGTGCGGGGTTCGGCGCTTGCGCGTCGGGCTTCAACCCCCGCGGTCGTCGATTCGGCGCCGCTCCGCGCCCCCTATTTTGCGATGGAGCTGGTGCGCGGCCGCACGCTGACCGAGCATGCGGCCGCCGTCGGGCTAGACATCCCTGAACGGCTTCGCCTCATGGCCCGCGTCTGCGACGCCGTCCAGCACGCCCACGAGCGCGGCGTCGTCCATCGCGATCTCAAGCCGGCCAACATTCTCCTGAGCGACGAAACGAAGAACGGAGCAACCGCCGAAAATCAAGTCGTTCCTGGACCTGATCGCCTTGCAGAAGGCGGCGCCCCTGGCGACGTTGATCGGCAGCCTGGAAAGGCTGGACCGCCGAGTGGGTCGCCCCATCGCGCGCGACTTCAGCCCTGCGCGGATTCGTCGACTCGTGGCTTCGTCGATCAGCCCAAGATCCTCGACTTCGGCGTGGCCCGCATCACCGATTCCGACGTGCAGATCACGACCATGCATACCAACGTCGGGCAGCTCATTGGTACGCTGGCCTACATGAGCCCCGAGCAGGTCGCCGGCGATTCGCGCGCGATCGACCTGCGCAGCGACGTCTATTCGCTGGGCGTGATCCTGTACGAGTTGCTGACCGGCCGGCTTCCTTATGATGTGAGGCGCGCGTCGCTGTCGCGCGCCGCGCAGTTGATTCGCCATGAGCCGCCGCGCCGGCCGTCGAGCATCGACCCGATGCTCCGCGGCGACCTCGAAACAATCGTACTGTTGGCGCTCGAGAAGGACCGCGCCCGCCGCTACACCTCGGCCGGCGAACTGGCACGAGACCTTCGCCGCTACCTCAACCACAAGCCCATAGCGGCCCGCCCGCCGACTCTGTTGGATCGACTGCGCAAACTCGTCGCCCGACACCGGACGGTCGCCCTCCTGGCCGGACTGCTGCTCATCTGCCTCATCGCAGCGACGGTGGCGCGCACGCTGTTCGGCCTCGACGCCCAGCGGCGGCGCGACGAGGCGGATGAAGCGCGAACACGGGAAACGCCCCGCGCCGCGAAAGCGGAGGCCGCCGCACCCCCTTGACCGGTGCACGGCCGACGCCTACGGTGCGGGGCGTCATGAACCTGGTCACCGGCGCCAGCGGATTGCTGGGCAGTCATATCGTCGAGCAGCTTCGCCGCCGCGGGCGGCCGGTGCGCGT
>WYBU01000079.1 GCA_011525745.1 Planctomycetaceae bacterium | reverse complement strand
GGTTCAATCGCTTCCGGCGGCTTTTCATTCGCTGGGAAAAAAAGTCGGTCAACTACGCCGCTTTCCTACACTTGGCTTCGGCCTGCATCGCCTACCGCGCAGCAGGGGTTTTGGGATAGGCTCTTAAGGTTGCACGGATCGGGCGTGCCGCGACGCCGATGGAATAAACCTGAGCATAACCTTCTAAACGCCGCTGTTCAAGCGCCAACCGTGTTCGTGTCGCGCGGCGGTTATCGCCGAGGAATCACGTGCAAGAGCGTTTTTGGGAAAAGGCTCGGCGTAGCGCGCGGCACGCGATGAGTGTAATTCACGCGAAGTCGGAGCGCGGATTCCGAATTCATGAACCACCAACCCATCGCAACGCGGTGGACCACCCGGCCACGGAGCGAGAGCGGAGAACGGTGGAGCAGGTGAACAGGCCAGCGCCGCAGTCATGCGTGCAGGACCGCGCCGCATCAGGTGGCTTGGTCGCCCCCTTGAAGCTTGCGCTGACGGCGGAGCAGCGCCTCGTAGGCCCGCCGATAGAACGCCAGCCGCTCCTCCGGTGACAGTCCGCGCATTTGCTCGGCGCGGCGCTGCTGAGCGTCGTCTTTCATTTTCACGCAGTCAAATCTCTTCGCCGTCTTCATACTCGATCACTTCGTTGGGTGCGTGAATTGCGACCTCGGAAAAACCGTGCAAACGATTTACAGCATTATATCGCGGCGCCTTGTCGACGTGTACGATGTGTCGGAAATTCCAACTGACGATGAGGTCCGCTCCGCCCACCGTCGCCAGGGCCACGTGCAGCGCATCATCGGCCCATTTCGACGTCACGATCGCGGCGCCGAGGTAGGCGGCCTGCAGGTCCAGCACGACATGATCGATGACCAGAATTTCAGCCGTTGCGATGTGCGAATCGTACAACTTCTGGACTTCCGGCGGCGCATCCGCTATTTCTTCCGCTATCAGTGCCGACGTGAGAATGAGAAAACGACCGCCGACGGCCTGCTCGAAAAAGCGCGCACTGGCTTCGCAGAACTCATCGTCGAACACACCTCCGAATACGGATGCATCGACATACGTCCGACGCGCAGTCCGGAGTCGTGCATTCATAGTCTGCTTCCAGTCGATTCCTGTGTTGGTCGAGAAAGGACCGCAACCGTCCTGTCACTCGGCTCTTGTCGCGACTACTCGCTAGACCTCGCCTGCAATCGCCAGTTGCCGGCCTAGTATCGGCAACTCGTACACCGCGCGGTTGACGCGCTGGAGCACTTCCTCGGTAAACCCGGGCCGCTGGCGGCGGATGTGTTCCTCGAACTCAGGCCGGTACTTCTGCACGATCGTGCGGATCGGATAGACCGCTCCATCCGGCAGGCCGCAGATGCTCAGGCCGGGCATCATGCCCATGTTCGCGGTGATCTCGACGAGCAAATCCAGATCAGCCGACCGGCCGGCGCCCAGCGCGAGACGCGTGGCGATCTTGTACATCCAACCGGTCCCCTCGCGGCACTGCGTGCACTGCCCGCAACTCTCGTGGGCGTAGAAGCGCGCGACGTTGCGCAGCACCTGGCGCATGTCGGTCCCTTCGGCGATGACGATCAGGCCGGCCGTGCCCAGGCCGAGCAGGCCGTACTTGCGGACCGAGTCGAAGTCCAGCGGGCAGTCGAGTTCGTCGACGTCGTCGGGGCGCAGGGCGGCGTTGGGGATCAGCGGCCAGTCGGAAGCGGCGTGATCCGATCCGTGGGGCGATTCGCCCACAGCCGCTCGCTCACTGTCGCGGTTCGGATCAGGAGTAACGCGCCGGCTCGGGGCGCCGCTGGCCGCTCCCTCACGGTCGCGGTTCGGATTTGCTGTGTCAGCGGCTCGCGGGAACACGTCGCCGCGCAGAATGCCCATCGACAGCCCGCCGGGGATGACGCCCTTGACGCGCTTACCGTCCTTCATGCCGCGGGCGTAGTCGTCGCCGTAGATCAGCTCGCGCGACGTGACGCCGCACGCCGCCTCGAAGCAGCCCGGGCGGTTGACCGGACCCGAGACGGTGAACAGCTTCGGCCCGCTGCTGCCCGGCGGGCCGATCGACAGGAACCAGTCGGCGCCGCGCTCGATGATGTGCGGCACGCAACAGAGCGTCTCGACGTTGTTGACGACGGTCGGCCGGCGGAACAGACCCTCGATGGCCGGGAACGGCGGCTTGATGCGCGGCCAGCCGCGCTTGCCTTCGAGCGATTCGATCAGGCCGGTCTCCTCGCCGCAGACGTAGGCCCCCGCGCCGCGATGGATGTAGCACTCCATGCAAAAGTCGGCGCCGAGGATTCGCTTGCCGAACAGGCCGGCGGCGTAGGCCTCGTCGAGCGCCCGCTGGAGGATGTGAAACTGTTCGCAGAACTCGCCGCGCATGTAGATGTAGGCGACCGTCGTGCGCGTCGCGTAGCCGGCGATGAGGACGCCTTCGAGAAGCTGGTGCGGATCGTGCTCGATGAGCACGCGGTTGTTGAACGTGCCCGGCTCCGATTCGTCCGCGTTGACGCAAAGGTACGTGACGGTGCGGTCCTTGGGCAGGAAGGTCCACTTGATGCCGGCCGGAAATCCCGCGCCGCCGCGCCCGCGCAGGTTGGCCTTCTTGACTTCCTCGACCACGTCGTCGGGGGCCATGGTCTTGAGGGCCTTCTCGGCCGCGCGGTAGCCGCCGCGGGCGCGGTAGGTTTCGAGCGATCGGCTGTTCTCGACGCCGACGTTGCGGAGGAGGATGGGTTCGAACTGGGGCATGAGCGGATTTTCGCGAATGAGGCGGCGCGATGCAAGGCGGGAGCGGGGAGCCAAGTTCGCAGTGACACGCTATCCTCAAGCGTTTGGCTAAAGGGATAATCGAAAGCCCGGATGGGTAACCATGCCCCTTCCCAGCGTTAACATATTGAGTAATGCCGAAGCGGCGATGCTGGTGCGCCGCGGCGGCGTTCATTTCGGCGCGATGATCAGCATATTCGGGCAGCGCGAGCATCGCCGCAGGTCGAGGGCGTGCGGCGCGTACTTGAGCTGCACTTTGACGATACGGATTCACCCGAATGCACCGATGCGATCGAAGCGGCGCGCATTCGGCTGCGCCAGCGCGAGGCGGCCGCGATGGGCCTGCGGTTGACGCCGCCTGCGCCGCAGGATGCCCGTCGGATTATCGAATTCGCGGAGTCGATCCGCGGCATGGATGGCGATCTGCTGTGTACCTGTCTGGGCGGCGTAAGCCGATCGACGGCGGCGGCGCTGATTTGCCTGGCGACGTGGAGCGGTCCCGGGCGGGAGGACGAGTGCATGAAGCAGTTGCTCGCCATCCGTCCATGCGCAGCCGCGCATCGAGATCTGATACGGTTTGCCGACGAGCTTCTCAACAGAGGCGGTCGACTTTCCTCCGCGATCGAGCGTTGCTGGAATGCGCACCAGGGGGGCCGTACACCATGATTTGCGACAAGATTCGCGACTTATTGAAGCGGGGTCCATTTCGTCCCTTCCGCATCCAGGTCACGAGCGGAGCGACGTACCAAGTACGCAACCCGGATACGGCGTCGCGACGCGCATCGTGCTTTTATCTGGCGCAACCTCACAATGACCGGTGGGTGTTCATTCCGTGGCTTCAAACAACAGCAGTCGAATCGCTCGATAACGGCCGGCCTGTGGACCGGGCATGAGTCATCAGCCGAGTGTGTTTGCGCAGTTGGCGAACGGCGATCGGGGCGCTCATCCAGGACTACAACGAGCGCCGGCTGCAATCGTCGCTGAAGTACCTACGGCCGGTGGATTATTATCGTGGAGATCCGGAGGCCCTGCCGGTCGAGCGTCGCCGGAAGTTGCAAGTGGCCAGGCAACTGCGCAAGCAGGAGAACTTGAAGGTGCGACAATCCCGACATGAGTCGGGACTGCCCTACCCGGACAGCGAAACCGTGCCTTGTTCCCAAGGCCGAGTTGTCTCACTTTGATTGAAACACTTCACGGAGTGAATTCAAAAGCGTCAGTGACTCTCACACAAATCCTATCCAAATAGGCGCCGATAGCGATAATATACACTTCTACAGGCCACTACTAGGGCCTGTCGGCTGATTCGACGTCGCCTAGCAGTTCGTCAATTACCTTCAGTGCGCTTTCACATCCATCCGGGACCCGCCAAAGCGGATCTACGGCCTTTACGCGGTTCAGTCGGTCGCGATAGTAGTGGGCAATGTACGCAACGGCGGCACGCGATTCAGGTTTGCCAGCGAAAGCATGTAGCTGGTTCCAATACGCGACGTCACGAAGGTCACCGATAACGCCGGCCGTTCCCGCACATTCGTCACTTATTCCGGGCCGAATCATCGCCAGCACTTCGGGGCCAAGTGGAGTATCAACAGCAGGCCGAAGCGTAAACGTTGTCCTTGTGGGCGACGTGCGGGGCTTATCGCATCGCGCCCCTTCATTTGAGTTCTGGTGCAATCCAAGTGCCAGTTCATACAACTCCGATTCGCTCGGCCGCCTCCATACGTCGTAGCCCTCGGCATATATGCGATAAAACACATCGGTCTGCGCACTAAAGCCAAGAAACGGAATGAACACAATGCTGACTATCCTCGTTTGTCTTGGTTCGCGAAGAACGGCCCGTCCCTCCGCGAAGAGCAGGGCGTGCGTGACCTTGGGCGGCTGAAAATAGTTGTGTCGCTGCGGATCTTCAAAGGCGTGAAAACGCTCTGATTCGACTAGCCGCACGAAGGCGAACCGATCTATGGGGTGACCGTCTTCGGTTGTCACGTTGAGTTGCGTGTCACGCGGTGGATCGGAAAATACCACAATACACGCCGTGTTGAGCGCGACTACTGAAAGAAGCACGATGTACAATGGGAGTTTCATGGCATCTCGCATCCCGGTTCGCCCGGGGCAGGTGGACGCGGCGGTATTCCAGGGGGATCCCGAGGATCGGGCGGCGGTTCCTTCCCAGCACGTCGTTGATGTGCTCGATCCGCCGGCCGAGGGCGTCGTAGGTGAACGCGGCCTTGCGCGTGGTGTCGGTCGAGTCGTACACGGCCGTGAGCTGGTTGAGGTGGTCGTAACGGTACGTGTAGCTCTTGTCGCCCGCGGCCGAGAAGGCCAGCGTCACGTTCCCGGCCAGGTCGTAGGCCTGGGCGTGGCCGGCCCAGTCCGTCAGGCGGTTGGCCCGGTCGTGCGCGTAGGCGATGGGCGAGGCATCCTTCTCGTTTCGACACGAGCGTAGCGTAAACATATGTTCCTAGCGGGCACGCCGGCGCGCACTACTTCCGATCGGCCATGTATGAAACGTATCAAACTGAACACATCCGGAAGTAATCGCATGCTTGCCGAAATCCTTCATAAGCTGCGTGAATTCCTCGTCTCGCCACCACGAGTTCTTTACGGTCCCTCGTTGATGAACGAGCTTGATGCGAAGCCCGTCGTTATCAAGTGCGGACTTCACTCTTTCCAGCGCGTCCGCTTCAGTCGTACCTGGTGCCACGCATGATACAAAAAAGCCCATCCTTCTTCCCCTGTATTGCGGGATTGGCTTCGTAGATTCGCCCTCGACATGAAAATACCACGCGATCATGCGAGTACTTCGCGTAGTCTTGTCCAGACGTCTATTCGCTGTGTGTTTTGTTGACACTACGACTCCCTATGCGCGCGGACCACTGCAGCCACGGCGCGCACATTCCCTTGGGTTCGCAACAGCGCCACAGGTTTTACATACCCCAAACTGAAAGCCCGTGCCGAAGATTAACCATGAGCGGATGACATCTGTTGTCTTTCCCCACATGTGATGAATGTGCCTATTACGCGCGTCATGAAAGTGGCGACGCTGCCCGCGATGCCCAGGCTTTGAATGCTTTTCCGAAGGTGCTCGATTGCGGGATGCGTCCCGCGCGCTCTTCCGATTCTTGTGTTGGACATAGTGATTTCGCTCAGCCTTGTATCGTTCCCAGTCGAAGCTGCCGTCCGGCAACCGGTACCTACTGATTCCAGCGCCGATCGCATCCACTTCGAGCAAGCCGATTGTGGAGCAAACATCCATCCAGGTGGATACAGCCCACTCCATGCCGGTCACATTGGTTGGGGCATCCCTATAACAGCCATCTATGCACTTAGCTTCGCAATCCGCACAATCACTTCCGTAACCCCATTCTGATGTGCACTGTTGCGCAATCTCATGGCAAGTCTCGCGGCAATCATGAGCGTTGTATGGGCCGCCTGTTGGATCGCCTGGCGGCCGATCAGGCACACCGACATCGGGTTCGCAGGGCGGTCCAAGTTCACCGAGTGGAGTGAAAAGTCCGAAGGCGTCGGTTGATGTAATCGGCGATGATCCGAGGTATTCGTATACATTCAGCCCGTCCAAGTAGCCAAGACTGTCCCTGCTCCCCCACCTCCCCGTCACCGGATCGGCGAAGCGGGCACGGTGATGGTTCAGCGGCAGCGTGGCGGTCTCGGCGTCGTCGGCCGTGTCCAGCGCGAAGTGCGGAACCCCCTGGAACATGAACGGATTGCCCACGTCGCTGAACGCCTGCGCCACCGTCGGCTCCGACTCCGGCC
>WYBU01000078.1 GCA_011525745.1 Planctomycetaceae bacterium | reverse complement strand
GGCGATACGGCAGCGTCCCGCACGGCGGCTTCGGCCTGGGCGTGGAGCGCACGCTGGCGTGGCTGTGCGGGCTGAAGCACATTCGCGAGACGATTCCGTTTCCGCGGATGATGGGGAGGTTCTATCCATAAAGAGTCGTGAAAGGGTATCGAAGTCCGTGGGCGTATCCCACAAAACGCGGCACTATTCGCGAATGTCGGCCACGGTGAGGCCGGGCTGCCTTTCAACCCCGAAGGGGATCAACGTGAATAGCCGTGGGAGCGGCCCACGGAAGGCTGGGGCGTTCCCGCATTCACCCACGGCGGTCGAAATTACGTTGTTGCCGTACGCTCTCCTCGCACACGCGCCGGTCACGCAAGATATTTCGGGTCGTACTCAACGCCGGCCTCCTTCAACAGTCGCGCGAGTTCCTCTTCGAACGAACGGACCCGATGATGCTCAGCCTGATTACGAATGTACTCAATCAGCCGATCCTTGTCGGTCATCGAATGGGTGAACGCGGCGTAGCCGTCCTGCCAGTGCGTGAACGCCGCAAAAACCCGCTCGTCCCTGATCCATCTGGAAGCGCCCGTCTTGATGGCCTTGACCAAGTCCGCCAGGCAAACGGTCGGATGCAGGCTGCTGAGGATGTGCACATGGTCCTCGACGCCGTTGATGCGGTACAGATGGCACTGATGGTTTTTGACGATACCCCAAATGTATCGGAACAGGTCCTCACGCCGGTCCGCCGTGAGGCATCGGACGCGGTTCTTGGTTGAGAAGACGATGTGATACATGATTTGCGTGTAGGTGCTCACGATTGATCCCCGGCGGCGCGGATCGACGTCACGGTCGCGTGCGTGCGCCGCGGCGTGCTGGAACCCCTTCAGGGTTCCCATTGATTAAAAAACGTACGTTACCGTGGGTTTCACCCACGGCTATTCACGTTCATCCCTTTCAGGGATGGGCTGCTGCGCGATCGAGAATAGCGGTGCAACGCACACGTGCAACTACGCCGGTGTTGAGCAACGGAATCAACCCTTCCGGGAACTGCTGCTGCGACCTACTCGTTGCATTGGCCTCCCATCCCCGAAGGGGATCAACGTGAATAGCCGTGGGCGCGGCCCACGGAAGGCGGTCCCTTCGTATAGAAGTCGGCCCCGAAGGGGCCGGACAAATGCGGCGCCTGGGCCAATTCGATCCCAATGCGTCCCATGCGTGACGTGCCGATTCGGCGCGTGCTGGAACCCCTTCAGGGTTCCCATTGATTAAAAAACGTACGTTACCGTGGGTTTCACCCACGGCTATTCACGTTCATCCCTCTCAGGGATGGGCTGGTTGGCCAACGCTGACAACGGCGCGGCGCGCGCAATGACGCCCCTGTTGAGCAACGGCCCCAACTCCTCCCGGGAACAGCCGCCTCGACATTCTGACGACGCTGCCATCCCATCCCCGAAGGGGATCAACATGAATAGCCCTGATCGCACCCCACGAGACATGCCGCTATTTTCCGCCATCCCCGTCCGTCGCAGCCCATTTCGCCGGGCGGAACAGCTTCGAACGGTAGATGCCGCTCTTCGCCAGAGCAAAGCTACCGAGCGTCTTGAGCGTCTCGATGCCGTACTTCGTACTGCGGCGGAAGTTGATCGATGAAGCCTCGTCGAAGTAGCGGCACGGCACCGGTGCGTCGCCGATGCGGAAGCCGAAATAGGCCGCCTGAGCGAGGAACTGCGAGTCGAAGACGAAGTCTTCGGAGTTGTCGTGAAAGGGGATCGTCTCGAGCACCTCGCGCACGTAGAGGCGAAATCCGGAGTGGAAGTCGCCGAGATTCTGTCCCAGCACCATGTTCTCGAGAATCGTCAGACATCGATTGCTGATGTACTTGTAAACCGGCATGCCGCTTTCGATCGTTTCGCGGCGCGTACGGATTCGCGAGCCGCACATGACGTCGCAGACTCCCTTTTCGAGAAAGCCGATGAAATAGGGAATCAGCCGTGCATCGTACTGATAGTCGGGATGCAGCATCACCACCACGTCGGCGCCTTTTTTCAACGCTGCGTCGTAACAGGTCTTCTGGTTGCCGCCGTAGCCGCGGTTCTTTTCGTGCTCGATAACGGTCAGCCCCAGCGAACGGGCGATGGCCACGGTGCGGTCGCGGCTGCAATCGTCGACGAGAATGATCTCGTCTACCGAACCGCGCGGAATGTCGGCGATCGTCGCTTCGAGCGTCGGCGCGGCGTTGTAGGCCGGCAGAACGACGATGCGCTTGCTGAACGTCCGCTGCTTGCCGCGAATGCTGGCAAACACTTGCTCGAGGCGGGGTTTACTCATCGTGGCGGTGTCTCACATTCTCAACTGGGGTTGCCGCGCCGCAACCCGGATCGTCAGGACGAATTCGCAACTCACGCTCCAGAGCAATGAGCGATTGTCCGAGGGTTCTGTCATCGTGATCCCACCGCTTCGCGGCGGGCCGCCCGGTTGTTTCGGGCCGCGAGCGCAAGCGCGTCGGCATGGCTCGCAGCAAGCCAACCCCACGCGCCGGCGGTTGGGGCTTGGATCCGAAATCCGCGTTTTCGGGGTCTCCAACCAGGCATTGGGCCGCGCGCAGGGTCCTACCGTCGTTTCTCCTTCTCATCGCCGTCGTCGTCGACCAAATACCCGAGGTTCTCCAGCGCCTTTTTTTCCTGCACCGAGCGATTGACCAGTCGGTTTCGCGGTGTTTCGACCAGCGCCGCCTCGGCCCTGGGCCAGTAGGCGTCGAGCGCCGCCTTGATTTCCGCGCCTTCCACGGCCGCCAGTGGACGGCCCGAAGGTAACTCCAGAAACTGCTCGCCGCACGGACGGTGCGGACCGCCGGAGTTGTAGTTGAACTTCCAGAAATTCTCATCCGACGCCGCCGCACGGTCGCGTCGATAATATCGGTCATCGCGGGCCACGCCACGTTGCGATTGTGCGGCGAAATACGCCGCTCGACCGGCCGGCGACGAAGATGCGGTCAGCACGCCGGCCAGGCTCGCGCTGTCGCGACCGGTCCTGCCGTCCAGTCCCAGCGCATCGCAAACCGTCGCGAAAATATCCATGTTCGAGACCGGCGTCGTAATCACGCGCCCCGCCGCCACTCCCGGCCCGATGAACGCCAGCGGCACGCGTACCTGCTCGACGCCCACGGACTGGCTGTGGGCAAAAAAGAACTCATCCTCGCCCAGCGCCTCGCCGTGATCGGACGTGATCACGACGAGCGTGTCGCGCAGTTTGCCCTGAGCCTCCAGCTCGTCGAGCATCTTTCCAAGCTCGTCGTCGGTGAATGCAATGGCTGCATCGTAGCGACGAACGTAATCGTCGTAATCCGTGCCCTTCGTCGCCGTGAATTGATAATACGGAATCGACCGCAGGCCGCTCGAATCGCGATTGCTCCGCGGCGGCGGCACCTGCCGGCCGGTTCCCGTCGCGACGGCGTCCGAATTACCCCAGACGCGCTCGACCCAGCCGGGCGGCGGAACATACGGGCCGTGCGGATCCATCAGGTGCAGCCAGACGAAATAGGGCCGCTCGCCGGCCTTGCGGATCTTGACCGCCGCCTTGGTGCAGGCGATGTCGGCCGGCTGCTTGCCCTTCGAAACCAGTCCGCCGCGGACCTGATCGGCGCTGCGCTTCCAATGAATCGCGTCCTCGTAGTCGGCGAAGCCCTGGTCCAGGCCGACCTTGCGCATGAGCGTGTCGCTGCTGACAACGGCGGCGGTGTACATCCCTGCGGCGGAGCACATTTCCGCCAGGGTGGTGTAGCTGGTATCCAGCGCGAATTTCTGTCCGTTTTCCAGGCCGGTCGAGGTAAAACTCGGGTCCAGGCCCGTAAAGATCGAGACATGGGACGGAACGGTGAACGACGCCGTTGCGAATGCCCAGTCGAACCGCGTGCCCCGAGCCATCCAGCGATCGAGATGGGGCGTCGTGGGTCGCGGATAGCCCATCGCGGACATGTGATCCGCGCGCAGCGTATCGATCGTGACAATGAGGATGTTTCCGGGCCGAGGCGACGGCCAGCCGGCCGGCGAGCCGGGGCCGTGCGGACGCTCAATGGGCCGATCACGGCCGCGAAAGTAGATGACGCTCCCGATTCCCACGAGCAGAAGCAGGCACAGTGCGGCGCCCAGCAGGCCTCGTCGCGGCGACCGCCCATCGGTTCCCGGTCGCGCCAAATTCCGAACGTGTGGCGCTGTCGCGGATCCGCCGGCTGCCGCGGACTTGGTGCGCTGGGTGTCCCGCTTCGATTTGTTTCGCGATCTGCTGGCGATGTCTCGCCCTCCAATCCTGGCGTGTGGCGGCATTTATTTCAAACGGCCGCCGGGGCCGTGCCACGCGAAACGAGACGCGCACGTGACCAAGCGTTGCACTGTCACAGCCGAGGGCTGCCGTGCCACATTCATCACGGCAGGGGGCGCCTGTGCTCCCCACGGCTCGACCGAGTCGGGCGACCAACACTTCCTGACAGGATATGCTCCCGGCCCTTGCGGATCAAAACGCTCGGGTTGACTGCGGCACGCCGTTTGCTGGTAATTGCGGCGTGAACACGCTCATGATCGCGACGCTGTCGGCCCTGTTCGCGGGGGCCGCGATCGCACAGCCGCCGTCGTCCGCACCTGCCTCGCAGCCGAGCGACGTTCCCGCAAGCATGCCGTGCAGCGCGCCGGCGTCGCAGCCCGCGCCGCCGGACTTCTGGCACTGGCCGCGCATGACGGGCGACTGGGGCGGCGCGCGGACGAAACTCGAGGACGCGGGCATTCGGCTGGACGTGTATTACGTCCACGAATACGGCGTCAACGTCAAGGGCGGACGGAACGCCAACAACGCCCAGAAGCACAGCGGCACGTCCGACATCTTTCTGACGCTTGATTTCGAAAAGCTGAAGTTCATCCGCGGCGGCATGTTGCTGATGCACGCGCGACAGCAGTTCGGGCTGAACGTCAATCCGTTCGTCGGCGCGTTGTCCGATCCGATCGACGACGCCGACGACGACAAGTCGATCTACATCGATCAGCTTTGGTATCAACACGCGTTCTTCGGCCGCAAGGTTCAGTGGCGAATCGGGTATCTCGATTTTCAGACCATCGTTGACCGCAACGCCTTCGCCAACAGCGAAGACATCCAGTTCATGAATACGATGCTCGACAACAACAACGTCGCCGCGGTGCCGCTGCCGATCGGCCTGGGCACGGCCGTGTTCATCGACCCGACCGAGTGGCTGGGCTTTGTGCTGGGGGCGGCCGACGGCGCCGCGCAGCTCTATCGCGACGGTTTCCGCACAACGTTTCACGACGGGATGGATTTCTTCGGCTTCTTCCAGACCGATCTGCGCCTCAAGTTCCGCAGCCCGCGCGGCGATTTGCCCGGAACGTATCGATTCGGCACGGTCTATGATCCGCGGCCCAAGGCGGTCTTCGAGCCGCGCCCGGCCGGTGTCAACCTGCCGCCGGACATGGAGCGCGACGACGTCGGTTTTTATTTGAGCTTCGATCAGTTGCTCTATCGCGAAAGTCCACGCGACATGCAGGGGCTGGGCGTTTTTTTCCGCTACGGGTTCCGGCACGGCGAAGTCAATCGCATCGTCCACTCCTGGTCGGCCGGCTTCCAGTATCTGGGGCTGATTCCGACGCGAAACGAAGATGCGCTGGGGGTGGGCGTTTACCAGCTCAGTTCATCCGATGATTTTCGTCGAATTCGCAGTCCGCTGTTCTGGGGCGAGACCGGCGGCGAACTGTACTATCGAATTCAGCTCACGCCGTGGCTGGCGATTACGCCGGACATTCAGTACATCGCCGACCCGGGCGGCCTGCGCAGCGCCCGCGATGCGCTGGTGTTCGCGTTGCGGGCGCGAATCGCGCTGTGAACGACAAACCGCAGAGCGCGTCCGGGAAGTCCGAACGGAACCGCGACCCTGAACGCGACCAAGGCGGGAGCGTGAAGGGAGCGCCGAGTAGTCTTCGTGAGCAGCGAAATGCTCGACTTCAACCGTTTGCTTTGAATCGGGCTTGTCAAACACGCTCTCGGCCGCGATCGGCAAACGCAATCACTCCCGGAGTGGCATGATCAAGCCCTCGCGCGCGGCAGCAGTTCGATATCGGGAATCATCGAAAAGGCAGTCGCAGCGGGTCCGCCGCGGCAACCGGCCGCGCCGGCGCGGCCCACGTCGCCCGCGCCTGGGCGGCGACGTCGATCAGTTCGCGGCGATATCGGAACAGCAGGATCAACGA
Organism: Planctomycetaceae bacterium; assembly: GCA_011525745.1. Taxonomy (GTDB): domain Bacteria; phylum Planctomycetota; class Phycisphaerae; order UBA1845; family UTPLA1; genus PLA4. The sequence continues at coordinate 12,321 of WYBU01000078.1, read as the reverse complement.
CCATATACCAAATACCGCGAAACCCAGTCCCATGACGCAACTCGTGAGCAGCATCACCGTAAAAAACGCACCGATGCGGGGCGGCAGGCCGAACACACCGGCGGTTGTCCCCGGCCCGGTGGGCGGAACGCCGCCGAAAGGTCCAGCCCCCATCGGCGGCGGTGGACGCGGCGCTCCCGGGCGCTCCTGTGGTTCGGCGCTGCCCTGCGCCACGTCGGCGGTTGACGCGGTCGCATCGCCTGCGTCCTGGGAGGCAGGCCCAACTTCTTCTTCATCGTCATAGTATTCGCCATCCTCCGTATCATCCTGGGCCAACGATGCGTCGGTGGCGGTGGACTGGGGAATCGAAACAAAGACAGGCCCGGACGCCGTCTGCACGAGTTGCAGCCTGGCGCCTCCCCGGGGACCGGTTGGCGCCGACATGTAGCCCAACCCTGCAACGCCGGCCGGGCCGGGCGGTCCCGCCCTGGCCCCGATCGCCGCAATCATTCCGCCCAGAAAGGCGACGAAAAGCCCCACGACGAGCGTGGCCGCCATGCCCCACATCACGATCCGCGTTTGCTTCGCCAGGGATGGGTTCGGAATTCGAAGCGCCATTCGACGCGCATAGATGAACAATGCCACCGTGCCGATGAGTCCGAGAAGGCCGTTCAGACCGATCGGCAGCAACGCGACCTCGCCCAACAATCGCTGCCACCAATGCTGCAAGGGGCCGATGAACACGTTGGTGGCCCACGCAATGCGCACGAGCTTCCGCGCGTTGAGACCTTCGTCATCAACCAGCCCGCTGGGATCGGGCGTCGTCACCCTCCAGTAACCCACGAGCGAAATCAGCGCGCCCATCACGCCGGCGCCGCTGAGAATCAGCATCGTCACTTCGCTCTCAACCACGCCGGCGCCCCGTGTAGCGGCCAGGGCGGCGACCGTACCCCCGCCGGCGCAGCCGAGGGCAAAGCCGACGAACAGTCCCGTGACGATCCAGTTCATCCCGCTGGCCATCGTCTCGACCCAGTCGGGATCGGCAAAGCGCAGGTATTCGCCGCGAATGGACCGGCCCACCGGCGTGGCGCATTCGGGACATATTCTATCCGGATTCAGCCCGCGCAGGTTGTAACCGCACTTGCGGCAGGGAAGATCCTCGCCCACCGTTCCGTCGGGGGCGATCGCGACAGTTCTGGTTGAGAGCGGCAATCCACTCATGAACCTGAATCCCGATTCACGTGCCCGTGGTAAGGGCGGCAATGCCCCCCAGGCCGACGACAACGACTGAGTCGACTATCAAACGGATTGCGACAGGTCTACCCGCGTCAGGCAATGTCGAGCGACCGCGCATCCGCGCTCGTTCCTCACTATATCAGAACCGAATGGCCCCCGATCTGTCAAACGGCAGGGAATGCGACGGGGCGATGAATGGAAGGCGCCGCGGCCGCAGCGCGGGGCCACGCGGCCGCGTGCGACTTACCGCGCAACCGGGCGCGCAGGCGATACAGGTCCGCCACTTGACGGCGGGCTACTTCAGATTCTCCGGATTCAGCCCCTCGAGATCCTTCACGACGAACCGCCCGTCCTTGCGGATCAGCCGGCCGTCGAAGTGCATCTCGCCGCCCCCGTGTTCGGGCGTCTGAATCATCACCATGTCCCAGTGGATGTTGCTCTTGTTGCCGTTCGACGCCTCGTCGTAACACGCGCCGGGCGTGAAATGGATGCTGCCGGCGATCTTCTCGTCGAACAGGATGTCCTTCATCGGCTTGACGCAGTAGGGATTGAAGCCGATCGCGAACTCGCCGACGTAGCGCGCCCCTTCGTCGGCGTCGAGCACCTCGTTGAGCTTGTCACTCGCCGAGCTGCGGGCCTCGACCACCTTGCCGTTGCGGAAGACCAGCCGGATGTCGTTGTGCGTCATGCCGCGGTAGATCGTCGGCGCGTTGAACTGAATCACGCCGTTGACGCTGTCGCGCACCGGCGCCGTGAATACCTCGCCATCGGGAATGTTGAGTTTGCCGTCGCAGGGAACGGCCGGAATGCCCTTGATGCTGAACGTCAGATCCGTGTCGCGCGGGCCTTTCAGATGCACGATATCGGTTTTTTCCATCAATTCCTTGAGCGGCTGCATGGCGCGCGACATGCGGGCGTAGTCGAGCGTGCAGACGTTGAAGTAGAACTCCTCGAACGACTCGGTGCTCATCTCGGCCATCTGCGCCATCGACGGATGCGGCCAGCGCAGCACCACCCAGCGCGTTTTCTTGACGCGCACCTCCTTGTGCACGCGCCTCCAGATCGTCCGCTCGTACACCTGCTGGCCTTCGCCGGGCACGTCGGACAGCTCCGAGACGTTGTGGCTGCCGCGCGCCCCGATGTAGCACTGCATTTTCTCCATGCGCATCCGCTCGACGTCGGCCATCAGCGCGAACTGCTCCTCGGTCGCCTTCATCCGCAGCGCGCGGTCGATCTCGTTGCTCTTCAGCAGCACGAACGGCATCCCGCCCGCGGCGTGGGTGTGCCGAATCAGCGCCTTCGTGAACGCGTGCGGCACGTCGATCGCTTCGATCAGGACGCGCTCGCCGGGCTTCAACGCGCACGAATAGTTGATGAGGACGTCGGCCAGTTTCTCGATTCGCGGATCGGTCATTTCCGTTGCTCCCTTACCTTTCAGCCTATCGCGATTCCGCCGCGTCGCAAGCGCGGCGCCGGCGTGACTTTCCCCCGGGCGGCAATTCTAATGTACGGCGCAACCGACGTTGACGCCGATCGGCATGGAACGTCGGCGCCGGCGCGTTGCCCTGGCCCGTGCGTGCCCGCGCCGCGACACGTGAGTTCGTCCGGGTGCGCACGCCGGCACGGCCGCCGACGCTTCGCCGCCCGAGGATTCTGTCATGAATGCGTCCGCCGATCGCCGCGAGGATTTCATCGCCCCGCAGGCTCTCGCGACCCTGCTGCCGTCCGCGCGGCCCGCAATTCTCCTCGGCTTCGCGTCCGTTCTGGCCGCGCTGATCATGGCCGTTCTTGCGTACCGTCTCGCCCGGAACGAAAGCGTTGCGGCGCACCAGCAATTCTACCTTCGCACCGCGCGGCTGATCGCGGCGGCCGGCGACAAGGCCGCCGACCGGCCGGACGCGGAGGTGCTTCGGATGCTTCACGAGTTGTGGAATTCGCAGGCGGACCGCGCGCCGGACTCCTATGTCTGCGTCGTCGATGGCCGTTCGCTCATGCGGCTGCATTCGCTTGCTCCGCAACTGGTGGACTCCGATCCCGGCGACAATCCCGTGCTTGGCAACGAGTCGCAGCCCGAATGTCGCCTGCGCGAACTGATCGCGGCGCAACGGGAGTACGTCGGCGGCTATCGCTCCAGCCTGGGACAAAGCCAGATCGCGGCGTTTGCCCCGATTCGGTCGCGCGGATGGCTCGTCGGCGTTCATCGATCGAGCGACGCGCTGCTGCGCGAGGTGCGGGCCGATCTGGATCCCCTGATGATCGCGTTTGTCCTCGTCTGCGGTGTGCTGATGCCGTTGTCGCTGTGGCTGCTTCAGCGGCGACACTCGCGCCTGTTGCAGCGAAGCCTCGCGGGCGAACACCGCGCACGAGACAATGAAGAGCGATATCGCACCGTCGTGGCCGCGCTGGCCGAGGGAGTCGTCATTCTCGACCGGGCCGGGCGCATCATCGACTGCAACCGCAGCGCCGAGCGCATTCTGGGGCTGCCGCGCGAACGCCTGCTGCGAATGTCTACCGACGAACCCGGCTGGCAGACCGTTCATGAGGACGGCACGCCGTTTCCCAGCGACACGTATCCCGCGATCCGCGCGCTTCGGACCGGAGAGCCGCAGTATGACGTAGTCATGGGCCTGCGCAAGCCCGACGGCGAGCAGGCGTGGATTTCGATCAATGCTCAGCCGCTGTTCGGCGACGATCCGACGGCGCCGCTCGGCGTCGTGGCGTCGTTTGCCGACATCACGCGCCGCTGGCGGGCCGAAGGCGAGCTGGCTCGCCATCGCGATCGGCTCGAACAACTCGTCCGCGAGCGCACGGCCCAACTCGAGGCATCACAGCAGCAGCTTCGACAGTCCGAGCGACTGGCCTCGATCGGCACGCTCGCGGCCGGCATCGCACATGAGATCAACAATCCGCTGGGCCTGATCCTGCTTCGGCTGGACGACATCCGGCATTCGCTCAACGACGCATCGGCGGTCGAGTCCTGCCTGGAGGCGGTGGCCGAGGACGTGAACCGCTGCGCCCGCATCGTCAAGGGTGTGCTGCGCTTCGCCCGGCGCGAGTCGTCCGAGAAGTGGGCCAGCGACTTAAACCGGATCGTTCGCAGCGCCGTCGAACTGACCGGCGACTACGTCCGCGAGCACGGCGTACGCCTTGAGCTGACTCTGACGGACGACCTGCCACCCATCCTCGGCAACGACACGGAACTGGAGCAGGTCGTCGTCAACCTGCTGCAAAACGCCGTGCATGCTTGCGCCGGTGAAGGGCGGATTACCGTTCAGACGCGGCGCGACACCGCCGACGTCGTGCTCATGGTGTGCGACGACGGCTGCGGCATGTCACCGGAGCATCGCGCCCGCGCGTTCGATCCGTTCTTCACGACGCGCTTCGATCAGGGCGGCACGGGTCTGGGGCTTTCGACCTGTCACGGTATCGTCACGGATCACGGCGGTTCGATCGATATTGACAGTCAGCACCGGCGGGGCACAATGGTCACCGTCCGCCTGCCGATCGCGCAGGAGTCGCGGTGCGAGGGGAAACTGAATGGCGAAAGTGCTGGTCGTGGATGACGAGCCGGACTATCGTTCACAGCTTAAGTCGTTGCTGACCGCCGAAGGCTACCAGGTCGAGACCGCCGAGGACGGAGTCCGCGCCATCGAGCTGGCTCGCGCATTTCGCCCCGACGTGCTGGTTGCCGACTGGATGCTGCGAAGCTCGCGACACGGCATTCAGGTTTGTGAATCGTTGCGACACACGCTTCCGTCGCTGGTAACGATCCTCATCACCGGATATCCGACCGAACAGCTTCGCGCCGATGCCGCCCGCGCCGCCGTATTCGCCTTCCTCGAGAAGCCGTTCGAAGCGGATGAGCTGCGCGACGCCGTTCGCCGCGCCGCCGACTACGGCGCGCGTCCGGCCGGCGCCGTCGACCCGGCCGCGCGACGTATCGGCCACTGTTCCGAATGCGGTACCCCCTTGCCGTTGCTGCGCCCCGCGGACGGCGAGATGGGGCAATCATGGGCCTGTGCCTTCTGCGGCAACACCTATCGTGCTGTTCTGGAGCCGGACGGTCCGAATGAGCTGCGTCTGAACGTTCGAGCGATTGACTGACCGCGCGTGGGGCGGCTGGACCGAACCGCGACGCTGCTCGCGTCCCAGGCGGGAGCGTGAAGGATCGCGGTTCGGTTCAGCATTCTCACGCACGTACGCGCCCATCGGCGTCAGGGCGCGGCCGGCATCAATGCGTCGAACGCTCCGCGCCGCCAAGCGCCTTCTTCAGCTTGTCCAGATTCTCGCGCTGCACACGCTCGTATGCTTCGGCATCCGGCGTCCCGGAGTAGCTTGCGAGCGGATCGAGCAGGATCACCGGCGTGCCGCCCGTCTCGCGCGACAGGGCGTCAGCCGGCGCACGGGCCGCGAACGGTTCGATCAGGATCGCCGCCGCGCCGGATTCCCGCATGCGCTGCGTCAACTCGGCCATCCCCATCGCCGAAGGCTCGCCGCGCGCGTACTGCGTGATGTAGCCGATCACGTTCAACCCCAGATCGCGCGCCAGGTAGTCGAAGACGTCGTGCGCGGCGACGACGTTGCGATGCTGAAACGCCGCGCCGGCCGACCGCATCTCATCCGCCAGCGCCGCCAGCTTGACCTGATACGCCTGTGCGTTCCGGGCGAAAGCTTCGGCATGTTCCGGAAAGGTCGCGGCCAGTGCTCGCTCGATGACGCCGACCTGCTTCGCCGCTTCGATCGGACTGACCCAGGCATGGGGATTTACGGATGCCGTCGGCTCATCGTGCTCTGCGTGGTCGTGCCCCTCGTGATCGTGATCATCCCCCGCGGCATGATCGTGCGTATCCGCCGTAGCGGACGGCAAGGCCGCGCACTCCTGTGCCGCGCGCACGATCGGGATGTTTCGACCGGTCGCAGCTACGAGCTTTTCGCAGAACGAGTCGATGTCGCCGTGAGAGATAATCAGATCGGCGGTCGAGAATCGGCGCACGTCGGACGGCCGGGGATCGTAATCGTGCGGACAGCCCAGCGCGGCCGGGGCGATCAGTTCGATGCGTATGTTCGCCGCGTCGCCGACGACGTTGCTGGTGAATACGTACATCGGGACGAACGTGCACAGCACGACGCGCTCGCCGGCGGGCTGAGTCGATGCCGATTGCCCGGTCGTCCCCGGCTTGCAGGCCAGGGCGACGGAGAACAGAGAAATTGCAGCCACGCGGGAGATAAGGCGGGATCGCACAAGCGTGGATAGTCGCAACGATGAGGCTGCCATTGTTCGAATCACGATTTTGGGACGCGGGCCCCGCGGCGCGTGGACGCGAATTCGGAATCTCGCGCCTGTATCATCCTGCCGTCGCCTGGATCCGGTTCTCCATAGGCGACGACGCCGTGGCGTAAAGCTTTCTGGGAATGCGCCCGGCCAGATGAGCCAGCCGGCCGGCCTCGATCGCATGGGCCATCGCCCGCGCCATCGCCATCGGATCGCGGGCGTGAGCCACGCCGGTGTTAAGCAACACTCCGTCGGCGCCCAGCTCCATCGCGATCGTGACGTCGCTGGCCGTGCCGACGCCGGCATCGACGATCACGGGATAATCCGGATCGCCGTCCTTCAGCATTTCCAGAATAATTCTGATGTTATTTGGATTGAGCACACCCTGCCCGCTGCCGATCGGCGAACCGGCCGGCATGACGCTGGTCGCGCCGGCCTCCTTCAGCCGCCGCGCCATGGCCGGATCGTCGGACGTATAGACGAGCACATCGAATCCGTCGGCGATCAGCGTGCGCGTCGCTTCGAGCGTGCCGATCGGTTCGGGCAGCAGCGTCTTCGAATCGGCCAGCACCTCAAGCTTCACCCAGCTTGCGCCGGGGTTGTCGAGCTGCTCGAGAATGTCGCGCCCCAGCCGCGCCACGCGCACGGCGTCCTCGGCCGTGAAACAGCCGGCCGTGTTGGGCAGAATCGTGTAGCGCTTCGTATCGATGAAATCGAGCAGGCTGCGGTTTTCGCGGTCATACAGCCGCTCGCGGCGCACGGCGACGGTCACAACCTCGCATCCGCTGGCGTCGAGACAGGCGCGCATCTGCTCATACGTGGCGTATTTGCCGGTGCCGACGAACAACCGCGATTGAAACGTACGCCCGCGTATTCGCAGTGGCGCCGCCTCGGATGTGGCCATCACGCACGCGCCCCCTGACCCCGGTCGGTCAACCTGTTGAACCGCACGCGCCATACGCTGAAGTCTCCCGGCTATCCACGACTCTGAAGGCTTCCTCGCCCGTTCCGAAGTTCCGACGTTTCGACGTTTCGACGTTTGGTTTCGACTTTCGACTTTCGATTCTCAGCCTTCACCCGCCTCCCACCAGCGTCACGATCTCAACGTGGTCCCCCGCCCCCAAAAACACGCGGTCGTACTCCGGCCGGCGGACGAGCCGCTTGTTCACTTCCACCGCAAACGGCGGGCGCGGCCCGCGCGACTTTATCAGCGACTGAAGGCTGATGCCGTCGCGAACGTGTTCGCTTTGTCCGTTCAGCACGATCTCAATCGACTCGTCGGCCATGATTCAGCTGCACCTGCGGTGTGTTCCAAGGCGCACCCGCGCTGCGAAAGCCCAGCAAGACCGCTTCCGGCAATAATGTACATCCGCTACCACATTCGCGCGTTGCGCGGATCAACACGGCCAAGCGCCCGCCAGGTACGTTTTTCGCATTCGCCGGCCCCGACTTGCGCGAGGGCTTTACCGTGCCTCCCTGGAGAAACAACGCGATTTACTTCCTTATGATGCGTGACGAAACTCCGCCCCGATTCAGCCCCGCCCCACCAGCGGCTTCGCCAGCGAGAACAGGGCATACACGACAATCACCGCCGCCATGCCCAGGCCGATGCCGACCTTGGCCTGCACGGCCTGTGCGGCGACCGCGTCCGCCACGTCGTCGGGCCGCTTGCGGCGCATCAGCACCAGCCCGCCGCAGCCGATGGCAACGACCGAACCGTACAGCACGATCGGCAGCGTCCAGTCGTTGAACGCCGGGCTGTAGAACGCCATCACGAGCGCCAGCGCGCACATGGTCAGTCCGCACCAGGCGCTCGCCAACGCCAACATTACTGCGGTCCCCGCCAGCGCATCGCAAGCCATCCGATTGCCGTCAGCAATGCTGACAGCAGCAAGCAGGTCACGAGCGGGAATGACACGACGTAGTTTTCGCCGCGAACCGTCACGTCGCCCGGCAGCCGGCCGGGCGAGATGCCCATCCGCGACAGGGCCAGCCACACCAGACCCAGCCCCGCCACGATCACGCCGACGGCGATCATCATCTTTGCCGGATGCATCATGACGATTCTAGTATTTGACCGCCGCGCGTTCAGGGGGAGGCGCCGTCAGCCCGTAGGGTCCGCTGTACGGACCATATGCCACAGGCCAAGAGCGGTTGCCAGTTGTCAGTTCTCAGCATTAAGCCGTCATTCCGGCGCACGCGGGAATCCAGTTTGCCGCAACCGTTATTCCACCGCGCCCGTTCGTCTGTTTCGGCGTTTCGCTCAGTATCTCGGCACTCGCGGATCGATGCGCACGGACCACTCGTCGATGCCGCCCGCCATGCTGCGGACATTCTCAATGCCCGCCCCGCGCAAAAACACGGCCGCCTTGAGACTGCGCCCGCCGTGGTGGCAGTGCGTCACGATCGGTCGCCCGTCCGCGCGGCGCATGATCTCGTCGACGCGTTGCGGCAGCTCGCCCAACGGCATCAGCGCCGCGCCGTCGACTCGGCAGGTTTTATGCTCCTCCGGCTCGCGCACGTCGATCAAAAGGAACGGAATCCTCTGATCCATCATGCGCTTCACGTCTTCTACGGTAACTTCCCAGGCTGCGTCGATTTCCGCCATAACGCCCTCGCTCCCGCCCATCACAACCGGTGCAGGTAAACTGTCCACTAACTCCATGAATCTTGACTTTCAACGTAATCCTTCTGTCGCCCCGTCGCGCTCTCCCATCCCCTGCGTGCTGCTAATGCCGGCATTCTCCGCGACCCGCGACGATATTCAATCACGGCGCCGCACAACTCACGGCGGAGCATCGTCTTGCGAGCGGTTGTCCCGCACGGCGTTTCCTCCCTTCGTGCCTTTTCCCGTCACAAATTAAGGTCCGGGCGGAACCGGCGCCGTGCCTTTGTTTTGACTTTTCGACGTTTCGCTTCGACTTTCGGCGTCGCTACTTCCGGCTTCCCGCGCCACCCTTCCATTCCCGCGCAAAGCGCATCGCCAACTCGCAATGCAACCGTACGCCGACAGCTATGGCATCATCGGAGAAGTCATACTTCGGATGGTGCAGCCCCGGATAATTGTCCGTCCCCTTCGGCCGCACGCCCAACCGCCAGAAGCACGCCGGCACGCGCTGTGCGACATACGCAAAATCTTCCGCCCCCAGGCTGGCCGGCACATTCGCGTCCACACGCTCGTCGCCCAGCGACTCCCGCGCCACGCGCATGAAGAATCCCGCCGCCTCCGCGTCGTTGACCAGCACCGGATAGCCGTCGCGCGTCGCGATTTCGGCCCGCCCGCCCAGCGCCTCGGCCGTGCCTCGCGCGATTCGCACCACCCGCTCGACCGTCTCACGCCGCGTCTGCGGATTCAACGTTCGGATCGTCCCCCGCAGCAACGCCGACGGCGGAATGATGTTCACCGCCGTGCCCGCCTCGATCTTGCCAACCGTCACCACGACCGAATCCAGCGGATCCGTGTTCCGCGAAACGATCGTCTGCAAGGCCACGACCACGTGCGCGGCGATGACGATCGGATCGACGCCGCGATGCGGATAGGCCGCGTGCGACCCCCGTCCGTGAATCGTGATGTCGAACGGATTCGTGCTCGCCAGCGCCGGTCCCGCCCGTGTTCCCACGGTGCCGACGTCCAGCGTCGGCCAGCCGTGCAGCGCGAAGGCCGCGTCCACCCGCGGATTGTCCAGCACCCCCTCGGCCACCATCTTCTCGCCGCCGCCGCCGCTTTCCTCGGCCGGCTGGAAGATGAACTTCACCGGCCCGCTCAGCGCATCGGCGTGTCGCGCCAGCACGGTTGCCACGCCGACCAGGCAGGCGACGTGACCATCATGGCCGCATGCGTGCATCCGGCCGGCGTGCTTCGAGGCGTAGGGCTTGCCGGTTTCCTCGGTGATGGGTAGCGCGTCCATGTCGGCCCGCAGCGCCACGCACGGGCCTTGGCGGTCGGCGTTGAGCGTCGCGACGATTCCCGTGCCGGCCACGCCCTTGCGAACGGTCATGCCGGGAAGATTCTCGATGCGCTCCAGGATGCGTCGCGAAGTTTCGCGCTCTTCGTAACCCAGCTCCGGATGGGCGTGGATTTCGTGCCGCAGGTCGATCATCGCCGGCGCCAGCGCCTGGATGTCGCGTTCGATTGCAGTCATACGATGCTACCTCTCACTTCCGTCCCCGTCGGGTGGCCCACCGCGTTTCGGCGGGTTCACGATGATAAGATGTCGAGTGAACCTCCGTTCCAGCCACTTCACTTCTGGGAATCCGCGGATCGGTCACGCCTCCGTCGTCGCCACCGCGTCAACGACCGCCGGATGATCCGACGCCGGCGCTTCCTCCGTCGTCGGCGGCTTCGGCCGCGGCTCAATCAACAGCACCAGCGCCCCCGGCAGCGACCAGGCCAGATGCAGCAATCGCACCCCCATGCACACCGCGAAAATGTGCGGCCAGTCGCCGTAGTGCGGCGTCAGGATGTGCGCCATGATCCCTTCCAGCACGCCGAATCCCTGCGGCGGATTGCCCGGCAGCGCCGACACCGTCAGACCGACGATCACCGCCAGGAAGAAATCGAGCACGTGCCCGAACACCAGATCGACCTGCATCCCCACGCCGCGCGCCAGGATCATCGCATCGACGCATACGACCGTCTGCACGATGATCGTCCACATGAACGCCCGTGCCAGCGTGTCCGGATGGCCGCGCAGCGAGAACGCCGTGCGATCGATCCGCACCAGGTGATCGCCGAACTTCAGCTTCGGCAGCCACGAGTCGATCCGGATCAGCTTCCGCACGCGCTGCGAGAAAAACGCGCAGCCCGCCAGAATGCTCACCGTAAACGCCGTCGCGACGAATCCGCCCAGCACGCCCACGCGCCCGCTCATCCAGCTCAGCAGGCTGACGATGGCCGCCATGATGATGAAATTGATCAGCCCGATGGCGCGATCGAGCAGCACGACCGTGACGGCCTCGGTCCGTCGTCCGGTCGCGTGCGCCGCGACGTACCACGCCTTGTAGATGTCGCCGCCCGTCGAACCGGTCGGCACCGCGAAATTCAGAAACGCCGACGCGTAGCTGACCTTGACCGCGTCGCGCCGCCTCAGATAGACGCCCTGGGTGCGCAGCAGCAGCCGCAGCCGCCACGCCATGAAGACGTAATTCGGCGCGAAGATCGCCAGCGCGACGACCACGTACCCCCAGCGCGTCTCATGCAGAACCGTCCGCAGCCCCGGCACGACGATCGGCAGGACCTGCTTCGGATCCTTGCTTTTCGGACGCGAGAACTCCTTGGCCGCGTGCTCCTCCGGCGTCCCGTCGTTGTCGAAGTCGGCCAGAATCCGAGTGCCGTCTTCCGATTGACCGTACGCGCGGACGGTCGTCTTGCCATCCGCCAGCGTGGCGAAGTCGTGCCAGTGAACGTTCCAGATCACGTAGAACAGCGCCGCGGCGATCACCGCCACGCGCAGCAGCCGCCAGCCCCATTTTTTCAGTGCAACTTTCATTCCGAATCCGAGCTTCGACCGCGCCGGCGGCGAAAACCCGGATTCTACATCGTGCCGCGTCGCGCCTCAATGAACCGTGTTGCTCTGCCGCCCTCGGCTGTGGAATGTGGCACAGCCGCCCCCGGCTGTGGAATGTGGCACAGCCGCCCTCGGCTGTGGAATGTGGCACAGCCGCCCCCGGCTGTGGAATGTGGCACAGCCGCCCCCGGCTGTGGAATCGTGAGTTACAACCAAGAATGGCAAAACGTCTAGAAAGTTGGCAAAAACATCGGCCGAGAACGTCTCCGGCCGACCCGCTCTTGATCGAAAAAAGGGGCGTTTCCAAAGACACTTCAACGGACGTTT
>WYBU01000006.1 GCA_011525745.1 Planctomycetaceae bacterium | reverse complement strand
TCACAGCCGAGGGCGGCTGTGCCCCATTCACAGCCGAGGGCGGCTGTGCCCCATTCACAGCCGAGGGCGGCTGTGCCCCATTCACAGCCGGGGGCGGCTGTGCCCCACGGGCGACCGGCCCGTAACACGCGAGGCAGGACTGCTTGGCTCGATTTCAACGAGTGTGGGTCGTCTTCCGCAAGGACCTGATCGATGCCCTGCGCGATCGCCGCACGCTCGTCGCGATGGTCATCGTGCCCGTCGTGCTCTACCCGCTGCTGATGGTCGTCGTCGTTCAGGCCCTGAAGCTGGAAAAGGAACGCCTCGAACGCCAGCACTACCGCATCGGCGTCCCGGACGCCGATCACGAACGCTGGCTTCGCGGACTGCTCGACGAGGAAATCGCCGCCGCCGCGAGCGCATCGGCCCCGGCCGGCGTGCCGCACGGCGGATTCCGCGCGCGGCTCGATCCGGATCAGTACGAGATCGTCGTTTCCCCCGAGCGCCCGGAGCGGCTGATTCTCGAATCGCGGCTGCACGTCGTGCTGCGGCTCGATCCGCCGCCGTCGCACGACGAAGCAATTCCGCCCAACCGCCGCGTCATGCTTTTCTACGACGCGGCCGAAGTCGCCAGCAACGTTGCCCAGGAGAACCTCGCCGATCTCATCGACGAGTGCAGCCGGCGCATCATCGACGAACGGCTGGCCGATCACGGTCTGGAGCACGACGTGCTGCTGCCGCTGGAGATCCGGCCGCTGTCGCTGGCCAGTCCGGCCAAGCTGGGCGGCTCGCTGCTGGGGCAGATCATGCCCTTTTTGCTCGTGATCATCACCGTGACCGGCGCGATCTATCCGGCGATCGATCTGACGGCGGGCGAGCGCGAGCGCGGCACGCTCGAAACGCTCATGGCCGCGCCGGCGCCGATCATGCAGATCGTCGCCGGCAAGTTCCTCGTCATCGCCGCGATCACGCTGGCGATCACGACGCTCAACCTCGCGTCGATTTTTCTCACGGTGCGTTTCGGCGGGCTGGCCGAGGCCATCGCCCAGCGGCTGGGGGAAGCGGCCGACGTCACGGCGCTGTCGTTTCGCGTACTGCCGATCGTGCTGCTGACGATGGTGCCGTTTGTCGTCTTTTTCTCGGCCATCATGCTGGCCGTGTGCAGCTTCGCCCGGTCGTTCAAGGAAGCGCAGAACTACATGATGCCGGTCGTCATCGTCGCCATTCTGCCGGCGATGATCGTGTCCTACATGCCCACGCTGTCGCTGACCGGCATGTTGGCCGTGACGCCCGTGGCCAACATCGTGGCACTCATCCGCGAACTGTTCCTCGGCAAGTACGACGTGGGCGGCATCGTGCTGGTGCTTGGTTCGACCTGTCTGTACGCCGCCGCCGCCGTCCTCGGTGCGGCGCGACTGTACGGTCAGGAAGCGGTGCTGTTCACCGACGTGGGCAGCTACAAGGCGCTGTTCCACCGCCGCCTGATCCGGCCCAAGCTGCTGCCGCCGGCGTCGGTCGCATTACTGACATTGGCGGTTATGTTTCCGGTGCAGTTCTACTGGCAGTCGGCGCTGGTGACCGAAACCACGTCGGCCGCCGGCTTTCGCTGGGTCATCCTGGGCAGCCAGGTGCTGTTCTTCGCCGCGCCGGCGTTGCTTGTGACGTGGTTCGTCCGCGCCGACTGGCGCGCCACGCTATCCCTGAACCGCCCCGCGCCCCACGCGGTGCCGGGCGCGCTGCTGATCGCCGCCGGCATCGTTCCGCTGGCCTGCCTGATCACGCGCATTCAGGTCGCCGTCGGCGCGCTGTCGACGGACAATCCTGCCATGCAGGAGCTACAGCAGCGGCTCATAGGCGACGGAAACATCGTGCTGATGGTGTTGGTCTTCGGCATCGCGCCGGCCATCTGCGAGGAACTGATGTTCCGCGGCGTGCTGCTGGCCGGTCTGCGCGACGTGCTGCGTCCGTTGGCGTTGTGTGTGACGGTCGGGCTGCTCTTCGGCCTGTTTCACATGATGGTCGAGAAGCTGCTGCTGACGACGCTGCTCGGCGCGCTGCTGGCGTATGTCTGCTGGCGCTCCGGCAGCATTCTGCTGTCGATGTTCGTTCACGGCGTCAACAACACGCTGCTGCTGTTGTGCACGCGCTATGAATCGCTGGCGGCGTTCTTCGGCGCCGATGCATCGGGGCGGCTCGAAAGCCCGGCCTGGGTCGCGCCGGTCGGCGTGGCGTGCGTCGCCGCCGGACTGATGCTGTTGCGACGAAGCGCTTCGCGTGGCACGGGCTTGTAGTCCGTGAATAGGGTCCGCGTTGCAGACCGTCACACATTCAGAGCCGCGCAGCGTCAGCAAGCGGGATCCGCCAGCCGGAAGGGAACGTGACCCGTCCCCTCGCGCACGGGCGCCCAGGTAGGGTGGGTTGTACTCAACCCACCATTGCTCGCGCACGGGCGCCCGAAGCCTGACGGCGCGCCGCACGCGTTCTGCGCGTTCGAATGTCACGGTCGCGGTCTTGGCCGCCCGATCCCGCTCGCTCACGCTTCGCGGCTCGGATCAGCCGCTGCGCTGGCGCTGCGCGGCTCGGATCAATTCGCGCGGGCTGCAAACCTGTGCCACGCGTGAAACGAGACGCGCACGTGAGGAAGCGTTTGCGTCTCGAAAGCGACCAGGGCATCGGGCCGGGTGAGCGTGCAACCGGCAATGGGCGCCGCACGGTGTGACGTGCGCATCTCGTGTGGCGATCACGGCGCCGGCGCATACGGCTCGACTAACACGCTTAGATACGATGGAGTGCTTCTACGGGACAAGAAATGTGTCGGTGTTCGAGGTCGGGCGCTCGTAGCCGGTGTATTCCAGCACGTCCGCCAAACGATAAATATCATCACGATCGGGTCCGACCCGCGCGGTGGTCGCCCACACGCCCGCGCCGTCGGCCCGCAGCACGTTCTGGCCGGCGCCGAAACCGTGACTGGTCGAGTTCTCGACCGGCGCCGCCCTGCACCCCGTGCCGCAGTTCCCGCAGCGCGGATCGAACATCGGATTGCAGTCGGCCATCAACGGCAGGACCGGGCTGCACCGTTCGGAATGAACGGCCTGTTCCTGCAACAACGCGCTGTAGCTGTAGTGCTCCGGTCGCGAGAAGTCGTCACGTTGTGAAACGGCCTCGTCGGGCATGGGTCGATCTCCGGAGCGGCCCGGACAGACGAACAGCTTCGGCTCGCGAGCAAATCCGAGCCGCAGCGTCAGGAAGACGTGGCGCGTGTTGACCGGCTGCACGCCGGCGGGTCCGACGTGGTTGAGCCACGGGGCGGGAGTCGCCCCGGCATAGGGAAGCACGCCGCCGAATGCGCTGGCGTACGCCGCGTTGGCCGCGCCCAGCGTGCGGAAGTTGTCGAGGCAGGCGACGCGTTGAGCATGCGCGCGGCTGTTGCTGTAGGCGGGCGTAAACACGCCGACGAACAGCGCGATCGCCGCGGCCAGCCCGGCCAGTTCGCGCAGTGAGACCATCGGCCCGTCGCTGCGCGGCGCGGACTCGCCGCGCGCCAGTGCGGGCTGTGTATTTTTCGTCGCGGGAATCAGTCGAGGGGCGTGTGCGGTGCGGGCCAGAATGCGGTCGATGAGGTCGTCGCCGGGGGCGGCCACGGTCCATTGCGACAGCGGCGCCAGGTCGCGCTGCACGTCGGCCAGCTCGGTCTGCGCGTCCGCGGACGATTGCACCGCCGCGGCCGCGTCGGCCGCTTCGTTCGCATCGAGCAGCCGGAGGTGATAGCCGATGAGGTCGTGTTTTGCGTTGTGTGGCGAATCCGTCATACGCGTTCGGTAACCCCCATTGTCAGATCGCCGCATTTCGGCTCGAGGCCGACGCCGCCGTCATGCGCTTGTAGGCGGTCGCGAAATGAGCGACGGCCGCATGAAGGCGGCTTTTCACCGTTCCGATCGGGACCGAGAGAATCTCGGCGATGTCCCGATAGGGGAACTGATGGAAATAGCCGAGAATCAGCACCTCCCGATAGTGTTCCGGCAGCGACATCACCACGCGGCGGACGCGTTCGGATTCTTCGCGCTCGGCCAGGTCCTCGCTTACGAGCGACTCGTCCACCGCAAGCTGTTCGATCACGCATCCGGAGTCGTCGGAAGCCTCCGGTCCGGCGGGCTGGTCGAGCGAGACTTCGCGCCGCCGGGTCCGCGTGCGTAACAGGTCGCGCGCTTTGTTGGCCGCGATCGTGAACAGCCACGGCTTGACCCGCCTCGTGGCGTCGAACGTCGCCGCCGACACGTGAACCTGCAAAAAGGTCTCCTGAATCGCGTCTTCGACCCAGGCCCGCTGCCCGAGGAAGCGAGCCAGAAAGCGATGCAATTCGTCCGTATAACGACGGACCAGTTCCTCGAACGCCGGGCGGTCGCCCTGGACGTGCCGGCGCAGCAACTCTTCGTCGCTCGGCCGCTCGCGGTTCGTCCTGGGGGCCGTCACGGGGTTACACCTTTCCTACGCCAACCGGACCGGCCGGTTCGCTGCAAACAGGCGGCAATTGGGCCGGCAGGTTGTGTCCCCCGGCGAAACACATTCCCCTGTGCCTTGCCGCGAGCCGTTGGGGTCGACTGTTGTATTGAACGGCCAAAAGCGGTGCTAGAAACACAGGGAATCAAATCTGATAATAAAGTCTCATAACCTGAAGGACAAACGGGTGAAAATGCGTGTATTCTGCCATCCGCACTTTTACCCGTTTTTGTTGACTCGCACGTTGACCGAGGTTAATGTCGAATCACGGTGCCGGCATGTCCCAAGCTCCGTCCATCCCGATCGACGCCCCCGAACCCGCGGCGGCCTCGCGCTATCGTAGCCTGCCGCAGCGCACGATGTCCGCCCTGGTCGAGGCATCGGCCAGCATCAACGCGACGCTGGAGATCGGCGTCGTTCTCGACGCGATCGTGCGCTCGGCGGCGATGGTGCTGCACGCCGAGGCGTCCAGCGTCCTGATGCTCGACCGCAAGCGCAACAAGCTGATTTTCCGCGCCGCCGTCGGCGATCGCGGCGATCTGCTGCTGGGCGAAGAGTTCGATGCGAATCTCGGCATCGCGGGCTACGTGGCCCGCACGGCCGAGCCGGTGCTCGTTCGCAGCGCGGCGCAGGACAAGCGCTTTTTCAAAGGGATCGACGACAAGAGCAGTTTCAGCACGCGCGGACTGATCGCCGCCCCGCTGGTCTATCGCGGCGAGACCATCGGCGTGGTGGAGGTGCTTAACAAGATCGGCGGGACGTTCGAGCAGGAAGATCTGGAGCTGCTCCAGATTTTCGCCAATCTGGCCGCCAACGCGGCGCACAATGCGCAGCAGCATGAATCGGTCGTCCGCGAGAACCGCGGCCTGAAAGAGACGCTGAAGTCGCACGCCAACTTCATCGGCGCTTCGCCGGCGATGCGGCAGGTGCTGGAGATGGTGCAGCGCGTCGCCGGCAGCAACGCGACGGTGCTGCTGCTGGGGGAGACCGGCTCGGGCAAGGAAGTCACGGCGCGGCAGATTCACCAGCTCAGTCCGCGGCGCGAAAAGGCGTTCATCGCGATCAACTGCGCCGCGCTGCCCGAGACGCTGCTGGAGAGCGAGCTGTTCGGGCACGAAAAAGGCGCGTTCACCGGCGCGGTCGCCTCGAAGATGGGACGCTTCGAGCTGGCCGATCAGGGCACGCTGTTTCTCGACGAAATCGGCGACATCTCGGCCAGCACGCAGGTCAAGCTGCTGCGCGTGCTTCAGGAGAAGGAGTTCGTGCGCGTCGGCGGCACGCAGACCATTTCGACGGACACGCGCATTCTCGCCGCGACCAACCGCAACCTTCAGGTGGCGATGAAGGAGGGGGCGTTCCGCGAGGACCTGTACTATCGCCTCAATGTTTTTCCGATCGAGATACCGCCGTTGCGGCAGCGGCGCGAGGACATTCCGCTGCTGGTCGATCACTTCACCCATCTGGCCGCCGCGCAACTGCGCTGCGCCTGCCCGCCGGTCAGCGACGAGGCGATGGCGCTGCTGGCCAGCTATCACTGGCCGGGCAACATCCGCGAATTGCAGAACGTGATGGAGCGCGCGGTGCTGCTGGCCGACGGTCAACCGATCGTCGGCGCGCATCTGCCGCGGGAGATTACGGGCGATCAGACGTTCATGCCGCAGAACAAGGCCGAGAGCGCGCTGTGGGGCACGGAGAAGGCGCTGATTCTGAAGGCGTTGAAGGAAGCGGGATGGAATCAGTCGAAGGCGGCGCGGGCGCTGGGCATTTCTCGCGACAATCTGCGGTATCGCATCAAGAAGTATGAGATCGAGAAGGGTTGATCGCGTGCGCCGGGATTGTTCCGGTCCCCGACTGTGAGGGAGCGGCGGGGTTCCGGTGATTGTCGATACCGCGGTCGGCACGGGTGTCGTCCACGAGCGTCGACTCACGATCGAGAGGGTTGTTCCCGTTCTTATCATCGTCAACCCACCGCAACGCGGCGGGCCGCCCGGATCGATCCGAGCCGCCGGCGCCCGTTCGGCGGTCACGCGGTGATGCGCGGGAACCCGCGGCGCTTGCGCTTGGTGCGCGGATCAGGGAACCCGTTGCGACGCGACGACGACTCGTTCCAACAGCGACGCCAGCCGCGCGGCGCCCGTTCGGCGGTCGAATGCGTCCAGCGCGGCGGGCGGCGTCGCGGGCGGCGGGGATTGCTGAGCGATCGCCACGATCCGATCGACGCCGTCGGCGACCGATGCAGCATCGTTGAGCGGTGCAAACACGCAGGGCTGGGCGGCGATCGACCGCAGCAGCCTTCCGTCGTTGCTATCGGGCGTTTCTTCCAGGCATAGGATGGGTCGGCCGCTGCGCAAATACTCGAACGCTTTAGCGTTGTGCCCCCAGCGCGCTACGTAGTCACCGACCAGCAGCAGCAGCGCCGCGGCCGACTGTGTCTGCCGCCAGGCTTGTTCGTGCGGCACCAGGCCGGTCGTTTCGAGCAGCCCGCCGAGTTCCGGGCGCGCGGCGGTTGCCGGCGACAGATTGCCGACGAAACGGAACCTCACGCCCAGTTCCTTCCAGCGGGACTGCCGCGGCGCGCGGGCGAGGGCGTCGAAAAACAGGTCGGGGCGATTGCGCCGGATCACCGTGCCTACGTGGGCGATGACGATGCGGCCGCGCTCGGGCGAAGACTCAGCGAGCAGGCAGTCATCGGCGTCGAAACCATTGACGATCGTTTCGATCCGGCCGCGCTCCACGGCGTGCCGTTGCGCGAGAAAGTCGCTCATGGCGTCGGAGACGGCGACGATGGCCGACGCGGCGCGCGTGACGCGACGCTCCAGGCGTTCGTGAGCGGCGCGATGTACCGGCGACGGCGGCTCGTATCCGCCCGGACCGAGCCACAGATCGCGCATGTCGAGCACGAACGGCGCGCCGAACGCGGCGGCCAGGTCCGCGCCCAGCGCCGCCGCGCTGGCCGGCGGAAAGCTGGCCAGCACCGCGTCGGGCCGCGCGTCGCGCCAGGCGCGGCGCGCCGTGCGGCGGGCACGGCCGCGCCAGAGGAACATGCGATCGGGAAACAGCCAGCCGCGCAACGGGCGCGCGCGGGCGGCGGCGGCGGGCCACTCGTAGTCGGCGAACGCCGTGGCCGGATCGCCGGCCGGATCGGGCACGCGCAGCACGTCGCCGTGGCCCTGTTCGTGTGATCGGCCGGCCGCAAGCACGACCGGTCGCCAGCCGAATTCGGACAGATAACGAGAGAAACCCAGCATGCGCTGCGCCGCGGCGCCGACGGCGGGAGGAAACCAGTAGCCGACGAGGAGCACGGTTCGCACCGACGTAGCATACCGCGTGCTACAATGCGGGCGAGCCGACAAGGGCCGAGGATGGCGATGTTCATATCGGTATTGCTCGCACTGTCCGCGGTCGCCGCGCAGCCGCCCGCGGAGCCATCGTCGCCGGCCAGCCGGCCGGCGCCGTCGGATGCGACCGGCGCAACGGCCGAAACGCCGGTTGCGTCCTCGAACGCCGCCGGCGCGGAGTTGACGTACACGCCGGAGCAGATTTCGGAGTTGATCAAGGCGCTGGGCGATCCCGACTGGTCGACGCGGCAACGCGCATCGGACGATCTGTTCTTTGCCGGACCAGCGGCGTATCCGCCGTTGAAGGAGGAGTTCCGCCGCACGCGGAACTACGAAGTGCGGCGGCGAATTCACTACATTGTCGAGTTGATCTACTTTTTCCACGGGCAGAAGCAGGGCAACGGGTTCCTCGGCATTCAGTACAACGCGGCCAATCCGCTGGAGGGCGACCGCATTCGCGTCATCCGCGTCGTGCCGGGCAGCGGCGCCGAGCGCGCGGGACTGCGCGCCGGAGACCTCGTTTTGTCGATCGACGGCACGCGCATCAGCAACGGCACGGACGGATTCCGCCGGATGATCGAAGAGCGCAAGCCCGGCACGCGGATCGCGCTGGTGGTGCTTCGCGATCAGCGGTCGTTGCAGCTTTCGGCGGTGCTGGGGCCGCGGCGATCGCCGGACGATCTGTACAAGATGCGCGAGCGGTTCGTCCCCTGGTGGCGGGCGGAGTTCGATCCGGACGGGTTGTTTCGTGAATTCGATCCGCCATCGGTCGATCGGGCGTGGACGCTGGAGTAGCCGGCGGCCCATTCGGTCCGATGTGCGGACCATCAGCCATCAGCCTTAGGACATGAGTTTCAGCCGTTGGCTTTCGGGCTTCGGCGCGTCGGGCGCAGGTGCGCACAACTTGGAGCGCGGACGGGGTCGGACGCCTGGATGCGTCAACAGGGCCAAGCCCTCGCGGGTGGCCTGTGTGTGCAATCCGATCGTGTCCACGCGCGAGGGCTTGACCATTCTGCGCGATTCCAACGCCGCGCGGCGCGTTATCGCCGCACCAGGGCGGCGTCGAGCAGGTTGACGCGGTCCTGCAAGTCGCCGTGGTCGCCGAAGCCGATGACGATCGTCAGCTCGCGAACACCCGACATGTCGAGATCGACCGGCCTCGGCGGCTCGCCCCAGCGCACGTGCTCGAACCTCGTTACGGCTCGGCCGTCCAGCCGAATCTCGACATCGACGTCCGACCAGCGACCGCCCGAGTCGTCGATGCCGACGCGCATCGCCAGACGCTCGTAGCGACCCTCCAACGTCCAGGTCACGCGCGCGGCCGAATGCAGCCCCACGCCCTTGTCCCATGGCTCGCCGCCGCAGACCAGCGGACCGCCGACAACGTTGCGATCGCGCCGCATCGGCCAGCGCAGATCCATGAACGGCGTCGCCTCGAACTTCGCCGGCGGCAGATCGCTCAGCCAGCACCAGCGTCCGCCATCGACGCGGATCGCACGGACGTCGCTCGCATTCAGAGTCACGCCCGCGCGGCCGGCACGCGTCAGCCGCACGCGGTCGTCGCGCCAGTCGATTTCTTCGCCGATGAGCACGGCGCCATCGGCGCATGCGAGCACCATGCGCCGCGCCGCCGGCGGACCCTTCGGCTCGGGATTGGCCAGCCGCACGCGGCGCAGCACCGACCAGGGGAATTCCTGCCGTCGCCGGCCGGTCTGAAGCGACACGCCGCGCTCGTCCAGCCGGTCGATGATGCCGGCGGAGTGATCGCCGTTGCGCAGCCAGACCTGGTCTTCGCTGGGCGGCGCTTCATCGGCGTCGCGGTCGTCGGCCGGGTCGCGCGCGGCCAGATCGGCGCGTTCGATCCGCGCCAGCCGATCGAGCGAAAACGACAGCTCGCCCAGCCGTGGATGTCGGATCGAGAGCGTCGTCTCGCCGCCGCCGCTGATCGTGCCGCCCACGCGCTCGCCGTCGATCGACTCGACGATCCATTCGCCGTCGGCAGCCGCGCCCGGGGAACGTGTGCCGACCGTCGCGTTGGTCAGTCGCACGACGGAATCGGACGCGATGAGTTGTTCGCTGCCCGCGTCGTCGCGCAGCGACAGTCCGGCGTCGAGCCGCCAGGTTGCGATGCGGCCGGTGCGGTTCGCGCCGTCGGCGGTCAGAACGGTCCAGCGTAAGGCGGGCGATGAGGCGGTAGCGGTCGGGGCGTCTGGTCCGTCGGGTGGCGCCGTGACGGGCGCAAACGGCAGAGTCGAAAACAGGATGTGCAGTGCGGGCGTCACATGAACCTGCGATTGTCCCTTCGGCGATCGGCGCGGTCAAAGGCCGGTCGCGCGGGGGCTTAAGGGCGCCACCTTTCATAGAGTTTTACGCACATGCCGAGGGCCGGTGGTCGTCATTTTTGAAAGATCGGCAGCAGGCGATTCGGCATTTGGAGGATGATCATCGCCATCGCCGTACCGTATTCGTTGCCGGCTTCGCCCCGCCAATAGCCCTCCGACGTTTGTTGCTTGAGCAGATCGTCCTGAATCGCCGGCCACCATTCGTCCCAGTACCGCCCGCCGGCCTGGTACATGACCTGCGCGGCGTAGTATTGGCCGTAATAGTAATGCCCCTGGGCGCGGGCCTTGCCGGGCAACTGCTGCATCAGGTAGTCCATGCCCGCCTTGACCTCGGGTCCCTTGTACTGGCCGGCGTAGAACAGCGCGGCGACGCCGGCGGCCGAGCGCGGGAACATCGAGCCGGTCGAGTCGAGCATGTAGCGAAACCCGCCGTCGGGATTCTGACAGCGGCGGGTATAGGAGATGGCCCGGTCGATGGTGCTTTTGGGCACGTCGATGCCTGCGTTGCGGGCTGCGCGCAGGGCCATGACCTGGCAGATCGTGACCGACAGATCGGCGTCGGCCTTGACGGGGTGGTAGCGCCAGCCGCCTTCGTCGTTCTGGGTGCGGATGATGAGCTGCACGGCCTTGCGGAGTTTTTCGCGCAGGTCTTCGCGCGGCGACATGCCGTAGACTTCGGCCAGGAACAGCGTGGCGAAGCCGTGGCCGTACATCGGGCCGTAGCTGGTTTCGGCGCAGATCAGCCCCGACTCGTCGGCCGTCGACGCGAGGATGAAGCGGATCGCGCCATCGACCTGCTCGGCGTATCGTCCGCGGCCCGGCGTGCTGCCGTCGCTGAGGAACGCCAATCCGGCCAGGCCTGTGATGGCGACGTGGCGGCCGTATTGCGAGCCGCTGCCGAAGGAGCCGTCGGACTGCTGCTGTGTGGCGAGCCAGGCGAGGCCGCGTTCGACGGCGGCGCGCGTGGCGGGATTCGATTCGGCGGTGGGTTCCGCGGGCTGCTCGGGCTGCGACGCGGCAGGCGCGCTGGCGGCCGGCGGCGCGGGCGGTTGCTCGGGCTGTGCGGCGAAGGCGCTGGCGAACAGCATGAGGCTGGCGAGCGATGATCCGAGCCGCAAGCGCCAGCGCTGCGGTTGTGAATTACAGCCACCCTTCGGTGCGTCAAATGTGGTACAGCCGCCCCCGACTGTTTTCCGCGTGGCGCGGGTTTGCAGCCCGTGCGCAGGGTCCGCTGCGCGGACCGTTTCACTTTCAGAGCCGCGCAGCGTAAGCAAGCGGGATCCGCACGCCCCGTTCGCGAGCGAACCGTTCTTTCGCCGACCGGCGGTTGATGCCCGACGGCGCACCGCACACTCACTCCGCGATCGGACCGAGGCACAGCCGATCAAGCCCCCCGATCCCGCTCGCTGACGCTTCGCGGCTCCGAATGCCGCAGCGATGGCGCTTGCGGCGCGGATCAGCATGTGCCGGCGAGTTTCCGTCATCACGGTTCCCTCTCGGCCTGCTCGGCGATGGCGCGATAGTAGTCCTCGATTTGCTCGCGGTATCGCGGATGAAATTCCTCGTTAACTCCCTGTACGATCGCCTCGCGGTCGCGATCGGGCAGATAGCCCCAGCCGCGGCGCACGTCGGCCCGATCAGCCAGGCGCGCGGCCGATTCGCCCGGCGCGGAGCCGGTCGTCTTTCCGCCGCCGGCCGCATCGCCGGGCGTGCTCCGCGCGCCGGCCGCACCCTCCCCCGGACGCTGTGATGATCGCCGTCCCGCGCCGCGCGACTCGCCGGTTTGTCCCTTGCCGCCGCGCTGGCCGCTGGTCGGGGGGCGCGACGCGGCGCGAATCGCCTCATCCAGCGCCTTGAGGATGTCGGACTGAATCGTGCGCGTCTGCTCGCCGGTGTCATATTCATCGGCCAGGCGGTGCGACGTCGCTTCCATCAGCTCCAGTGCGCGACGGAACGGGTCTCTCGTCGTGTCGGCGCGTCCCTGAAGCCGCCGCGCGAGGTCCTCGTCGCTCAATCCCGGCCGCGATGTCGGCCGGCTGGCGGTCGCTGGAGGCGGCTGAGTCTGAGCGGCCGCGCCGAGCGCGGCGGCAAAGGCCGTGGTCGCACAGATCGCGGTCAGGACTCGGCGGGAACAGGCTCGCAAGTGTGGGCGAGTTCGTGCTTTTAGGCGTTCAACACGGCCCAGCCCTCGCGGGGGGCATTCCACGGCATTTCCAAGCCCGACCTGCGCGAAGGCTCGACCGTGCCGCCGATTGCGAATGGCATGGTACCTATCTGTGCGATGGGCGGTGTTCATCATCGGCCCTCCGAGTGGTCGGCAAGCTTCGACGCCATTTCGTGCAACGCTCGCTGGCGCTGGCCGAGCGACTCCGCTTCGTTCAACTCGGCTTCGGTCCGGGCCGGCGGCGGCGGAACGCGGGCGTCGAAGGCGCGGACCGCTTCGTTCAGCTCGGACTGCAACTGCCGCAGCACCTTCAGCTCGGCCACGGGCGGCACGGTGCGGCGTTTGGCCGCGCCGGGATCGCCGCCGGCCGCGGCCACGCGGTCTTCGACGAATCGCGTCTTGGCGGCTTCGGGCAATTCGGCCAGGGCGTCGATCAGCCCGTTGAGCTGCTCGACGACACGCCGCTGGGCCGACACGGCGGCGACGGCGTCGCGCTGCCGCAGGTTGTCGGCCGCCGACTGCATGTCCTCGGCGGCGCGCCCGCAGACGTAGTCGTAGACGACGGCGCCTTCGAGCTTGCCGCGCACCGCGTCGAGCCGATCCTTCAGCTCCGTCTGCTGCTCGGACTGGCGGCTGAGATGGATGCCGTCGGCGCGGCCGAGGCGCCGCTCGTCGCGCTGGCGCGTCGCGATCGGCTCGGCTTCGCCGGTGAGCTTGATCTGATCGTCGCGCACGCCGGCCAGCTCGTCGCGCACCGCGGCCAGCGATTGCTCGACCAGCTCGCGCTCCGTTTGCGTCAATGCTTCGTCCAGCGCGTCGGCCGCCTCGTTCAACCGCTCAACGGCCGCGATCTGGGCGGTTACGGCCGGCGGGCCGTCGGCGTTGTCGAGGCGGCCGGCGGCGTCGGCCATCATCGCCTGGGCCTGCTTCATGGGCGTCACGGCGGGCGGAGCGTCGCGCAGCGTGGTTTCCATCTTCTCGGTGAGCTTGGCGGCGGTGCGGCGCAGCGTGGTTTGCTGAGGTGACAAATCGGGCAGCGCGATTGCGGCGTCGGCCTGCTTCATGGTCGATTCGGTTCGCGCACTGAGCTTTTCCTGCGTGCGGATGAGGCGTTGAAGCTGCTGCGACAGATCGGCCAGTTCGCGCGACAGCTCGGCCAGGCGCCGGTCGGACTTCTGATTGACCGCCGCCAGCATCGAGCGCAGCGCCTGTTCGGCGGCCTGTTGCTCCTCTTCGGCCTTCAGCCCGCGATTGCGACGAATCTCGTCGGCTGCGGCGCGCATGCGTTCGTTTGCTCCTTCGCGTTCGGCGGCGTCGCGCGAGCGGGCCAGGGCGTCGGCGCCGGCCGGATCACGGCGGGTCAGCGAATCCATCAGGCGATCGAGCCGGGCCAGCATTTCGTCGAGTTCGCGACGCAGCGCGTCCTGCTTCGCGGCGGCGTCTTCGAGCCGTTCTCGATCCGACCGAGACAGCGCGGCGGCGTCGCGGCCGGCGAGGTCCGCGGTGACGCGGGTCGTGGCGCGCGTCAGATGCTCCTGCCGATCGAGCAGATCGCGCGTTCTACGCACGACGCCGTCGACGTCGCTCCATTGCTCGAGTCGCGACAATACGGCCCGCAGCTCGTTCAGCGCCTCGTCCTGGGCGCGGACCGCATCGGCCAGCAACGTCGATCGCTCCTGCGCATCGTCTTGCCCCCGCGGTTGCGCGGTCGACGGAACGCGGCGCAACTGATCCGCGGCCTGCGACATCGGACCGGCGGCCGTCCGCCTGAGCGACTCCGCCGCCGCCGTCGCCCCCTGCGCGGCGGACGCGTCCGCGAAACGGTTCTGCCGCAACAGCTCGATCAGGCCGTCGAAGCGCTCGGCCGCGGAGGTCGTGCCGGCCGCCGTGTGCTGCTGGCGCAGCACGAGTTCGCGCACGTCCCGGGCGGCGCTTGGATCGGCGGCGGTTTCGGTGCGGCGGCGCAGCGCTTCCTGATCGGACGCGAGCTGCTGCAACTGCCGCGTGAGGCTGGCCATCTGATCGCGGACGCGCTCGCCGAACTCGATCTGCGAAATGACGCGAAGCCGATGCACGGCCGAGCGCGCCGGCTCGTGACGCGCGCCGTCGCGCTCGAAGGCGTCGTGCGCCTCGGCCCAGTATTCGACCGTGTCTCCCGGTTGCAGGCCGTAATCCGACAGGGGCCAGGCGGCAACGACTTCCTTGCGCACCGGCCGCGGCGCGCCGGCCGCGGGCGCAGTAGTCGGTTCGCGCGCCGCCGGGCGCGCGCTGCCGTGCCACAGTTCGACTTCGCCAAGATCGGTGACGGTTGCCGACGCGGCGTCGGTCCGCCGCGCGCGGAGCGTCACGCGCGTGACGTCGACGTCGTCTTCGGCCGTCGCCTCCAGCGGGACCTCGGCCTCGGGCGTTACTTCCAGGGCGTGCGCCGGGCGCGTGATGGCGATGCGCGGCGGCGCGTCGGGCAGGACGGTGATCTCGATGCGCGGCGGCGCTTGTAGCGACACGCCCTCGACATCGGTCAACGCCAGCGTCCAGGCGCGCGTGGCGGTCACCTCGAAAGAACCGCGCCACGCGCGGCGATCATCGCCGACCGGCTCGAACGGCTGCGTCGTTCCGTCGTCGGCGACGAGCCGCGCGCGATCGGCGCCGTCGGGGTCCTGCCCGATCGGCTTGCTGGAGCGCAGCTCGACGACGGCGCGGCTGCCTTCGAGCACGCTGATTTGTCCCGATTCCAGCGGCCGGCGCGCGGTCCCCAGCGACGCGGCGTACGTCGGCGGCGCCAACGTCATCGCCGCTTCTTCGAGCACGGGCGCTTCGACGACGCGCACGCGGCCCGGCCGATCGCGCGTCGAATCGTCGCCGGCGAGGAACCAGTAGGTGGCGCTGCGGTGCACGCGGCGCCAGCTTTGCGAGTAGGCGCCCGGCTCGCCGGCGCTCATCAGTTCGTGGCGCAGCGGCTGGCCCTCCTCTTTCCAGACCACCCAGGCGCGCAGCCGCGGAGACCAGCCGCGCACGACGCGCATGTTCACGGTCAGCGGCTCGCCGACGGCGATGACGCGGTCGCCGGTGAGCGGCTCGATCTGGACGCGATGCGCCCATTCCACCGGGCTGAATGGAATGATGAACCGCGGGATGCCGGTCGAGAGCAGGGCCGGCAGCTCGATCATGGCCGTGCCCAGCGTGGCGATGGCGATCAGCGCGCCGGTGATGGACCGCACGGGGCGGCGCGTGCAGTGGATTTTCGACCACGGCAGCCGCTGGGCGACGCTGAGGCTCTGGCGCAGCGTGCGCTGCCACAGAATGCCGTCGTGTTCGGCGGGCGATTCGAGGTGTTCGGCGGTGGTGGTCAGCCGGCCGCCGGTTTCGGGAAAACGCTCGTCGATGCGCTGCGCGATTTCCTGAAGCGGCAGCGACGCGCGGAGCGGCGCGATGATGCGCCGCGCGATCCATTGGGCCGCGATCCAAAGGCCGAGCAAGGTCGCCGCCGCGCGCAGCAACGGCGGAAGCCGCACCCACCAGTCCAGTGCCGCCGCGGCCAGCAGTACGGCGATGACGGCAGCCGTCAGACGCGCAATCCCATCGACCGCCAGCAGCCAGCGGATGCGGCGGCGAACGGCGAGCAGTCGGGCTGTCAGTTCTTCCTTCTTCATGACTACCGGCTCGGGCCTTTTTCTTCGTTGCACGGGCTTGTAGCTCGTGCGGATCAGAACCCCGGGCGCCAGCCCGGGGCGGATTCGCGCGGCGGTCCGGACTGCGCGGCGTCGGCCGGCGGGATGCGCCCGCCGCGTTCGCCAGTGAACCGTTCACTGGCGCGCCGGCGTTCGGCGCCTGGCGGCGCGCCGAGCGCCCGTGTTTCGATCGAACCGTCGCATCGGAAGCGGGACCGCCGGATCCCGCTCGCTGACGCTTCGCGGCTCGGATTCGTACGGGCTACAAGCCCGTACCACGCGGATTGCGCGTGCAACGCGTGCCACGCGAATCTAGGGCAGCCCCTTGAACTTCCGCACGATCCACTCGGCGCTGAGCAGCGCGATCATGGCCGCCAGCGCCAAACGCGTATCCCACAACGGTTCGGTCAAGTCGTCCGACAAATGCACGCTGCGATCGGGAATCTCTTCGCACAACGTCGCGAATTCCGCCGGCTCGACGCAACGGCCGCCGGTTTGTTCCGTCAGCCGCCGCAGAAACGCCGGGTCCGACCGCGTGTCGCGCCGCTCTGGATCGAACGGCCGCACGGTGATCGTTCGCGACGGCGGCTCGTCGCTCGAAGCCGCGCCGGGAATCTCGGCCGTGGCCGTGAACATGCCCGGCCGTGACGGATGCAGCGCGCCTTCAAACTCCGGCCGGTCCGCCGCGCGACGTTCCAGTCGCACGCGCGCCACCGGCTCGCCCGCGGCGTTGTCGACGCGCAACGAAACTTCGCCGAGTCCCGCCGCCGCCTCGGGATCGCGGGCCGTCAGTCGGAACGTCGCCGCGTGCGCCGCATCGACCACACGCCGATCGACTTCCAGCCGCCACAGCCGCGACGCCTTCCATCGCGCCTGGCCGCCCAGGTAACGCAGGGCATTGAGCCAAAATCCATCGTGAAACGCCTCGCCCTGCTCGCGCCGCCAGCGCCACAGGTCGTCGCTGCCGACAAACAG
Organism: Planctomycetaceae bacterium; assembly: GCA_011525745.1. GTDB lineage: Bacteria > Planctomycetota > Phycisphaerae > UBA1845 > UTPLA1 > PLA4. The sequence goes on along the minus strand of WYBU01000006.1, from coordinate 74,324 downwards.
CGTCCGGCCATTGCCGAAGCGGCCGACGACGAGCAGCGGCATCGGACCGTCGGCGGCGGATTCGGTCGGATGCACCGCCAGCACCTCGGCCCCGGGCTTGGCGCCGAGCACGGGGGCGTGCCAGTACAAACCGGGCATCGCCGCCCACGTCGCGTCGTTCTCGGTTGGATCGACCTCCAGCCGCAGCAGCGGATGTCGTCGCCCTTCGATCGTCGGCGACAAAACAAACGAGCGCGTGATCGGCCCGCCGCCCGGCGGCGGCGCGGCGCGGTCGAGGCGGACCGGCAGCAGACGTTCCAGCGGCGTTCCGGCGAGACGCCGCGGCATGGCGCGTTCACCCGCCAGAAACGCCAGCCCGCCGCCGCGTTGTCCGACGAAATCGACGAGCATGGCCATTTGCGACGGGCTGAGCCAGTCGCCGCGGACGTCGACGTCGCCGAGCATCACCACGTCGTACGTGGACAACTCGCCGGGACTGACCGGAAACGCGCGGATCGGATCGGTGCCTTCCTGCACGAACGAGGCGGTTGCGTCCAGCAGCAGGCAACTGCTGGCGACGGTCGGCTCGCGCATCAGCGCGTTCTTGAGAAAGCGGTACTCGTAGCGCGGCGGGCCTTCGACGTACAGCAGCCGCAGCTTTTCGTCATGCACGCGAACGATCACGTCGGCGGCGTTGTTGGCCTTTTCGGCCTCGTCCGGCAACGCCTGTGCCTCGACGCGCAAAGCCAGGCGACCGGCGGCCGACGGACGGAAGCGCAGTTCGACGTCGGCCCAGGCTTCGTCATCCGATTCGTCCGAGGTTTCGACTTCCAAGGCCGCGCCGCGAGGTTTGCCGGTCGCCGCGTCCGCCGCACGAAACCGCGCCGGTCGCTCGTCGAGAACGTTGCCGGTCGCCGTGTCGATCAGTCGGACCGGGACTTCGCTTGCCGCGCCGGCCGCCGTCAGCAGCACGCGCGTCTGAACGCTGACGATGTCCTTCAGGAACACGTCCTCATCGGCCTGAACCGGGCCGACCTCGATGTCCAGCTTGCGCAGCGGCGAGCCGAGCGGCACGGCAAAGAGCGGCGCCTGCCGCTCGCGCGCGGCGGCGACGAATCGATCGGCCGCGCCGGTTCGTGTCTGTCGGCCGTCGCTGAGCAGAATCACGCCGGCCACACGAGCGCCCTGGGTGCGGTCGTAGACCTGTTCGAGCGCCGCGGCCGCGTCGGTCTGTGCGCCTTCGGGCGCGGCGTGGCGCAGCGCTTCTACCGCGGCGGCGTCGGCCGACCAGGCCACGCGTCGGGCCGCGTCGGCGAATGTCCACACTTCCACGCGATGCCGCCGGCGCAGCAGGTCCAACATGCCTCCGGACGCCGTGGGCGCGTTATCGGGCGGCCGATCGAGCAGCAGTGACAGCGCGGCGGCGTAACGATCGGAATCTGTGTTGCCGCTTCGGGCGTCTTTTTCGGCCATGCTCGCCGAGGCGTCGACGACGATCGCGACGACCGACGGATCGACCCGCTCGCGTCGCAACACCAGGCTCGGCCGCGCGAGCAGTCCGAGCACCAGCAGCAGCACGGCCGCCCGCAGCGTGGCCATTCCCAGGCGCAGCCACGGTCCGCCGCGTTCGTAGCGATAGACCAGCCCGACCAGGACCACGATCGCCACGAAGCCGGCCAGCATGACCCACGCCGGCGGGGGATGGTCCAGCTCCAGCGCCGGCGATCCCTGATCGAGGCGGACGCGTTCGAGGTCCAGAAGCCATTCCAGCAGGCCGTTCATGTTTTCGTTCCGAAGATGGCGGCGATCAACGTTTCGCCCAGCAACAGCACGAGCACGACGGCGAACAGCGTGCCGCTCAGCTCGAATCGCGGCGAATCGGCGGGGCGGCGCAGCAGTTCGGTCGGGTTGTCGAGATACACAAACGGCGCGCCCAGCCGGCGGCGCAGCTCGTTTTCGCTCATCGGTGACAGATCACTCTCGCCGGCGTCGGCCGCCACGGCGAACCGCGCCGACGCGGGGCCGCCTTCGACGGCGTAGGCGCCCGGCAGATCGGTGCGGTCGTACACCAGCACCGCGCGGACGCGACCCTCTGGAGAATCGGCGCGCTCCTCGATCGCGGCCGGTTCGCGTCGCCCGTCTGGACGCAGGACGATCGGCGTCGCACCGGATGCGTCGCGCGACCAGGCGGTCGAATAGGCCGCCCCGATGGGGGCGTTGAGCGAGGCGGCGGCGTCGGAAACCAGGTGGGCCACCATGTTCACGATCAGGGGCAGAAAGTCGGGCTTGGCCGGCAGGTTGGACCAGTCCATGTCCGCCGACGTGGTCCATAGCAGCACGCGGCCGCGGCCGAACGTCTGCTCGAGCAGGGCCGCGTCGCCGTTGTCGTAAGAGAGAATCGTCCGCGCTCCGGCGGTGCGGCGGGCGCCGCGCCCGACAGGCACGTGGCCGCGGATGGGCGTGGTGAGCAGTCCGCCGCCGACGTGACCGGTGAACTCGGCGGCGATGGCGTGCGTCGGATCGTCGATGCGCAGCCGTACGCCCGAGCCTTGTGCGTCGCCGATGAAGGCCCGATCGAGCATTGCCGGCAGGAGATCGCCGGCCGGCGCGCCGGCCGCGCCGGGACCGGCGGACGTGTTGTACGCGTCCGTGTCAACGCGGTCGCCCAGGCAGACGAGCAGCCCGCCGCCGCCCGTCACGAATCGCGCCAGCCGCGCCCAGTCCTGTGGCGAAGGGCGCGCCACGTTGGCAAGCACGACGGCGCGGTAGTCTTCGAGAATCCGGGCGGGCAGTTCGACGTCTGAGACGACGCGCGGCGCGAACAGCGAGGCCGGCGCGGCATGTTCGCTCAGCGCTTGTCGCGGCGACAACGCCAGCGACAGATAGAACGCTTCGTCGCGCGGTCCGCGCCCGCCGGTTCCGCCGCTGACGATCAGCACGGGCAGATCGGCCGCGACGTGAAACGCCCAGGCTCGCGCTTCATCGGCGGGCAGCACGTCGCCGGACGGATCGAGACGCACGTTCACGACGTGCGCGCCCGGCTGCCGCGGACGCAGCGTACACTCGACGCGCCGCAGGCCGGAGTCGGGCCAGTCGCTCAGCGATTCGCGACGAACGATGACGCCGTCAAGCTCCCACACCACGCCGGCCTGGGGCGACGGGCGCGCATCGAATCCGCGGATTTCGGCTTCGACGGTCAGCGGCGCGCCGGCCGTGGCCCAGCGGGCCGTGCTGCCGACGCGCGTGATCGCCAGATTGCCGCGCCGCAGAGCGCCCGTGTTGACGACGTAGCGCGACGCGGGGCCGGCCAGTGCGGCGAACGCCTCGGCGACGCTGTCGTGACTCGCGCGCGTGGACGCCGCATCGTCGCCGCGCGATTTCCAGGTGGTCCGTGCGGCGTCGGTCAGCAAATACGCCGCCTGCGCGTCGGGAGCGGCGTCGCCGCGGCGCAGCACCTCGCGCGCCGTCGCCAGCGCGCCCTGCACGTCGGCCGTCGCATACGTGCATTGCAGCTCCTCCAGCGCGCGGCGGACGACGCCGCGGTCCAGCGTCGGTCGGTCGATCACCGCTCGCCCGCCGCCCGAGGTGACGATGAGTCCAACCGCGTCCTTCTCGCTGAGGCCGTTGAGCAGGTGCAACGCCAGGTCGCGCGCGACGTCGAACGCGCTGCGGCCGTCCTCGTGCCGCGCCTGCATCGACAGACTGTCGTCCAGGACAATCACGCGATCGTTGCGCGGCTCGCCGATCGCGCGGGCCAGCGCCGAGCGGCTCAGCGCCGGGCGCGCCACCGCCAGGCCCGCCGCCGCCACGATCAGCATGCGCAGCGCCAGCAGCAGCCATTCGTCGATCCACAACCGCCGCCGGCTGCGCCGCTGCGCCGCCAGCAGGAACGTCATGGCCGCCCACGGTTCATCACGTTGCCGCCGGCGGCTGAGCAGATGGATCAGCACCGGCACGGCGATCAGCCCTGCCGCGGCCAGCGCGAATCCGGTATGTACGAAGACGAGAGACATCAGTAAAAGTCAAAACGTCGAAACGTCAGAACGTCGAAACATCGGTCGTAGGGTCCGCTGAGTGGACCGTTCCTTTTTTCTGAACCGAGACGCAAGCTGCGTGCGCGAGCGAACCGTTCGTTCGCGTTCGTGCGTCCGAGGCCTGACGGCGCGCCGAACGTTCGCCTCGGGATCGAGCCGGCGCACGCAGGGGCGGGCGTCCCGATCCCGCTCGCTGACGCTTCGCGGCTCGGATAGCCGCGGCGCTGGCGCTTGCGGCTCGGCATTTCCCCCGGGCTAGCGCCCCGGGGTTCCGAAAGCCACGGGCTACAAGCCCGTGCCACGCGGGCTACAAGCCCGTGCCACGCGGTCTACGCGCCCGTGCCACGCGGTCTACGCCGCCCTTGCCTGGCGATTGGCCAGGTACGTCGCCAGCGCCTCATCCAGCGGACGGTCCGTGTCGAACAGCACGTAATCGGCATTCAGCTCATGACAGCCGGCGCGGAGCTGCTCGACGAACCTTCGCACCTCGGCGAGATATCGCTCACGCACGACGCGCGGCTCGGTCACCAGCGGCTCGAAGCCTTCCAGCCCGCGGAAGCGCGTCCGCCGCGCGAACGGGAACTCCAGCTCGGCGTGATCCATCACGTGCATCACGATCGGCTCGTGCCGCCGGTGCCGCAGATGCCGCACCCCCTTCAATAATTCGCGAGGATCGTCGAACAGATCGCTGAGGATCACGACGAGATGTCGCCGATCCAACTGCTCGGCCAGCGCATCGAGCACCGGGCGAATCCGCGTCTTGCGCGCTCCCGGCGGCACGCCCAGCTCGCGGCACATCGCGCGGAACTGCCCCGCCTTGTGCACGGCCGGAATCACGCGCTGCACGCGGTCGTCGAAAATCGCCAGCCCCACGGCGTCGGCCTGGTGCAGCACCAGGTGCGCCATCGCGCCGGCGATCGTCACGGCGTATTCGTGCTTGCTCAGTCCGGCCGGATCGCCGCGATAGGCCATCGACTCGGACGCGTCGACGACCAGCATCATGCGCAGGCTGGATTCCTGCTCGTACTGCTTGACGTAGTACTTGTCGCTGCGGCCGTAGACCTTCCAGTCGAGGTGTTTCAGATCGTCGCCCTGGCTGTACTTGCGATGCTCGACGAATTCGACCGAGAAACCCTGATAGGGCGAGCGATGGATGCCGCTGATGGTTCCTTCGGCCAGCATCCGGGCGCGCAGCTCCAGTCCGCTGATCCGGGCGAGCAGTCGCGGATCGAGCGCGACGGGGGTCGTGCTGTCATCGGCGGCGGGCGTCATCATGCGACTCCCAATGTCGCGTGGCACGGGCTTGCAGCCCGTGCGTAGGGTCCGCTGTGCGGACCACTGATTCGAGCCCCAAGCGCAAGCGCTGGGGTTTGCCGCGTGGCACGGGCTTCTAGTCCGTGCGTAGGGTCCGCTGTGCGGACCATTCCACGTTCAGAGCCGCGCAGGCGTCAGCCGGCGGGATCCACAAGCCGCGTGCACGAGCGAAGCGTTCGTCCGCGTCCGGGCGTCCGAGGCCTGGCGGCGCGCCGAACGTTCGTCTCACGATCGAACCGCCGCACGCATGGGCGGGCGCCCCGATCCCGCTCGCTGACGCTTCGCGGCTCGGATTGCGGCGGCGCCGGCGCTTCGCGGCTCGGATTGCGGCGCCGGCGCTTGCGGCTCGGCTTGCGGCGCCTGTGCTCCATGCGCGATCAGGCCATCACACGGCGAGCGCCGACGGCATCCAGCCCCGGCGTCACGTCGGCCGGCACGTCGCGGATCAGCCACTCGACGATCTGTTCGGCGCGAATGCCGTCGGCTTCGGCGTTGAAGTTCAACACGATGCGATGCCGCAGCACCTGCGGCGCGACGGCGCGAATGTCGTCGATTGTCGCGTGATAGCGTTCTTCGAGGATCGCGCGGGACTTGGCCGCCATCACGAGATACTGCGTCGCGCGCGGCCCGGCGCCCCACGCCACGTAGTCCCGCACGAACGTCGGCGGTTCGCCCTTTTCGCGTCGCGTGGCGCGCGTCAGGCGCATTGCGTAGCGCATGACCGGCTCGGCGCACGGCACCTTGCGCACCAGCGACTGCAATGTCTCGATCTGCCGCGCGTCGTAGATCCGATCCAGCCGCACCTCCTGCACCGCCGTCGTCAGCCGCACGATCTCCAGTTCTTCCTCCTCTTCCGGATAGTCGACCAGCACCTTGAACATGAACCGGTCAAGCTGCGCCTCGGGCAGCGGGTAGGTGCCTTCCTGCTCGATCGGGTTCTGCGTCGCCAGCACGAAGAACGGCTGCGGCAGCTTGTGCGTGAAGCCGGCCGCGGTGACCTGATGCTCCTGCATCGCCTCGAGCAGCGCCGCCTGCGTCTTGGGCGGCGTACGGTTGATTTCGTCGGCCAGCACGACGTTGGCGAAAACCGGTCCGGGCACGAAGCGAAGCTGGCGCACGCCGGTGGCCTTGTTCTCTTCGATGACTTCGGTGCCGGTGATGTCGCTGGGCATCAGATCGGGCGTGAACTGTACGCGGTTGAAGCTCAGCGACAGCACGCGCGACAACGTGCTGACCAGCAGCGTCTTGGCCAGGCCGGGCACGCCTTCGAGGATGCAGTGGCCGCGGCAGAACAGACAGATGAGCAGATCGTCGATGACGCGGCTCTGGCCGACGATCACTTTGCTCAGCTCATCGCGAATGCGATTGCGGCTGCGCCCCAGCGTGTCGATGGCCTCGAGCTCTTCCTGCGACAAATCGGCCGCGGGTTTGGACGTGTTCACACAAGGCTCCTTGGGGACCGGTTGGCCGGTCCGGTTGCCGACGATCCTCGGCTCGCGCCGGCCGCCCGGTCGCGCCGTGCGGCGGCCCGACCCTTGCAGGCGCGTGTCGCGCATCCGCCGTTCGCGCCGTGCGTCGAACGGCATCGTACGAAGCGGGTCCGAGATGTCGTTCGAGCGTTTCCCCCGGCGAGGCGTGAACGTTTGACGATTATACGCCTCGATGAAGGCCGCCCGTCGCGACGTCGCGTTGAATTCCGACAACGACCCGCATGTTTACGTTCCCATTCTTGTCGCCCTTCGCGGATCGAAGCCGAATCACGGTGCATTCAGAGTACGATACCCCGATGCGTGAACGTAAGGCAGGGCGCTTAGTTATGAGGCATCAGCCATCAGCCATCAGCCAACAGCCGTCAGCTTTCAGCGATCAGCTTTCAGCGGTCAGCTTTCAGCGATCAGCTTTCAGCCCCGTGCCGTCATTCCCGCGCAGACGGGGGTCCATTTGTTCGCGCCTCCCGCGATGGTGGATCGAGATGGACGACATGGACGGGAGACCGTCGGGCGCCCCATAGAGATTCGCCTGTCACCATGTCGCTGATCGCTCCCTTGCGTGTTTGATGACCACTCCGTCGCATCGTCGTTTTTTTGCTGTTCCCTGTTTCGCCGTTCAATTTCGACTTTTCGATTGGCCGCTTTGACTTTCGGCGCTCCTTACGTTTCTTCTATGTCATGCCCGAACTGCCCGAAGTCGAGACGATCGCACGGCGGCTCCGTCCTTCATTTATCGGCCGGAAGCTGCTCGACACGTGGACCAATTGGCCGCGGATGCTCTCGCCGGGGCCGGTCGCGATGCGCCGGGCGCTGTCCGGCCGGCGGCTGATCGAGCTGACTCGGAGGGGAAAGCTGCTCGTCTGGCGATTCGAGCCGGAGGTGCTGCTGCTCGTTCATCTGCGAATGAGCGGCCACCCGACCGAATGCCCGAGCGGCACGCCGCCGGCGAAGCACGTGCATTTCGTCCTTCGATTCGAGGGCGGGCGCGAGCTGCATCTCGACGACGCCCGCAAGTTCGCGCGCGTGCGGCTGGCGGATGATCTGGCGGCGGCGACGGCTGATCTGGGGATCGAGCCGCTCTCATCGGAGTTCACGGTCGATTGGCTGTACGAGGCGATGCGTCGCCGCGCGCGGCGGCTGAAGCCGGCGCTGCTGGATCAGTCGCTGATCGCGGGACTGGGCAACATCTACACAGACGAATCGCTGCACCGCGCCGGTCTGCACCCGTTGCGGTCGACGGCGTCGCTGCGCCGGCCCGAGGCCGCGCGGCTGCACCAGGCGATTCGCCAGGCGCTGCACGAAGGCATCCGTCGCAACGGGGCGTCGATCGACTGGGTCTATCCCGGCGGCGAAATGCAGGATCACTTCCTCGTGTACGGTCGCGCGGGCGAACGCTGTGGCGTGTGCGGCACGCTCATCCGACGGCTGGTGGTCGGCCAGCGCGGCACGCACGTGTGTCCGCGCTGCCAGCGTCCTCCGCGTCGGGGCTGAGCGCGGCGCGAGTTGATCGCGGGGACTCCGCACGGCCGGGTTCTCGCGGACGCTCGACAAGACGGGCGGGACGCCCGTACCACCCAGGCTTGCGAGCACCAGGCTTTTAAGCACCGGGCTTGCGAGCACCGGGCTTGCGAGCACCGGGCTTGCGAGCACCAGGCTTGACAGTCTCGTGGCGCGCGAAGGCTTGACCTTGCCACCGCGGCGAAATCGCGCAACTTTTCCTGGGCGATCGCCTAGTCGTCCGATTTCGGTTCGGCGGGCTTGTCTTCCTTTTTCGCGGCCGCCGCGGCCTTGGCCTCATCGGCCTGGCGCTTCATTTCCGCCTTTTTCTTTTCGCGATCGGCGGCCGGGATCAGCGAGATCGTCTGTTTGATATTCAGCTCGATGCGGCGGCGCTGGGGGGCGGGCTTCGGCTCGTCGTCGTCTTTCGGTTCGTCGCCGGACTTCGGCTTCTCCTTCGCTTCCGCCTCGGCGGGCGGGGGCGAACCCATCCTCACTTCATGCTCGGATTCGACGCGCACGATCTGGCCAAGATCGATGTCGAAGATGGCCGTGCCCGTGGCCAGTCCCGATTCCAGTGCCATGCCCATTTCGTTGAGTTCGTTCTCGCTGCCTTCGGCTTTTTTCGTCGTTTCGGTGAACGACAACTCGGCCACCTTGCGTCCGTCGCGGGAAGTGGTTTTCTCGAGCTTCATGCGGTAATCGAGAACGATGTCGCCGAGGAACGGACTCTTGGGACGCAACGTGCGCGTCCAGGTGTCGCCCGCCTTGACCTCCTTGCCGGCGTACAGCGCGTAGCGCAGATCGCCGATCAGCGACTTCATCCCTTCGTCGGTGATCTGTCGCTTCATTTGCATCCACATCGGGTTGACGCGGTTGGCGGCCTCCACCTTCTTGAAGATGGCATCGACGCCGCTGATCGACTTGATTTCGCAATCGCCGCTCAGTTCATACGCCACGCCCATGTCGATCATTGGCTCGAACACGGTGCGGAAGCCCTCGGCCATGCCGCCGTCGTCATCCTCCTCGTCGTCGCTGACGGGCTTGAAGCGGTCATCGGAGTCATAGTTGAGCGGCTGGGGGAACATGGGCACCTGCATGCGGTGCAGGAACCGGTCGAAGGAGGCGGTGACGCGAGTGCCCGATTCGGGACGCTCAAACGCTCCGTAGATACTGTAGACCTTGACGGTCATGGGCTTGCCTTCGGGCAGGCCGGGCAGCCCCGAGAGTTTCTGCTGCATGTCATGAGTGACTTCGAGGTACATCGGTTGGCCGGGCATCAGTTTCGGCTTGAGCATGACCGAGTCGGCGGCGACGGCCGGTCGCGCCAGCGCGGTGGTGAAGGCCAGCGTCACGACGGCGGCGCGAAGGGGGATGCGATTCATAAGGTTCTCCTGCGGGGTGAGAAATTCACGTATTGTGGCTCGATGGGTCACAAACGTACGCGAAAATGGGCGGACGGGCAACGATGCGCGCGCGGGCCGCACCCGTGCGTTAAGGATGGCATGCTCACGCCCTCGCGCGGAGCAAGACCAGATGTTCTGCGTGGTACGGGCGTCCCTCCGTTTGTCCCGCTTTGGCTAGGGCCTGGCCATGTTGAGATTCGCCGTGGGCCACAGACGATCATTGGTACGAGTTGTTTCCGCGCGCCCTTACGGAATCCAGCGGATTTTCAGGTCGTGCTCCACGTTCAGCAGGTCGAGCACTTTGCCGACGACGAAGTCGATCAGATCGTCGACGCTGCGCGGACGCAGGTAGAAGCCGGGGGCGGCGGGGCAGATCACGGCGCCCGCTTCGCTCAGGGCCAGCATGTTGCGCAGTTCGATGAGGCTCAGCGGCATTTCGCGCGGCACCAGGATCAGCCGGCGGCCCTCCTTGAGATGCACGTGGGCGGCCCGCGTGATCAGGTTGTCGCCCAGCCCGGAGGCGATCGCGCCCAGCGTGTTGCTGCTGCACGGGCAGACCGCCATGCCGTCGGTCAGGAACGAGCCGGACGCCAGCGGACTGGCCAGGTCCTGATAGCCGTGCAGCGTCACGTTGTCCGCCGGACGTCCCAGCAGCGACTCGACCGTGACGTTTTGGATGTCCAGCTCGTCGGCGATCAGCCGGCGGCCGTAGGGCGAGACGATCAGGTGCAGCTCCTCCCCGGCGGCGGCCAGGCATTGCGCGAGGCGGCGGGCGTAAGCCGCGCCGCTGGCGCCGGTGATGGCGACGACGAATCGGCGCGTCATGGCCGACCTCCTCCCGCGGGGCGGGAAATCTCAAGCATCGTGAGCATGATCAGCCGCTCGCGGGCGTCGGCGGCGAACGAGGAATCGGCGTGCAGTTCGAGCAGCGTTTCAAACGCCTGGCGGGCCTCCGACAGGCGGCCTTGATCCTCGCGCGCCCGGCCGAGGGCGAAGAGGATTTCGGCGCGGGCCGGGGCGGCGGCGTATTCCGTCGCCAGGCGTTGAAGGCGCTCGACGAGGGCGCGCGGGGACGTCTCCCGCCGGGCCAGGCGCACGGCGCAGACCGGTTCGATGCGCGCGCCCGGATAGTCGAGCAATAATCGGACAAGATTGAGCGGATAAAACGGATGCCGGCGGTTCAGCGACAGAAACTCCCGCAGCGGCGCCTCGCCGTACAAAGGATCGTGGCGATGGGCCAGCGTCAGCTCACGCAGCCGGACGGCCTGCCGCACCACGACCGACGGGTCGTATCCCAGGCTGCTCGACGGGGCGGCCTTGCCGAACAGGCCGGTCGGCGCCGCGCCGGCGGCGGGCTGCGTCGCCAGGGCGGGCCGCGAGAAGCGCGCGACGAGCAGGTCGAGGCGGCGAACGGCGTCGTCGAGGCGGCCGGCGGCGCCGTCGAGGAGGGCGAGCTGATACAGGGCGAAGGCGGCCAGATCGCTGTCGGGGAAACGGGTCGCCAGTCGCTCCCAGACCGGTCGCGACGCGGAGCGCGGCACGTCGGAATGGAACTGAAGCAGGCATTCGTCGCCGTCGAGCAGCGCGCGGTCGATGCGCATGTCGAGCGCGCGGCCCTGAAGGAAGAGCACGTTGGGGACGTAGCGCGACGGCGGATCGCCGAAGCGTTCGAGAAAGCGGTCGCAGCGGTCGACGGCTTCGAGGCGGTCGTTGGCCTGTTCCTCGTAGGCTTCGGAGCGGGCCTCGCGCAACATGCGTTCGCGGAAGGCCGACAGGCTGACGTCCTGTTCGGCGGCCCAGGCGTCGGTGGCGCGACGGCGCGCCTCCTCTCCCAGCGCGCGGCTGACGAAGACGTAGCGGCTGCCGGGGCCGACGCGGTCTTCGAGGATGCGGTATTCCAGCTCGTCGCGTCCGACCTGGGTGTGGAACAGCACCACCGGGATTCCGAAAAGAACGGCCAGAATCGGCGCGATGCCGCCGGGGCGATAGTTGATCAGTTTGGCGAGAAAAAGGGCCACGGCGCAGATGACGCAGGAGCCGAGCACGGCCAGCACCCAGGGGGCGGCGATCTTGGCGCGGTACGGAGTGACCGAGAACGCGGACTCGGGCTGGCGCGCGGCGCTGACGAAGTAGATCGCCACGGGGATCAGCCCCAGCACGGCCGAGGCGAAACGGAACGTCAGTCGAAAGCGCTTCAGCGAGGCGATGATGCAGCCCAGCAGGACGGTCAGGCCGAGCCAGGGCATGGCGGCCAGCGCGCCGACCATGACGGCGCAGGCGACTGAAGCGGGAAAGCGATAAAGAATGGCTACGAGGATGGGGACCGAGGCGAGCGAGGCCAGCAGCAGGCCCATGATGATCCACTGCACGGGCACCTGCTCGACGCTGATGGGGAATAAGAGAAAGTCGACGAGCGTGACCTGGTTTCCGCCGACGGGGTTGAACGACTTCCACATCAGATCGCGATACGAGGGGGGATCCGTCCAGGGGCCGTAGTGGCCGGTGCGGAGCCAGTAGGCGAAGCAGCAGAGGCCGGCGAACAAGGCGAGGGTGACGCCGAGCAGGAGGGTCGCGCGGCGGCGGTACTTGGGTGCGGTGCGCGACCAGACGTCGACGATTTCGGGCGGGTCGACAAGGGGGGCGGGAGACGGTGAGCTGAGGGAGGTCACGCTTCGACTCCGCGATGCGTCAGGTCACGGCCAAAGGGCCGGCGTGCTCTGATAAAAGGCGCATCGACGACGCACAGGCGCCATTCGGGCCGCAAGTCCGGAGTAACGAGACGCGCACGTCAGTAAGCGATCACGCCGCCAACGCCACGCGCGCCCGGCAATCGAGATTCGCTCGACGCGGCGCGTAGGGCCAACGCTTGCTTACGTGCGCGTCTCGTGGCCCGGCTGCGATCCCGCCTTGCGGGCCACGTACACGCAAACCACCCCGCACGTCAGCGAATGACGCTCGACCGAGACGAAGCCGGCCGATCGCAGCGACTCCTCCATGCCATCCTCATTCTCGAACGACGCCACCGAACGCGACAGATACCGATACGCGCCGTGCCGATCGCCGCTGAGCCAGCCGGCGACGCGCGGCAGAATGTTCATCAGATAGAAGCGATACAAGCCGCCGATCAGCCGGCCGCGTGGCATGGTGAACTCGAGGATCACCGCCCGGCCCGCGGGTCGTAGAACGCGATGGAACTCGCGCAGGCCGTCGCCGAGATCCTGAAAGTTCCGCACGCCGAAGGCACAACCGACGATGGTAAACGACGCATCGGCGAAGGGCAGCTTCAGCGCATCGGCTCGGACCCAGGCCGTCGCCGGAGCGGGTCGAGCGCGAGCCAGTCTGAGCATGTCGCTGGAAAAGTCGAGGCCCACGACGCGGCCGACGACGGCGGCGAAGGCCCGCGCCAGATCGCCGGTGCCGCAGGCGACGTCGAGCACAACGTCGGCGCGGCTCGCAGCGCAGAGGGCCACGGCGCGACGTCGCCAATGGCGGTCGCGGCCGGCCGAGGTGAGCGTGTTGACGCGCTCGTAGGTCGGCGCGATGTGGTCGAACATCCGTCGGACGCGATGGGCCTTGTCGGGCTGATGATGCGGATCGCGCAGGCGGGCTTCATCCCACAACGGCGGTTCGTCGATGGTCGGAGCGGGGGGCATGGGCGCGGGGATTGTATTCGCGCGTCGCCCCGGTGGCGCGGTTCGATAAGTCGAAGCGTCGAAACACGGAACAGGGAACAACAGGATCAATGATGCGGACCGGCATGAGCGCGGCGCGGTTTCGTCGTTTTCATCTCATTGGTCGCTGCTTGCCGGGGGCGGGTGCGGGCGTGCGCTCAATTGACAAGATGTCCGCGAATCGACGAGGCGGTCCAGCCGCATGCGCGGCGGGTTCTGATACGACGCTCGGGCATCGCGCGGAAATAAGGAGAATGAATGGAAGAAGGGTGGTACGGGCGTCCCGCCCGTCCGGAACGGGCAAGATGCCCGTACCACCCGGGACAATCGTCTGGAACGGGCAAGATGCCCGTACCACCCAGGACAATCTTCCGGAACGGGCAAGATGCCCGTACCACCCCTGGGCAATCGTTCTGGTTAGTTGCGCGCGACTTCTTATCGTTGTCGCGGGCCGGGCAAGGGCGCGTCGTCGGGCGCCGCGACGGGCAGGCCCAGCGCCTCGTGCGCCCAGCGCGCGGGGACGCGCACGCCGAGGCGGTTGACGGCCAGGTCGAGCACTTCGGCCAGTTCCTTCGGTTCGCGCGGCTGGTCGACGCTGCGGACAAAGAACGGCACGGGCGCCTGCGGCCCGAAACGCATGCGCGTCAGCGGCGCGAGCAGATCGCGCCGCAGCGTGCGGGCCTCGGCCCGCAGATCGGCGTCGCGAATGTCGCGCCGCACGCGATCGTGGACGTCGGCGGCCGAGCGGGCCGTCACCAACGATCGCGCGGTGTCGGTGGTGAGCGTCTGGCCCAGCCAGGCCTTGCTGATCTCGCGATTGAAGAAGTGGCAGATCGACTCATAGGGCGCGACGTCGCCCGGCACGCGCGTCTGCTTGATTTCGAGATCGACCGACTTGGAGAAGATTCCGGCGGCGTCGGTTCCCAGCCGGCGGAGCATGTTGAGCAGTTCGCGCTTTTCATCGGGCGTGGCGTTGGGGGCGTAGCGCGCGATGCGCACGGGCATGCCGAAGACTTCCATGAAGATCAGCCAGTCCTTCATCGCGTAATGCTTGGCCAGGAACGCCATCGCGGTGACGCGCAGCAGGCCGCCGCGCGCGGCGCGGCCGGGACCGTGCGGCTGGTGGATGATGAACTTGTCGGGCGGCGTCTCGATGCCTTCGTGCGGCGCTTCGGCCGTCAGGATGCGCAGCTCGCCGCGTCGGCCGATGCGCAGGCGCAAGAACGGGATCGGCGCGATCTGCGCCAGACGAACGCCGCGCGGGCCGGCCTGCCAGATCAGCTCGGCGACCGCGATGTTCCGGCCGACGGCCAGGGAGAGGTGCGCCAGGACGGCGTCGAAGTCGTCGAGCGCGGCGAGGGCCTCGGCGCAATAGTCGGAGGTACGCGCGGCGGCGTCGGCGTCGGGGAAACGCAGCGGGTCGACCGACGAGGCCGGCACGATGCGCCAGGGCAGTCCGGTGACGGCCAGGCGGCGTGTCTGGGCGACGCTGAACAGATGGGCGTCTTTCTCCTCCATCTGCTCGTAGAGGGCCATCTGCTCTTCGAGATCGCCGTCGTCGGCGTTGCGCAGGATGTTGAGCAGCCGCTGGGGCGTCAGGCCGTCGGCGGGGTAGAGGCGCCAGGCGTCTTCGCGCAGCGGGGCGACCAGCGCGCCGGCGGAGGGAATCGCGCGGCGGCGGACGGCGTGGGCGATGCGTTGGATCAGCGACATTTATGGGTTCCTTTCCAATCGGTGCGGTTCAACGTTGATCGCACAGCCACTCCCGCGCGGTCGCGGTTCGGTTCAGATTTCTCAAATACGTTCCAACCGCACGAGACCCGGGATTTGCCTCAGATAGGTCGGCTTAAGCCGACCTGTTTTTGCCACCAGCTTTAGCTGGTGGGACGCCGGCCACAGTACATCAACTACCTCTTCCTACTCTTCAGCCGGCTTCAGCCGGTCTTGGGTTTTATGTCCTCCAGCGAATCGCAGACATCAAGTCTCAGATGCTCCGGCAGCAAGTCCGGCTGAAGCCGGCTGAAGGAAGCTGGGAAGAAAAACTCATCAAGGCGGGCCCGTCCACCACCGGTTGAAACCGGCGGCAAATACCGGCCGGCTGAAGGCCGGCCAGGGGGCAAGCCGCCCACTCAGAACGTGTTTAAGAAGCCCGAGTCGAGGCGAATATTCGCAGTCGAACATCTCGCTCCTCGCGACGACAGTCCGCCGCTCCCTTCACGCTCCCACCTTGGTCGAGTCCATGGTCGCGGTTCGGTTCAGAGTGCGGCGCCATGGGTGTGTGAGCCTTCTCTTCACCAGGTTCCGATGCGCGCAAAATCAAGCGACGCATCCGATTCGTATGCGATCCCCGCGCCGGCGGGGGCGTCGGCGGCGTGCAGGCCCAGTGCGGCGGCCCAGAAGCGGTCGGCATGACCGAACGCGCTGCGCGTGGCGCGATAGCGCACGTGACCGGCCGACGTCACGTGTCGTCGCAGGGCGTGCCAGTCGTTGTGAATCCGCTCGTCGGCGGGAATGAACAGCCGGCCGCGCTCGGCCAGCACGCGCAGGCGCGAGGCCAGCTCGGACTGCACGGCGGGTGTAAACACGATCGGCTCGACGCGATGCGCGCCGTAGTGCTGCGCCGCCTCTTCGGCAAGCTGGCGTCCGATGCCGGTGGCGTCGATGCACAAGCGACGAACCGAGCGGTGGCGCAACACTTCGTGAAGCGCCTGCCGCTGCCGGTCGAAGGGGGCGCCGTCCAGCTCGACGACGCCGCGGGTGACGAAGGCGTCGGCGTCGCGCTGCCATAGCCAGATGACGGTCAGATCGCGTACGCGGCCGACGTCGACCCCGGCAAAGATCTCGCTCGTTGCGTCCGCCAGCCGGCGCTCGTCAGGTCGGCAGGCAAGACCCGGATCGGCGCAGGCGACGATGAGTTCGTGGCGCAAGAACGCCTCGTCGTCGGCGTCGAACTCGCAGAGGAATTCCTGACGATAGAGCGCCTCGTCGGCCAGGGCGTCGCGGATGGCGGCTTCGTCGGCCTGTAGTCCCTGTGCGATGGCCTGCGGCAGCGTCAGCGTCGTGCGGACGAAGCGGGGGTTGTCGGCCAGGCGATGGAAGACGTTGCCGCGGCCGCGCGGGGTGGACGCGATGTCGAGTTCGCCGTCGCCACGGAGCAGCGCGGGCAGCAGGGCGGCCCAGATTTCGCGGTCGTCGCGGTGCATGGCGAACTCGTCGAGGAAGACATCGGCGGTGAAGCCGCGGGCGGTCATGGGATTGGCGGGCAGCGCGAGGATGCGCACGTTGTTGGGCAGGCGGGCTTCGGCGCGGCGCAGGGTCATTCCGGAGGCGAACGGCAGGCCGCGCAGCTCGCAGGCGACGGCCAGCAGAAAGCAATGCTTTCGGACGTTGAGCATCAACTCGCGGGCCTGTCGCTCGCCTGCGGAGAGGAGAATCTGATTGCGGCGGCGTTGCAGGCCGTGGATGACGCGGCGCAGGGTGAAGGTGAAGCTCTTGCCGGTCTGTCGCGACCAATTATTCCAGGTGAAGCGATCGGGCCGGCAGATGGCGCGATGCTGATAGGGCAGGAGTCGCGGGCGGCGCGGGGGGACGTCGGGCGGCGCGGCGGCAGGTGGGGCGCGTTCCGCCGGCGAGTAGTGTTCGGAGTCCGGCCCCATCGTGTAGCACTCTTGCCGCTCGTGCGCGGCGCTTGACATGATCGCATCGGGCGGCTTGAATCAGGTGGAGCGCCAGTCCGCGTGGGCCTGGTCGGACTTGCGTCGAGGCCGTGCGAGGCCCGCGGAGGAGTCGGCTTATGCCGAACGAAACCACTCGTCTGAAAGTCACGCGCAGCGAAGGGATTTGCGAGGTGACGTTCGCCGATCGCAAGATACTGGACGAGTTGTGCATCGCCGAGCTTCAGGACGAGTTGTCGAAGCTGGTGGATGCGGAACCGGGCATCAAGCTGCTGTTGAACTTCGGCAACGTCGACCACCTGTCCAGCGCGGCGCTGGGGATGCTGATTACGCTGAACAAGCGCGTGGTGGCGCAGAACGGCAAGCTGAAGCTCAGCGACATTAATCCGCAGATCATGGAGGTATTCAAGATTACGCGGCTGAACAAGATGTTCGACATTCATGTGGAAGCCAAATCGGCCCGCGGGGCGTTTTGAGTCATCGCCGCGCGGCGCATGAATGCTCCGCACAGGGGCGGGCCGAACGATCTGTGCTGCGGATTTCGGGAGATCCGCACAACGGTTGGCGCCGGGCACGGGCGGGGCCATTCGGGCCGGGTATCGAGGGCGACGCTCAACGGCCGTCCCGGCATCGGTGACGCAATCGAACGTACCTCTCATGCAAGGCGTATACGATCCTTCGATTGACGGTCCGCTTCAGGAGATCGTCGTCCCCAGCGAGCTGGCGGCGGCGAAGCGACCGGAGCAATACATCCTCGAAGAGGTGCAGCGCTGCGGCTACACCGACGAGGCCGTATTCGGCATCAAGTTGTCGCTCGAAGAAGCGATGACCAACGCCGTGCGTCACGGCAACCGCAGCGACAAGAACAAGCGCGTGACGGTGCGCTATGCGGTGACGCCGCGGCGAACGGTCATCATGATCGCCGACGAAGGTCCCGGTTTCTTGTTCGATGCCCTGCCCGATCCGACCCGCCCCGAAAACCTCGAACGTCCCAACGGCCGCGGCGTGATGCTGATGCGGGCCTACATGACGCGGGTGGAATTCAACGGCCGAGGGAACGAAGTCCTCATGATCAAAGAGAACGAACGATGGCAACCTCAGACAGGCTCCAATCCGACCGACCGCTGACGCTGCGCGTCGAACGTCGCGAAGGCGTCGCGATCGTCACGCTCGAAGGCGCCTGCACGATGGAGGTCTCACATCAAATCCGCCATTGCCTGGTCGGCCTGGCCACCGAGCAGGTACCGCTGATTGTTCTGGACATGGCCCAACTCGATTTCATCGACTCCGTCGGCCTGGGCGGTATTATCGCGGCCCATCTGCGCGGCCGGCATCACGACGGTCACCTGCGGCTGGTGGCGCCCAACGAGCACATTCGCGAGGTGCTGGACCTGACGCGCTTGTCGCGGTTGTTCCAGATTTATCCGACCGTGGCCGACGCGGTGAGTGCGACGCCGGCGTGAGGCGGTCGATGGCGGCTTCGATCGTCGTGAGAACGGCACTGTGGGCTCGACAGCCCCGGTCAATCCCGCGAATGCGAGAATCCGGCGGAACGCTCGCGACGCGCGGAATCACGATTGCGCGGCGTGGCGGCTGACTTCAAATCCCCTCATCGAGACCCCGCCGCGACGCGGTGTGCCACCCGGTCCAGAAAAACGTGCCCCGCACGCTTCGGATGAAACGTGCGGGGCAACTGAAAGGGGACACGACAGCTTCCATCCACTTATAGACGGGCAATCCCGCGGAAATCAAAATCATCCATCGAAAATAGCGGTTATCGGCGCGTCGTCGTGGCAGGCGCAGGGACCATAATGTACGTCAACGGCGTTGTCGGCCGCGCCTGTTCATTCGCCGGTGGATGCGGTAAAAGACGCTTCGTTGGGCGGCGCGGCGCGACTGGGTCGAGCCAAAGGGGGCTGTTGTCGACGGTTGAGACGCTGAGGTCCACGGGCTGAAAGCCCGTGCCGCGCGGACATGTTCGTTCCACGCGTCGGCTGAGTGCGGAGAAAACGCCGGTGAGTTCGATGCGCGACAGGTTGCGGATGGCCGCGTGGGGCGGCGCGATGCTGCTGGCGGCAGCGCTGCCGGCGCTTGCCCAGGACGAAATGGGCGTCACGCTGGAGCGTCGCGAGTCGTTCTGGGACACGGTGCGCCGCGGGGCCGAGCTGCCGGGCGTGATCATCGGGCTGATGTCGGTCGCGGCCGTGGCGTTCATCGTCGAGCATTTCATCTCGATCCGGCGCACGACGATGCTGCCGGCCGACGAGCTGTCGCGAACGCGGACGATGATCGAGGGGCGGCGCTGGCGCGAGTGTTACGAGCAGCTTCGCGGCAGCCGCACGATGTTCGCCCATCTGATGTCGGCCGGGATGCAGCACGGCAAACACGGCTTCGACGCGATGCACGAGGCGGTGGACAAGACGGCGGCGGCGTGGTCGAGCCGGTTGTTCCGGCGGGTGGAGTATCTGAACATCCTGGGCAACCTCGGGCCGTTGATGGGTCTGCTGGGAACGGTGCTGGGGATGATCGACGCGTTCAGCCAGATGCATGCGTCGCACGGGGCGTACAAGACCGAGGACCTCTCGCGCGGCATCAGTCTGGCGCTGGTCAACACGTTCCTGGGGCTGGGGCTGGCGATTGTGGCGCTGGGGTTCTTCGGCGTGTGTCGCAACCGGGTGGACCGCTGGACGGTGGAGGCCCACGCGGCGGCCATCGATCTGCTGGAATATTTTCGGCCGGGCGCCGCGCCCGCGCCGAGTCAGCCTGCCGGCGCCGCGACGCCGAACGTCGCAGCGGCTCCGCGCGTGGCGCGGCCCGAGCGAACGGCTTCGACGTGAGCACGCAGCAGGATTAATATATAGAATTTATCGCTTTTCGCGCGCCGCGCCGATTTACGTGGCCAAGCACTCGCTGACGCGCTCCGACCGGCTGTAAGTTCGTGCCACGCGAGGATTCAACTTGGCGAAGGCCTTGCGAGGGTGGGACATACGGGCGGGACGCCCGTACCACCCGAAACATGAAGGCCTGCTTCGCGCGAGGGCTTGATCGCGCCGCCCGTCACGAATTCGTTCGCGTAATACCCGCGCGAGCCGTTATTTCGCCGGCGCGGGCTTCGGCGACCGGCCCGGCGCCGCCTCGGCAAAGTTGCCTGTGTTTTGCTCGTCGTGGCGGAACATGGGCCAGCCCGGCCCCTTGCCCTCGAAACCCGTCAGGCAGATCGCCGTGCCGTGGCGATCGTTTTCGCGCCCCAGCCCGACGACGAAAAACACATCCAGCCGCCCGTCGCCCGTCAGATCGGCGATGATCGGTCCGTGGCTGCAATCGAGGTCGCGGCCTTCGATGGTTTTCGACGCGTCGAATTCGTACAGCAACGTACCGTCCCGGCCGCGGTGCGCCCGGAATATTCCATCATTCGTGAGATACGCCAGGTCCGGGCCGCCGTCTCCGTCGAGATCGGCCACGGCGACGCCGCGCGTCACGCCCGCACGATACAGATTGTCGGCCTCGACGCGGTAGAGCGTCGAGCCGTCGCCGCGCAGCACGCTGAGATAGTGAGCCGCGACGATGACTTCGGGCTTGCCGTCGCCGGTGACGTCGGCGATGGCCGTGGGCGACATGATGTAACGATCGCCCGTCTTGACGCTCCATAGCAACTTTCCGTCGCGCGGGCGAATGCAATAGACCTTCCCGTCGTACGAGCCGATCGTCAGCTCCGGCTTGCCGTCGCCGTCGAGATCACCGGCGGCGCAGCCGTGGTAGATGTGATCGCCGGTCGGCACCGTCCATAGTTCGGCGCCGTCCTTGTCGCTGACGGCGTGGACCTTGTGATCGCCGCGGAAGTTGCCGACGACGAAATCGACCGCCCCGTCGCCGTTGAAGTCCATGCCGATCGGGCACGATTGCACCGCGCCGGGCGCGGCCTGAATCGTCCGAATGCGCGTGCCGTCCGCCCCGCGGATGACGTGCAGCTTGCCGGCGAACGTTCCCACGACCACGTCCGGCTTGCCGTCGCCGTCTGCGTCGCCGATCCACGGCGGCGTGTCGATGCACTCGATGCGATCGCCGGTCTTCGTCTCGTAGGCCCAAACCTTGCGCCCGACGCGGGCGTCGAGCGCGATGACGCGGCCGGAGTTGGAGATGGGCACGATCAGCTCGAGTTTTCCATCGCCGGTCACGTCGACGAAGCGCAGCGAGGCGTCGAGGCAGTCGTTGCCCTCGTGGTAGCTCCAGATTTCCCTGCCGTCGCGGCCCGAGAGCAGATGCACGGTCGAGTCGCCGAAGTAGGTGGCGAAGGCGACTTCGAGCTTGCCGTCGCCATCCACGTCGGCCGCCGCGCCGCCGCCGAAGGATGCGGACTTGAGCTTGAACGTCCACGCGACGCGCGGCGTCGGCAGGGCCGGCGCGCCGGCGGCGGGCTGCGACGCGGCCGGTTCCCGCGGCTTGATTTCGGGCGGCGGGTCGGGCAGAGCAATGATGCCGGAACCGAAGACGACGACGGACAACGCGATGGGCGACATGATGCGGCTCCCCTGATGCGAGCGTGGCTGCCGAAGCGGGTTCGGCGAGCGAACGAAGGGGAGTATGAATGCCCGCGGCAATCAGACGGGCCGGATGGCCGTCCGACGCGGCCGCACACGGTCGCGTCATGCTCGAGATCGTTCGTCATCGCGGCGCGCGGTAGGGCACGCTCTTGAGAAACTTGTGCCAATTCTTGCGGAAGCTCTCGTCGAGCTTGCCGAAGCATTTTTCGAAGTCGGCCAATTCCCGCTCGGGCGGAATCACTTCCCTGGGCTTGCGTGTTTTGATCAGCTCGACGAACTGGCGCAGCTCCGCCTTTTTCTTTTGCGACAGGTAATACATCAGCCCCCACGCCTGGGCGTAGCCGCGGTCCATCTGATCGCCCGAGCCGCGCAGCAGCTCGGGCTTTTGTACGAACTCGCGCAGATCGGCCAGGGCATTGGCGGCGTCGGCCTCGCGCAGCCGCCAGAGCCGGTACTGATTGACGACGTTGAATCCGGCGCCGGTTTTGCCGGGCGGCGGTTCGAAGAGCGTGGCGAGTCCCTCGACGAACCAGACGGGATTGGGCGCGTCGCGATGATGCACCTGGAAGTTGTAGAGAAGCTGGTGCGCGACTTCGTGCTGGACGACGGACTTGTTGTTGCGCTCCTGGTAGTCGTTGAGGCGGTTGAGGATGAACTGCGCCTCGCGCGATTTTTCCTTTTTCGTTTTCGAATCGGTCGCGCGGCGGGCCTCTTCCTGAAGGGCCTTGGCTTGGGCCGTCTGATCGAGCACCGTCACCGAATGGGCCATGTCGTAGAAAAGCGAGAAATTGGGCTGGGGGAAGTAGAGACCGGCGGCCTCGCGCGGCGCCGGCGCGCCGGCGAGCGCCTGGGCGACCGACGAGTATTGATCGAATTCGCTGCAAAAGACGATCGGCAGCTTCTCCTTCGGATAGTCGATGTCCACCCCCATTTGCGTGGCGAAGCGATGGACGGCGGCGTAGGTCGCTTCGATCCGCAGGATGAAGTCTTTGACGACCTCCTCGTCGGCGCTGTAGAGCACGAAAAAGTGATCGGTGTGGCGGACTTTGAAGTCGCCGCCGAGCTTTTCCTGGAACTGCTTCTGCAAAGGCCCTTCGGGGAAGGGTTTCAGATCATCTTTCTTGCTCTTCTTCCCGGCGGCGTCCTCGTTGGCCCCGGCGTCGCCGCCGGACTTCGCGCGGGACTTCTTCCGCGTCGCCCCGGAGTCATCGGCGTCGGATTGTGCCGCCGCGGGGAGTGAAACGGTCAGCAGCGCGACGGCGACGGCCATCAGTCGGGCGAGCGTCACGTGCGCCGGTCGCGTTGTTTCAGGTCGGTATTCGGCGGTGCTTTGCATGTCGCATCCTCGCGGCGGGCAACGTAAAGCGCCGGCAGAGGCGCCGGCGCCTTCGATCATCCGACGAACAGGATAAGCGAAATGCGGCCCTGAGGTAAACGCCCCCGGGTCTGTCAGCATTCGCGGGCAGAGGCGTGGCATGGTGAAGCCCTCGCGTGGGCAGATCCGCGATTTCGCAAAACGCGGGCCGCGAGGGCTTGACCGTGCCGCCCCCGGGCTTCTCACCGACGGCTAGTTGGACCCGAATGCCACGGAATTCGACAGCGCTTCAGGGGCACTACTCCAGCCGCTTCAGCGCCTCGTCCACGGTCGGGCAGACCTCGAAGAACCGATCGAGCCTGGTCACTTCCAGAACGCCCGACACGAACCCCGAGACGTTGGCCAGCAGCACGCGGCGGCCGTCGGCGTTGGCCCGCGCCACGATCTGCACCAGGTCGCGCAGTCCGGCGGAACTAAGGAACGTGATGCCGCCGGCGTCGATGACGATGCGCGAGACATTGGCGTCGACGAGGTCGTCGACTGCGCGCATCAGATCGTTCGATTCCGGGTCGATCAGGTCGCCGATGATCCGCACAATCGCGGCCGGGCCGCGCCGTTCCACGTTCAGGGTCATTCTGGCCTCGCTTCCGGTCATTCGACGTACGGCGGTGCAGCATATCGGCAACCCAATCGCTCGGATACGCAATTCATCGCTCGCGTCGTACGCCGTGCGATGGTAGAGTGACGCGATTGAAAAAAAAGATCGCGGCGGCACTGACATGAGCACTGTTTCGCACCGAATCGCGTCCCTGTTCGTTTCTGCAATGGGCATGTGCCTGATTCCGGCGTGTCACGAAATGTCGGACCGTGATGTTGAAAAGAACAAGTTATCGGCAATGCCGCGCGCCGACGTGATCATCCGCCCGGCGGGCGGTAACGCGGCGCGCCCGTCGCA
The DNA here is from genome assembly GCA_011525745.1 of Planctomycetaceae bacterium. Taxonomy (GTDB): domain Bacteria; phylum Planctomycetota; class Phycisphaerae; order UBA1845; family UTPLA1; genus PLA4. The sequence continues at coordinate 50,448 of WYBU01000006.1, read as the reverse complement.
CACGTATCACGTCTGGCTGGCGCTGTCGCCGGAACAGCAGCAACTCGGTCTGATGAACGTCACGCACAACGAGCTTCCGCCCGACGCTGGCATGTTGTTCGTGTTCGCGGACCATCGTTATCGCTCGTTCTGGATGCACAATACGATCATCCCGCTCGACATCGCCTACATCCGCGGCGACGGCGTGATCGTCAAGACCTACACCATGACTCCGCTCGACGAATCGGGCTATTTCTCGATCGAGCCGGCGCAGTTCGCCCTGGAGGTCCGCGGCGGGCAGTTCGCCGAAAAGGGCATCCGCGAAGGGGACGTTGTCGAAATCCCGCCTTCGGTCGTCAACTCGGCCTCCGGTTATTCCGACGATCAACCGTAGACCCCCGACGCGCCGTCGCCGGACAGGCGCCGGGCCGCGCTGCGCCCCGGTGCAACGGTCGAGGCGTGTCGGCGAGCCGACCTGGTTCCGCGTCTGAAAGGAAACGCTTGCGACGCACTGCGATCAGATCCGATCAACCCGCCTCGCGCCGCGTTCGCGGGCGCGGCGCCGCGCCGGCGGTGGATGCGACGCCGCGTGGAAGCGGCCGGTCGATCGGTCACACGGCGGCGCGCGAAGATGCGGCATTTTGTCCATTGTCCGCGCTGGAGGGGCGGCGCATCGGAATTATCGGCGATGGCCCGCCCTGGCCTTGCGCCGTCGACGGGTATCTGGCCGCCCATCGGGCATCCATCGAAACATACGGGATCGATCGGCCGCCGCCGGACGAAGAGTCGATCGGCGCTGCGTTGGACGCCGCGATCCTGATCGATCCGCCGCCGATGCCGGCGCGGCCGGGCGGCGCGGGGGAACACGCGCAGCGCGTGGCGCATCTGGCGGAGTGGATGAATCGGCTCCAGGCGCATCACGTGGGCATCGTGCGGATCGGCAACGCCGGCGACGCCGATGCGGAGCACACGCCGGGGGCGGTGTGGCTGCCGCGCGACGCATCGCTCGACGTGCTTCGGGGCGCGCTGGCGGGACTGGCCCAGATCCGGCCGGTCTGGGATCACATCGAATCCGAGCTGTCGACGGTCCGAGCGCTGGGCGATCAGCTCCGGCGCTATTTCGAGGAAGTGCAGCAGGACCTGGCGCTGGCGTCGCGGTTGCAGCGCGACTTCCTGCCGCGCGAGTTGCCGACCGCGCCGCCGATGCAGTTTGCGACGTTGTTTCGCCCATGCAGTTGGGTCAGCGGCGACATGTTCGACGTTTTTCGCATCGACGAGCATCGCGTGGGGTTTTATTTGTTCGACGCGATGGGGCACGGCGTTTCGGCGGCGCTGCTGACGATGTTCATCCGCACCGGCCTGCGAACCAAGCGCATTCATGCGCAGGGCTACGAGCCTGTGCGGCCGGGGGAAGTGCTGGCCGACCTCAACGAGACGCTGGTGGACGAGCGTTTGCCGGATTGCCAGTTCGTCACCGGCTGGTACGGCGTGATCGACGCGCGGACGCTGGAGCTGACCTACTCCAGCGCGGGTCATCCGCCGCCGTTGCTGGTGTCGGCCGACGGCGGTTCGCGTCCGCTGCTCGGGGCCGGGGGGCTGCTGGGGGTGTTCGGTGGACAGGACTTTCCGAACGAATCGGTTCAGTTGCGGCGGGGCGATCGGGTGTTGCTCTACAGCGACGGACTCGAGAGCGCGCTGACGGATGAAGCTTCGGGGGACGCGGGCATCAAGCTGCATCCGGCGCTATCGGTCTGCACCGTACAATCGGCCAAGGCGTTCGTCGAATCCGTGGCGACGCGGCTGGACAACATGCCCGGGGCGTTCAGCGCGCGGACCGACGACATGTCGCTGGTTCTGGCGGAAGTCGGCGTTTCGGATTGAAGTTCACGCAATCGCTGATCTCACGAACCGATCTCTTCAGGCAGCGACACACCCCCTCGGCGGCGCACGTCCGTGTGCTTCCCGCGGCGCATCGGGTTATCGGCACGACATATAGCCTCAGGCGCACCCGGCACCGACCGATACCAGAAGCATGAGCCGTTCGGACCCGGGCTGCGCGCCGTGCGATCGCGTGCTGGAGGCGTTCCGCGCATCCGACGCCGACGCCGCGGATGCCGCGCTGGCGGCGGCGTTGGATCATCTGGATGAGGCGGATTGCGAGCGAGTCATCGCGCTGTTGCTGGAGCGCGGGCGCGCGGCGGGCTACGAAGGGCTGATCGAGCGCTACGACCGCCTGCCGCCCGAGGTGCGGCGGATCATCGAGCAAAGCGGCCCGGCGATGGACGAGGCGATTCAGCGGGCGTTCCGCAACGGCCAGAACGAGGCCCGCACGGGCGCACTGATACTGATCGAGCGCCGCCGGTCGATGCGGCTGGCCTATCTGGCGGCCGACGGGCTGATCGACCGTTCGACGGTAGTTCGGCAACAGGCGGCGCTGACGTTGAGGTCGTTGGCGGCCGAGTTCGCCAGCCGAGCGCCGGATGCAACGCAGTTAGAGGAACGCCGCGCCTTGGTCGACGCGCTTCGCACGGCGCTGGATCGTTTTCACGCGCATCATCGCACCGAGATCATCGAGGCGGCGATGTGCTTCGTGGACGATCTCGGTTCCGATCTGTTCGAATCGCGCAACGGGCGACGCGGCATGTTGACGCACGCGATGCTCGAGGTCTTCGGTCAGTCGCGCAGCGCCGCGCTGGCGCCGTTCGCCTACGAAGGGCTGCTCTACAACGAGCTGCGCAACGGGATCATCCGTTCGATCGAAACGCGACAAGACTCGGAGTTTTTCGCCGGCATGATTCGCCAGCGATGGCGCGGCCGCATCGGCGGAACGCGCAAGTTGTTGAAGTGCGTGCAGCGGCTGGCGTGGCTGGAGCGCGGGATCGCGCCGTTGCTGGCGCTGCCCGAAGCGCTGCACGGTCCGGGCGTGGAATTGGTGTCGGAGCTGGGTCTGCCGGATGAAACACTGCTGGAGCTGCTGCGCGGCGTGCTGGATCAGGACGCCCCGCAGGCGGTGCGCGAAGCGGCGTGGTCGCTCGTCGCGCGTCAAACGCCCGAAGCGCGGGGACTGCTGCGGCTCGTGGCCGAGTCTCCGTACGCCGACGCGGCGCGAATCGCACGCTTCGAGCTGTCGCGGCGCGGCCGCTCGACGGCGCCGGCCGCGGTACGGCGCCGGCTGGAGTCCGACGGCGAATGGTCGTCGTTCCTGCGTCGGTTCGGCTTGGAGCCGGCGTTCGCCTCCTTCTGGGCGGCGTGTGAGCGGCTGGAGCGCGCGGCATGCCGGCTGGAGCCGGCGCAACTGGCGCGGCGCATTCCCGACTTCGCGCCCGAATTGCGGAAGCGGCTGTGCGGATCGTCGGTGGAGGACCGGCTCCAGGCGCACCGCCTGATTGCGGCGCTGAGTCTGCACGCGCTGTTCGAGAACGAACTGTTCGCGCAGGCCGACGATCCGGACGAACGCGTGCGCGTGGCCGCGCTGGCCGCCGCCGGTCGAATCGGCGGAGCGACGGCACGGCGCATCTCGGAGCGGGCGCTGGAGGACCGAAGTCCGTTCGTGCGGCAGGCGGCGGTTGAGGCGCTGGCCGTTGCGGCCGGCGATCGGGCCGCGGCCATGCTGGAGGCGCGCTGCGAGGACGAATCGCCGTCGGTTCGCGCGGCGGCCATCCGCGTGCTGCTGATGCGCCGCGCGCCTCAGGCCGCGCAGTCGCTGCTGAAGACGCTGCGACATCGCGATCCCGAGCATCGGATGGCGGCGCTGTCGGTGGTCGAACGGCTGCGGCTGAGTGTGCTGGAAGCGCACGTGACGATCATCGCGGGTCGCGATCCGGATTCGCGCGTCCGTTCGCGCGCGGCGCGGATCATGCAGACTTTCGGACGGGCGGCCGCGCCGGCGAAGGCTGCGGTTGTGTCGGCGGGATGAACGCGACACGCGCGATGGTCGCCCCACGCTTGCTCACGTGCGCGTCTCGCGGTGCGCGCGGCGCGCCGGGAGGTTTGTTTCGAGGGGGTTCGATGATCAGTCTGATGTTGCTGGCACAGTCCGACCGCGTCGATCGGCTGGAATGGCTGCGCTCGGCATTCGCGCCGGGGCGCAGCACGATGCCCGGCTTTGCGACCGGATTCCTCGTGATGGTCGTGATCGTCGGCGCGTTTCTCTTCGCCGGCTACGCCGTCAAGGCCGTACACGAGCAGCGCCAGTTGCGCGAAGGGCCGCTGCCGTTCTTTCTGGGCGTGCTGAGGAGGTGCGGTGTGTCGCGGCTCAACCGCTGGCTGATGGCGCGCGTGGCGCGCTTCGGCGACGTGCCGCATCCCGGGGCGATGCTGCTCTCGTCGCGGCTGTACGACGCCCAGACGTCTGCCTGGCTCACGAAGGCCTGTCCCGCCCTGCTGCGTCCGTGGGCGCGGCGTCGACTGACCGGACGGGTCCGCCGCACCCTGTTCATATCCAGTCGTTGACGATGCGGCGGAACATGTCGCCGCGCTGTTCGTAATTCTTGAACATATCGTAACTCGCGCACGCCGGCGACAGCACCACCACGTCTCCCGGCCGTGACAGCCGCCGCGCCAGGTTGACGCCGCCGCGGAAGTCGTGCACGGTCTTGAGCGACGGTTGGTCGCGCTCGCCGCGGGCACGACGCACGGCCATGAAAATCTGATCGCGTGTGTCGCCATAGCAGATCACGGCTCGCGCCCGCGCCGCCAGCTCGCGGCCCAGCTCGTCGAACGACAGCCCCTTGTCGTAGCCGCCGCAAAGGATGACGGCCGGCTGTTCGAACGCGCGCAGCGCCGTGATGGCCGCCTCGGGCGTGGTCGCCTTCGAATCGTTGTAGTAGCGCACGCCGGCGAACTCGCGGACGAACTCCAGCCGGTGCGGAAGTCCGCGATAATTTCCCGCCGCCGCGATGGCCGCATCGAGGGGCGCGCCCAGCGCCTCGGCCGCCGCCAGCGCCGCGGCGGCGTTCAGCGCGTTGTGCCGGCCGGGCACGGCCAGCGACAGCCGCGCGGTCTTTACCTGAGTCCCCTCGATGGACCACAGCACCGCGCCGTCGTCGTCGATGTCGAACCGCACGGCGCGGACCTCCGGCCGCGGGTCGAACGAATAACCCGACAGCGCCGCCAGCGACGGCAGGATGGCGGTGTCGCCGGCGCGCTGACATGCCAGGATGTTGCGCTTGGCCGCGGCGTAGGCCTCCATCGTGCCGTGGCGATCGAGATGATTTGGCCGGAAATTGGTCACGACGGCGATGTGCGGACTGACGCCGACCGCGGCGGCATCCTCGAGCTGGAAGCTCGACAGCTCGAGCACGACCACGTCACGCGGGTCCATCTCCGTCAGCAGCGACAGCAACGATTTGCCGATGTTGCCGCCGACCCAGACGCGTCGCGGCGGCCACGTACCGGCCAGGCGGCGCTCGTCGGCCGGCATTTTCTCGCCGGCCTGTTCGAGCACGCCATCCAGAATCGTGCCCAACATCGCGGTCGTGGTGCTCTTGCCGACGCTGCCGGTAATGCCCACGAGCGTGGCGGGGCAGCGCTCGAGGAAGAGGTTCATTTCGCTCGACCAGGGGACGCCCCGTCGGCGGGCTTCGGCGAAGAACTCGGACTTGGCCTTATCGACGGCGGGATTGACGACGAGCAGGTCGCAGCCGTCCAGATCGGCCACGTCGTGTCCGCCGAGGCGGAACGTGATCGGCAGCCCTTCCAGCGCCTTGAGCGACGCGTCGAGGTCCTCGCGCGATGCGAGGTCGGTCACGGTGACGCGCGCCCCCTGCTCGGCCAGCCAGCGGCTGACGCCGACGCCGCCGCCGAAGCGTCCGAGGCCCATGACCAGCACGCGCGCGTCTTTGAGATTCCTCGGCGCAACAGGGGTCGTGCTCATGTGCAACCTCGCGTGGCGCAGTCTCGTGCAATTCCCAGCCGTCGTATGATAACGTCGTCGCTTCGACATCACTTGTGCCGGTGCGCCGCTATGCTGTCGCCTCGATCATGACCGATGAACGCCGAATCCGCATCATCGTCAATCCCGTCTCCGGCCGCGGTTCGCGCCGTGCCGCGCTGCGCCGGCTGGTCGCGCGGCTGACGGAGGCGGGCTGCGACGTCGATCTGCACGTCACGACTGCGGCCGACGATGCGCTGCGGCTGGCGCGAGACTCTCCGCCCGGGACGCGCGCGGTCATAGTCGCCGGCGGCGACGGCACCGTGCGCGAAGCGGCGAATGGACTGGCGGGTCGCGATACGCCGCTGGCCATACTGCCGGGGGGGACCGAGAACCTCGTGGCGCGCTATTTCGGCTGCGACGGCGATCCGGGCCGGACGGCCGAGGCGGTGCTGTCGGATCGCCGCGCCGCGCTGGACGTGGGCAGCGCCAACGGGCGGATGTTTCTTGTGGTGGCGGGTTTCGGCTTCGACGCGGAAGTGGTGGAGCGCGTCCACGCCGGGCGTCGCGGGCACATTTCGCACGCTTCGTACTATCTGCCGCTGTTCCGTACGTTGGCGAGCCATCGCTACGGGGCCATGCGCGTCGAGGCGGAGGGAGAAGTGTTGTGCGATGAACCGGCGCTGGTGTTCCTGGGAAATCTGCCGAGGTACGCGCTGGGGTTGCGCGTGGCGCGCGATGCGCGATGCGACGACGGAATGCTGGACGTGTGCATCTTCCGCTGCGACGGCCGCGCCCGGCTGATCGCGCATGCCTGGCGGACGGTGTGGCGCCGCCACGTGGGCGGTCCCGGCGTGATCTATCGGCGGGCGAGGCAGGTCGCGGTGACGGCGTCGCGCCCGACGCCGTACGAGCTGGACGGCGACATCGCGGGCGTCGTGTGGCACGGCGCGGCCGAGTTGGAGAATAAGCGGCTGCCCGTGGATGGGTTCTCGTCGCGGCGGCAAAGCGCGGTGGAGTGGACACCGCGGGTCGAGTTTTCGGTTCGACGCGCGGCGTTGCGTCTATGTGTGCCATGAGCGTGCGCAATCCCACGACTGTGTGTCGAAGCGCGTGACGATCCAAGGGAAGCGATTCAACGCGGTCGTCAGTTCAGGCGCTCACCTCAATGCGTTGGCAGTGGCGGGATGCGTCTGTCCTTTTCGGCATGCCACACTATCGTCACGCGGCGCGGCCGCGCTCGGAAGCGAGCGGCATTTCAAAGTGTTCAAGGATGGTCGCTGCCCACGATCCAATTCCGCGCGGACAGAACCGAATGCCACAATCGGCCGTTACAACGCCTCGACAATGGAGTAGATGAGCATGGCCAACCGTGCGTTTTCCGACAGGCGAGTTGTGTCACTTTGAGTGAAACATCTGAGTACTGGGAATGACGCTGACTTCGGCGCGGATTGGTGTGTCCGTACTTGACGATGGAAACAGGTCTAGCTAAACTAAGTCTATGATCACCGTTAATACGCATGAAGCCAAATCCAAGCTCTCCGCCCTGATTCGCCGCGTTGAAAAGGGCCAATGGGTCCGCATCTGTCGCGATGGGACGCCAATCGCCGACCTTCGGCCCATTACTCGCAACGCTGATCCGTTGGGGCAACTCGATGAACTACGGGGCGTCGTGTTCAACGAAGACCCCACCGCGCCGCTTTCGGAGGACGCCTGGCCGGAAGACCAGCAATGAGCGGCGGGCTGCTGCTCGACACGTGCACGCTGCTGTGGCTTGCCGCGGACCAGTCGCGGCTGTCGGCCCGCGCGCGGGACGCCATCGCGGCCGAATCGGCGGGCCTGCACGTCTCAGCGATTACCGCGTTCGAAATCGGCGTCAAGCACGCGCAGGGGCGCATCGTGCTGCCGATGGATCCGTGGCGCTGGCTGCGCACGGCGATCGCGCATCACGGACTGTTCAGCGTTTCGATCACTGCGCGGATCGCGCTGGAGGCGACGCGCCTGCCGGCGCTGCACCGCGATCCGTGCGACCGCATCATCGTCGCGACGGCGCGGCGACGACGCATGACCATCGTCACGCCCGACGAGCGCATCGCGGCGTATCCGAATGTAAGGACGCTATGGTAAGAATCGGGCGATGATTTGCCCGCACGGGTGGTCGCGATTGCGCGTGATGGATAACTTCACGGGCCGCAAATCCGTTGCCACGCGAATGAACGGTCCGCACGGCGGACCCTACGGGGTCCTCGATCGGTCCGCGCGGCCGTGTTATGCTTGCTGATCCGTTACGGCGGGCATTTCTTTAACGATGGGCCGGCCAGCGTGCCGCGGGAGGCGACGTACATGATCAGCAAGGCAAAGACCGTGAAGGAATACCTGTCCGGCCTTCCCGAGGATCGGCGGGCCGCGATTCAGGCGGTGCGCGAGGTGATTCTCAAGAACCTCGACAAGGGCTTCGAGGAGGGGATGCAGTACGGCATGATCGGCTACTACGTGCCGCACAGCGTCTATCCGCCCGGGTATCACTGCGATCCCAAGCAGCCGGTGCCGTTCGCCTGTCTGGCGTCGCAGAAGAACCACATGACCGTATCGCTGATGTGTCTGTACGGCAGTCCGCGGCACGAAGCGTGGTTCCGGCAGGAATGGGCGAAGACGGGCAAGAAGCTGGACATGGGCAAGGCGTGCATTCGATTCAAGAAGATCGAAGACCTGCCGCTGGACGTGATCGGCAAGGCGGTCGCACGGGTGCCGCTCAAGGAGTTCATCGGGTATTACGAGACCGCAATCAAGAGCGGCGGCAAGCGGGAGGCGTCGTCGACGGGCGGCGCGAAGAAGAAGGGGAAAGCCAAAGCCTGAAAAAGCGATCGGCGGTTCTTCATCAGTGCTCGAATATTCGGGGCTGGGCGCCCAATACTCACGCGCGGGCCACAGGAGTCGCTGCCTCATGTCGGACGCCCCACATCCGCCGTCGCTGTGGCAGATGCTTCGCGACGGTCGCGTCGGATTCGGCACGCGGCTGACGCTCAGCCTGGTCAGCGGGCTGGTTCTCGTTGCGGCGGCCATGTGTGCCGCGTGGCTGATCGCGGCCGGATTCTCGCCGCGGCAAACTTACGGATCGGCGCCGACTTTCTATTTTCGCGTGACGGATGACCAGGTGTTCTTCTGCCTCGGCGCGGCGGGTCTGATCTGGCTGGCCACGCTGACGGCGCTGTGGGGCGGCTTCGAGCAGCGTCGGTACCTGACGCGGGCGGTGCTGGGGACGATCGGCATCGTGGTCGTGTGCACGTTCGTGGGCGTAGCCATCGACGAGGTCGTTCGCAGCGAGGAGGAGTTTCTGATCGCCGGCGTCGTGCTGATCGGCGCCGCCGGCGTTGTGATGCTGTGGTTGTCGGCGGTTCACAAGGCGCGGCGGCATCGGGCCGTGGTCGGCGCGGACGATCTGGTGAACGTGTTCTGCCCGGAGTGCGGATATTCGATGATCGGCCTGCACGAGCCGCGTTGTCCCGAGTGCGGCGCGACGTTCACGCTCGACGAGCTGATCCGCCGGCAGAATTACGCCGCGCACGAACGGCCGCTGATTGACGCGGCGGCGCGGCTCATGGGGATTCAGCGCGGCCCGGCGGTGCGCATCGAGCCGCCGGCGCGGGCGGCGGACGCCGCGGAAAAACGCGCGTCGTGACTGGCCGCGGTTGACGCCGGGCGGCGCGCCGCGCCGCCTTGAGTTCTTTTGCGAGCCGCAAATCAACAAGCAGACCTGCCGCGAGATGGGGCCGGAGTCATTCCACATACGGACTTCCGGCCGACGTTCTCGGGGGGGAAGCGGCCACGAATGCGAAGCGAGCCGATCCCGCTCGCCGGCGCGTCGCGGCTCGGACGGGCCGAAGCGCCGGCGGCTGCGGCGTGCATCATGCGGGGCCGGATACGTGCGGTGCAACTCTATAATCCGCACGCCTTATGCACGGGGTTCCATTCACGCCCGATCTTGAGCCGACGCGTCTGTTGACCGCGTATGCCAACGGCATTTTCCCGATGGACGTGGACGGCGAGTTGTGCTGGTTTTCGCCCGATCCGCGCGCGATTCTTCCGCTCGATGCCTTTCACGTGCCGCGAACGCTGCGGCAGGTCGTGCGACAGGGGCGGTTCGAGATTCGCGTAGACGGCGATTTTGCCGCCGTGATTCTCGCGTGTGCCGAGCGGCCGATCGAGCAGACCTGGATTTCCGAAGAGATCGTCGCGGCGTACACGCGCCTGCACGAACTGGGGTTTGCCCATTCCGTCGAGGCGTGGCGCGACGGGGAACTGGCGGGGGGACTGTACGGCGTGGCGCTGGGCGGGGCGTTTTTCGGCGAGAGCATGTTTCATCGCCGCCGCGATGCGAGCAAGGCGGCCCTGGTGGCGCTGGTCGAGCGGATGAAGGCGCGGGGTTTTTCGTTGCTCGACGTGCAATGGCCGACGCCGCACTTGCGGCGTTTTGGCGTGATCGAGGTCCCGCGTCGCGAATACCTGCGACGGCTGCGGGCGGCGCTGTTGTTGAAGTGCGATTTCCGCGCGATATAAACCGAGCCGCAAGCGCAAGCGCCGCGGTCACTCCACGATGTGAGGGTGACCGCGGCGCTTGCGCTTGCGGCTCGGACCAAACCGTGCGCTTGCGCATGAACCCAACCCATCCGAGCGCACGCTCCCCAGGCGCGGATTGGTTCACACGCCGGCAATGGCGGCTCGGATCATATCAATCGCCTTCGGTCGTGCCGGCGGCGATCGTGTCCTTGCCGGCTTTCAGTTTTGTCATTTCGGCTGCGATGGCCTTGCTCAGCCTGGCGCCGGTGACATCCTTGGCAACGACCTTGCCGTCCGGGGCGATGACGAACGTGGCCGGGATGGCCGCCACGCCGTAGAGCTTCGCCAACGGACCCTTGTCGGCGCCTTCGGCCCGTATCTGGGTCCAGCTCATGCCTTTCCGCTCGGCGAACCGGCGCACGGTCTTGTCGTCGCGGTCGAAGCTGATGCTCAGAATCACCAGCCCGTCGGCGGCATATTCTTCGTGCAGCTTCTTGACGTTGGGCAGTTCGGCCACGCAGGGCGCGCACCAGGTCGCCCAGAAGTCGATCAGCACGACCTTGCCGCGATAGTCTGAGAGTTTGATCTTGTCGCCCGACAGCGTGGCGGCCTCGAAATCGGGCGCGGGATTGTCGACGTAAACGCCGATCAGCTTGAGATTGGAAATGTCGCGTTCGAGTTTGCGTTGTCCGACGGACACCGCCATCTCCTGCGACCAGGAGATGTCCTGGGGGCCGGGGCCTCACCCCGGCGCCGTGCGCAGGGCGTGACGCGACAGTTCGAGCAGGACGTCGCCCTCCGGCACGCCGCGCAGCCGATAGCGACCTTCGGCGTCGGTGACCGTGCCGACGATGTCGCGGCGCTTCTCGCCGAACTTGACCATCACGTTCACGTCGCGCAGCGCCTTCCCGTCGGCCAGCGTCACGCGGCCGGTCAGTTCGGCGCCGTCGGGCGTCGTTGTGCTCAGATCGGCCGTTTGGCCGGGATCGAGGCGAACGCGCCGTTGCAGCAGCGTGGCCGCGGCGCCGATGCGCCGGGTGAAATACTCGTGGGTGACGATGTACTCGAAGCCGCCGGGCAGCGGGCCGAGTTTCGAGTCGCCGGCCTTGTCGCGCGAACTTGAATAGAAGCTGAGCACCACGTTGGAAAACGGCTCTTCTTCGGCATCGGAATCGACGTCTCCCAGCACTTCCAACAGCCCGCGCTGATCCGCGAATGCCAGGCGCGTCATGTACGAAGCGGCGTCGTCCTTGATGTCGAGCGTTCCCAGCCGCACGTACGCCGGCTCGTCGATCTCGATCTTAAGCGGCGCGTCCTTGTGATCGGCCGGAATGACCGCGCGCCGCACCGTAACGCCGTATTCGCGATGTGCTGCAACGACCGCGTACGCCTCTGAAGGCTTGCGGAAACTGGTCAGCGTGAAACGGCCTTCGGCATCGGTCGTCGTTTCGCACGCCGACTTGCTGTTGCGCTTGGTGAACAGCAGCAGGACGGTTTCTTGCGGCCCCCAGGCGGAGAGATGTCCCTCGTTCATGAGGGTGATGCTGCCCTCGCGATGATGAGCCATTGCGACGTTGACGTTGGCCAGCGGCCGGCCGTCCTTTTTCGACACGACGATGCCGCTGAGCGAGTTGAGCGGTTGTTTCGGCGGCGGATCGGCCAGCGCGGCGCCGGCCGGGACGAAGCACAGCGCCAGGGCGGCCCGCCAGGCGGACCTGCTCAAGCGCGATGCGGTACTGGAAGGGGTGTTCATGGTGGTTACTCCGAAAGGCTGGATACCTATTAGAACGTTCCGGACCCCGACTTGTCACGAAAAAAAGGAGCTTGGACGGAAAGTGCCGCTTTCGCGTGGCAAGCGATGCAACGGCATGTGCTCGTTTCGCGTGGTACGGGCTTGTAGCCCGTACAAATCAGAACCCGCCGCGCAAGCGGCGGGACTTCGCACGGGCTACAAGCCCGTGCCACGCGGATTGACCCCGGCGCTTGCGCTTGGACAAAAATCGGCCGCGCGACCATTCGTCGGGCGGAGCGTAGCGTGCCGTTAACACGGCCAAGCGGCCCGCTGAGGTGTTGCGGCGCATCATGGCAACTCTGATTGCGGGCCGCTTGACCGTGCCACACAGTGCTCGAGCAAGGCCCTTGTCGCCCCGGCCGGATCATCGGCGCCGATGACTCCCGCACAAACGGCGACGCACCGACCACCGGCCGCCACAACTCGCTCGACGTTCCCGGGCGCAATACCGCCGATGGCGACCAGCGGCGTGTCCGCCGTCGCGGGATCGGCGCGCAGCACACGCGCCGCGGCGGCCAGCAATTCCGGGCCGGCCGGCGCTGCCCCGCGCTTGGTCGATGATTCGAACATCGGGCCGACCGCGACGTAGTCCGGCCCCGCCGCCAGCGCCGCCTGCACCTGCTCGATCGAGTGCGTGCTGACGCCCACCAGCCGGTCGCGGCCGACGATTCGCCGCGCGTCGGCGACCGGCAGATCATCCTGACCGACATGTACGCCATCGGCGTCGGCCAGCCGCGCGATGTCGGGCCGGTCGTTGACGATCAGCAGCGCCTGCGCCGCGCGCGTCGCGTCGCGCAACTGCCGTGCGCGGGCCAGCAGCTCGCGGTCGGGCAGCGACTTTTCGCGAAGTTGCAGCACGCCCGCGCCGGCGGAGAGCGCGGCCCGCGCCGTTTCGAGCCAGGGGCGGCGGCAGAGCGATTCGGTCAGCAGGACGTGCAGCCGCGCGTCGCGCAGTGCGCGGCGGCGGGCCGCGCCGCACAGCAGCCGCTGCTCGACCGCGTAGGTTTCGTAGCGAATCTCCTCGAACCGCGCGGCCAGCTCGGCGTCGAGCGTCTTGGCGTATTCCTCGAGGCAGCGAAGCGCTTCGGCCGCGCGGCGGGCGGCGGCGCGGGCGACGTCTTCGCCGTCGGCGCGGCGCCGCTCGCCCTCGGTCGACAGCGTGCGGCCGACGTCAGCGGCGATGTCGCGGGCGGACAGCAGCGCCTCGCGCGGCAGCCGGCGGCGCAGATCGGCCAGGCGGTGGCGCAGCGCCTTGAGCGATTCGGACAGGCCGGCGTCGTCGATGCCGAACCGCGCGTGTTCTTCCATGACGCGCAGGGCTTCGGCGGCGCGATTGAGATTGGCGTCGAGAATGCGGGCGATGGCGGCGTCCATGGCGGCGTCGGAAGTGTAGTGCATCGGGGGCTGGTCGTGCCGGCAGGCATCCGCGCGAGCCGGCGATATCATGACGCCATGAGCGACGCCGCGGCGCGAATCGCGATGCTGCTGGGGCTGGTGCTGTTGAGCATCGCCACGTTCATCGTGTCGGTGGGAATCATCGAAAAAGTCGCCGACGAGCATTGCGCACGGCTGGGCAGCGCGTGTACAGCCGGTCTGGTGGTCGCCTTCGTGCTTCTCGTTCTTGGAGGACTCGTTCGATGGACGATGCGTTTGCGACTCTCGACCGCCGGTGCGACGCTGGTGTTGGCGCTGCACTTCGTGCTGTGGCTGCCGTTGTGGCGCATCAATTGCAACGCGGAGGAAGAAGTACTGAAGCTCGGGCAGTCATCGGTCCTGCTGGGGATATGGTGTGTGGGATGCGCCATTCTGTGGTGGCGACCTGTGCGTTCCCGCCAGCGAAAAGCCGACGTATCGGAACAGGCGTCGCGCGCCGCGCGTGACGTCATTTCGTTGCGCGGGTGCGAAGCAACCGTGCCGGAACACCTGCCAAGCCGACCGGGCCCTGCGCGGAGTTTCGTCCGCCTCGCTGCATCGCTCTCACAGTTTCCCTTGATGTTTGGGATTTTCATTATCGTCTACATGTTGCCGGAAACGTTGTTCAGCCTCGGCGTCGAGGTGAGAACAGCGATAGCGTTCGGCGTCTGCCTGCTTCTGGGCATGTCGACCGAAACGAAGCTTTGGTGGTCGATGCGGCGGCGCACGCGTGGCTGGGGGCTTGTGCCGTTGTCGATCGTCGTGCTTTCCTCAGCAGTGCTGGTCGTCGCTGCGGATGCGTGCGATCTTGGCAGCGATGTCATTGCAGCGGCGGCGTCGATCCCGATGATGGCGTGGGCAGCCTGGCTTGCGGTGACTTCACAACGCTGGCGCCGCGAGAACCGTCAGATGCTTTCGCGGCTTCAAGATGAAGGTGCACTTCGCGAAGTACTGACGTGTCCCACCTGCACCTACCGCCTGACCGGCCTGCCTGTCGTCCGCTGTCCCGAGTGCGGATGGAACGGGACGCTGGGCGGATTGGCCGCCCGGACGGCCGCGGCCTGTGAGGAGCTTTAGTAATGCAACCGATTGCGGCACGGCTGCGAGAAGGCGTGGCACTGCTGTGGTTCCTTATGGCGCTGATGTTGTTCATCGTCTCGATCTGGGGCGCGCACGGCGAATTGGAAGGCGCCTGGAGCCTGTGCGTCGCCTACTCGGTCTGTACGCTCACGGCGATCCTCGTGTGGTGGCGGCTGTGGCGCGGCGACGTGGAATGGTCCACTGCCGTGCGGCGCAACACGCTGCTCCTGGGGATCGAAGCGTTGTGGTCTTGCGGTGTCCCGCTGGCGCCGCCGTATTCGACGCTGAAACTGTCTCCGCTGGTTGAACGTATCTGGTGGGTCTCGTGCTGCACAGTGCCGATCTGGATGCTTGGCGCCTGGTTCATCGGAACCGCCCTGCTGTGGCGGCGCGCCCGATCGACGACTCTGTCGCGCGAATTGTGCGTGACCTGCCCGCGCTGCGCGGCCGATCTGTCGGCGCAACATCGCGCCTCGTGTCCCGCCTGCGGCTGGGAGGGCGTCGTGGATGACGTGGTCCGTCACGCGTTGCGCGGGCCGACGGCGTTGGTCGAGCCGTACACGGCCCCGTGATGCGGAAGCGGGTCGCGAGCCTACTGTAGTATTGGACAAGCGCCCATCGGCGCCCTTGCACGGTTGATGCATGATTTCCGGCGATCTGACGCGGCCAGCGCCGCGGAATGTATCGGGCGCTCTCGCCGACGCCTTCCTCCATGTTCGGCTGGCATGCATATGATTGAATGTGTGGCAGGGGGCTTGTCATGACTCGCATCACGCTTCGCAATCCGCGTTTTCCTGATCTGGAACCCGTCGAGGTAGAGGCCCTCGCCGACACCGGCGCCGTTCACACGTGCATTCCGGAGCACGTCGCCGTGCAGCGTCGTCTGGAAGCGGTTGATCAGAAGGAAATCACAATCGCCGACGGCAGCCGCCGTGTGGCGCAGTACGTCGGTCCGTTGGAGATCCGCTTCAAGAACCGCCTCGGGTACGGCGGCGCGCTGGTTCTGGGCGATCAGGTCTTGCGCGGCGCGATCGCCATGCAAGACATGGATCTCGTCGTCTGTCCCAAGGACCGCCGCATCGACGTCAACCCGTCCAGCCCGAACATGGCCTGTTCCACGGTCAAGTAGCCCGCGCCAGAGTCCCGTCGGGGCCGCGCGAAAACAGCCCGCCCATTGATGGGTGCGTCCGCGTGCCTTCCCTATTGAGAAGTCGCGGAGGGACGACTGAAGCGTTGGATCAAGTGCGCACGTCGTTCGCGAGCCGGCCGCCGTGGCGGCTCGAAGGAGCCTGTGTCCCGGTTGGCAGGCACGCGCTTGGCGCTCGATGTCACTCTCCAAGATCATTCTTCGTGCGAAGTACGATGCCTGGCCGTTATAATCGCCTCACCAGGCGTCCCTGCAACGTGCCCCCGCGCATGATTCCGGTAACGTCCGATCCCTACACACGATTTCTTGTCCGGAGTACGGGATGGAAGCCGCAAACACTACTCCGAATTTGCCGGCCGCGCTGGCGAGCAGCCAAGCTGCTCCAGATTCCGACAACGATGCCCCTCACGCCAGGGTGGTGGACGTGAATTGGATTTACGCCAGTGATGCGATATTTGCTATCCTGGTGCTGTTCACGGTAGTCGGCGTGATTGTCGCTTGCTTCTCAGGAATTGCGTTGCACCACAAGAAGGGCTGGCCTGCGATAACGCCGTTGTTGCTGGTGGCACCAACATTACTGCCCATTGGCCTCTACGTGCTGTGGTCACGAAGGCGCTTGAAAGCGACTTGGCAGAAGGCGCTGTCGGGATGCGATGGCGCCCGGCTTGAAGTTGCGTTTGAAACCAACGCCAAGGTCCGCAACGCCGCATCCCGTCTCGGAATATACCCCAAGGTGTTCGCAGAAGGACTTGCCAGGGCGGGGTACGTGAATCGACTTGTGCGCTTGCAGGCCCCAGCCGCGAAGCCGCTCCCCGAAGCCAGCGGAATCCCCTTTGCATTTGAGGCCGTTCCCATGTGCGAAACCGACCCGGCTTTCCGTAACCAGCTTGATGCGCTCTGGCAACACGATGGCGTTTCGAACAGAGCCAGGCTCAGCCCAGGCCGATCTGCCTTCCGCGCATTCCTCTTCCGCTGGTCTGCCATGTTGCCGCTGGCGCTGGTTCTGATCTTTCAGCTCGAACGCGCACTTTCGCGGGTTCCTTCGGGCACCCATTCAATCACGCTCGTCGTTGTATGCGCGGGAATCGTGGCGCTCGTTCTGCGCGGCTGGCGTTTATTACTTTGGAAAGCGTGCGCCGCCCCCGGCGCGCTCACTTATCGCGCATTACTGCGACATCGCTGCTCGCACATCTATCTGCGCGAAGAGTCCGTGCTCGTCTTCCTCGCACCGTACCGCCAATTGGTCGCCTCCAACGGCCGCGATACAACCGTCTTCCACCTCACGCCCCTCGAAGCCGAATTCGCCATGCGCGCCTGGCTCAGCGACGTCGGCCGGCCCAGCGAAGCGCAGCTTCGCCAGTTGCTCGACGGCGACTGAGCGCCAATACTCTCCGCGGCAATCACCGTGCGTTCGGCGTTGCCACGCGACGGCCGTCCCTGCGGCCCGGCACGCGCCGGCCGGAACGCCGGTCGCCGCCCGCGCGGGCGGATCTCCGAAACCGCCGCCGACTCCGAGGCTTGCCGCTATTTATGGCCGACAACACCGCTCCATCCGCCCGCCACTTCATCCACGACCTCGTCGAGGCCGACAACGCCGCTGGCCGCTGGGGCGTGTGGCCCGATTCCGGCCGGCCGCGCGTGCATACCCGGTTCCCGCCGGAACCCAACGGCTATCTGCACATCGGCCACGCCAAGAGCATCTGTCTCAATTACGGCCTGGCCGAGCAGTACGGCGGGCGGTTCAACCTGCGTTTCGATGACACCAATCCGGTCGCCGAGGAGGAGGAGTACGTTCAGTCGATCATCCGCGACGTGCGCTGGCTGGGGGCGCGCTGGCCGGGGATGTACGACGACCGCGCCCGCCCGGCGGCGCCCGACGAGGCGATCAAGGCCGGCGTGCTGTTCGGATCGGACTATTTCGGGCAGATGTACGACTGGGCGGTCGAGCTGATCAAAAAGGGCAGGGCCTACGTCTGCGATCTCAGCGGCGATCAGGTCAGCGAGTACCGCGGCACGCTGACGAAGCCGGGGCGCAACAGTCCCTGGCGCGAGCGCGGCGTCGACGAGAGCCTCGACCTGTTCGAGCGCATGCGGCGCGGCGAGTTTCCCGACGGCTCGCGCACGCTGCGGGCAAAAATCGACATGGCCCATCCGAATCTCAACCTGCGCGATCCGGTGATGTACCGCATTTTGCACCAGTCGCACCATCGCACCGCCGACGCCTGGTGCGTCTATCCCATGTACGACTGGGCGCACGGCCTTGAAGACAGCATCGAGGGGATCACGCACAGCATCTGCACGCTGGAGTTCGAGAACCACCGGCCGCTGTACGACTGGTTCATCGACGCGATCAACGAGGGTCGCACCGACGACGGAAGCGGACCCTGGGGCCGCAAGGTTCACCATCCGCAGCAGATCGAGTTCGCGCGGCTGGAGCTGAGCTACACGGTCATGAGCAAGCGCCGCCTGCTGGAACTGGTCCGCGACGGTCTGGTGCGCGGCTGGGACGATCCGCGCATGCCGACGTTGTCGGGGCTGCGGCGGCGCGGCTACACGCCCGAGGCGATCCGCGCGTTCGCGGCCGACGTGGGCGTGGCGCGGTTCAACGGCGTGATCGACATCGTGCGGCTCGAGAACGCGCTGCGCGAACATCTCAACCGCATTGCGCCGCGGCGGCTGGCGGTGCTGCGGCCGTTGAAGCTGGTCATCACCAACTGGCCCGAGTCCGGCGACGGCGCGGTTGACTGGCTGGACGCCATCAACAATCCCGAGGACGTTGCGGCCGGCACGCGCCGGATCCCCTTCTCGCGCGTACTGTTCATCGAGCGCGACGACTTCCACGAGAACCCGCCCAAGGGTTACTTTCGCCTGTTTCCCGGCAACGAGGTGCGGCTGCGCTACGCCTACTTCGTGCGCTGCACCGGCTGCGTGAAGGACCCGGCGACCGGCGAGGTGACCGAGGTGCACTGCACGTACGATCCGGCGACGCGCGGCGGCGACGCCCCCGACGGGCGCAAGGTGAAGGGAACGATTCACTGGATCAGCGCCGCGCACGCGATCGACGCCGAGGTGCGGCTGTACGATCATCTGTTCGCGCGACCGGACCCCGATGATTTGTCACTCTCCGGATCGGCGCACGAGCCGGGCGCCGTGCCGAAAAACTGGAAGGACAATCTCAATCCGCGTTCGCTGGAAGTGCTGAAAAACTGCAAGATCGAGCCGTCGCTGGTCGATGCGGGCATGGCGCACGACGCCTTCGACATCCCCAATCCGGACCGCTTTCAGTTCGAACGGCTGGGGTACTTCGCCGTGGACTCCGAATCGCGTTCCGGCGCGCTGGTGTTCAATCGCGCCGTGTCGCTGAAGGACACGTGGGCGAAGATCGCGCGCAAGGGATGAGACATGACTCAGGCGTCGCGCGGAAATGAGGCGCACGAATTGAAGAGGGGTGGTACGGGCGTCCCGCCCGCCCCGGAACGGGCAAGATGCCCGTACCACCCAGGACAATGGAACGGGCAAGATGCCCGTACCACCCAGGACCATCGTTCTGGTTATCTGTGCGCGACTCCTTATCGCGTTGCAACGCGGGTGCGTCGGGCTACGACCGACACGGCCGGGGGCGGCTGCGCTGCCTGCACGGGCAACATGCCCGTGCCACGCGAGCATGTCCATGCTGGGCGGGCAATCTCGCGTTACGGCAAGCGGCTTCGCCACGCCTGCGCCGCGGCGCGAAACTCGCCCAGCGGATCGTCCCCGCCGCGGCGCGCCAGCACGATCGGCCCGCCATACGCCGCGCCGTCCAGTCCGGCCAGCAGCGAATCGGGATCGAGCTCGCCTGCACCCGGCGTCACTTCGTGACCAGGATGTCCCGGCGCTCCGCGCGTCGCGTCGCGCGCCAGCACCCAGCCCAGCCGATCGGACCACGTCGCGGCGACTTCGACCGGATCGGCCCCGGCGGCCAGCCAGTCGCCGGCGTCGAGGCAGGCGCGCAGTTGCGGACAGCCGACGCGCTTCAACTCGTTGAGCAGCCATAGCGGCGTCGCGCCGCGCGGCGTGAGGCTGAGGATCGCCCCGGTTCGATCGGCGCGGTCGGCCAGAGTCGCCAGCGCCTCGCGCAGACGATCGAGTCCGCCTGTGTCGTCGGGCGGCGGCGCGTGAACCGCGGTCGTGACGACGCCCGCCCCCACGTCGCGGGCCAGTTCGATGATGCGCAATGTTTGATCGAGCACGCGCTCGCCGTGGCGCGGGTCGATCAGGCCGCCGCGCGGCGACTCGGCCCCCAGCGCGCCGAGCGTCAGTCCCAGCGAGCGCACGTGGCGCGCCAGATCGCGCCGGCCGGTCGATGAGAGATTCTCGGGCGACACGTCGCCGCCGGTCGCACCGAGTTCGATCACGCCGCAGCCGAGATCGCGCGCGACGCGAATTCCGCTGCGCGGATCGCGGCGGAGGTCGTCGACGCGGATGCCCAGGCGGCGGGAAAGGGGTGTGTCCATGTTCAATGACGATAAGAATCGGCGAATGTGGCGGAGTCAGTGTTTTCTGATCCGAGTCCGTGTTGTTTGATCCGAGCCGCAAGCGCCAGCGCGACGGTGCAATCCGTCATTCCCGCGAGGGCGGGAATCGAGCTCCGCGTGGCACGGGCTTCCAGCCCGTGGTCCCGTCGTTCCCGCGAGGGCGGGAATCCGTGACCCGCACGTCGCGCTTCTGGACCCCCGCCTGCGCGGGGGTGACGACGCAACTTCGCTACGCGGCGGTCACCCCGGCGCTTGCGCTTGGGGCTCGGATCACATGTGTAGTCCGCACAGCGGACCCTACGACTTCGCCGCGTCGCTCGCGCGGCTCGCCGCGACGACCGCGGCCGACGTGCGCTGTCGCAGCGCGCGGCGCGCCTGGACGAGAATCCCGAGTGCCCACAAGGCCGCGGCCGCGCCGAGCATCTCGCGCGGACGCGCCGTCAGTTCGCTTCGCCACTCCGGCTGCCAGGCGCTCGCCAGCGCCGCGCCCGCCGCGACGGCCAGCACCGCGCCGCCTGCGCTGACCCAAAGGCCTGACAACATCCGCGTCGCCCGCCAGCCGAGAATGATCGTCAGCACCGCCGCCGCCGCGGGCAGAATCATGCCGCGATTGCCCATCGCGGCAAACTGCGTCCGGGCGCGCTCCCACGTCGCACGGGCGTATTCCGCGGCCCGTTGCGACAGCGTCTGATCGAGTTCGGCGGTCGAAGGCAAGCGCGGAATTTCCGACGCGCTCGCCTCGGCCGGCGCGACGATGTTCATCACGCCATCGACGCCGAGCTGAATCGCCGCGACGCCGGCGAAGACGATGACGACGCTCGCCGCCGTGAGCCAGAAGCGATAGAGCGACGAGGCGATCACGGCCACCAGCGCTCCCGCCAGCGCCATCGTCAATGGCGCCGAAGTGCCCAGCGGTTCGGCGGCCAAGTAGCCCAGCGCCGCGCCGACGGCCGCGCCGCCGAGTGCGAGCAGCCAGCGGACCATCGTGACGCTGAAGAAAACCAGCAGCAGTCCGGCAACGGTCAATGCGATGAGCGGGGCGAGCGTGGGACCGTCGGCGGAAAGCGGCGGCAGATGGTAATCAATCAACCGCGTCAGCGCCGACCAGCCGTTGGCATAATCCGAGGCGTTCATCGGAATGGCACCTCCGTCGTACGCCGTGCGGCGATGGCTGAATCCGGCCGCGCGGCGTCCCGAGAGCATAGCGCGTGCAAGTCGCGGCGGACAACGTCAAGCCCAAGGGCCGCGCTGTACTCTCGGTTCTATTCGCCGAACCGCGATGGTCACGAAGCGTCGTGTGGCCCATCGCGTCGCCGTGTTCTGATCCGAGCCTCAATCGCAAGCGCCGGGGTCCACCGCAATTCGTGGAGAAACCGCAGCGCTGGCGCTTGCGGCTCGGATCAGGCAGAACACGCCCGGCGCGCGCTTGCGGCTCGGACCAAGCCGCTCACCGACGTCCGGATTCACCCCCGCCGCAATGTGTCGCGCGACGATGCCTGCAACGCCGGGATCGACACGCGGTCCGGCCAGACCGTCACGTCGATGCAGCTCTGATTCATGTCCACGCGGCCGGTCTGCTCGTACACGCGTTCCAGCAACGCCAGTTTTTGCGAGGCCGGAATCTCGGCCTCGTCCTCGTCGCCGGGCGGACGGCCCCACAGGATGCGTCCGCCGCGTCGATTGGTGAGCAGCACCAGGTTGCAGCGCGCCGCGCCTCCGCGCGGCTGGAACCACTCGACGCGGATGCCGCGGATCTGACCGGCATATGCCCGGCCCTCGATCAAGCGCACCATCCGCAGCGCCGCCGCGACTTCTTCGCCTTCCCAGCGCGCGCCGACCGGCGGCGGCAGTCGCCGCACGCCGTCGATGTCGATCAGCCCTGTTTCGTCGCCCGTCTGCCGCTGATACCGGCCGGGCAGGCGCACGCCGACGGCATCGACGAGATAGTCGGAGTCTCCGCTGCGAATCCACGCGACCGGACGGCGAAAGTCGCAGTCGATCTGCAACGAATCCGGCGGGCGCTTCACGACGCGGCGCACCTGCTCGACCCAACCGACTTCCGGCTGCGACAGCCGTTCGGCCACGAGCCGGGTCAGGTCGGCGTCCTGCATGTTGTCCTCACACGACAGGCCGACGCAGGCGGTGAGGTCGTCGAGGATGTGTGCGTTGGCGGGTTGACGCAGCCACTCGGGCAGGCCGACCCATTCGACGCGAATGGGCGGGCTGGGGGGAACGGTCGATTGCGACCAGCGTTCCAGCCACAACAGGCCGACGAGGAAGGCGCCGGCGCCAAGGATCAGCAGCGAGGCGTTGCGAACGGGGCGGACGAACTGTTCATGATCCCACCGCGCAGGGCGGTCCGCCCGTCGGGACGACCCCTGCGAGTCCGGCGCGCGTGACTGTTTTCTGCCGGCCATTCGTGACGAAGCTCCTCCTGAGCGTCACGCCCCGCGTCGCAGGGCCATCTCGACGATCCGCCGGCACAGTTCGGGCATATCCATGCCGCGGCGGCGGGCGGCCATCGGCAGCAGCGAATGGCTGGTGAAGCCGGGAATCGAGTTGACTTCCAGGATGTAGGGGCGGCCTGAATGCGGATCGACGCGCCAGTCGACACGCGAGAAGTCGCGGCAGCCCAGCGCGCGATGGGCGGCCAGGCTCATTTCGCCCAGCTCACGCAACAAGTTTTCGGGCAGCGCGATATCGAAGCTGTAGCGTGTATCGTCGGACTCGTACTTGGCGTGATAATCGTAGAATTCGGCCGCGGGGCGGATTTCGATCGGCGGCAAGGCCTCGTCGCCCAGGATTCCGACGGTGAGTTCGAGGCCGGGGATGTACTCTTCGATGAGCGCTTCGCCATACTCGGCGATGACCTGCTCAGCCGCGGGGCGCAGCTCGATGACGTCGCGCACGATGTGGCAATGAATGCTGCTGCCCTCGCGCACCGGCTTGACGACCAGAGGCAGCGTCCATGCCGCCAGGGCACAGCGGACGTCGTCGGCCGTGGCCACGTCGAATCGCGGCGTGGGCAGGCCGACTTCGATGAAGCGGCGCTTGGCGGCCGCCTTGTTCATCGCCAGAGCGCACGCCGCCGAATTCGACCCGGTGTAGCAAAGGCCGCGTTGCTCGAGCAGTCGCTGCACATCGCCGTCTTCGCCGAACTGGCCGTGCAGGGCGACGAAGACGACATCGGCGCGGCGATCGAGAGCGGAGAGGCTGTCGGGGCTGATGTCGGTCTGAACGACGTCGTAGCCGGCGGATTCGAGCGCCACGGCGACGGCCGCGCCGCTCTGAAGGCTGACGGCCCGCTCGCGGCTGGGGCCGCCGCGCAGGACGGTGACGGCCAGGCGCCGCGCGGAAGCGGTGCGATGTGAATCCGATCGAACGGGTTGATCCTTCACGACAGTCACTGCAAACCTCCGTGTTTCGTGCGAGTCGGCGGCTGTCGAGCGCGCCCGAGGGGGGGCATCGGCGCCGGCCATTCCTGATCCGAACCGCAACCGTCAGGGAGCGTCGGAAGACGCCACGCAGTGCCGATGCGCTCGTGACGACGCGATGCGTGCCGTGACCCGCGAGTCGAATCGTGCGACGGCACTGGAGCGTGCGTGGCCGCTCGCTGACGGTCGCGGTTCGGTTCAGACGCAAGCGCGCTCGCAGGCGTCCGGGTTTAAGCACCCCGGCATCGGCGCGCCTTCGGGCGACCACACCTCGACTTCCAGTTCCAGCATCACGCCGCGGCGATCGGCCACGGTGCGCTGCACATGACGGATCAGCTCCAGCACGTCGCGCGCCGTCGCTCCGTTCTGTGCCACGATGAAATTCGCATGGCGCGGCGAGACAATCGCGCCGCCCCGCTGAGCGCCTTTCAACCCGCACTCATCGATCAACTGCCCCGCCTTGCCGCAGGACGGATTCTTGAAAACACAGCCGGCTGAGCGCTCCCCCAGCCGCGGCTGCGCCGCGGTTTTTTCATCATAGACGGCGCGATAAAGCGCGTAGGTCGCAGCCGGATCGGCCGGCGTCAGTTCCAGCGTCGCCGCGACGACACAGTCGCCGTTCAGATCGGTACGGCGGTACTCGAATCGAACGTCGGTTCGATCGAACAATTCGCCGTCGCGCGTTACAACGCGAACCGACCGGACGCGTTCGCCGATCTCGCCGTACTTTCCGCCGCAGTTCATTCGCACGGCGCCGCCGACCGTCGCCGGAATGCCGGCCAGTCCCTCCAGGCCGGCCAGTCCACGATGCGCCGTCGCCTTGACCAGTTGAACCAAGTCGGCGCCGGCGCCGGCGACGACGCGGCGGCCCTCATACGCGACGTCCTCGAAGGCCGGCCCGCTCAGGCGAATCACGGCCGCATCGACGCCTTCGTCGGAAACCAGCAGGTTGGCGCCCTTGCCCAGCATGCGCGTCTCGACGCCCGCATCCCGACAGCGTCGGAGCACGGCCGCAAGCTGCCGCTCGTCGCGCGGCTCGACCAGCCAGCGCGCCGGGCCGCCCAGCCTGTACCAGGTGAATGGCGCCAGCGGGACGTCGGCGCGGACGATGTCGCTAAAGTCGTCGAACCAGTTCATCCGCAATCTTCCATACGTCTCCGGCGCCCATCGTCACGACCACGTCGCTGGGGCGCGTCTCGGTCAGCAGATAACCCACGATCGCGTCGAACGACGGCAAATAGACCGCGTCGCCGCCCGCGCCGCAAATCCGCGCGACCAGGTCGCGGCTGGAAACCGCCTGCCGCTCGGCCTCGCTGTCGCGCACGAAGTAGATGTCGGGAACCAGCACGCGATCCGCCTGACCGAAGCAGCGCGCGAAATCGTCCATCAGAAATCGGGTCCGCGAGTGCTGATGCGGCTGGAAGACCAACCACAGCCGCCGGCCGGGATAGGTCTCGCGAATGGCTTGTAACGTGACCGCCACTTCGGTGGGATGATGGCCGTAATCGTCGATGACCGTCACGCCGCGGCCCTGCCCGCGCACCGTCATGCGTCGCTGAGCGCCGCGGAAGCCGGACAATCCGTGCAAAATCGCCTCGCGCGTCACGCCCGTGCTCCACGCCATGGCGGTGGCGGCCAGGGCGTTGGCGACGTGGTGAACACCCGAAAGATGGTTCAGCGCGGCGTGCGCAAACGGCTTGCCCTCGTGCAGAATGTCGAAGCGGTAACGACCCGTCTCGTGCGTCAGGTTCACCGCCGCCCAGGTGTTGTCGGGCGAGAATCCGAACGTCTCGACGGCCGCCGGCGCGCCGGCCAGGGCGGACGTGACGGCAGTATCATCCCCGTTGGCGACGATCAGGCCGTCGGGCGCCACCCGCGCGGCAAATGAGCGAAACACGTCGATGATGGCGTTCAAATCGCTGTAACAGTCGAGATGGTCTTCCTCGATGTTGAGGATGGCGGCGCGGTCCGGCGTTATGTTGAGGAACGAGCGGTCGAACTCGCACGCCTCGGCGACGAAATGCCGCCCGTTGCCGACGCCCGAGCTGCCGCCGAGTTGCTCGACGCCCGCGCCGACGACAAAAGTCGGATCGCGGCCGGCCTCGCGCAGGATGTAGGCCAACAGGGCGGTGGTCGTGCTCTTGCCGTGTGTTCCGGCGACGGCCAGCCCGGAGCGCAGCCGCATGACGTTGCCGAGCATTTCGGCGTACTTACTGGTCGGGACTCCGCGACGCCGCGCCTCGGCCAGTTCGGGATTGTCATCCGGGACCGCGGCGGAGTGGACGACCAGATCACAGGGGCTGGGCAGATGCTCGGCCGCGTGGCCGATAAGCACGCGAACGCCCTTTTCCATCAATTGTTGAATGCCGGCCGAAAGGTGCCGGTCGGAGCCGCTGACTCGCGCGCCGCACTTGAGCATGACGCCGGCCAGGCCGTACATGCCGCAGCCGCCGATGCCGATGAGATGGACCGACTTGTCCGCGTAGGGCGAGGTCCACTCGGGCGGACGTTCGTCATCGGCAGGAACGGTTTGAACGGCTGCAAGGCGATTGGCGGCGGCAGTCATGTTGATCCTCCTCCCTGGCCCCGGAAATCATCCCTGAACGCGTCGCGCCGAGCCGAGTGAGGTGCAGCGCCGACGGAGCATCCTATTCGCCCGCGTCCGATCGAGGCAAGTCGCGACGCCCCGGATTCTTCGGGGCTTTGTGAGACGAAAACGCACGCGCGCGGCGGCGCGCGGCGAAGCGCAACGCCTACTGACTTATCGGGAGGAGCGGCAAGTTTGCTTGAACAACTGAAGTGTACGAAACGGGGCAAGCGGCATTGGGACCAGCATGTCGGCGTGCGGGCAAAAAACGCTACGTTTCGGCCGCCCGAAACGGGTCGTTTGGCGAAGAAGACGCCAAAAAGACTGTAGCGATTCAGGTGATATCGCCCCTCAATCCAACACATCCGACATTTCTATCAGAGCGTTCGCAATCAGGTCTGCCGCGTTTTCGCGAGACAGGGCGCGGCAGGCGTGGGCGATGCGGCGGCGGCGTTCGGCGGAGATCATCATCTCCTTCAATACCGGTCGCAGAGCCTTGGCATTGGCGATGGGGTCAATACGATCTTCAACGATCAGTGCCGCGCCGGTCGAGGCCAGCACCTGGGCGTTGGCGTGCTGGTGCTTTTTGCGATCGTAGGGATATGGCATCAACACCGACGCCCGGCCGAGGGCGCAAAGCTCCGCCAACGTGGACGCCCCCGCACGCGAAATCACCAGGTCCGCAGCCGCGAGCACCCACGCAATCTTGGACGTGAAGTCGATCACCTTGGCGTGCGGCAGCTTTCCGGCGTAGGCGCGCCGAACCTCGTCGCAATCGGCCTTGCCGGTCAGATGGATGATCTGCCATTCGGACATTTCCGCCCAGAAGTCCGTCAACGCCATTGCCGCGCGGTTGATCGAACTGGCGCCCTGCGACGCACCGGTAATCGCGATCACCGGACGTTTCGGATCGACGCCGCAAGCGGCACAGCCCTCTTCCCGCGACAGGCTCAAAAACTCCGGACGCACCGGACAGCCGCTGACACGCGCGTGGCCCGGCCGACCGAGCACGTCCAGCGTCGAATCCCACTGCACAAAGACGGTGTCCACCTTGCCGATCAGCCGCCGATTCGCCCGGCCCGGAACCGCGTCCGGGTTGAATACCGCCGTCGGGACGCGCAGCTTGCGCGCGGCCATGATGGGCGGCGCGCCGGCGTAGCCGCCCAGCGAAAGCACCGCCGAGGGTTGGCGCTCCGCGAACAGCCTCGCGGCCTGCCGGATCGATGCTCGATAAGCCTTCCAGAACCCCGGCCATTTCCACGGTCGCGAATTCCACGGCTGCACGGGCTGGGGGACGATCTCATACCCGTACGGCCCGACGATCTGCCGATCGATCGGACGCGCCGTGGAGAGAAACGTGATACGGCAATCGGGCTTCAACTCGCGCAGCGAAGCCGCCACGGCCAGACCCGGATAGAGATGGCCGCCGGTGCCGCCGCCGGCAAACACGAACCAGGCATCGGAGTCTTTTTCGGGCATTTGTCCGCGGATGCGACCATCCCCAGCCGCGCGTGACGGTTGAGGAGACCGGAATTCGTCTTACGCGAAATCGATCATAACTTCTGCAACAGCATCGGGGATGGGCGCGTGACTTTCAAGCCGGCGTGCGGCCCCCGGGAGAGGCGGATGTGGTTTGGAATCGTCCGGTTGCGGCGACAGATGAATCATCCGGCGTCGGCATTCCCCAAGCGCCCTGTGTGCCCGCATGGCGCATCAGCACGGCCACGTCCTCGCGGGCAGCCGACCGAACGGACGGGACGCCCGTACAACCCGAAAGGAACTCCCGCCAGGCGCGAGCGACTGACCGTGCCGTCCGTGGGCAATCGTGCGGCGGGTTTCGGCCCGAATCCTATGTCGACCAGCCGTCCGCGCCGATCAGCCGAACGAAACGGCACGGGACCGAGCGGTCCTCGATGATTCGCCCCGGCCGCCGCTGGAGCACGCGCAGCGACTGCTCCGCGTCGCCGCCGACGGGAACCACGAGCCGCCCACCCAGCGCAAGCTGTTGCGTCAGCGCCGCCGGCACATGCGGCGCGCCGGCGGTCACGATGATGCCGTCGAACGCCGCTTCTTCGGGCCATCCCATCGTGCCGTCGCCGACGCGATAGGTGACGTTGTTCAGACCCAGATCGCGCAGCCGCGCCGCCGCGGCGTCCGACAGTTCGGCGATGCGTTCGATCGTAAAAACGTGGGCACATAGCCGCGCGAGCACCGCCGCCTGATAGCCCGAGCCGGTGCCGATCTCCAGCACGCGGTGGTCCGGCCGCGGGTGCAACTGCTCGGTCATCAGCGCCACGATGTAAGGCTGCGAGATGGTCTGTCCGTGGTCGATCGGCAGGGCCGAGTCGGCATAGGCTGAAGCGGCGAGCTGGGGCGGCACGAACCGCTCGCGCGGCAGATCGGCCATCACCGCCAACAGTCGCTCGTCGCTGATGCCGCGGGCGCGCAGATGGCGATCGAGCATGATTCGGCGCGAATCATCCGTGGCGGCCAGGTCACGCGCCGCGTCATACGCGTCGCTCTGGCCGTCGTACAGACTCATGATGAATTCGGTTCCGCGGCCTGGCCGGTGCGTCGCGCCGCCGCAGCGCGGTCAGGGGCACAGTCGTCGCCGGGCCGCGAGAGTTTCTTGACGACGTGGCGCAGCGCCGGGCCGATGACTTGCAGTCCGTCGCGCACCGCCGAGGGGCTGCCGGGCAGATAGACGATCAGGGTTCCGCCGGCGATGCCCGCGCCGCCGCGCGACACGATCGAAAGCGGCATGGCGTCAAAGACGCGCAGGCGCATGGCCTCGCCGAAACCGGGCAGCGGCTTTTCGATGATGGCGGCGACCGCCTCGGGCGTGACGTCGCGCGGCGCGATGCCGGTGCCGCCGGCGGTGACGATCAGCTCGACGCGGTTGATCCAGGCGTGGAGCGTCTGGGCGATGGCGGTGCGTTCGTCGGGAACGATGGCGCGATGCACGGTCTCGATGCCCATCTGGGCGAGCAGTTCGACGGCCACGGGTCCGCTTTCGTCGGCGGCGATTCCGGCGGAGCGTGAATCGGAGATGGTGAAGACGGCGGCACGGGCCATATCGAAGGATTGTAGGGATTTTCGCGGAAAGCGCGCGGGGGAAATTGATGGGAGCGATGGATGCGGGAAGGCATCGCTGGTTCGCGCCCCGGGCCTGTGTGTTTGCGGCGCCGAGACGCACGGGCGATCGCCGCGGATCCGAGCCGCAAGCGCGACGGACTGATTCCGAGCCGCGAAGCGTGAGCGAGCGGGATGCGGCGGGTTGTCGTCCCGAGGAACGGAACGCTCGAATGCAACGGTCGGCCACGAATCGGATGCTTCAGAACGCTTTTGAGTCCGTGCGAGAAAGCGGAGGCAAGCGTCGCGCCGACGGGCTTCGGGCGCCTGTGCGAGAGTGAACGATTCATTCTTGTTGGATGCTTGCGGATCCCGCCTGCTGACGCAGTGCGGCACCGATGAATGCGGTTCGCACGGGCCGCACTCCCGCGCAGGCGGGGGGCGTGCCACGCGAAACCGGTCCGCACAGGGGACCCTACTTTACAAAGGAGGTGAGAATCAGGGCGATATTCAGGACAACCGATATCGCCAATAGAACCACCAGCGCTACGATGAGATTCGACGGTCCGCCCGGTGCGCCGGCCTCGACGACCGGTGCGACGCCCTGATGCAGGGATGACTGTCCGTCGGCCAGTCCCTCGAGCAGCACGGCGTCGTAGCGATGACGCGCCTGCAACGGCGGCTCGCCGCGCGCCACCGCTTCCAGATCGCGAATCAGATCGCCCGTCGAGGCGTAGCGCTGATCGCGGTCTTTGGCCATCATCACTTCGATCACTTCGCCCAAGCCGGTCGAAAGCCGCGTATTGATGTGATCCGGCGGCGTCAGCGGCTCTTTCAGATGCTTGTGCATCACGGCGGACGGCGTGGCGCCGTCGAAGGGCACGCGGCCGGTGACCATGTGGTAGAACGTCGCCCCGAGCGAATACATATCGACTCGAAAGTCGATGTCCAGTTCGCCTCGAATCTGCTCCGGCGCGATGTAGTAAGGCGTGCCGTACGCGCGGCCCGCCTCGGCCATGGCCAGTTTGACGTCGCCCACTTCGCGCGCCAGACCCATGTCCGCCAGCTTGGCCACGCCGTGCGAGTTGATCATGATGTTCTTGGGCTTGACGTCGCGGTGCACCAGCCCGCGTTTGTGCGCGTGATCCAGCGCCTGGGCGATCTGCGTGACGATGCTCAGCGCATCCTTCTCGGGAAAGACCCTCTTGCGGATGAGGTCGTCATACACCGTATGCCCGTCGACGAACTCCATCACGAAATAGTGGTACCCGTTGCTCTCGCCGACGTCGAAGGCCTGAACGATGTTGGGATGGTTCAGTCGAGCGGCGGCCTTGCCCTCGCGATAGAAGCGCTCGACGAACTCGGGATTCTCGCTCAGCCGCTTCGGCAGCACCTTGATCGCCACGATGCGGTCCAGCGAAAGCTGCCGCGCCTTATAAACCGTCGCCATCGCACCGGCGCCGATCTTTTCGATGATCTGGAATCCCGGTATCTGCTGGGCGGGTCGGCTGGCCGAGTCTTCGAGTTGCGAGGCCAGGCGCTGCACCTGCTTCGCCGTCAGCACGCCCTGTTCGACCAGCAGTTCCTGCAAAGCGACGCGGCGTCCCTGCTGCTCGAGGGCGCGCTGGCGGGACAGACAAAGCTGTAACTCATCGGAGGTTGCGAAGCCCTGGTCGACTACGACCCGGCCGAAATAGGTCTCTTCCGTGATGGCCGGCACCTTTGGCCCGGCGCCCTCTCCCAGCGCGTCAGCGGAAGTCACGGAAGACATCGTTTATCCCTGGGCGGCCGAATACGCGGTTTCACATGGCGACGTAACATCGCGCCTCATCTTACTTTATGAACACGCGGCCCCGTATTCAACACAATACTGCGCTGCCGCACGGCTCCCCAGCACTATCGGCTGCTTGCGGCC
This sequence comes from Planctomycetaceae bacterium, assembly GCA_011525745.1. Taxonomy (GTDB): domain Bacteria; phylum Planctomycetota; class Phycisphaerae; order UBA1845; family UTPLA1; genus PLA4. The sequence goes on along the minus strand of WYBU01000006.1, from coordinate 19,086 downwards.
CCCGAATTCTCGACGATATCGGTCCGTGTCGTGGCCACGATGGCCATCAGCTCGTCACGCTCGCGAGCGGGAACGTTCAGCTTGTCCAACGAAGCACGCAAGTCATCGGCCAGGGCATCGAATTCGGCGTCGGTGATGTTCATGCCGGCGTGCACCGTTCGCATGTCGCGACCTTCGTATTTCCGCGGACCGCCGGTCGCCCGGCAGATGAACTGTACGAGGCCGCGTTTCAGTTTTTCGACCTGCTCGGGCGTTCCGGCCCAGCGTCGCTCGCTGCCTTCGCGCGAAAAGTTGACCGCCGGATTGGCCGCCCCGCGGGCGACGAAATCATCAACAACGGCCGTTATGGCCGCCTCGCCGCCCAGGCGGGCGTAGAGCGAGTCCCGCGGCGCCGTTTCGCCTCCGGGGCGACCACAGCCCGCCACGGCGAGCATCACCAGCAGAGCAGCGCCGCATGACTGAACCGCGACTGTAAGGGAGCAGCGGGCGGCGCCCGGCAGCGACATTACCAGACTACGCCGTGACACAAGACACTGAACTGGAAGTTGTCCGCTCATGAGAAACTCCTCGCGTCGAAAAAGCCACTCACGCCGGCGCCAACTCCACCGCCTCCTCATACACCGGCTCTTCCGCCACCGTGTCGTATTCGGGCGGCGCGGCCGGCGCCGGCCGGGCGATGCGCCGCATCGGTCCGACGATGGAGACGTTGCGCTCGCCCAACTCCGCGCCCGCGGCGCGCACGAACTCGTCGCCTGGCGCGATCGACAGCCCCGATCCGGCACGCACGGTCCCCACCAGCCCGCGCGAGGAGCGAATCTCGAGAAACAACGGACGATCCCCGCGGAACGCCCGGCACAACTCGTGCAGCCGCCGCAGTCGCTCCGGCGTCAGCGTCGCCGCCGATACGTGCAGGATCACCGCGGCGGCCAGGCGCTGCGGCGCTTCTTCGAGCGGAACGACTTCCGATACGCGCAGCGAAGGCTCTTCGCGCTTGCGGTCGACCCGCCCGCGCAGAAAGACGAGCTTCTCCGGCGCGACCAGGCCGCGATACTTCTCCAGTTCTTCCGAGAAGATCACCGCCTCGATCCCGCCGGTCAGATCTTCGAACATCGCGACGGCCAGCTTCGACCCGGCGTTACGGCCGCTCTTGGTGACGACGTAGCGCACGCGGCTGATCATTCCGCCCAGCACGACCTCGACGCCGTCGTCGAGCACCGACAGGTCGACGGCGTCGGCTGACGCGTACTTGTTCAGCGTCGCGACGTGCCGCGTCAGCGGATGGGCCGTTACGTAAAAGCCCAGCACCGCTTTCTCGTGCGCGAGCATCTCGGCCTCGGTCCACTCGTCGGTCGGAATGGTGCGCGGCGGGCCGCTGTCGGCCGCGCCGAACGAATCGAACATGCTGAGCTGACCCGCACGGCGATCGGCCTGCGCGCCGGCGCCGGCCTGCATCGCCGCATCGAGCACGTGCATCAGGCCGCGCCGCATCGCGCCAGTGGTGTCGAAGGCGCCGGACTTGATCAGCGCCTCGATGGTGCTGCGGTTGACGGTTTGCAGATCGACGCGCTCGCAGAAATCGTAGAGATCGCGGAAAGGCCCGCCCGACCGCCGCGCGGCCAGAATCGCCTCGACCGCGCCGTCGCCGACGCCCTTGATCGCCCGCAGTCCGAATCGAAGGCACGCGCCCGAGGCGGCGGCCGCCTCGGTTCGGCGGTGCGCCGACGCGCCGCGTTGTTTCGCCCCGTGATCTCGCGCGGCGGCCGCCTCGATCGGCACGACGGTGAAATCGGCGTCGGACGAATTGACATCGGGCGGCCGAACCTCGATGCCCATGCGGCGGCATTCGTCGATGTAGGTGTTCCACTGCTCCGGCTTTTGCGCCTGGGACTCGAACGTCAGCACGGCCGCCATGAATTCGTGCGGGAAATAGGCTTTCATGTAGGCGGTCTGATAGGCGATCAGCGCGTAGCCGGTGGAATGGGCCTTGTTGAAGGCGTATTCGCCGAAGGGGAGAATCTGATTGAAAATGTCTTCGGCCGTCTTCTTGTCGACGCCGTTGCGGACGGCGCCCTCGACGAAGGGGGCGCGTTCGGCCTCGATCATATGGGTCTTCTTCTTGCTGATCGCCTTGGCCAGGCGGAACGCCCGCTTGCGCTCGATGCCCCCCAGCCGGTTGACCAGCCGGGCCACCTGCTCCTGATAGACGATGATGCCGTAGGTTTCGGCGAGCACGTCGTCCATGATTGCGTGCGGCGTCTTCCACGGCTCGCCGTGTTTGCGGGCGACGTAGGCGTCGATGTTGACCATCGGACCGGGGCGATACAGCGCGTTGGCCGCGATGAGGTCTTCGATGCGGTTGGGGCGCATCTTCATCAGCACGTCGCGCATGCCGCCTGATTCGAACTGAAACACGCCCTGCGTCTCGCCGCGCGCAAAAAGTCCGTAGACGCGCTGATCGGTCAGATCGATCGACTCCAGATCGATCAGGCCCTCCGCATCCAGGGGGTGCTCCACGGGTCCCGGCGACGCCGTGTCGGCGCGGGCGCGACCGCCCGCCATCGCAACGCTTGCCGCCAGCCGCCGGGCGCGCTCCAGAATCGTCAGCGTGCGCAGGCCGAGAAAGTCCATCTTCAGCAGGCCGATCTTCTCGACGGTCACGCCGTCGAACTGCGTGATGTCCGCCGCGGCGCCGTTGCCGCCGTTGGATCCGTTGTCGCCGCGCGTCGCGCGCGTGCGCGTCTCGGACTGGCGATAGACGGGCACGTAGTTTTCGAGCGGCTGCTCGGCGATCACGACGCCCGCGGCATGGACGCCGGCGTGCCGGGCCAGTCCCTCGATGCGCCGCGACACGTCCAGCACGCGGCGGATGGTCTCGTTTTCCTTGTACAACGCCTTGAGTTCCGGCTCCTGCTCGATGGCCTTGTCGATGGTCATCTTGAGCTGCTCGGGAACCAGCTTGGCGACGCGATCGGCCTCGGCCAGCGGCACGCCGAGGACGCGGCAGACGTCGCGAATGGCGGCCCGCGCCTTGAGCGTGCCGAACGTGATGATCTGCGCGACGTGGCCGTATTTCTCGCGGACGTAGCGGATGACGTCCTCGCGGCCTTCCTGGCAGATGTCGATGTCGATGTCGGGCATCTCGTCGCGGTCCGGGTCCATGAACCGCTCGAAATACAGGCCGTAGCGCAGCGGATCGGGCTGCGACAGATCGAGGCAGTATGCGACGACGGCGCTGCAACCCGAGCCGCGCGCCCCGCATGGGATGCCGTGCGAGCGCGCATAGCGCACGAAGTCCCAGACGATCAGAAAATAGCTCGAGAAGCCCTTTGAGGCGATAACTTCCAGCTCGTAGTCGATGCGTTCGCGGACCTCGGTCGACAGGCCCCCGGCCGCGCCGTACTTGCGATGCGCGCCTTCATAGACCAGTTCGCGCAGGTACGGTTCCGGCGACTTCTGCTCCGGCGGGTGATAGACCGGCGTGTATCGGCGGCCCAGCTCCAGCTCGACGTTGCAGCGCTCGACGATGCGCAGCGTGTTGTCCAGTGCCTCGGGCTGCGCGGCGAACACCGCCGCCATCTCCTCGGGCGATTTCAGATAGAACTGATCGCCTTCGAACTTCATGCGGTCTTCGTCGCTGACGAGCCGGCCGGTCGAGATGCACAGCAGCACGTCGTGCGCGTCGGCGTCGCCGCGCGTCAGATAGTGCACGTCGTTGGTGGCGATGACGCCGATGCCGCGCCGCCGCGCCAGATCGATCAGCTCGGGATTGATCTCGCGCTGGGCCTGTATGCCGTGGTCCTGCAACTCGATGTAGAACCGCTCGGGTCCGAAGACGCGCAAGTACCAGTCGGCGATCTCGTCGGCCCGGCCGCGGTCGTGCCGCATCAGCGCCTGCGGGATTTCGGCCGCCAGGCAGGTGCTGGTGCAGATCAGTCCTTCCCGATGCGCTTCGAGCGCCTCGCGGTCGATCCGCGGGCGGTAGTAGAAGCCCTCGCGATAGGCGATGCTCGACAGTTTCATCAGATTGCGGAAGCCGATGAGGTTCTCGGCCAGCAGCAGCAGATGAAAGCTGGCCTCGCTCATGCCGGCCGCGTCTCGCGATCGCCGGTCGCCCGGCGCGATGTAGGCCTCCATCCCCAGGATCGGCTTGACGCCCGCCTTTTTCGCCGCCCCAAAGAACTCGACGACGCCGAACATGTTGCCGTGATCGGTGATGGCGACGGCGGGCATGTCGAGCTGCTTGACGCGGCTGATGAGATCGGGAATGCGATTGGCGCCGTCCAGCAGGCTGTAGTGCGTGTGGACGTGCAGATGCGCGAATCGCGGCGGTGTGCTCATTTCGTCAAGAACCTCGTCGTTTCGAATCGGCGCGCATCCTACGAAGCCCCGCCGATCGAATCAACGAGAATCCGTTCGCGGCGCGGGTGTCGAGACTTGTCCGCGCGTCAGACCTTGCCCAGCGCATGCAGCACGGCATAGGTCGCGTAGCCGATGTACCCCGCGAACAGGACGAGGCCCTCCCAGCGGCTGATGCGCCGGCCGCTCAGCGTCATCGGCCAGATCAGCACCGACGCCGCCAGCATCACCCACACGTCGAAGCGCATCAGCTCCGGCGACACGCGCAGCGGCCGCAGCGCGCCTGACAGGCCGATGATCGCCAGAATGTTGAAGACGTTGCTGCCGATGATGTTTCCCATCGCGATGTCCGGTTGCCGCCGCAGCGCGGCCACCGCCGAGGCCGCCAGTTCCGGCAGCGACGTTCCGGCCGCCACGAGCGTCAGGCCGATGACGGCTTCGCTCAGTCCCGCGCGCCGCGCGATGGCGACGGAGCCTTCGACTAGGTAATGCGACCCGGCGACCAGCATCGCCAGACCGAGCACGATGAGAAACAGATTGACGCCGCTGCGGCCCTCGGGTTTCGGAACGCCTTGCTCAAACGACTCGGCGACCGGGCCGGCCTCGCGACGGGCGATCCAGTAGGCAAACAGGACATAAAGGATCAGCAGCACCAGCAGCAGGCCCGCTTCGCGACGCTCGACCATCTCGTCGGCGCCGACCCACGGCAGCAGCAGGCAGACGACGATCATGACGGGAATCTCGCGCCGCACGAAGGCGCCCCGCACCGCAATCGGACAGAGCATCGCCGTGAACCCCAGGATGGCCAGCACGTTGAAGATGTTGCTGCCCACGGCGTTTCCGACGGCGATGTCGGCCTGCCCGCGCATCGCGGCAAAGACGCTGACGGTCATTTCGGGTGACGACGTGCCGAAGGCGACGACCGTCAGGCCGACCACCATGGCCGAGACGCCCAGGTTGCGCGCCAACCGCGCCGCGCCGCGGACAAGCAATTCGGCGCCCGCGGCGAGGAACAACAGGCCGCCGACGAGCTGGATCAGGACCGTGGCCGCATCAAAAGGTGGCATGAATGACGTCCATGAATGGTTAAGCAACCGCTGATTTCCGCGCCTTGGCGCTCATCGTGCGGCGGCCTGGCCGGATGTGCAAGTGGAACGGATGTCGAAGGGATCGAAGTGCGGGGCCGACGCGGGGGGGGGCGCGCGATTATCGCGGCGGCGCGTCTGGCCACGCTTCCGGCTTTTCGATCAGCCGGTAAAGACGGACGTCTTCGCGATTCAGATAATTGCCGAAGACGTCGTAGCGCTTCATGAGTTCCATCGTATAAAGCACATCGAGCACCGGCTGGACGCGATCGGCGGGAAGATCTCCGCGGACCATGTAATACTTCGGACGATAGTGCCGTACGCGCCGCTCCAGCGTCCCCAGCCCGCGACGATCCTCGATGCCGTGCAGGCCCGTCGCCATCGTTACCATCGTCGCGCCGTTGCCCAGCAGCGTCGCTTCGTCGCCGGCTTCGCTGCGTATTACGCGGTCGACGTCGCGCGCCATTTCCAACCATGAGAACCTGGGAGTCGAGAGGTACCACCAGGTTCGATACAGGCTGCCGCCGACCGCCGCCAGCAGCACCAGCGCGAACAGCGCCGACAGCGCTCGGTGGCCGCGCCGTGCCAGTTCCTCCCAGCCCGCCGCCGTCAGCACCAGCACCAGGACGATCACCGGCACGTAATAACGGAACGGCCAGTAGTGTTTGATGACGATGAGCACAAAATAGCCGGTCAGCCACAGCAGCATCGATTGCACCAGCAGGTTGCGGCGCAATTGGCGCGACAACAGGAGCGCCAGCGCGCCGAACACCGCCGCCCCGCCGTACAACAGAGGATCGCTCAGAACTCCGACGCGAAGCGTCGCGTACGAACTGCGCAATTGAACGTAGAGCCAGTGCTCGCGCACCGCGGGCGACGACGTCGACGCCGGCGGGGGTTCCGCGTCCTCGGCCATGGGCGGATGGGTTGCCGCGATGTCCGCGTCGCTCTCGGGCGGCAGCGCCGAAGGCGGCAGCGGGATGAATCCGGCCATCCACGCGCCGCCCGACGCGAAGTTGTGGATCAGAAAGTTGCGCGTGTCCTCCGGCCAGATGCGCGCGGCGACGACGTAGTAACCGCTCACGACGGCCGCCTGGATCGCCAGAAACAACGCGCAACATGCGATGGCCCGCCGTCGGTCGGGATCTCGCCGCCACAGCACGAACAACGCCGCGGGCAGCATCGGCATGGCCGTGGATTTCGTGAGCAGCGCCGCCGCGCAGGCCAGCGACGACAGCGCGGCGGACAGGAGCGGCCGTCGCGAGGCCGGCGTCAGCACGGCGTAGAACGAGAGCACGATGAAGAGCGCCAGCGGTATTTCCAGGAGCGCCAGGCGGCTGTAGCCGAACAGAAAGAAGTTCGTACCGGCCAACACTGTAAAGAGCCAGGCTGCCCGGCGTGATACGTCGCGGCGCAGCCACACGTGGCCGGCAAGAATCAGCACGAGGGAACAGACCACGACGACTGCTCGCGCCGATCCCAGCGACGGGCCGAGCAGTTTCAGGCCGACGATCTGCATCGCGGCATAGACGGGGAGGTTGACTCCGAGGTTCAGGCCCAGGGGAGCGTGCCATCGTCCGAAGCGGACAAGATTGAAGGCGTTGCTGTTGTACCAACCCTCGTCGGTGTAGGGCATCCCCGAGCGAGTCAGCGACAGGGGCATGTCGGCTTCGAGATTCCAGAACCGAGCGCCGATCAGCGGCGCCGCCGCGAGCAGAAGCAACACGCCCACGCCCCACGCTTTGCGTGTGCTGGACATCCCCCACCTCCATTACCCGTGCAATCGGCCCGCGCGAGGGGGCTTATTGTACAAATAACGAATCGGATGTGCAATCGTCGAACTTAAATGTTTCCGGGTGCGTCGGCGAGTCGCGTTTCGTCGCCCGGTTATGAAGCGCCAGCGTCACTGAGCAGAGGCGCGCCGCCAGGAATCCCGCAACGCATCGAGCAGTCCGGGACGGTCCTGCACCTGAAACGTGCGGCTGTCGACTTCCCACTTGCCCCGCGGCGGCCGGTCCTGCGACGTGACAAAAACGTACTTCGGCCCGTTGACGCCGCCGTTCGGAACGTAGCAGTCGATCCGCCGCACGTCGCGCCATGCCATCGTATGTCGCGATCCCAGCGTGACGAACGAAACGCCTTGTTCGTCGATGCGCAGCCGCCGCACGTAGCCGCGCAGAAAGCTGTATCCGCTCAGCGCGATCACCGCGCAGGCCGTGAGGCGAATCCAGTCGCGGTGCGGCGATGCGGCGACGAAGGCCATCAGACCGTTGATGGGCAGCATGACGATGAGGTAGACCGTCAGCGGCGTATTGAGATAGGGCCAGGTGTGCTTCATTCGGCTCTAATGTAGTTGTTCAGCCTGTTCGCATCTGATGCATGGCGTGGTGCGGCCATTCTGCCCGCACGAGCGGGTTGCAGGCCCGTTCCACGCGACTTTCAAAAAAATGCACCGACTCCGACCCGGACCATTAAATGCTGAAGTCCACCACCGCCTGCGCCTCGGCCGGCGCCGCGTTGCGGGCGGGCCGCACCTTCAACTCCGGCGGCTTGATCGACACCACGGTATTGGGCGGAATGCTCGACGTGATGAACGTCGAACCGCCGATCACGCTGTTCTCGCCCAGCACCGTGTCGCCGCCCAGTACGATCGCGTTGGCGTACAGCGTGACGCCGTCCTGCACCGTCGGATGTCGCTTGTAGCCGCGAACCATGCGGCCGCGTTCGTCCTTGAGGAACGACAGCGCGCCGAGCGTCACGCCCTGGTAGATTTTGACATTGTCCCCGATGTCCGCCGTCTCGCCGATGACGACGCCCGTGCCGTGGTCGATGAAGAACCGCCGCCCGATCCGCGCGCCGGGATGAATGTCGATGCCGGTGACGCCGTGAATCCACTCGCTCATGATCCGCGGCAGCAGCGGCACGTTCGTGCGATGCAGCGCGTGGGCGTAGCGATACACGCTGACGGCCATCACTCCCGGATACGCCACGATTATCTCATCGGTGTTCGTCGCCGCCGGATCGCCGTCGTACGCGGCGTCGACGTCCTGAGCCAGCATCTCGCGGATTTCGGGAATCTGCTCCAGGAACTGCACGGTCAGATCGCGCGCCCGATAGTGAAACGGCATCGCCTGCTCTTCCGAACCGGCCGGATCGTAGTGGCCGTCGACTTCGTTTTGGTAGCACAGCGACCGGAAGATCTGGAAGAACAGTTTCTGCCCCAGTCGCGGAAGCAGTTCGCCCACGTGATACACCACGCTCGTCGAGTCGAGGTCCTGCCGGCCGAAGTAGCCCGGATACGTCAGTTCCAGGAGCAGCCGCGTGACTTCGATCATCTCCGACCGACTGGGCATGAAACCGCGGTTGACGTGGCGAATGCGCTCATGCCGCTCGAAACTGGCGACGATGCGCTGCACGAGCGGCCCAAGTCGGCCGCCGAGGTCGAATTCTCCGAGCATGACAACAGCCTCCAAAGCGCGGCGTCCGGCTCATGCGACGCATCCGGCCCGCGCGCGACAGTGTATCCGGCCGCGAACGAGCGTGCAGTGTTTGAAGGCTTCGCCGTGCGGACCGAAAGCGCAGGGTCCGCCGTGCGGACCACAAGCCGTCAGCCATCAGCCGATGTTTCGTCATTCCCGCGCAGGCGGGAATCCCGTCTTCGGCGGCGCATGCATCGCTGCGCGACCGTGGACGGAATGGATCAAACGGACGGCATGGACGACGTGGACGAGCGAATCCTGGTCTGCCGGCTGGTAATGGCAAGTCACTGTGTCGCCGATCACTTCCTTGAACGTGCAACAACGACACCCGCGCTTCATCGCTCCGGCGCCCGCTGCCGCAACCGGTTGCCTGTTCCCCTGCGCACGCTTCCGCCTCTTCGCCATCGACTGATATGATGCGGCGACAAGGAGCGGCCCATGTTTCGCACACTCGTTCGTTACATCGGTCCTTTCGTCGCGCTGACGGGCGCGGCGGCCGCCGCACGGGCCGAGTTTCCCTCCGGCGTCATGAGCGGCGATGTCACCGATTCGGCCGCCGTCCTCGCCGCGCGAACCGATGCACCGGAGTCGCTGCGGCTGGAAGTCGCTCGCGACGCCGACTTCGCTCAGCTCATCGTGACCGACGTTGCCGACACCACGCTCGACAACGGCCTGACGGCCAAGCTCGACGTCGCCGGCCTCTCGCCGGCGACGCTCTATTACTATCGGTTCGTGCGGCTTCGCGACGGCGCGCACAGTCCCGTTGGACGATTCCGCGCGGCGCCGCCGGCCGACGAGCCGGCATCGTTTCGATTCGTCTTCAGCGGCGACAGCGACGCCCGGGCGCAGCCTTTCGTCGTGCTGGCCTCGGCCGCCGGCGAACAGCCCGATCTGTGGTTCTGGTTCGGCGACACGATCTACGGCGACGTGCCGGCCGGCGGACTGGGCGTGGCCACGACGCTGGACGACTACCGCGCCAAATATCGCCAGAATCTATCAGATACACATCTGCAATCGCTGCTGGCGGCCGCGCCGGTCTGGGTCGGCTGGGACGATCACGAAGTGATCAACGACTACGACGGCGGCGATCCGGAGCCGGACCTGCCGCGCGAGCAGATCGAAGCCGGCTACCGCGCTTTCTTCGAGAATCTGCCGATTCGCCCCCAGGGCGTGGCCGGCGACGCGTACCGCACCTATCGCTCGTTTCGGTACGGCGCGCTGGCCGAGTTCTTTATCCTCGACGGCCGGCAGTATCGTTCGGCGGACGCCTCGCGCGTGGTCGGCGGCGGCCCGCGCGTCGATCCGTTCGCCCAGTTCCTGCCGACGCGCGATGAGGCGTTCCTGGCCGTCACGCGCGATCCGGGTCGCACGATGCTGGGGGCGGCACAGTTCGAGTGGCTGGTCAACGGCCTGATTCAGTCGACGGCGCGGTACAAGTTCATCATCAATCCCGTCCCGTTCACTTCGCTGCTGGTGCTGCCCGACGACCGCTGGGACGGCTACGACGCCGAGCGCTACGCCCTGCTGCGCGCACTGGACCGCGCGGGCGTGACCGGCATCATTGTGCTGACGACCGACAGCCATGCCAACACGGTCAATCCCGATGTGACCTGGTATCTGCGTCACGCCCTGGGTCGACGCTTTTCGCGCGGCTTCCGCGTGCCTGAGCTGATCGCCGGGCCGATCGGCACCGGCACGCTCGGCGGCACCGTGCGCCGCGCGGCGACGATGGTGCTGGGCGGCGGGGACAATCCGCCGGCAACGGCCTTCAGCGCGGGACTGGTCGAATACGCCGCGCAACGCGTCGCGGCGCTGAACCAGCTCACGTTTGTCGAGCCGGACCGGTACGCCTATCTCGTGGTCGATGTCTCGCCCGACGGCGTGCGCCTGACGCACCGCGGCATTTCGACCGAGGCGGCCGCGCAGTTCCGCGGCGGCGCGCTGATGGAACCGCCCGGCGCGGTCGACCTCAACACCGTCTTCTTCGCCGCCGAAAGCGGCGCGCCATCGCCGCCGTGTTTTCTGCTTCCGCTGCTGGTTTTCGCTGTGGGCTTCGCGAGTTGTGTGGTCGCCGCACGAAAGCAGAGGTCGTGAAGCGACCTTCGTCGCGGGGGCATCGGTACTGTTCGGCACGCAACTTGCAGGGACGAAGGCCGCGATGCCGAATCGGAATTTCGTCGCCTGTCGTTTGGCCGCAGCGTATCATTCCATTAGCGTTGCGCGATCACGCGTTCGCGCCCATTCAGATCCGAGGGAGCGTGCGCCAGCGTGAACCGCTGGTTTCGCGGTGCGCGAGAACGCGAGGCCGCCCCGCCTTTCACAGCTTTGCGGCGTGTTCGGCACAATCAGTCGCCCTGGGAGGTTCGAATCATGTCACTCGCCACGTTCCTCGAAGAAAAAGGCATTCGCTACGAGCGGCACACGCATTCAACCGCGTACACGGCGCAGCAACTGGCCCAGGCCGAGCACGTGTCGGGTTACATTGTGGCCAAACCGGTCATCATCAAGGGGCGAAAGGACTACGCGATGTGCGTCGTTCCCGCGCCGGCGCACGTCGATCTGGTCCGGGTCGCTCAGTTGCTGCACGAACCCCAGGTGCGCCTCGCGGACGAACAGGAACTCAGCCGCCTGTTTCCCGACTGCGAACTCGGCGCCGAACCGCCGCTGGGGACCATGTACGGCATGAAGACCATCATGGACTCGCAACTGGCCAAGGACGACTACCTCATCATGCAGGCGGGGACGCACACCGAGGCGATCAAGATGCGCCGTACGGATTTTGAGCGCGTGTGCGAACCGATGGTTGCTTCGATCACGCCGAACTGAGCGTTTTTTTTTCTCGTTCCCATCATCGCGACCCCGCCGCCTCGCAGTGGGCCACCCGGCGGTATTACGCTTACCGAAGCGCGCGTCTCGTTTCGCGCGCCATGTGCGCGTCTCGCCTTCGTGCGAGCGACGCGTCGCGTTTTCCCCGCGGACGCCCCGGCGTCTTGCGCCGTTTGGCCTGCCGTCGCCGCATCGCATATCCTTTGCTCATGAGGCCATCCGCCGCCGCGACCGATCTCGACGCCCGCCTGCGCCCGTTGCAGGTCGCCGATCACGTCGACCTCGCCGCGCCGATCGAGCGCCTCGACCCCAAACGCTCGCTGCTGTTTTCGCCGCTGCGCATCAACAACGTCACGCTCGCCAATCGCGTCTGGTTGCCGGCGATGGTCACCTGGCTGAGCAACGAAGAAGGCGAAGTCACGCCCGACGTCGTCGAACGCTACCTCACGTACGCCCGCGGCGAGCCGGGCATGATCGTCCTCGAGGCCATCGGCATCCGCGACATCGCCAGCGGTCCGCTGATGCGCATCGGCCACGACCGCTACATCCCGGCGCTGCGCGACCTGGCCGCGCGAATTCACGACATCAGCCCGTCGAAGGTCATCCCGCAGATCATCGACTTCCTCAAGATCGCGCGGCGCAATCCGACGGCCTACCTCGCGCATCTCAAGAAACGCGGCGGCCCTTACGCCCGCGTCGATGAAATGTCCGACGACGAGCTGCGCCGCCTGCTGACGCCGCGCGAATGGCACGAATATCAGCACGGCTATCGCCAGCTCATCTCCGATCTGTCGCGCGACGAGGTGCTCGCCCTGCCGGGACTGTTTGCCGCCGCCGCGCGCCGCGCCCGACTGGCCGGCTACGACGGCGTCGAGTTGCATTTCGCACACGCCTACACGATGTCGTCGTTCCTCTCGGCCCGCAATCCGCGCACGGACGAATTCGGAGGCCGGTCGCTCGAAAACCGCGTCCGCCTGCCGCTGATGGTCATCGAGGCCGTCCGCCGGGAAGTCGGCCGCGACTTCATGGTCGGCCTGCGCTTCCTGAGCAGCGAGGACATCGACGGCGGCAGCACCGTCGACGACGCCTGCCGGTTCGCCGTCGATTTCGCTCGCGCCGGCATCGACTTCATCAGCATCTCGCGCGGCGGCAAGTTCGAGGACGCCCAGCAACCGAAGATCGGCGAGGCCGCCTATCCCTACACCGGCCACAGCGGCCACATGTGCATGCCGATGTCCGACGAGAACGCCGAGATCAACCGCCGCAACGCCGCCGCCATCCGCCGCGCCGTGCGCCTGGCCGGTTTCGACACGCCGACGATCATCGCCGGCAAGATCAACACGTTCGAGCTGGCCGAGACGCTGCTGCGCGAGGGCTGGGGCGACCTGATCGGCATGGCCCGCGGGCTGCTGGCCGATCCGTTCTGGCCGGTGAAGGTGCGCGAGGGCCGCGCCTATCACGCCTGCAAGTACACGAACGTGTGCGAGGCGCTGGACCGGCATCATCGCCAGGTGCGCTGCCAGCTTTGGATGAAGTGCCGGGACGAGGCGACCGGCCGGCCGGTGCACCGCGTGAATCCGCCGAGGGATTGGTGAAAGGCCAAAACCTGTACCATATAATGATAAGAGACACGGGAACCGCCGTGGGAAGTTCACTCATGCCAGCATCCAACGAGCAAGAAGTCAACCCTCAAAGTGGGGGCGCCTGCGTGTCGGCCGCCACCGGCCTTACGCTGGGTGACCTGCCGCGGCTGCTTGAAGCGCTGCCGCACCTGAGCAGCGATGAGGCGGACTGTTTCGCCCAGGACATCTCCGTGATTCAATCAAGCGTTCAGCACGAGGCGCGGCCGACCGCATGGGAATAATCCTGGACGCCAGCGTATTGATCGAATGTGAGCGTCGCAAGATCGACGTTGCGCAGAGAATTTCCGGGCGTGAGGATGAGGAGTTCTTCCTGTCCGTTATCTCGGTCAGCGAGCTTTTGCACGGCGTTTTCCGTGCCACAAGCGAGTCGGTCCGCATGAAGCGCTCTGCCTTTGTTGAAGCGGTGATTTCAACGTTCCGTTACTTGAGATCGATCTGACAACGGCGCGGGTGCATGCGCGGGTTTGGGCCGAGTTGGCCGCGGCGGGAATTGTGATCGGCGCGCACGACCTCTGGCCTGCGGCGTCGTGTTTGGCGCACGGTCACGCGCTGGCGACTGCAAACATCAGGGAATTCCAGCGCGTTCCAGGCTTGGTTCTTGAACGATGGTAATCGGCTTGCCGCCCTCATGAGTTCAAGCGGGGTCGCTACAAGCCCTTTCCGCGGTACCGGCTTGGAGTCGATTGCAGCGCCGGTTTTACCGCATCCGCGGCGGGGGGTCGGCGGTATCATCCATTGGAGCGAATGGGGCAAAATCGGAAAGGGTAGGAATGCGCCATGAACGGAACCGACATCAACTTTCAGGACGAAGTCGTACTGGCCCTGCTGGATATCTTCCTCGGCTCTGTCGAGACGTTCATCAGCTTCAGCTTCACGCTGTTTCAGACGATTGTGAACGTCGTTCTGGTGCAGTTGCTCAATGGCCTGTTCGGCGACACGGCATTGACGGGTCTGACCGGCCTGACCGGCTCATAAGCCCCGCGATGATGTGGGACAAACGCCCCCGGCCGTGATGTCGCCGACTCCCCCTCTCCCTCCATTGGAGAGGGCCGGGGTGAGGGTTCGCATGTAGCACAGCCGCCACCGGCTGTGGCATGTAGCACAGCCGCCCGACTGTGATTCGCGTGGCACGGGCGTCCTGCCCGTGCGAATCCAAGCCGCGAAACCCCCGTCCGCGTGAGGTCAGGCGTCAAAGAGCGGAAGCCCCGCCCCGCCGTTTCGCCGCTTTCTTCCCTGGATTTGTTTCGACGTTTTTTTTTCGACTTTCGACTTTCATCTTTCAACTTTCATCTTTCAACTTTCCCCCTCCCACTTTCGTGCGGCTTGTGCTTCAATTGCGTTGTATACGGTGCGGCCATTTCGGGACGACCGTACCTTATGAACCCCATTGCGAGCCGGGAGACCGCGCTACGCCCCAATCGCCCGTCCGTGCCGCCGCACGGCCCGGCGCAATTCCCAGTGCATCGTCGCGGCGTCATTGGGACGCTGCGCCCTGTCCCTCTTCAACCCAATCAAGGAGAGACTCCATGAAATCCCGCGCATTGTGTTGCCTCACGGCCGTCGTCCTGGCCGGCGGCGTGGCGGCCACGCTGGCCGACCCGCCCAAGCCCGATCAGGCCATCGACCTCAACCAGGTCATCGCGATGGCCGCCGGCGCGACGACCACCGCCCCCGGCGGCGACGAGTCCGGTCTGCCCAAATTCGAAGATGTGACCAAGGGCATGACCAGCCAGGCCGGCCTGTTTACGCTGTGGTTCTATCCGCCCGGCACAAAGGACAAGGACTCCGAGAAGCTGCTCTGCCAGATCCCGGCCTCGTTCCTGGGAGAGCAGTTCATGCTGTCGATCAGCGTCTCCGGCGGCGGGTTCTTCACCGGCTTTCCGTTGGAGGAGCGCGTCGTTCGCTGGGAGCTGCTCGACAAACAGCTTCTGCTGATCGAACCCGAGACGCTCTACACCGCTCCCGCCAGCAGCACCGTCGCCGACGTCGTGCAGCGCACCTATCCCGAGCGCATCCGCACCGCCCAGCCGCTCGTGACGCGCACCGCCAACGGCGATCCCGTCATCGACCTGGGTGCGATGCTCAAGAGCAACTTCGCCGACATCTCGTGGATGTCGTTCATGCCCGGGATGGGCTTCGGCATGGGTGGCGGCGTCAATCCGTCGCTGAGCAAGTGGACGAAAAAGAAGACGTTCCCGCTGAACGTCGAGATCGGCGTGGAACTGGCGATGGCCGCCGCCTCGCCGCCCGGCTCGTATGAGAAGAAGATGGTCCACTTCAGCTTCTGGAAGCTGCCGGCCAGCGACTATCAGCCGCGCATCGCCGACGATCGCGTGGGTTATTTCCTGACCGCTCATCAGGACTGGTCGAAACCGACCGATGCGCGCGATCTGTTCAACCGCTTCATCGACCGTTGGCATCTGGTCAAGCGCGATCCCAGCCTGCCGATCTGCGAGCCGCGCCAGCCGATCGTGTTCTACATCGAAAAGACCGTGCCCGTGCGCTTCCGCAAGGCGGTGCGCGACGGCATCCTCGAATGGAACAAAGCGTATGAGAAGGTCGGCTTCGCCAACGCCGTTGAAGTGCGGCAACAGACCGACGACAACGAGTGGAAAGACCTCGATCCCGAGGACATGCGCTACAGCTTCTTCCGCTGGATCGTCACCGGCGCCGGCTTCGCCATGGGACCGCACCGGGCCAATCCGTTCACCGGGCAAATTTACGACGCGGACATCATCTTCGACGACTCGATGGTGCGCTACTTCGAGCAGAGCCTTCAGAATCAGTTGCCCACTTCGGCGCTGACGCTCAAGACCGACGACCCGACGCTGTC
The DNA here is from genome assembly GCA_011525745.1 of Planctomycetaceae bacterium. GTDB lineage: Bacteria > Planctomycetota > Phycisphaerae > UBA1845 > UTPLA1 > PLA4. Next base: position 2,864 of record WYBU01000006.1, on the reverse strand, counting down.
GGAGTTCCTCCGACGCTTCCCGCAATGGAAGCGATCGAGCCGCGACTGGGAGCAGTTCGTTCACGGCGGCGATCAGCACGGCGCCATGCGCGAAGCCCTGCGCGAACGCATGCGAGAACGCGGCCTGCACGGCTGCGACTACGCCGAAGGCATGAAACATCAGCTCGCCTTCGGCGGCGCGATGCTCGCCGGCCAACCGCCCGAGGTCATCGAGCGGTTCCTGTACGACGTCGTCAAAGAGGTCGTGATGCACGAAGTCGGGCACACGCTCGGCCTGCGGCACAACTTCAAGGCCAGCTCGGTCTGGACCATCGCGCAGATTCGCGATCGCAAGGAGCGCGGCCAGGCCACGACCGGATCGGTCATGGATTACAACCCGGTGCTGTTCTTCAAGGACCGCCCGGCCGAGGGCAACTTCGTCACGCCGACCATCGGCCCGTACGACTTCTGGGCGATCGAGTACGGCTACGCTCCCGCCGACGGCAACTACGCCGGCGCCGAAAAAGACAAGAAGCCGACCGACGCCAAGGACAAGCCCGCCGCGCCCGGCAAGGCCGACGCCGGCGCAGCCGCCAAGCCTGCCGAAGTCGCAATCGCTGACAAGGGCGGTCCGGCCGATCAGCCGTCCGCTGCTCAGATTTCAGTCGCCGGCGCCCAGGTGCCGCAGGAAGTGCTCGATCAGCTTCCGCCCGACGTGCGCAAGATGATCGAATCCGGCGGGACGATCACGCTCGCCGGACCGGGCGGCCAACCGCCCGCGAGCGGTGCGCGACCTGCGCCGGCGATGCCGGGCGTCAATCCGGCCGAGGCGGCGATGCTTCAGGCGATCGCGTCGCGCTGCAATCAGCCCGAGCTGGCGTATGCGACGGATGAAGACACGACGTTCATCAGTCCCGATCCGCGCAGCAACCGCTTCGACATGGGCGCCGATCCGATCGACTGGGCGCGAACGCGCATCGAGCTGGTCGATGCGCGGATGGACACGATTCTCGACTGGGCGGTGCGCGACCAGGAAAGCTGGTACCACTTGCGCAACACGTTCGTGCAACTGCTGTTCGAGAAGGCGACCATCTTCGAGTACGTCGGCCGCTACATCGGCGGGCAGCACGTCAACCGGGCGCATCGCGGCGATCCGGACAGCAAGCCGCCGTTCGAGCTGGTCGATCCGAAGACGCAGCGCGAGGCGCTGGCGTTCATCGAGAAGAACCTGTTCCGCGACGAGTTCTTCCGCTTCTCGCCCGATCTGCTGAACCATCTGGCGGCGCCGCGCTGGTGGCACGCCGGCTCGTCCGTCAGCTTCACCGTCGATTTCCCGATTCACGATCTCATCGGCGTCCTGCAATGGTGGCAGCTCTTCGACCGGCTGTTCCCCAACACGCTGCGGCGGATTCACGACGCCGAGCTGAAGAGCGGCAGCGCCGACCGCTTCACGGTCGCCGAGTATCTCCAGCGAATTCGGACGGCCTGCTGGGCCGACGTGACGGACGTGAAGCGCGCCACGGGGAACAACTGGAGCGATGCGTCGCCGTTTGTGTCGAGCATCCGCCGGTCGTTGCAGCGCGAGTACCTGAACCTGGTCGAGCCGCTCGTGCGAACGCCGCCGGGCGCAGCGCTGTCGGCGGATTTGCACGCGATGGTGCAGCAGTCGCTGCGCGAGCTGGGTGAGCAGATCGGGGCGGTGAACAACTCGGCCAAGCTCGACTTCGCTTCGGCCGCGCACCTGACGGCCTGCAAGAACCGGATCGATCGCATCCTGGCGCCGGAGTTGAACGAATACGGCGGGATGTGAAGTCGTCTCCCTCTCCCCCTGGAGAGAGGGCCGGCGTGAGGGTCTGCATGTAGCACAGCCGCCCCCGGCTGTGATTCGCGTGGCACGGGCATGTTGCCCGTGCGAATCCGAGCCGCGAAGCGACGGCGAGCGGATTCCGCCTGCGCGACGGTGTTGTGCCCGTGCGAATCCGAGCCGCGAAGCGACGGCGAGCGGATTCCGCCTGCGCGACGGTGTTGTGCCCGTGCGAATCCGAGCCGCGAAGCGTCAGCGAGCGGAACGCCCGCCCGGCGCTACGCGGCTCGTTTTTTTCACCTGCTCCGCTGCCCCCACTCCTCCCCCGGGATCCGAGCCGCGCTGCGTGAGCAAGCGGTCTGCCTCTCCCTCCCCTGAAGCGGGCCGGGGTGAGGGTCTGAATGTAGCACAGCCGCCCCCGGCTGTGGCATGTGGCACCGCCGCCCCCGGCTGTGATTCGCGTGGCACGGGCATGTTGCCCGTGCGAATCCGAGCCGCGAATCGTCAGCGAGCGGGTTTCGCCTGCGCGACGGTGTTGTGCCCGTGCGAATCCGAGCCGCGAATCGTCAGCGAGCGGATTCCGCCTGCCCGGCGGTTCGCGGCTCGTTTTTTTTCACCTGCTCCGCTGCCCCCACTCTCCCCCGGGATCCGAGCCGCGCTGCGTGAGCAAGCGGTCTGCCTCTGCCTCCCCGGAAGAGGGCCGGGGTGAGGGTCTGCATGTAGTACAGCCGCCCCCGGCTGTGATTCGCGTGGCACGGGCATGTTGCCCGTGCGAATCCGAGCCGCGAATCGTCAGCGAGCGGATTCCGCCCGCCCGGCGCCTCGCGGCTCGTTTTTTTCACCTGCTCCGCTGCCCCCAATCTCCCCCGGGATCCGAGCCGCGCTGCGCAAGCAAGCGGTCTGCCTCCCCGGAAGAGGGCCGGGGTGAGGGCGTGGGGAACACGAAACAGCACGCACCCGATAACTCTGTTCCCTGCTCCCTGTTCGCTCGTCTCGACGTTGTGACGTTTCGATGCGTCGATGCTTCGGCGTTTTCTTTGGACCTTGAGCCTTCGACTTTCGCGCCGCCGGATTGACACTC
>WYBU01000077.1 GCA_011525745.1 Planctomycetaceae bacterium | reverse complement strand
CCCTACCGTGATTGCACGGGACGTAAGACGAATGGTGGGTGGAGTACCACCCATCCTACAGTGATTGCACGGGACGTAAGAATGGCATGCGCGTGATTCTCGTAGGGTGGGTCGTACTCGACCCACCGTGATTGCACGGGACGCAAGACGAATGGTGGGTGGAGTACCACCCACCCTACAGATTGCACGGGACGTAAGAAGGGTGGGTGGAGTACCACCCACCCTACCGTGATTTTCGTAGGGTGGGTCGTACTCGACCCACCTGGCAACTGCCGCCGGGCGAGTTCGCTGGCGTAACGATGACCGAGGGTCGATGCGTGCTCCGTAGCCCAGTCAGTCAGATTGATTCTGCCGGTGGCGTCGGCAGTGCTGTCCAGCAGCCCCGCCGTCAGCGCGCCGATTTTGTCGCGCGTCAGGATCACGTCACGCACGAACCAGCCCGCGACGCGGCCGACGAGGTAGCCCGCGACGGCCGGCCTTCGAAAGGCTCAAAGCGCGCTCCGGCGTTCAGAAACTCGTCGGGCGCTTCATCGGCCGGAAACTGCACGTCGCACCGCGCAGCAACGGTTGGGCCGCCGAACGATCTTCCTCCTAACGGCGCATTATCAGCATTTCGCGGATATTGCGTGCGTGGTCGAGCGACAACCACAAGTGCTTGCCTTCGATCGAATTCGGACGCGCGCACAGCTTCCCCGATGCCTCGATGTCCTCGCGCTCGGCAAGCGACACAACGTGAAGAATACGTCGGCGTGTCGGGGGGTCCGCATCATGCAAGAGTCTCGGCATCGTACGACACGGTTATTGGTCGAACATCCAATTGAGTTGCACAAATGACACAAGTGACGAAACTCGAAGCAGATCACGGACACGGCGGCGGCTGCTCTTCCGGCGGCGGCTGCGGCTGCTCGACGAAGGGCGAACCCAAGGACGGCGCCGCGGCGGGGCTGGTGCAGATTAACGTCGGCCTGGTCAAGGCGGCGCAGAGTCGACCTGTCATTGAAGACCTTCCGTTCGCCGGCACCGAGAAGCATCCCCAGGGCCTGTTGATCGGCCTCGATGTCGGCAGCACGACCGTCAAGTACGTCGTCGTCGATCCGATCACGGACGAAATCCTCGCCAAGGACTACCAGCGGCACGACACGCGCCAACCCGAGAAGTGCGTCGAGATGTTCGGCCAGATCGCCGAGAAATTCCCCGACGTGCCGCGCAACGCTTTTCGCGTCTTCATGACCGGCTCGGGCGGATCGAGCATCGGCCGGCGAATCGGCGCGAAGTTCGTGCAGGAAGTCAACGCCGTCTCGCTCGCCGTCGAAAAGCTCTATCCCGACGTGCAGTCGGTCGTCGAGCTGGGCGGGCAGGACGCCAAAATCATCGTTTTCAAACCCGACGAGCAGACCGGCAAGAAGAAAAAAATCCCGTCGATGAACGACAAGTGCGCCGGCGGCACCGGCGCGGTCATCGACAAGATCAACGCCAAGCTCAAGATTCCCGCCGCCGAACTGTGCAACATGGGCTATGTGGGCCTCAAGCTGCACCCCGTCGCCGGCAAGTGCGGCGTCTTCGCCGAAACGGACATAAACGGTCTGCAAAAGCAGGGCGTGCCGCCGGATGAGCTGATGGCGTCGCTGTTCGAGAGCATCATTCAGCAGAACCTTTCGGTGCTGACGCGCGGTCATACGCTCCGCCCGCAGGTGCTGCTGCTCGGCGGACCCAACTGCTACATCAAGGGCATGCGCGACTGCTGGCGGCACAACATCCCGGTCGTCTGGAAAGAGCGGAAGGTGCCGTTCGACGAGGCCAAACCCATCGAAGAACTGATCGTCGTACCCGACAACGCCCAGTATTTCGCCGCCATCGGCGCAGTCGAATACGCCAAGATCGAAATCGCCGACAACCCCAATCAGGGCGTCTTCCGCGGCCTCGACGAGCTGAATTGGTACCTCGACGTCGGCCGCGTCGAGGAGAAGAAGGCCGCCGGCGCGGCCGGACTGGTCAAGGGCCGCGACGAGCTGGAGTCGTTTCGCGATCGTTACAAGAAAAAGCCCTGGTCGCCGAAGAAATTCGCCCCAGGCACGACCGTGCGGGCGTTCATCGGCCTCGACGGTGGCAGCACCAGCACCAAGGGCTGCCTGCTCGACGAAGACCGCAACGTTATCGCCAAGGCCTATCAGCTCAGCAAGGGCAACCCCATCGAAGACACGATGGAAATCGTCGCGCATCTCCAGCGTCAGATCGAAGAGCAGGATTGCACGCTCGAGGTGCTCGGCGTCGGCACGACCGGCTACGCCAAGGACATTCTGCGCGACGTGCTCCAGGCCGACGTGGCTCTGGTCGAGACCGTCGCTCATACGCAGGCCGGGCTGCACTTCTACCCCGACACCGACGTCATCGTCGACGTCGGCGGGCAGGACATCAAGCTCATCATCCTCAAGCACGGCCAGGTCAAGGACTTCAAGCTCAATACGCAGTGCTCCGCCGGCAACGGATACTTCCTCCAGAGCACCGCCCAGGGCTTCGGTTTCAAGGTCGAGGAGTTCGCCGACATCGCCTTCTCGGCCCAGGCCATGCCGCAGTTCGGCTACGGCTGCGCGGTTTTCATGCAGTCCGACATCGTCGACTTCCAGCGCCAGGGCTGGGCCCCCAACGAGATCATGGCCGGCCTGTGCGACGTGCTGCCGAAGAACATCTGGCTCTACGTGTCGCAGATTCCGAATCTGGCCAAGCTCGGCACGACGTTCGTGCTTCAGGGCGGCACGCAGCACAACCTGGCGGCGGTCAAGGCGCAGGTCGATTTCATCGAGTCGCGCTTCCGCGGCATGAACGTGAAGCCCAATGTGATCGTGCATCAGCACTGCGGCGAGGCCGGCGCCATCGGCTGCGCGGTCGAGGCGCACCGCATGTATTTCGAGCTGGGTCATCGAACCAGCTTCATCGGTCTGAAGCGCGTGCAGTCGATCGAGTATCGCACGACGCGCAACGAAAACACGCGCTGCTATTTCTGCAAGAACAAGTGTCTGCGGACGTTTATTGACGTGAAAACCGGCGGGGAAAGCAACGAGGCGGCGAAGCAGCCGGGCAACGACGGCGTACTTGTCAGCCTGTCGTCGCAGATCATGAAGATGGGACCGGAAGCCGGCCACCCGACGCGCATCAAGCACGGCAGCGAAGAGGCCCGGCCGGCCGCCGCCGCGTCGGACAGTCAAGCCGCCGCGGCCGAGGCCCCCAAGCCGGCAACGACGAAGTCAAAGTCCAAGGTTCCGCTCGCCGCCGGCGAGCAACGCCTCATCATTGCCACCTGCGAAAAGGGCACAGTCGAAGACGTCAGCGACATGCGCGAAATCAAGAAGGGGCTGGACGCCGTCAAGGAGGCCAATCCGAATTTCGCCGAGATCGCCGCGCGCGAGGCGTTCAAGCCCACCGGCGTGCCAGTCATCGCCGATGCTCCGCCGACGCTGACCTGGCGCAACATGCTCAACCGCAAGGACATCGAGCGCCGCATCGAGCTGATGCGGCGGCGCGGCGAGGTCCGCATCGGCATGCCGCGCGTGCTCAACATGTATTCGATGGCCCCCTGGTTCATGGCCTATTTCGAGTCGCTCGGCGTGCCGTGGCGCAACCTCGTCTGGAGCGACTACACCAGCGAAGAGCTGTACAAAGAAGGGGCCAAGCGCGGCGCCATCGATCCCTGCTTCCCCAGCAAAATCGGCATTCCGCACGTGCACAACCTGCTCTACCACAAGCACTCTCAGAAAGAACCGTTGACCTACATCTTCTTCCCCATGATCGACGGCCTGCCCACGTTCCTCGACAACGTGCTCTCCAGCCGCGCCTGCCCGACCGTCGCCACCACGCCCGAGGCGGTCAAGGCGGCGTTCACCAAGGAAGGCGATCTGTTCGCCGAGTTCGGCCTGCAATATCTCGACACCTTCGTCAACTTCGACGATCCGCCGCTGCTGGCGCGGCAGATGTACCAGGAATTCCGCGACAAGCTGGGATTGTCGGAAGAAGAAAACGTGCGCGCCTGTCGCGCCGCCTGGGAGTACTACGATCGCTTCAACGACGACCATCGCCGCCGCGCCCGCGAAGTGCTCGACCGGCTGGAACGAGAGGACGGCATCGGCATCGTGCTGTTGACACGGCCGTATCACAACGATCCGGGCGTCTGCCACGAGATTCCCGACGAGCTGCAAAAGGCCGGCTATCCGGTGTTCACGATGGACTCGCTGCCGCGCGATCCGGACATTCTCGAGCGCCTGTTCGGCGACGAGGTGCGCCGCGGCGAGTTCGCCAGCCCGCTGAGCATCGAGGACGCCTGGAAGAACGCTTACAGCGAAAACACCAATCGCAAGGTGTGGGCGGCGAAGTACGCGGCGAGGCATCCCAACCTGGTGGCGCTGGAACTGAGCAGCTTCAAGTGCGGGCACGATGCGCCGATCTATACGGTTGTCGAGGAAATCGTCGAGAACAGCGGCACGCCTTATTTCTGCTTCAAGGACATCGACGAGAACAAGCCGACCGGCTCGATCAAGATTCGCGTCGAGACGATCGCCTACTTCCTGCGGCGGCACCGCGAGAAACTGGTGCAACATCGCGAGAAGCTGGCGCGCATCGAGGCCCAGCTTGCGGAGTTCGAGGCCGACCTGCGCGCCCGGATGTTCGAGGATTCGCGCCTCGAAGCGCCATCGCGCCGACGCACGTCGCGTGTCGAGACAACCGCCGTGTGCGGCGTGTAACGCCTGTAAATCCGAGCCGCGAAGCGTAAGCGAGCGGGATAGGGCGGCCGGGCCTTTTGCTTGTCGCATCGAAGTTGAAGCGGGCGTTCGGCGCGCCATCAGGCTGCGGGCGTCCGTAGGGGAGTGGATTGTTGATTCAGGGAGTGGGCGTACGGATCCCGCCGGCTTACGCTGCGCCGCTCCGATGGACGGACCCCGCACCGGCCGCATGCCGGTGCACCGCCGAATGATCCGAGCCGCAATCGCCAGCGCTGCGGTCACGCCGTGATGTGCGGGGAACCCCGGCGCTGGCGCTTGGGGCTCGGATCAGTGAACACACGGCGCCGCGGTGGGCCACGCCGAATGAATCGAGTCGCAAAGGTCGTCGCTGCGTTTTTCGCCGACGACGCGCCGTTCCCCGTACATCGCGAAATCTACGGCGTGGCATCCAGGTCCCGCAGCATCTTCGTTAGCTCTTCCGCCCGCGGATGATCCGGCCGCAGTCGCAGCACCTCGCGCCACTGCTCGGCGGCTTCGGCGAATCGGCCCGACCAGGCCAGCGCATCGCCCAGCAGCAGGCGCCGCTCGACCGAATCTGGCTCGACTTCAACGGCGATCGTCAGGTAACGCACCTGCCGCGCCGAGTCGCCCTTCTCGGCCGCCGCCGCGGCCAGGCGGGAATAGGCTTCGGCCGTTTCCACCGTGGTCAGTCCGCCCGGCAGCGCCATGCGTTCACGCAGTCGGGCCAGGTAACCGTCGAAGTCGCCCAGCTTCAGCAGGCACTCGCCCCAGCGTTCGAGGCACGCGCCGCGCCGAGGCTCCGGCAGTATGGGACAGGCTCTGGCGTATTCGCGAACCGCCTGCTCGGGCATCCCCGCCGACGCCCACACGTTCCCGGCGATCTCGGCGAATTCCGCCGACTGCGGCGACAACTGAACGGCCCGGCACGCCTGGAACAGCGCCGACGCCCGCGGTGCGACGACGTAACGGTTTTTTCCTTCCGCCGCAGGCCGCACGATGACGACCGAATTGTCGAAGACGGTTCCCGGCGTAAGTCGATCATTGGCAAAGGTCCGCTTGCGCACGTCGCCGAACAGCGTGCCCCGCCGCAGCAGAACCTCGGCCCAGGCCGCGTGAAACTCGGCCGTGTCCAGCCCGTGAAAGTCCGCCTTCTCGAACGCCGCCAGGGCCAGCCGGTCGTTGCCCGCTCCGACGTGGACCATGCCCAGCCGAAAGTGACACGCCACGGCGTCGGGGCGTTCGCGCACGGCCGCCTCGAAGGCGTCGCGGGCCTGTGCCCAGCGTTGTAGCGCCAAGCAGGCGCGACCCGTCAGCTCATGTCGATCAAAGTCCGGGAACGTGCCGCTCGGAGATGAAACGAGCACCAGCGCCTCTTCCGCCCGCCCCGACTCGATCAGTTTCTGCACTGTCGCGCGTGTCGCGGCCGGCTGCGACGCAGGCGCGCGCAACGCGGATTCTTCGCCGTCGCCGCGCAACGGCACCGCGTCGGCAATGCGCGAAAGCGGCGCGATCAGCGTGCCTATCAGAATCAGCGGGATCGTATTCATGGACGGATTCGCTTCCACGCCCGGCGGGGCGGCTGGATGGCAACCCGCAATCATACCCGAACGCCACCTGCAAAGGCGAGCCGGGTGCGATGCTGCCGGCGGCCGGAACCGTGCGGCGTTGACATTTCACCCCGCGCCGCTAAAGTCACATCAGTCGTCCCCGTAGCTCAATTGGATAGAGCGTCGGCCTCCGAAGCCGAAGGCTGCAGGTTCGAGTCCCGCCGGGGACGTTTCATTTTATCACCCGGCGGCGGCCCGGTGGCCATTTTGGCTTTTCCTTGAACTTTCCGCGCCCTTCCCGCGACGTATTCTGCGCAGCACGAGGCACGCCCAGCCCGCGAGCGTCGCAACGGCCATGAACGACCTGGAACGGCTTTACCGCGACCACGGCCCGGCCCTGCTGGCGTACCTGCGTCGGCGTTTTGCCGGTCGGCAGGTCGCGGAGGATCTGCTCCAGGAGACGTTCGTTCAGGCCCTGAGAACCTTCGATGGTCTGGCACAGGCCGCTTCGCCGCGGGCGTGGCTGTTCGCGATCGCGCGGCACGTCGGGCTGTCGGCGCAGCGGCGACGGCGTGAAACGACGCTGTCTCCCGAGACGGCCGCGGCGCTGCCGCAGCCGGCGCGGCAGGCGGATGAGCGCGTCGAGCGAATGCGGCTGGCGATCGCGCGATTGCCCGACGCACAGCGCGAATCGCTGGAGCTGCGATTGCGTGACGAACTGAGCTACGAAGAAATCGCGGAAGTCACGGGGGCGCCGGTGGGGACCGTGCGATCGCGGTTGCATCATGCGGTTCGCGGTCTGCGGGAGATGCTGGAGCGCGAGGGAGCGGATTGAGGAACTGCCTTTTCGCCGAGTGGTTCACGGGCTGGATGCCCGTGCCACGCGGATTGGACCGAACCGCGACCGTGAGGGAGCGTTGGAGAACGCCTTGATTGCGGCGCACTCAGTCCGCGGCTGGCGCGGCGGGGTCTGATGCTCACGGGCTAAAAGCCCGTGCCACGCGGACTGAACCGAACCGCGACCGTGAGGGAGCGACGGGGCCGCTGCCGAACACGCCGGTTCTTCGGCAGCAGCCCAAGAGTAAGAGAAAGAGTAAGATTAAGATTAGGAAGAGGAGCAGGAGCAAGATTAGGATTAAGAGAAGGAATAGCTGGAATAGATATCGCAACGATGTTGGCGCGAGTTTACGTATCTGGGGGCAATGCCCATGAATCCCGAAACGCTCGAACGGTTATTGCTCGATCGCAGCCTGGGGGCGCTGTCGACCGATGCGGCCGCGCTGCTTGACGCATACCTCGCTCGGGATGCCGACGCTGTCGGTCGCGCGGCGGCGCTGGTCAGCACCGTTGACCTGGCGCGCCGAGCATTGGCTGATGGCGCCTCGGGCGGCGCGTTGCCGCCGTTCCCCGCAGCGCGTCTGCGGCGTGAGGCCGTCGTTTTTCGCCGTTGGCGCGCCATCGGCCGAGTGACCGCCCTGGCGGCCTGCGTGCTTCTAGGAGTCTTCATCGGCCGGTCGTATTTTGACGCCGGCGGCCCGACGGTCGAGCGGGACGGCGTGTCGCTCGTGTCGCGACCTGCGCCTTCGCCCGTGACCGATGAGCCTGCGACGGAACAACCCGCATCGAGTGTGTTCGACCAATTGGAATCCGCGACCGTGCGCACGCCTGCCGCGGCGCGGCTGACTTCGGACGGCGATGACGATTTCTGGTCGCGACGGCGCATGGCGCGCCGCGCGGCCGCCGACGTTTCGACCGAAGAACCCGGATGGATCTGGCAGTCGCCGATTCATCGACCCAAACCGCGAGGTGCATCGTGAATCGAATACGACTTGTGTTGTCGTGTATGCTCGCTTCGGCCGCACTGGCCGGCTGCATTCCACAGAAGCGCGTCGCCTGGTCGCCCGACGGCAAAGTCGCCGCCGTCGTCGCCGCCGACGGCCTGCGCTTCTTCGACCCGGCGGGCGGACTCAGCGCCGTGCTGGCGCCCGGCGTCACGCAGATCGAATGGTTCGCCGACGGATCGCGGCTGCTGGCGGTGCGCGATCAGCAGGCCCGCACGTGGGACGAAGTGACCACGGTGCTGACCGACGACCGCCGCGACGACCTGATGCAGCGCGCAGAGCAGGTCCGCAACGACCTGCTGGCCTACGAGGGCGACTGGGATCATTTCGACTCTTCCGGTTTCCACGGCCTCAATGGCGCCGCAAAACTGGCCGTCGTTCTCTACATCAGGGACTATCTGTCCGAGGGCATGCCCGAAAAACTCGGCGAGCGATGGGACAAGATCAGCGAGTTCTCCGCCAGCATTCGCTCGCTCGAAGTACTGCGCGTCGCCGGAGAGCGCGTCACGCCCGCGACCGTCATCCTGCGCACCCTCGACGACGTCGCCTGGCCGCGCGTCTCGCCCGACGGCCGCCTGGTCGCCTTCTCGCGTCCCGCGACCGAGGACGAACCGTTCACGCGCACGCAGCTTGTGGCCCCGATTCGCGCCAACGCCGCGCCGATCGAAGTGGCCCGTTTCACCGGCCTGTTCCCCGACTGGTCTGCCGACAGCCGCGAGCTTGTTTTTGCCTCGGCCGGCGGCGAACTGCGCAAGGGCGACGCCCTGCAACTGGGCGTGATCGCGCGGCAGACGGTGACGCCGGCGGGCGACACGGTCGAACTCGGCAAGGAAGAACCGCTGGCCGGCATTCTTTTCGATCCCATGACGCGCATCCGCTGTCTCGGCGACGGGCGCATCTTGTTCGCGTCGATCGAACTCAATCTGCCGTGCACCGACAGCGATATGCCGCGGCGGCCGTCGTTGTTTGCGATCGACCCGGCGCGGCAGTCGACGGTAACGCGGCTGGTTCCGCGACAGATCGAGCCGAAGATGACCGACATGGTGACGCTGTTCGAAGTGAGTCCCGACGAGCAGCGCGTGACGGTGCCCGGCTCGAACGGCTCGCTGAGCGTGCTGACGCTGGCCAACGGCGAGTGGCAGGAAATTTACTCCGGCAGCGACGACGGCGACTCGAACAAGGTGCGCATGGTGCCGACGTGGCGACGCAACGGCGAACTGTGCTTCACGGTCCCACCCGGCTCGCCGCTCGGCTCGGCCGATCGGCACGAAGTGGTGCTGTGGTCGCGCGGGACAACGCGCTGCATCAGCAAGGACTGGTCCGACGCGGTCGTACGGGACTTCCTGCTGCCGGAGGTGAAGAGCGAGTCGAAGTGACGCCCCAGGAAATCGTCCAGCGACAAGCCGCCCTCTTTCGGTGAAGTGGCACGGTTAAGCTCTCGCGAGACACGACTCTCGGCAACACCGGGCCGTTCTCGCGCGAGGGCTGGACCATGCCCCCTCCATGAAATTGTGCGGATTAATTCCGCGCCGATCGTTGCTCCCCCTCGCGCTCGGAAATGGCGGCCGACTTCGTTATGTTACGCGCTTCCGGTCAGCGGAGGCGCTTGTGTCGACTCGTGCGCGCTTCATCGTGTTCGGTTGGGCCGTCGTCATCTTCAGCCTCACCGCGCTGGTCGACTGGCATGAAAATCCCCACGTGCGCCGCGCGACCGGCATCGTGCTGGCTACGCTGCTGCTCTGGATCACCGAGATCGCACCGCTCGGCGTCGTCGCCATGCTCGTGCCCATCGCGGCCACATGGTGCGGCCTGCTGACCTGGAACGAGGCCGTCGGCGCCTGGGGCGATCCGATTATCTTCCTGTTTCTTGGCGCATTCCTGCTCGCCCGCGCGCTGGACAAGCACGGCGCGTTTCACTGGCTCGCCAGCGCCCGCTGGGCAACGTCGCGCGACGGCCGCGCCGCGCCGCTAACGCTGCCCGTCATGGGCATCTCCGGCGCGCTGTCCTCGATGCAGAACAACACCGCCGTTACCGCCATGCTGCTGCCGGTCGTGACGCGCCTGGCCGCCGCGACGACGATTCCCGGCATCGTCCTGCTGGCGCTGTCCTATGGTTCGACATTCGGCGGCATGACCACGCCGGTCGGCACCGCGCCCAACTTCATCGGCTACTCGGCGATGAAGCGCCTCGACGCGAGCGTCAGCTTCGTAAGCTGGATGCGCGTGGGCGTACCCGTCTGGATCGGTACAACGGTCATCGCGTGGATGGTGTTTCGCACTTTTGAGCGTTGGTGGCGGCGCCGACCCGCCGCGCCCGCACGGCTGCCCGGCCCCAGGTGGTTGGAAGATTACGTCGTCACCGACGTCGGCCCGCCGCGCACCGCCGCTGCACCCGCCGATCCGCACGGCGCCGCGCGGCGCTGGGCGCTCGGCGCGTTTGCCGCCGCCGCCACGGTGTGGCTGTCATGCGGCGTGGTGTTGAGCGTGACGTCGGCCGAGCACCCCGCCAATCGGTGGGTGCGCAACTTCCTCCCCGAGTCGCTCGTGCCGGTGCTGCTGGCGTGGCTGCTGTTCATGGCGCGGGTCGGGCCGAAACGCCAGACCGTGCTCGACCGCCACGATTTTCAGTCCATCGACTGGGACACGATCTTTCTTATCGCCGGCGGGCTGGTTCTGGGGCGAATGCTGGAGCGCAGCGGCGCGGCGACCGAACTGGCACGCGCCGTCGCCGAAAGCCGGCTGAGTCCGACGACGATCCTGTTCGCGGTGGCCGGCGTGACTGTTTTGCTGTCGGAACTCACGAGCAACACGGCCACCGCGTCGCTGATGGTGCCGATCGCCGGGTCGGTCGCGCCGGCGGCGGGATTGAGCGAGGTTCAAGGCATCTGGCTCGTGGCCCTGTCGGCGAGCCTGGGTTTCGCACTGCCCGTTTCCACGCCGCCGAACGCGCTGGTGTACGGCACGCGAATGGTCCCGCTGCGGCTCATGGCGGGTTTGGGAGTCGTCGTCGACGTGTTGTCGGTGACGTGGGTGGCGTGTTGTGTCCGCATGTTGGCGTAAGAGCGTGTTCGGAATATCTGGACCGAACCGCGAGCGTGAGTGAACGCCGCGTAGTTGTCGCAAGGAGCGAACTGTTCAACTGCGCATGTCCGTCCTGAATCAGGCTCGTCCAACCCGCTTTCGAGGTTATCCGCCGTTCCGTGACGGTCACGGATGGGAGGAGGTCGGCGGCGCCTCGGGCCTCATGCACGGCGGCAGCGTCTGAATCTCCTCGTCCGGCGCGCCCGTCATGTAACCCAGATCGGTCAACTGCTCATGCGTGGCACGGTTTGTCGCCGCGCGCGCGACGCCCCACAGCGGCCGCCCAAACGTCTCATACCATTGGCGTAGGAACGTATGTTGACTGCCGCGATATTCCGGGTGGTCGCCGACTACGTTCGCCGTTGCACCGGGATCACTATCCAGATCGAACAACTCATCCGCCCGCCCGTGAGAACAGACGAAATGCCAGCGTCCATCGAGCACGGCCGCCTCGCCGCCGAGCATCAGCGGGTTCACCTTGGCGCTGGCGGGATAGCCGTGACGCTCCGCCACGATCATCTTCTTCGGCAACGTGCCGCCGCCCAACAGCGGGACCAGCGACCGCCCTTCGAACGGCGGCTCGCATCGCACGCCCAGCAGCTCCAGCAGCGTCGGCATGAGGTCCAGCACGCTGACCTGCTCGGCGTGCCGCGCGGGTCCGCGATGCGAGAACGCCGGCGGCAGCCAGAGCACGAACGGAATGCGCAGCTCGCGCATGTGTAGAAACTCGCCGTGATCGAAGCCGTATCCAAAGGCGTCGATCAGCTCGTCCAGCGTCTCGCCATGATCCGATACGAAAACGATGATCGTCTTTTCGCGCAGGCCCAGCGCCGTCAGACGGTCGAGCAGCGCGCCGATTTCGCGATCCGCCGAACGAATCTCCGCGTCATAGGCCGCGACGCATTGCGCCCGCAATGGCGGCGTAAACGCCGCCGGGCGTTTGAGAAACTCGATGTCGTCGCCCGGCGGCAGGCGCGGCGCGCTGACGCCCAACGCGCGCCGGTCGTCGACCGGCGCCTCGTAGGGCGTGTGCGGCTCGAACATGTGGACGAAACAGAAGAAGCGGCCGTCCTGCGCCGCCAGCCACTCCTCGGTCTTGCGCCTCACGATCGGCGCTTTCCAGTCCTTGCGCGGCGGAGATTCGTAGACATCGAAGCCCTGCTCCAGCCCCAGGCCGCGCGCCAGCGGAACCGCGCCGATGAACGCACCGGTGGAAAAGCCCGCGGCTTTCAGCCGCTCGGCCAGCGTCAGCGCCTCGGGCGGTACGATCAGCGCGTTCATCGTGATGCCGGTCTGCGCCGGGTTGAGCGACGTGAACATCGACGTGTGCGACGGCAGCGTCGTCGCCATCACCGTGTAGGCCTGATCAAAGACGTGGCTTTCGGCCGCCAGGGCGTCGATGTTCGGCGAGGTCGGTCGGTCGTACCCGTAGCAACCGAGATGATCGGCCCGCGCGGTGTCGAGGCTAATGAACAGCAGGTTGGCCCTGATGGGTGGACCGGCGCGTACGTCCGGACGAGGCGGGAGTGAAGCCTGATCACGGCACGAGGCCAGCAGCAGCAGGGGAACGGCCGGAAAACAGACGATCAAGCGCGGACAATGCATAGCGGGCCGGCTCCTCCAACACAATATATCGGAAGGGGAGCCGGCCCGCCGCGGGGGGCTTTCCTGCTTGAGTACATGCGTCAATTGCGGCCGCGGTTTCTCAGTTTTCTCGGGTTTTTGCGAAAAATTGTACGTCTCGGGGGGTCGAGGCAGGGCCGGAGTCTGGCTGCTGCGGCGGTGCCGTGGCAAAGCGATTAAACGTAACTTGTTTGGCAACAAATGATTATGGCGCATGAACGCCGGATAAATCGCACGTGCCGCGCGGTAGAATGCACAAATCCCGCTGGCGTAGCGCAATGAACGAGGAATTCCAGGAAAGAACCACCACCGTCCTGCTCGAGCGCCTTTTCGACCCGGATGACCAGGCCGTTTGGCAGGAATTCGATGCGCGCTTCCGGCCCGTCATCGAGGGGCTGGCGCGGCGCGTCGGCCTGTCACCGGTCGACGCCGCCGACGTCACGCAGGAGACGCTCGTCTTCTTTGTGCGTGACTATCGAGCCGGCAAATACGATCGCGGGCGCGGCCGGCTGCGGGCGTGGGTGCTCGGCATCGCACGGCACCAGATCAGCGAGCTGATGCGCCGGCGCGCATCGCGCCGCGAGTCGCGTGGCCAGTCGGCGATCATCGACCTGTCGGACGAGGACCAGCTCAATCGATATTGGGAGCAGGAATGCCGGCAGGCGATGCTCTGCCGCGCCATGCGCTCGATGGCCGAGGAAGGGCGGATTCATCCGCGCACGCTCGAGGCGTTCCGCAGGACCGTGATCGAGCAGCGCCCGCCCGATGAAGTGGCCGCCGAAATGGGATTGACGGTCCGCTCGGTCTATCTCGCCAAGCACCGATGCCTGGCCCGATTGCGGGAGCATCTGGAGCGATTGAAAGAGGACTACGACGTAGCATAGCGAAGTGGGGCGATGGGTGTCGCCGTTCGGTTTGCACGCGAAAAACCTGCTGCGTTTCGGTACATTAGAGCTATCGGCTCGGTCCGTGCTTTGTATCGAAACGTACCATGTCGCGATGTCCTTCCATTGACGTGCTGGAACGCGCCGTGCTCGGCGCCCACGCCGCGGCCGCGCCGCTGCGCCGCCACGTCGACGATTGCCCGCGCTGTCGCGAGCGCGCCCGCCACATTCGCGAGAACGCCGCTCTGCTCGACGACGTGCGGGCGGTCGGCGCCGCGTCATTGACCGACTGCCTGGACGCCGCCGCGGCGCCGGGGGCGACGCCGCGTCGCGCGGTTGCCGATGCGGCGCCCGATGGATACGAAATCCTCCACGAGCTGCACCGCGGCGGGCAGGGCGTCGTGTACCTGGCCCGCCACAAGGCCACGCATCGCACGGTAGCGCTGAAGATGCTGTTGCAGGGCGCATTCGCGACGTCGCGCCAGCGCCGCCGCTTCGAACGCGAAATCGAGCTGGCCGCCGCGCTGCGGCATCCGCACATCGTCACGATTTTCGACAGCGGCACGACACCCGACGGCCGCCACTACTTCGCGATGGAGTTCATCGAAGGTCCGCCGCTGGATCGTTTCCTCGCCCGGCGCCGCCACGGCGTCGCCGCCGGCGACTTGCTCGAATCGCGCCTGCGGCTGTTTCTGAAGCTGTGCGACGCCGTCAACCATGCTCATCAGCGCGGCGTGATTCACCGCGATCTGAAACCCGCCAACATCCTCGTCGACGCGGCCGGTGAGCCGCACGTGCTTGATTTCGGCCTGGCCAAGGCGCTGGGGGATGGCGCGCTGACCGCGTCGGCCGATGTCACGCGCGCGGGCGAATTCATGGGCACGTTCGCCTATGCGGCGCCGGAGCAACTCGCCGGCGATCCCAATCAGATCGACACGCGCACGGATGTTTACGCCCTCGGCGTGTTGCTTTACCAGATTCTCACGGACGCATTGCCTTTTCGCGTCAGCGGTTCGCTCTCGGAGGCGCTGCATCACATTGCCGAAGGCGATCCGCGCCCGCCGATCGAGGTGGCGCCGCTCATCGGCGACGAATTGAACACCATCGTGCTCAAGGCGCTGTCGCGCGAGCGCGATCGCCGCTATCAGTCCGCCGCCGCACTCCAACGCGATATCGAGGCGCATCTGTCCGGTGAGCCGATCGACGCCAAACGCGACAGCCGCTGGTACGTGTTGCGCAAGACGGCGCGACGCTTCCGCGCGCCGCTCGGCGTGGCGGCCGCATTTCTGGTGATCGTCTCGGCCGCCGTCGTTTGTCTGGCATTGCTGGCCGGCCGCTTGACGCGCGAGCGCGACCGCGCGCTCGAGGCCGAGCGGCGCGCCGAAGACCACACGCGGACGCTGGCCCTCGCGCTGTCGACCAGCAACATCGAACGCGGCCGCTCGGCCGGCCGTGCGGGCAATGCCGCGCTGGCCGAAGAACTGATCTGGCGCGAATACCTGCTGACGCTGCCTTTGTCGACGGCGGACGAAAGACCCGCGACCGCACCGCACAATGCGGCAAACGATTGCGAACCCGATTTCCGACTCGTGTGGGATTCTCCGACGAGAACCCATGCCTACTGGGCGTTGTGGGAGCTTTACAGCGCCATGCCCTGCCGCCGGAGCTGGTGCGTTCAACGGGGTGAAGTGCTCAACGCGCGATTCACGTCCGACGGGCGAAGCATCATCACGGTCGGAGAGAACGGCGCCGTCGTCTTCCGCGACGCCGAGACAGGCAACACACGGGGAATCTGCCGTGAACCGACGTCGGCGCTCTCCGGCGCCTGTTTCGCCAGGCGCGATTTGCTCGCGCTGGCGACCGATGCGACGCTGGAAATCTGGCGACTCGGCGACGATGTCGCGTCTTCACACCTTGCGGCGGTCGCGCCATTGCCTCATGCGCGCGTGGCGGCTCTGGACTTCACCGAATTGGGCGACGCCGTTGCAACGGCCGGGACCGAGGGCGGCCTGGCGTTGTGGCGATTCGAAACCGAGCAACTGCCTCAATTCCACGCGCCTTTGAATTTTGCCCCCTCCAGCATGTGCTTCAGTCCGGACGGCGACTCGTTGCTGATCGGCGACGCTTCGGGTTATGTCTACCGTTATCGGCTGGACGCGTGGGCGTGCGATCGCGTCATTGCCGCTCATGACGGCGAGACGCGCTGCCTCGTGTTCGATCGTCGCGGCACGACGCTCGTCACCGCCGGCAACGATAATATGGTTCGACTCTGGGACTGGCCGGCGCTGACCGTGCGACGTGTGCTGCGCGGCCATCGCGGCCACCTGATCAGTTGCGGATTCAACGCGGGCGGAGATTTGCTGGCGACGACCAGCAATGATCGGCGCGTCATCCTGTGGAACGCCGTAACGGGCGAAATGCTCGCCGCCTACGCCGGACACGCGCGCAACGTGTCGGCGCTGCGGTTTCATCCATCGCGGCCGTTGCTGATGGCGGCGGGCAGCGACCTCGTGCGTTTGTGGGATCTGAGGCCCAACGCGGCGCTGGTGACGCGTTCCGAAGGACCTGGGACGGTGTTCGCCGTCGGCTTCAGCCCCGATGGACGCACGCTCGCAAGCGGAGGTGAAAGCCTGTTCGTCAGTCTCTGGAACGTGCAGTCGCAGACGCTTTCGTCTCGGCTGGCCGGTCATCAGGCGCTGATTTCGGACGTGGCGTTCAGTCCCGACGGACGGCTGCTGGCCAGCGCCAGTTATGACCGCACGGTTCGCATCTGGGACGCCGGCTCAGGTGAGTGCATTCGTGTGTTGGGTGACCACAAACGCACCGTTTCGGGTGTGGCGTTCGATGTGGACGGCACGCGGCTCGCGTCCTGCGGTGAGGATGGCGAGACGCGCATCTGGTCGGTAGCGGACGGTTCCTGTCGGATGCGTCTGCCCAGTCGATTCTGGCGATGTTCAGACGTGACATACAGTCCCGACGATCGCGAATTGGCCGCGTGCGACGCTTACAGCGAGATTTCGTTGTGGGACGTTTCAACCGGCGAGCGGCGTTGCAGTCTGCGCGGGCACGACGGACAAGCGCGCTGTGTGAGCTATTCGCCGGACGGCAGCCTGCTGGCAAGCGGCGGCGACGACTGGCTGGTTCGGCTGTGGGACCCGCACGCTGGTTCGGCCGTCGGCGTGCTGGAGGGTTGCCAGGACGATGTGTTCTCGCTGACGTTCAGCGCCGACGGACGAATGCTGATCGCCGGAACGCGCGGGGGTCACATCGTCATGTGGGATGTCGAGTCGCGGCGGGTGCTGGCGACGCTCGATACGCCGCATCAAATGGTGTTCAGCGTCGCATTGCGACAGGATGGACGTGAGCTGGCGTCGGGCGGTCACGACGGCACGGTCGGCTTCTGGGACTTGACCTACTATTCGTCGCACATCGCGGGAAACATGGCGTATCAACGTGCATTGATCGAATGTGAGCCATGAACGCGCGCGACGGCGGCTCTCGATCACCTCTGCGCACGCGGGGGTCCGGCTCCGCGCCGCACGGCCGGAGTCCCTCCTGCGCGGGAACGACGTGGGTGGCCAACGGCGTCGCAGTGCGTTTCCTGATCCGGGCGCCAAACACAAGCGCCGGCGTCGCCCGCACATCGTCGCGTGACCGCAGCGCCGGCGCTTACGGCCCGGATCAAGTCGGGTGGCTCACGGCGTTCCGGTGGGTTGACGATGAGTGGAATTCGAGTCAACCGCGCGATTCCGAATGTCTTCCATCCGCCGTCTATAACATCACGCGTCGGTTGTAGATCCACCACTCGATGAACAGGACCGCCAGCACGGCGCCCATCAGATATGGCCACAGCGGTTGATTGATCTTCTCGTCGGTCGCGGCCCGTGTCACTTTTTCCGCGCCCACCGACAGCCCTTCGGTGCGCGGGGCGATGCGGCTCTCGTTGCGATCCAGCAGATTCACCGTGAAGCGCACGTTTTCCGCGTCCTCTTTCGATGACAACGTGTACACGCCGGCCCGGTCGGTGCGCGGATACATGACCGGACGACCGGCGGCGACGGTGACGCGTTCGCGTTGTCCGTCCGGACGCTCGACCAGGGCCTCCTCGCGCGCCTGCATCAGAGGCGCGATGATCGTCTGCCCCGGCCGGACCATCGTCCCCGCCTGCCCTGCCCCCTCGCCCGAAAAGAAGCGCGTCACGTTGTAAAGGAAGACGACGAATGGCACGCGCATCGGCCAGTCGGTCTCGGCCAGCTCGAATGCACACAGCACGAACTGCCGGCCGGGCATCGGCACATAGGCCGTAACGACCGATCGCTCGCCCTCGATCAGCGGCACGGCGTGCGCGGGCAGCTTCATGTCGTACCACGCGCGGATGTAGACGTTGTCCAGCGTCACGTAGCGCATCAGCGGATGTGTTTCGTCCCACGTCACCACCTGGTCGTTTTCGATCAACTCGCCGATCTCCACCCCCTCGATCCTGGGGCCGCCGCCGAAGAACAAGTAGCCGCCGGGCGGCAGTTTGGCGGTCTGGTGGTTGTCGAAGATGACCAGGTCATATCGCGCCCGCCCGTCGCCGATCAGCGCGGACTCGCCGCTCTGTTCGTACTCGGACGGTCCCATCCACTCGGTCTGCGCGATGGGCAAACCGCGCAACGCCTTGCCCAGGAAGTACTGGAAGTAATTGCGCTCGGTGACGACCAGCACGCTGAGTTCGCGCGGCGGGTCGATCGACGCCCGCGCGACGTTGTCGACCGCCAGGGAATCCTCGCGGTGGATGACGACTTCGAGAATCCCGCCCGATTCATGCTCCAGTTCGAACGCCACGCCGCGCGCCGACGGCGCCGGCGCCTCGCCCGGCGACGCGATCCGGCCGTCGGCCTGCGCCGGACCGAGCGATAGCTGCTTGATCCCGCCCCGGGGAATCGAGCCGTTGAGGCGCAGCGAGACGTCGGTCTCGATCGGCGTGGGACCGAAATTCTCGATTTGCGCGAACACCATGAGCTGGCTGGGACGCTCGTAGGCGCGGCGGACGTCGAGCGTCACGATCCCGACGTTGTCGGTCGACGAGCCGATGGGAAAAAAACGCATCGCCCCGCGCTGAACGATCTGGGCGTCCGCGTCGGCGATGCGGCCGTCGGAGAACAGCTCAATCGACGCATCCGGCGCTTCGCGCGGCGCCAAGCTCGGGTCCTGATGTCCGCCCACGGTCGTATCGGCCACCGCCAGTTTC
The DNA here is from genome assembly GCA_011525745.1 of Planctomycetaceae bacterium. Taxonomy (GTDB): domain Bacteria; phylum Planctomycetota; class Phycisphaerae; order UBA1845; family UTPLA1; genus PLA4. The sequence goes on along the minus strand of WYBU01000077.1, from coordinate 37,894 downwards.
AGGGCCTCGTCCAGCCTGGTGCCGCCGTCGGTAGGCTGAATCGATTCGATCGCGCGTCGAATGGCGCCGCGGTCGGTGGAGGACTGGCACACGGCCCGCGCCACGTCGGCGAACTCGATCACGGTGACCTGATCGTTGCCCTGAAGCCCGCGCACGTATTCCAGCGCCTTGTCCTTGGCCAGATCGAGCCGCGAAATGTTGCCCTCCTGCGCGTTCATCGACGCGCTGTGGTCGATCAACAGCACGACCTTGCCCGCCGTGCGCTCGGTCCATCGCGAAATCGGGCCGGCCAGGGCGAACGTCGCCAGCGCAAGAATCATCAATTGCAGAAACAGCAGCAGATTGCGGCGCAGTTTCTGAAAGGGCGCGTTGACTTGCAGGTCCTGGATGGCGCGCTTCCAGAGCAACGTCGACGAGATCGGCATTTCGACGCGGCGCAGTTTGAGAAAATACAGCAGCAGCAGCAGTGGAAAGGCAACGGCCGCGGCTCCCGCGGCGATCCAGGGGGTCAGGAGGTTCATGTTCGCCCCGCCCGTTTACAGCGCCTCCGCGCTCCGCTCGACGCGCGCCGGCTCGAATTGCAGCCGCCGGTGAATCTGCTCAGGCGTGTACCAAGCCTGCAACATCGGAATACGCCTCATGCTGATGAGATGATCCCGCACGGCGGCGCGCCGCGCTGCGTACAAGTCTTCTCGTACCGGCTCATGCGTCACCAGCTCGACGACGTATCGATTCCGCGCGTTCTCGGTGTGCACCAGGCTTACCTTCGGCGCCGGCTGCGTCGCCGGCGCCGAAATCTGCGTGGTCGCAGGCCGCGTCGAAAGTGTCGGTTGCCAGTCCGACGCCGTCATCTCGAAGCACGCGTTCACGAACCGTGCCGATGCGCCGACTCCCGGGACGAACGCCGGCTCGTTGGTAAACGGCGACTTGCGCGGAAACGCCGCCGGCTCTTTCAGCGGATGGCCCTCGTCTTTGCCTTCGTCCTCGTCCTCGTCGGTCGCCGCCAGCATTCCCTTCAGTTCCGGATCGGCCTCCAGCGCCGCCTTCAGCCCCATCGCGCACGCCGCCACATACAGCCGGTCGGCCATTTCTTCCGCGCGCTCATCGGCGTGCTTCAGCCGCAGATCGGCGATGACCCGGTCCCTCACTTCATCCAACGACTTCGGCGACTCGGACTCACGCGCATCGATCACGCGAAACACAACGAACCGTTCCGGACTGCCGTCGTCGGCCGCTTGGACGAACGGCGAATGGCTCGGCTGGTACAGCGCCAGCCGCAGTTCCGTCTCGCTGACATTCGTCGCGTCGAAGAACAACGGCACGCGAAACGCATAGTCGGACAAACCCAGCGGCATTTCCCCTTCGATGATTGCGTGCAGGCCCTTCAGCGATTTGTCGGCCTTCAGATCGGCTTCCGACATCAGTCCCGTCCGGTGATGTACGATCGGCACGCCGAACCGCTCGGAGAACCGCCGCCCGATTTCCTCCAGGTAGCCGGGCGCGTCGACGCCGGACGGCCGCTGAAGGTACTTGTCTTCGCCGCGCTTCTGAACCATCCACGGACTGCTCAATTCTGACAGAATCTGGTCGATGAATTCGCGGGATCGCGATTCGGCCGCACGCTCGCGCAGCGTGTTTTCGATCTCCTCGCGCACCTCGCGAAACGGCTTCTGCCGCACGCTGGGCGCGGTCGCCGTGGCGGGCGCCGTCGTAGCGGCCGGGGTGCTGGCGGTCGGGTCGTCCGGTTGCGTTGCGGCCTGGCTGGCGGGAGCGGTGCTGGGGATTTCGAGCACCGTGAACTCCTCGCGATGCTGCCGATAGTAATTGCGCGACTGATCCTCAAGGATTGTGACGCTCGGCTTGACGTCGGCGACCGAGATGCTCAGCATCTCAAGGGCCACGCGCCGCGGCCACTTGTACCCGAATTCGCCCTTCTCCTCTGATGGCTCGACGTCCCGGAACTGCTCGTACTGCGCCTGGATTTCCTGCTCGCTGGATTGAAGCGTCGGATCGACGAATCGCTTGGAGGGGATCGCCACGAAGGCCACCTTCACGGTTTCCATTGCGTCCCGCACGCTTTGGCGAAGCTCGTTTTCAGTCACGTGAGCGCTGTCGAGAACAAGCGCCGACTGCCGCAGCATTTTCATGTAGTCGGCCACGGCCGCGTAAACCTGGTCACGCGTCACGCCGTACTGCTGGCGCACGGTGTTGACCAGGCGATCCGCACCGTTCGCCTGGAGATAGGCCTCCACGTGGCGGCTTGTCACGTGCCAGTCGGCCTGGCGGGCCTCGTAAAGCAGCAGGGCAAAATCGTCAATCGACAGCGACGACAGGTCCAGTTGCCGTTGATACAGCCAACTGAGCTGAGCCGTCCAGGGATTGCGCCAGTCGATCCGGAGTCGCTCCAGAATGGCCGCCGTCGTGCGGGCATCCTCCAGCGCATCGGTCCGCAGCATCGTTCCTTTCAATCGGCCCCAGTCCTCATGGGCGCGATCCTGCTGGCGGGAGGTCAGGTAGTCCTGGATGAGAAACGCGACCATCAGAAAGGCCACCAGGCCCACCAGCATGTGTTTGTTGTACTTGCGTAGCCATTTCATCATGAAGCGAAAACTCCGGTTGACGCACACTCGTCGGGACGGTCAAAGCGGACCGGGCAATATAGTGAAGACCTCCGCGAATTCAACACATGCTACCCGACCGTGACCGCGCCCGAAACGGGCGGTCCGGCCTCAGGAGCCTCGACCCAGGGGCTTCACACGCTGGCGAGTCGACCGCCGCCGCGGCCGATGGCCCGAAACCGGCCGCGCACCGGACGGGAGGCCTTACAAGACCCGATTTGTTTGACATTGCCACCCTCGCTAGCTACGGTCCGGTGCCCCGAAAGGGCCGGCGAGTTCGTAGTGAGGGGTTCAGGGCAACCAGCCACGTGCCGATAATGCTGGTTGATTGATCATGGCAAAAAAGCGTAGCGGATCATCCGGCGGCAGGTCTCTTGTTATTGTGGAATCGCCCGCCAAGGCGAAGACCATCAACAAGTACCTTGGCTCGAATTACGTGGTCAAGGCGTGCAAGGGGCACGTCCGCGACCTCCCCAAGCATCGCTACGGGATTGACCCCGGTCGCAACTTCGAACCTTCGTACGAGTTACTTCCGTCCCATAAGAAAGTCATTGGCGAGCTTCGGGGTGCCGCTGCCGAAGCCGATATCGTGTTCCTCGCAACGGACCGTGACCGAGAGGGCGAAGCCATCGCCTGGCATTTGGTCCACGCCCTCGAACTGAAACCCGGCGATGCCAAGCGAGTTGTTTTTAACGAGATTACAAAGTCCGCTATTCAGCAAGCCTTTGCCAATCCGCACGAAATCGACGCGGATCGGGTTAACGCCCAACAAGCAAGACGAATATTGGACCGTATTGTCGGTTATGAACTCTCCCCCCTCTTGTGGAAGAAAGTCGCCAAGGGCCTTTCGGCCGGGCGGGTTCAGTCCGTCTCGGTCCGAATGATCGTCGACCGCGAGGACGAAATACGCCGCTTTGAGCCGCAGGAGTCCTGGGTCGTCGAGGCCATTCTCACCACCGAGTTGGACAAGGCCGATGGGCTTTCCCGTGAGTGGCGCGAGTTTCTGGCACAACCCGGCGAGAAGGGGAGCGGACCGACCGTCAAAGAGCAGACGCATTGGCTCAGCGACCATCACGGCATCCGCGCCGAGTTGATCGAGATTGCCGGCAAGCCGTTCGACGCGAAGGGCCGGCTGATCCGCGAATCAGATGATAAATATCGCTTTGAAAGCGCCGTCGAAAGCGTGCGTCCGATCGTCGAAGCGCTGGGCCTGAAGGTGCGCGAGGTCCGTTCCGACGCCTGGCCCGAGTACGAGCGCCTGGGGCTTCGCAAGGTCAGCGTTGTCGGCGAGTTCGATCGGGCACGCGCCGCGGCGTTCGCCGTTCGCGACATCGAGACCCGCCGCAGCCGCACCAAGCCCCCGCCGCCGTTTACGACCGCCTCGCTTCAGCAGGCGGCCGCCAATCAGCTTCGCTTCGCCACGTCGCGCACGATGAAGATCGCCCAGGCGTTGTACGAGGGCATCGACCTCAAGGACGGCGAAGGCCCCGTCGGTTTGATTACGTACATGCGAACCGATTCGACGAATCTTTCGGCCGAATCGGTGGCCGCGGTGCGCGACTTCATCGGGCAGAAGTACGGCCCGCGCTATCTGCCCGATCAGCCCAATCGCTACGGCAGCGCGAAAAGTGCCCAGGAAGCGCATGAGGCCATTCGCCCGACCGACGTCGGCCGCACGCCGAATTCGCTGAAGGGACATCTGTCCGAAGAGCAGTTGAAACTCTACACGCTGATCTGGAACCGCTTCGTCGCGTGCCAGATGCCCCCGGCCGAATGGGACGCCACCACGGCCCGCATCGCCGTGACGACGCCCGCGGGCGAGGCGCTGTTCAAAGCCGCCGGCCGCGTGCTGATTTTCGATGGCTTTTATCGCGTACTCGGCGTGCCCAGGGCCGACGACGAGCCAACGCTGCCCGCGCTGAAGCCGCAGCAGCCGCTGGCGGCGCTGGACGTCGAGCCGATTCAGAAGTTCACGCAGCCGCCGCCGCGTTTCACCGAGGCGTCGCTCGTCAAGGCGCTCGAAGCCGAGGGCATCGGCCGGCCCAGCACCTACGCGGCGATCATCGACACGATCCAGAAGCGCGGCTACGTCGAGCAGGTCGATCGTCGCTTTCATCCGACCGCGCGCGGCGAAGTCGTCACGCGCAAGCTGGTCGACCACTTCCCGCAGGTGATGGACCTGAAGTTCACCAGCCACATGGAGGAACAACTCGACAAGATCGAGGAAGCGCATCTGGACTGGGTCGCCGTGCTGCACGAGTTTTACGACCCCTTCCGCGAGGCGCTGGGCAAGGCGCACGAGGAGATGGACGCCGTCCGCGCCGAGCCAAGCCCCTATGTCTGCGACAAATGCGGCAAACCGATGGTCTACCGTTTCGGGAGAAACGGACGATTTTTGTCATGTACCGGCTACCCCGAATGCAAGGCGGCGATGAACGTCGACAACGAAGGCCGGCCGGTCAAGCCGGTCGAAGTCGACGTGAAGTGTGAGAAGTGCGGCCGGCCGATGCAGCTTCGTCGCAGCCGCGGCGGGTACTTCCTCGGCTGCACCGGCTATCCGGAGTGTTCCAGCACCGCGCCGTGCGACGACGAAGGCCGCCCGCTGCGCAAGATCAAGGCCGAAGAAATCAAGGACGCTTGTCCGGAATGCGGCGCGCCCATGCGCGTCAACTTCTTCCGCGGCCGGTCGTTCCTCGGCTGCTCGAAATACCCGACCTGCCGCGGCACAAAGGACATGCCGCCGGGGGTCTATGTCGAAAAGCCGCCGGCCGAGCAGGCGGGCGTCAACTGCGACAAGTGCGGCCGGCCGATGGTCATCCGCAAAAGCCGCCGCGGACCGTTCATTTCGTGCAGCGGATATCCGAAATGCCGCAACGCCGTGCCGATGGAGAAGCTCGAGGCGCTCAAGGCCGCGCAGGCCGCCGCCGGCGCTGCTCCGCCCGCCGACAACGCGTCGGAAGCCGCGGCGCGCGGCGCCTCCGAGGCGCCCGCGGCCCGACGCAAGTCGACCCGAGGCAAGACGCCGAAGACGGCGGCGCGAAAGGCGGCCGATGTCGTTCCGCCGGCCACGGCGGATGCGAGCGGCCTTTCGATGACGCGCAACGGAAAGGTCGTGGTCGAGACGATGGAGGGCCCGGTGCGCTGTCCGAGCTGCGGCAGCGAGATGGTCGTCAAGGCCGGACGCTGGGGACCGTTCCTGTCGTGCACCGGTTTTCCGCGCTGCCGCATGACCGGCCGGCTCAAGGGAGAGGCGCTGAAGAAGGCCGAGGAGCAGGTGGGCAAGCCCGAGCCGCGGGCCAAGCCGATTCCAACCGATGTCAAGTGTCCCGAATGCGGCAGCAACATGATGCTGCGCATGGGCCGCACGGGCCGATTCCTCGGCTGCGGCGCCTATCCCAAGTGCAAGAAGACGATGGAGCCGCCGCCGGGCCTGCTGCGCGAGGTCGGCGCCAACGGCGGGTGACGATCCTTTGTCGACAACTCTTCACGCGCGCGATCGGCGCTCGCTCCGTCGCGACGCCGTCGTTCCGCCGCAATGACGCGCACAAACGTCAATCGAACGAATGGTTTCATACGCAAGAAACGTGACACGGCGCGGCCGACGCCTCGCGCTGCGCGTATTCACGAATCGTAGGGAACAGCGCGTGCGCAGGCGCGTTCGTGGCGACGTTCGTGGTTGCATGACATCTTGCTTCGCGGTCTCGCTCGCCGGCAAGTAATTCCGCCTGTCAGCCCAATCACGTGTAACGAACCGCGCGATGCTCGGGGCGGTAGAACGCTTTCAACAGCGTGTCGATGCGCAGCAGGCCGGGGCGGGTGACGCGCACGGCGGAATCGGTGACGGTCAGCGCGCCGGCCTGCTGTAATTCGATCAGCGGCCCGGCGAAGCGCGTGCGAATGTCGACTCCGAACTTGCGATCGAAGTACGGCACGTCGGCCGTGCCGAGCTTGAGTTGAAGCACGAACTCGCGAATCAGCCGCTCGTCGAACGTCAGGCGACGGGCGCGGGCCAGCGGAAGCCGGCCGGCGCGGACGCACGCGGCGTGCTCGTCGAGCGCGGCCATGTTCTGAACGTGTACGCCGCCGAGATAGGAGAACGCCGATGCGCCCACGCCCAGCAGGTCTGCGCCGCGGTATTGCTCGTCCTGATAGACGAAGCGGCGCCGCGGCGGATCCATCACAGCGGCATAAGCGCTGCGCACCGTGTAGCCCGCCGCCTCGAGCCGCGCGAAACCGTCGGCCAGCCACGCGCGCTTACGGTCCCACTCAACCAGCTCGACGCTCGCGGCGTCGGCGTGCCAGCGGCGATAGAGCGGCGTGTTGTGCGGCACTTCGAGAAGATAGATCGTCACCGATTCCGGTCGCAGCGCGATAACGCGATCGAGACCGACGCGGAAGCTCGCTTCGGTCTGGCCGAGCAGGCCGGCGATGAGATCGACGTTGACGACGTCGAAGCCGACCGAGCGAATGGCGTCGTAGGCGCGCAGGGCGTCGCGGACGAGGTGCACGCGGCCGTTGGCGCGCAGCACGTCGTCGTCGAGCTGCTGCACGCCCAGGCTGATGCGCGTCACGCCGGCGTCGCGCAGCAGGCGCAGCTTGGCGGAGGTGACCGACTTCGGGGCGCATTCGAACGTGGCTTCCCGCACGCGATGCCAGGAGAAGCGCGCCTGCACGCCAGCCAGCAGCGCGGCGAGTTGATGCTCGTCGAGCAGCGAGGGCGTTCCGCCGCCGAAATAGACGAACGTCGGCGTTCGGCCGGCCAGCGCGGAGGCGTCGCGGTAGATGGCCAATTCATCGAGCAGGCAGGCGACGTAGGCGGTGCGGTCGTCGGCGGTCTTGTCGGCGTAGGACAGGTAATAGCAGTAGTCGCAGCGCCGCGCGCAGAACGGGATGTGCACGTAAAGACCGAGCGGTGCGTCGAGTGGTTCGGCGGGCGGCGCGTTGAGCCATTCATGAACGGCGGGAATCTCCGCGGCGGTCCAGGTCGAGAAGGGCGGATAGGTCGATACGAAGTAACTGCCGGTTTCCGGTTCGACGAACGTCGTCGGACCGGGTGGCGATGACGCGGGCGGTGCGGGTTGTTCGATGTCGCGAGCGTTCACGGTGAGGCCTTTCAAGAACGGCGCAACGTGCGTCGCGTGGCACGGCATACTCGCGTGGCACGGAATAATCGCGTGGCACGGGCTTGCAGCCCGTGCGTCAGGGCCGCGCAGCTTCCGCAAGCGGGATTCGTGCGCAGTGATGAGCACCGGACCGTTCGTTCGTCCCCGTACGCTCAAGGCGGCGCGGCGCGCCGAACGCCCATCACGAGATTGAGACGCGGCCCCAAGTCGAAACGGCCGCATCCCGCTCGCTTACGCTTCGCGGCTCGGATTACTCGGCGCCTACTTCGCATGTTTCAACCAACTCGGCGCCGCGCTTCGCGGCCGATTTCTCGCGCAGGGCGCGCAGAATCTTCTCCGGCGTGATGGGCAAGTCCTTGATCCAGACGCCCGTCGCGTTGGCGATCGCGTGCGCCACCGCGCCGAGCACCGGCAGCGTGCTGCCCTCGCCGATTTCCTTCGCGCCGAACGGTCCGCGCGGTTCATACGAATCGACCAGCCCGCTGAAAATTTCGGGCGCATCCTTGATCGACATCATCAGATAGCCGTGCAGATTGGGGTTGAGGATGCGTCCCTGCTCGTCGAACTGCACGTCCTCCATGATCGTCTCGCCGGCGCTCATGACGATCGCCCCCTCGACCTGCCCGTGAACGGCCAGCGGATTGATGGGCGTGCCGCAATCGTGGAAGTCGGTAAAGCGCTCGATGCGCACCTTGCCCGTTTCGAGATCGACCGACGCCTCGCACACCGCCGAGCCGAAAGAATAGGCCGGGCTGGTGCCGACGGTCGCCCCCTTGAAATCGCCGCCCAGCCCCTCGGGCGGCTTGTAGCAGCCCGTGCCGACGAGCGGCCCGTTGTCGTTGAAGTACCGCCGCGCCACTTCCTCCCATACGACGCCTTCGTCCTTGTGACTCACTGCCACAAGCCCTTCGTCGCCTTGTCGCTTTGTCGCTTCGTCGCTTATCCCTTCGTGGCTTCGTGCCTTCGTGCCTTCGTCCCTTCTCGAATAAAACCGCCCGTCCCGCGCAAAGACTTCCTCGGCCGCGCAGCCCAGCATGGCGGCCGCGTACGGCTTCATCTTCTCAACGACGTCCCAACCCGCCCGCGAGACGGCGTGGCCCGCCATCAGCGTGACGCGCGACGAATAAGCGCCCAGATCGAGTGGCGAGATGTCGCTGTCGCCGCTGTACATGCGAACGCGCTGCGGCGGAATGCCCAGCGCTTCGGCGCAGCACTGCACCAGAATCGTGTCGCTGCCCTGGCCGATCTCGGCCGCGCCGATCATGAGGATCGCGGCCATGCCGTCCTCGGTGATCCGAACCACGGCGTTGGCGTGCGGGAAGATGGACCGCTTCTGGAAGTGCTCACGCGGCTTCTCGTGCGAAAGCTGCACCTGTCCGCGGTAGATGCAGTAGCCGGCGCCCGAGACGAAACCGCCGGCGCCGATGCCGATGCCGCGACCGGGCGGCAGCTTGCCGTACTTGTCGTACCAGCCCGATTTTCGCGCCACCGCCTCCAGCGTCGCGTCGAATTCGCAGCTTCCCACGTCCAGATCATTGACGGTGCGCGTGTCGGGACGCATCGAGTTGCGCCGCCGAATCTCGATCGGGTCGATGCCCAGATCGTCGGCCATCATCGTCAGCAAACACTCGAACGCGAACCGCGGCTGCGGCACGCCGTGGCCGCGCATCGCGCCGGCGGCCGGCTTGTTGGTCATGACCCGATAGCCGTCGTAGCGGTAGTTGGGAATGTTGTAGAGCGTCGGGATCATGCTGCCGGCGTAGTAGGCGGTGGCGACGCCGAAGGACGAATACGCGCCGCCGTCGAGGTAAATCTCGCTCTTGAACGCGCGAATCCGCCCGTCGCGGTCGACGCCCAGCTTGAAGCGCATGTGCTGCTTGTGCCGGCCGCGGCCGTAGTGGAACATCTCTTCGCGCGAATAGACCATCTTGACCGGCCGGCCGGTCTTCCTTGCGAGAATCGCCGCGCACAGATCGAGCGGGCAGGCGGCCGCCTTGCCGCCGAATCCGCCGCCGACGGCCGGGCGAATCACGCGGATTTTCCCGAGAGGCATATGGAACACGTGTGCGACGGTGTATTGCACGTAGTGCGGCACTTGCGTCGAGGTGTACAGCACGAGCGTGCCGTCGTGGTCCCAGCAGGCAATGGCCGCGTGCGGCTCGAGCGGGCACTGGTAGATGTGGTTGCCGGTGAACGTCTCTTCCCGCACGTAGTGGGACTCGGCAAAGGCTTTCTCGACGTCGCCGAAGTTCTGCTCGACGTGTGTGTTGATGTTGCGCGGATATTGATCGTGAATCAGCGGCGCCCCTTCGGCGACGGCCTCGAACGGATCGAGCAAAGCGGGCAGCTTTTCGTATTCGACTTCGATCAGGTCGATCGCCGCCTCGGCGGTCCGCTCGTCGATGGCGGCCACGGCGGCAACCGGATCGCCGGCGTGGCGGACCTTGTGTTTGGCGAGGACGTGTTCGTCGTAGCGCGCCGGGGACACGCCGTACGGCGTTTCGGGCACGTCGGCGCCGGTGATGACGGCGAGCACGCCTTCGAGCTTCGCCGCCTTCGACGTGTCGATGCGCTTGATGATGCCGTGTGCGATGCGCGAACCGAGAATCTTGCCGTGGATCATGTTGGGCAGCTTGATGTCGGCCGTGTAGAGCGCCCGCCCGGTCACCTTGTCGGCCGCTCCCACGCGCGGCATGGAAACGCCGACGGTGCTGAAGCGGCGCGGCGGCGCGGCCGCGTGGATTTCAGATTTGACATCTGAGATTCGAGGTTCATCGCCCACGTCGCCCGCCGCGAAAACCGTTCCTTCGTTGCTTTCCCTGGCGCGCCTTCGTGCCTTACCGCCTTCGTGCCCGTCCGTGCCTTCGTGCCCTTCCGCTGCCGCGCATTTCGCCGCACACGTCCCGTCCTCGCGGTAATTCGCACATCGCTGGATCGCGCGACGAATGCCGCTGTAGCCCGTGCATCGACACAGATTGCCCGCCAGTGCGTCGGCGATATCGGCGGGCGCGGGATCGGGATTGCGGTTGAGCAGGGCGGTCGCCGCGAGCACCATGCCGGGGGTACAGAAGCCGCACTGAATGGCGCCTTCGTGGACGAACGCCTGCTGAAGCGGCGTCAGTTCCGCCGTTCCGTGGCGCTGCTGGGCGAGTCCCTCGACGGTCGTAATCGAGCGGCCTTCGAGCTGCGCCGCCAGCAGCAGGCAACCGTTCATCGGCTCGCCATCGACCAGCACGGTGCACGCGCCGCAGTCGCCGACGTTGCAGGCCTTCTTCGAGCCGGTGAGATTCATCTTCTCGCGCAGCACGTCGAGCAGCGTCTCCCATGGCTCGACGGCCACCCGCTGCTTCTGTCCGTTGACGGTGAGCGTCCTCACGACGGTCATGACGTTTTCCTCCGCGCGCGAACCGCGGCACGTCGAACGGGTCGCCGCGCCTTTTTCGGTGCTCGGCCCATGAGCCTTTTCAGCAAATAATTCCTCAGCGCTATCGCATTGTTGTGCGTGGCGTCGCGGGCGGCGTAAAGCAACGTGACCGGGCCGAGGCGCGCCAAATCGGCGATCGCCCGCCACGAATCGGGCCGGCCCTCCAGTTCCGCAAAGTATCGCGCCTGGAACTCCTTCCAGCGGTCCGGATCATGATGGAACTCGCGCCGCAGTTCATTACTTGGCGAAGCGTCGCGCGCCCAAAGCGCGAGGGCCGCCGCCGACTTGGAAACGCCGCGCGGCCAGAGCCGGTCCACCAGCACGCGCTGTCCGTCGTCCGGCGCCGGCGCTTCGTAGATTCGTTTGACGCGAATGTCACAATTGGCGGCCAAGTTCGCTCCCGCCCGATGACGCACGTTCCTGCGAAGCCCGCGCCCGCTCCAGCGCACGCCGCAGGGCGCGGTTCGTGAGCACGCCGACCAGTTGCCGTCGATATTCGGCCGACCCGCGTACGTCGCTGATTGGGGCCGCGGCGCGCATCGCGGCACGGGCGGCCGGCTCGAACGTCTCCGCATCCGCCGCGCGCCCGCACATCGCCGCGCCGGCGGCCTTCACGAGGGTCGGCGTCGGCGCCACGGCGCCCAGCGCAATCCGCGCGTTGGAGATGTCGCCGTCATGGGTCAATCGAAGCGCCGCCGCCACGCCGGCCACCGCGATCGCGTTGCCCTCGCGCAGCGAAAAGCGGCTGTAGGCCGCTCCGAAATCGGCCGGCGGCGTCGGAACGCGGATGCCGACGAGCAGTTCGCCGCTTCTGAGGATCGTGCGCCGCGGGCCGACGAAGAAATCCTCGAGCATCACTTCGCGCTGACCCGCCTGCGACCATAGGATGAGGCTGGCCCGCATGACCATCAGGATCGGCGGCAGATCGGCACACGGCACGGCACTGGCGATGTTGCCGCCGACGGTGGCCAGGTTTCGCACCTGGGCCGAGGCCATTTCTCGCGTCGCATCGCGCAGCGGGGCGAAACGTTCGCGAAGGTGCGACGACGAGTCGAGCTGCCGAATCGTCGTCAGCGCGCCGATTCTCAGACCGGTGATCGCGCCGTCGGCGGCGCGTTCGAGGCTCACGTCGCGCAACGAAGAAATTCGATTGATCGACACCAGATGGGCCGTGTTCGTCCGGCCCGTTTTGAGATCGACGAGCACATCGGTCCCGCCCGCCAGAACGCGGGCCGCCTCGCCGAAGCGTTCGAGCAGTGCGGCGGCGTGTTCGAGCGATTCGCTCTCGTGCAGCTCGACATCGGGGATGTACACGCTTGTATCTCCGTTTGCCGCTTCGGGACTGCGGCGACGCCACGCCGCTCAGGCCGGCGGCGGCGGCGACGGTTCTTCCGGCGGCGACACGCCCAGGATGCCCTGAAGGAATTGCGTGGCGATCTGATTGGCCAGCACGTTGGGCGACCGGCCGCGCTTCGGGTCGTACCAGCGATACAGCCAGTTCAGCGCACCAAAGAGGCACATGGTCGCGACATGACGGTCCGCGGGACTGTTCGGCGCGTATTTCTCGAAGACGCGGTCGATGATGCCGCGCGTGAGGTCGTAGTACTGTCGGCGGATGGCCAACGTCTCGGCGTAGGCGTCGCCGGACAGCGAATCGAGTTCGTGCGAGCAGACCTTCAGCGCGGCCATGTTGGCGACGAAGTAGTTCGTGTGACTGCGGACCATGAGCCGCAGTTGTTCGACGGGATCGGCGACGTGGTGCAGCTTCTCGCGCAGGCCGTTGAGCAGCGCGTTGAAGCTGCGGAACTGGATGAGAAAGAGCATCTTCTCTTTGCTGTCGAAGTAGTGATAGATGCCGGCCAGGCTGACGCCGGCCTCCTTGGCAACCATCCGCATCGAGGCCTTCTCGTAGCCGACGCGGGCGATGACGGCGGTGGCGGCATTGAGGATGCGATTCAGGCGTGCGTCAAAATCGCCCCGGCCTTCGTTCGGCGCGGTTTGAGCAGCGGCAGGTGGTTGATCGAACGTTCGTTTTGATTCTATCTGTACCATTTCGGTGCCGATTGTGGTATTCATCGACCGGACGATCGTATAGCTTGGCCTAGAATAATGGCTATGTCAAGAAAAAAATGATATTTTCGGCTTGACACGCTTGTGACATTCCGATCATACTGTCGGTTGAATTAGAACGAACGTTCGTTCGACATACTGATCGGTCGAAGTCAACCTCCTGCTGAAGGAGCGGCCTGATGCCTGTCAGCCTCTTTCCCGTTCAGCCTCCTGAGAAGCTGGGTCTGAAGGAAGTTCGCTACGAGAAGGCGGACTGGGTCGCCCGGATCACGATCGATCGACCGCAGAATTACAACGCCTACAGCACGCGCGCTTTGCAGGAGCTTACCGCCGCCTTTCAGGACGCCTCGTGGGATGACCGCATCGCCGCAGTCGTCTTCACCGGCAGCGGCCAGCACGCCTTCTGCACCGGCGGCGACGTCAAGGAGTATCAGCAGCACTACACCACGACGCCGCGCGATTACTGGAAGTACATGTGCTGCTTCAAGGCCTATCTGGAGTCCATCACGAACTGCGCCAAGCCGGTCATTGCGCGGCTCAACGGCATGGCCGTCGGCGGCGGCAACGAAAGCCAGCTCGCCTGTGATCTGGCGGTGATGGGCGAGCATTCCTGGTTGGGCCAGGTCGGGACCGGGGTGGGATCGGTCGCGTGCGGCGGCGCCACACAGTGGTTGCCGCTGCACGTCGGCGACCGGCGGGCGCGGGCGATGCTGTTTCTCAATCGGCGCTACCCGGCTTTTACCGCGCTGGGCATGGGACTTGTGAACGTCGTCATTCCCACCGTGCGGCGCTCGGATGGTCGGTTCTGTACCAGCTTTACGGGCGGCCGCACCTATCTGGCCGACTGGAACACCGATCCGTGGGAAGATCCGTTTGCCTCGCGGGCGACACCCGAAGAAATCGCCGCCGCTCTGAAGAACAGGGACGGTTACAGCCTCGACTTTTCGCTGTTGGACTCGATCGTTGACGACCTGTGCCGGCAGATCGTCGAGAAGTTCTTCGAGTGCACCCGCTACACCAAGGCGCAGGTGAATTTCTGGAAGGACCTGGCCTGGCATTCCACGGTCGGCCACGCGCGTGACTGGCTGTCGATTCACTACACGAGCCTCGAGCCGCACGAAGGCATGAGCGCGTTTGTCGAGAAACGAAAGGCCGACTACGCCGGCCTGCGCCGTCGCGCGGCCGAGGGCGGATCGAGCGAATTCCTGTGGGGACCCTACGCCGGCACGTGCCCTGCGTGCGGGGCGAAAGGATTGCCGACTGAGTTTGCGTTCTGCGGCAAGTGCGGCGCCGCCGTAGGCGCTGCGGCGGAATCGGCCCGCGCCGTGGTGACGAGCTTATGAGCGACATCCGACGGGCGCTGGTGACGGGCGGCAGCAGCGGCATCGGTCGTTGCGTGGCCGAAACGCTTGCGCGCGACGGCTGCGACGTTGGAATCTTGTACGTGGGTGCAGGGGCGGATGCGCGGCCGGTCGGCCAGCGTGTCGCGTCCCATGGTCGGCGTTTCTGGTCGCGCGTCTGTGACGTGCGCGACAGCGCCGCGGTGCATGCCGCGGTCGAGGCGTGTGCCGCCGCGCTGGGCGGCATCGAAGTGCTGGTCAACTCCGCCGGCGTCTTTCGCGATCAAGTGATCTGGAAGATGACCGACGAGCAGTGGCGCGAAGTGATCGACTGCGACCTCAGCGGCGTGTTCTACGTCAGCCGCGCCGCGACGCCCCTGATGCGGCAGGCCGGTTGGGGCGCCATCGTGAATATCTCGAGCATCAACGGCTTGCGCGGGAAGTTCGGCCAGACGAACTACTCGGCGGCCAAGGCGGGCGTGATCGGACTGACCAAGGCGCTGTCGCGCGAGGTGGCGCGGTTCAACGTCACGGTCAACGCGGTCGCTCCCGGGTTGATCGATACGCCGGCCGTGGCGGCCATGCCGGACAAGGCGCGGCAGGAATCGCTCGACGAAATCCTGCTCGGCCGCATGGGCCGGCCGGAGGATGTGGCCGAGGCGGTGGCGTTTCTGTGCGGCGATCGCGCGCGGTTCATAACGGGGCAGGTGTTGAAGGTGGATGGGGGGCAGTACGTGTAGCGGAAGGCCTTATGCCTTACGTCTGAGGCCGAAAGCGGGAGGTGGTGAAGCTCGGCGCGTGGCATGGTCAAGCCCTGGCGCGGTTGCCGCTCGACTTCGCCGAGAAACGTGCCTCGCGAGGGCTTGGCCATGTTGAGTTTCGTCATCCGCGAAAGACGGTGACTCGTTTATGTGATTTCTGCACGCGGCCTAAGCGGAGAGACCATGGCGAAGTTTGAGTTCATTGACGTGCAGGCGAGCGACGGCGTCGTCAGCATCACGCTGAACCGGCCGCCGCTGAACGTGCTCCACCTGGCCATGATGGCTGAGATCAATACGGCGATGGAAATGTCGCTGGCCGACCGGAGTGTGGGGGCGGTTGTCTTTCGCGCCGTGGGCAAGGCGTTCAGCGCCGGCGTCGACGTGGCCGACCACAGCGTCGATCGCGTCGGAGAGATGATTCGGCAGTTCCACGGGATCTTCCGCAAGCTGCTGGCGACCGACGTTCTGACCATCGCCGCGGCGCAGGGTGCGGCGCTGGGGGGCGGGTGTGAGCTGGCCTGTTTCTGCGACGTCGTACTGGCCGGCGAGCGCGCCAAATTCGGACAACCCGAGGTGAAAGTAGGCGTCTTTCCGCCGGTCGCTTCTTCGGTTTTTCCGTTGCGGATGGGACTCGGTCGCGCGATCGAGATGAACGTGCTCGGCAACTCCGTGGATGCGAACGAGGCGCTGCGACTGGGGCTGGTTGATCGCGTGTTTTCTCACGAGTCGTTCGATGCGTCGGTGGACGCATACGTCGCCCAGGTACGGCAGCTTTCGCGACCGGTCATGCGCCTGGCGAAGCGGGCTGTGTTCCTCGCGGCGCGCGAACAGATTCTGTCGCATCTCGAGCGAGCCGAATCGTTGTACCTGAATGAACTGATGAAGCTGCGCGACGCGCATGAAGGAATCGCGGCGTTTCTGGAGAAACGCGAGCCGAATTGGACGCACGACTGAGGGAGTGTCCATCATGAAAGCTGCGGTTTTTCACGGCCCCGGTGTCGGCCTGAAGATCGAAGACGTTCCCGTTCCGGGCATCGGCGCGGGCGACATCCTCGTCAAGGTCGCAGCCTGCGGCGTCTGCCACACCGATCTGCACTACATCGAGCACGGCGTCGCCACGTTCAAGAAGCCGCCGATCGTCCTGGGCCACGAGGCATCCGGCGTCGTGGCCGAGTGCGGTTCCGACGTCGTGGCGTTCAAGGCCGGCCAGCGCGTGCTGATTCCGGCCGTGCTGACGTGCGGCCGTTGCGCGTTCTGCCGTCACGGTCGCGAGAACATCTGCACCGACATGCGCATGCTGGGCAATCACTTCGACGGCGCCTACGCCGAGTACGTCGCCGTGCCCGCCAAGGACGTGCTGCATTTGCCCGACTCCATCCCGATTGAGGAAGCCGCCATCATCGCCGACGCCGTCAGCACGCCGTTTCACGCGGTGAAGAATCGCGCCCGCGTGCAGCCGGGAGATTCGGTCGTCGTCTTCGGCTGCGGCGGCGTGGGAATCAACGCCGTGCAGCTTGCGACGGCGGCCGGCGGGCGGGTTATCGCGGTGGATGTCAGCGAACGCAAGCTCGAATGGGCGCGGCAGTTCGGCGCGGCGGCGACGATCAACGCCGCGAAAGTCGAGCGCGTCAGCAAAGAGGTCCGCAAACTGACCGGCGGCGGGGCGGACATCGCGATGGAAGTCATCGGCAATCCGCGCACCATCGAGGAGGCGTTCGAGTGCGTCCGCACCGGCGGCCGGCTGGTGGTCGTGGGCTACACGCACGAAGCCATTTCCATTGTCGCAGGCAAGATCATGTTCAAGGAAATCGAGGTGCTCGGTTCGCTCGGCTGCCGGCCGTGCGACTACGTGCCGCTGCTTCGCCTGGTCGAGCAGGGGCGCATCGATCTGAAACGGCAGGTCACGCATCGGTTTCGGCTGGACGAGATCGGAAAAGCCTTTGAGGTGATGAAGGAAGGGCAGTCGCTGAGGTCGATCGTGGCGCCGTGAAGCCGAAAGCTGATAGACGGGAGACGCGCATGCCATTGAATTGGGGCGACGAATACGTCACCGGCTGCGTTCAAGTGGACCAGCAGCACCGGGTCATCTTTGATGCCATGAACAGCCTCGAGGACCTGCTGGCCAAGCGAGCGTTTGAAAGCACCGCGGTGCTGAACCTGCTTGCACAAATCGTCGACGACACAATAAATCACTTTGCGTGCGAGGAGCAGTGCATGAGCCGTCGGAGGTGTTCGGCAGCCCGTGACAACGAGACTGCCCATGCCGGCTTCCTCGAAACGATCGCTGCGTTTCAGGAACGGCTTCGTGAGGAAGGCCCGAGCGAGCCATTGCTGCGCGAGTTTCACTCGACGGCGGAAAGTTGGCTTCGCGCGCACATCTGTCAGGTAGACGTTCGCTTGAGAGAGTGCGCGAAAGGCTGATGGACCGTACGGCGCCTTGCGTTCGCCCGTGCGGTTGGAGCCGTCAGCCGGGATCGGAGGCTGATGAGGTTGAGACACGCAGACAGGGGTTGGCGGCTGAAGGCAGGTGGCTGAAAGCGGAGAGGCGGATACTGAGTACAGATGGCGCCGCGCGGTGGGTCGCGCGGTGACTCTGAGGGTTGCCAGATGAGCGGTACGGCCAAACGAATCGAGATTCAAGCGGCCCAGCGTCTCAAGACGCTGATGCGCGACTATTTTCTTGATCTCGACGAAGCCGCGCGCGATCCGGCGCGGCGCGTGGCGTGGTGTACGTCGGTGGGACCGTGTGAGATCCTCGTCGCGTTCGGTTTCGCGACTTATTTTCCCGAAAACCACGGAGCGCTGCTCGGCGCAAAGAAGATCAGCCACCAGCTCATTCCCTACGCCGTCAGCGCCGGCTACTGCGCTGAAAGCTGTTCTTACATGAACAGCGACATCGGCGCGGCCATCCGGGGCGTCAGCCCGCTCCAGGACGCCTACGGCGTCGGCGGCCCGCCGAAGCCCGACCTGCTGGTCTATAGCACCAATCAATGCCGCGAAGTGCAGGACTGGTTCAACTTTTTCGGCCGCCGCCACGACGCGCCGGTACTGGGCGTTTGCCCGCCGACACACCTGGGCGACGTAACGCCCGCACACGTCGCTTTCGTCCGCGGCGAGCTGGCGGGGCTGATCGAGCGCATCGAATCGCAATTCGGCCTGAAGCTGGCCCCGGGCAAGCTCGAAGAGACCGTGGCGCGGTCGAGCCAGGCGAGCACGCTGTGGCGGCGCGTGCTCGAAACGGCCGGCGCGCGCCCGGCGACGCTGTCGTTCTGGGACGGGCTGATCCACATGGCGCCGGTGATTCTGATGCGCGGTTCGCCGGCGGCGGTGGCGTATTACCGCGAGTTGCTGGCCGAGATGCACGATCGCGTCGCGCAGGGCGTCGGCGCGGTGCCGAAAGAGCGTTTTCGCGTCTATTGGGAAGGAATGCCGGTCTGGCCGCGCGTGCGCGACTTGTCGGAGAAGTGCTTCGATCTGGGCGTGTCGGTGGCGGCAAGCACCTACTGCAACTCGTGGGCGTTCGACGAATACGACGGGGGCGATCCGCTGGAGTGGATGGCGCGCACGAGCATTTCGATCTTCATCAATCGCGACGAGGCGACCAAACAGGCGTTTCTGCTCGAGATGATGCGCCGCTACGAGCTGGACGGCATCATCTTTCACAACGCGCGGACCTGTCCCAACAACACGAACTCTCGCTTCGGCATGGCGCAGCGCCTGCGCGATCGATGCGGCCTGGCCGTGCTCGTCATCGACGGCGATCTGAGCGATCAGCGGTTCTTCTCGACGGCCCAGACCATGACCAATCTCGAAGCCTTCGTCGAGCAGCTCGAGGCCCGCCGGCGTCCGGCTTGCGCCGCGCTCGTCGAGGAGGTGGCCCCATGAGTCGCGGTCGCTACGTCGGCATCGATGCCGGTTCGTCGGCCACGAAGTGCGTCGTGCTCGACGTCGCCGGCGACATGCTCGGCCAGGCCGTCGTGCCGTCCGGATTCGACTACGCCGAGGCCGCCGCGGAGGCGCTGGCCCGCGCGATGGCCGGCGTTCCGCTCGCCCGGCGCACGGTCGCGTATTGCGTTTCGACCGGCTATGGACGCAAGAACGTGCGCGGCGCCGATCGGCAGGTGACCGAGATCACCTGCCACGCTCGTGGGGCGCGGCAGTGGTATCCGCAGGTGCGCGGCATCGTCGACATCGGCGGGCAGGATACGAAGGTTGTCTGGATCGACGGGCGCGGTGAGCTGATCGACTATCGCATGAACAGCAAATGCGCCGCCGGAACAGGCACGTTTCTCGAATCGGTCGCCGTGCGACTGGGTTTGCCGCTGACGGCAATCGACGAACTGGCGATGACCTCCACCGCGCGCACGGTGCTCAACAGCTACTGCACCGTGTTTACCGGCACCGAAGTCATCGAGCGCATCAAGGCCGGCGAGCCGCGGCAGGACATTTCGATGGGGCTGTTCCGCTCCATCGCTGCGCGCGTGTTCGAGATGTCCGCGGTGCGCGACGGTCCCCTGGCCGCAACCGGCGGCGTCGTGGCTCATTGCCGGGCGATGGTGCGGGCGCTGGAGGAGATTTTCGGCGCGCCGCTGCTGTTGCCGCCGTTGCCACAATTGGCCGGGGCATACGGGGCGGCGTTGTTGGCGATGGAATTGGCCGGGGCGGAACCGGTCCGCGCAGCGGAACGTACGGCGGATGCTTTGGGCGCAGCAATTCCGACGGAGGTGCGCGTGTGATTTGCGAAGGACACATCGGCGTGCATCCGCCCGGCGCGCTGGGCGTCGCATTCTTCGTGCACGCGCAGGCCGATTGCTTTGTTGGCCGGTGCGGCGACAGAATCAGCGACCCGCTCAAGAAGGCCGGCGAACTGAAGCTGGACGATCACGGCGCGCTGCGGCTGGTTCCACTGCGCGGGCGCATCTTCTCCAACCTGCTGGAAGCGGACACGCAGGGGCGCTTGCCCGAGCTGCTGCTGGTCTGCTGCGACCCCAACCAACTCGCGGACTTCACGCTCGAAGTCGTGCGTTTCCTGGAGAACCTGGCGGAGCGCGGCCGGCTGCGCAGCGTCGACGATGTGCGCTGCGACCTGCCCATCCTGCTGCTGATGCCTAACGGCATCCTGGCCGAGCAGACCCTGGCGACGTTTGAGGAACAACTGCGGGAGTCGCGTGTGATGGGCCGGCTGCCCGGCCTGACCGACGCGATGTTCGCGGCGCTGCAAGCGCGGGTGGTGCGCGGCGTATCGCTTCAAGCGGGCGGACGGCGCGGGGCCGGGCCGGACGCCGTCTACGTGCTGGAGCGCAAGGGCACACTGGTCTTTGCCGGCGGCGGCGCGACCGAACGTCAGCGGATTGAGGCCGTTCTGACGGCGCACGACTATCCCTACAAGCATGCGCAGGGCGTCCCCGGCACGCGCATCGAATTCGACAAGGCGATGATCTCGATCGTGCTCAACGTGGGCGGATTGATCCACATGGTCCGCCTCGGCGGCGAGCTGATCGACCTGCGAATGGGCGACTTGTGCAAGGATCCCGACCGGGCGGAGTTCGTCGAGCGCGTCACGCGCGCGGTCTTCGACGTCGGCAAGGCGGCCCGTGCCTATCCGGCCGACGCTCGTTACGACGAGGTCTGGGCCGGCCACCGCGCCACGATCCTCGCGCACGCCGACCACGTGACCAGCTCGGTCAAGTCGTTTCGCGACGCGGTCGCCGCGGGGCTGGACCGCGCCCATTTGTTCTCGAACGAAGAATGGCTGCTCACGCCGTTGTCGCGTTATGCCGCCAATGCCGGCATGGCCGACGAAGAGCGGCTCTTTAAGCAGCTCAAGCAACAGGTTCAGGAGTCGATGGCCCGGGCGATCCGTCGTCGGCAGCGCGATGCGGCCGGCGCGGCGGGGAGGACGAACATGAAACTGGCGGCCCAGCGTGATTTCTCGGTCGAGCTATACGACGCCGGTCCGGACAACCTCGTGCTGGTCGGCACGATGCTCGACAGCGATCATCTCATCAAGCTGGAAATGAATGTCTTTCTGCCGGACGAGCAGATTACGCGCAGCCGGCTGGACGTGATCCGCGCGCCGTTTCCGGTGTGCGGCGCGATCGAGGCGGCGGCGGAACGGCTGGTGGGGCTGCGGATCGAACGCGGCGTCGTCGGAGAGATTTCCCGGCGCATCGGGGGGCGGACCGGCTGTTCGCACGTCAAGGAACTGGCGACGAATATTGTCTATTTTACCGCCTCGCACCTGGTTCGGCGGCGCAGCGGCCTCGATCCGCTGTCGTCGTTCTCCAATCGCCCGCCGGAGGAGCGGTTCGCGCTGACCAAGGGGCTGCTGCGCGATTCGTGCCTGGCGTACTGTCAGACCACGCCGCTGGGCCTGGATGAGTGCGTCGGCATTCGCCGCATGGGCGAGGAGCACTCCAGCCCGATTCCGCTGGGCGAGTACGAGCCGTCGCTGGGCACCGTGCTGCGCGACCGCGCGCGGCGCTTCAGCGGACGGACCTATCTCCGCTATCGGCGCAACGGCGGCGTGGCGACGATGACGTGGGACGAGTTCGAGCGCGACGTGCGGCGGATCGCGCGTCAACTGATCGCGTTGGGAGTCCGCCGGGGCGACGCGCTGGCCATGCTCTCGGAAAACCGCCCCGAGATGTACCTGTTCGAGATGGCGGCCGTGTCGATCGGGGCCGTTACGGTTCCGATCTTCGCGGGATACGAGCCGTCACTGGTCGCGTACGTGTTGGATCACGCGCGGCCGCAGATTGTCGTGGCCTCCGGTCCGCATCAGCTTGCGAAGATCGAGCGGCGGCGTCATGCCTCGGTGCAGCGCTATTACTGCATGGATTTCGACGCCGAGTGTCGGCGATGGGGGGCACAGGAATACGCGTCATTGCTGGAAGAAGGCGGCGCGAGCGCGTCGACGCTGGACGAGCGCATCGACTCGGTTCAATCCGACGATGTCTGCGTCGTCATGTACACGTCCGGCACGACCGGGCCGCCCAAGGGCGTCCAACTGGTCCATCGCAACCAGGTGGCGCAACAGAAGGCCCTGTCGCTGATCTGGGACGTTACGGAGCACGACGCGCTGCTGAGCTACCTGCCCTGGCATCACAGCTTCGGCGGACTGTTTGAGCGATTCCTCACGCTCTACCACGGGGCGGAACTGTGCTTGGATGACTCGCGCGGGCGCGATCTGGACCGGCTGATCGAGAACTGGACCCTGTTCAATCCGACGATCTTCTGTAGCGTGCCCCGCGTGCACGACCTGCTGACGGCCCGCTGTCGCGAGGATGCGGCCGCCGCTGAGGTCGTGTTCGGCGGGCGACTGCGATTCGTGTTCACGGCCGGAGCGCCGCTGCCGGCCGCGGTCGAGACGGCCTATCGCCAGCGCAACATTCCGGTGCTGGAAGGCTGGGGACTGACCGAGACGTCCCCCTGCGTGACGTTGCGCACGCTGGACACGCCATGGCGCAGCGGCTTCGTCGGCACGCCCATTCCGGGCGTGACGATTCGCATCGAAAGCGATCAGGAGCTGCTCGTCCGCGGCCCCAACGTCATGCTCGGCTACCTGCATGACGAAGATGCCAATGCGCGCGTGCTGACCGAAGACGGCTGGTTCCGCACCGGCGATCTGGGCGAGTACACCAAGGACGGACTGCGCATCTTCGGCCGCAAGGACGGCGCGTTCAAGTTGACCACCGGCGAGAAAGTCCATCCGCAACGCGTTGAAACCGTCCTGGTCAACGAGTCGCCGTTCGTGCGCGAGGCGCTCATCATCGGCAGCGGCAGGGATTTCGTCGGCACGCTGCTGTTTCCCGATTTCGCCCGACTGCACGAGTGGGCGGGCCGAAACGGCCTGTCAACCGACGGCCTGACGTCGCAACCCGCCGTGCAGGCGCTCTACGCCCAGGAGCTGCGCCGCATCAATCCGCTGATCGAGGTGAAGTACCAGCGCATCCGGCGAGCGGTGCTCGCCGAGCAGGAACCGTCCGCGGCGCGCAGCGAAGTGACGCCGTCGGGCAAGCTGGTGCGGCGCGTCATCTGCGACACCTACAAGCGAAAGATCGACGCGTTGTTCCTGCCCGACGCGGGCGACGACGTGATTGAAGTGACCGAGTCGGCCGCGCCGCACACGGCCGTCGCAGGAGCCTTTGCGCATGCAAGCTGATGGACGAACGCGGGTCTGCATCGTCGGCGCAGCGCGCACGCCGATCGGCGAAAAACGCGGCACGCTCGGCGCGCTGTCGGCCGAGGACCTCGGCGTGCTGGCGGCGGACGAAGCCATCCGTCGCGGCGGCGTGGCGCGCGAGAGAATCGACGCCGTCGTCGGGGCGAACGTCTATCAGCACACCGCGCCGGGCGGGCAGGACATCTACTTCCCGCGCAACGTCGCCCTGCGCTGCCGGCTGAACGTCGAAACGCCCGCCCTGATGGTGCAGCGGATCTGCGGCTCGGGCCTTCAGACGATCATCAGCGCGTTTCAGCAGATCGCGCTTCCCGCGGAAGTGGACGATGCGTCGGTCGTGCTGTGCGTCGCGGGCGAAACCATGTCGCGCATTCCGCGCATCCTGCGCGCCGCGCGGCTGGAGAAGAACTTCTGGGAATTCGCCGAAGGCGGCGCGGTCGACGACGCCATGCTCGTTTCGCTGAATCACGACCTGGCCCGTACCAGCATGATGCTCACCGCCGACGAATACGGCCGCCGCATGGGCGTGACGCGGCGACAATGCGACGAATTCGCCGACCAGTCCTTCAGCCGGGCTTGCGCCGCCCAGCGGCAGAGCCACATGAACGGCGGCGACGCGCTGGGCGGCATGTTCGCGCTGGAGACATCCGCGCCCGACGGCCGGCCGGTGCATCTGGCGCGTGATGAGTGCGTCCGCCGCAGCTCCCTCGAAGCGCTCGAGAAGCTGCCCGGCCTGACGCCCAACGGTCTGGTCAGCGCGGGGAACGCCAGCGCGATCAGCGACGGGGCGGCGGCGGTTGTGCTGGCCGAACGCGCGACGGCCGAACGCCACGGCTGGCCGACGCGCTTCGAAGTAGTGGCCTACGGCGTGGGCGGAGTCGACCCGCGCGTGATGGGGCGTGGTCCGGTGCCGGCGGTGAATCAGGCGGTGGCGCGGGCGGGTTTGGAACAGCGGCGGATCGGCCTGTGGGAAATCAACGAGGCGTTCGCGGCGCAGTACCTCGGCGTCGAGGAAGAGCTGGGACTGGACCGCGAGATCGTCAACGTCAACGGCGGCGCGATCGCCATCGGACATCCGCTGGCGGCGACCGGCATTCGACTGATCGTGGACCTGATGTACGAGATGCGGCGGCGGGGTGTTGCCTGGGGTTGCGCTTCGGCGTGCATCGGCGGGGGGCAGGGCGCGGCGGTTGTGATTCGGGACTCTGAGCAGCGCGATGGCGCCGCGTAGTCGGGAAGTGATGGGAATTTCCGCTCCCTGCAATGGGAGAGGGTCGGCCGAGGCGCTTCGCGGCAAGTTGCGCGACAAAGACCTTGTGCCGGCCCTCTTCCCGCGGTGAAAGCGATGCGGGTCGGCGGGAACGGATTGCTTCGGGACGTGGGTGCGAGAAGGGAGTCGCGCGCCCGCCGGATGCGGGGTTTTCGCATCGGCGAAAGGTGCTCAGGACGGGGCGACAGATTGCTGTGAGGATTCGATGAAACGCGCATTTCACTTTGGCGACAAGTCGATTGAAGCGGCGGTGCGGCGCGTCAACGAGTTGAAGCGCATCGCATTGATCGGCGCGGGAACGATGGGCCAGGGGATCGCCATCGATCTGCTGAACAAGACCTCGCTCAGCGTTGTTCTACTGGACGTCAGCGCCGAGGCGCTTCAGCGCGCCCGGGCGCGGCTCAGCGGCATCTGGGCCGATCAGGTCCGCGAGTCGCGCATGCGCGAGGACGACGCGCGGGCGATCGAATCGCGCGTGACGTTCGCGCAGGACTATGCCGCCCTGCGTGACGCCGATCTGATCTGGGAAGTCGCGACCGAACGCGGCGACATCAAGGCGCGCATTTTCAACGCGATCGAAAAGGCCGTCGACGTCGAGCGCATTGCGGCGATCTTCTCAAATACCTCGTCGCACACCACGGCCGAGCTGGCCGAACTGTTCCGATCCGAAGCCTTCCGCGAAAGATTCCTGACCGTACACGGCTATTTCCCCTTCGAGCGCAACCGCCTCATCGACGTGATGAAGGGAAAGTACGCCTCGAACGAGACATTTGCCCTCGGCGTTGTATTCGCCGATCAGCTTCTCGAAAAATCGGTCGTGGCGCTGCCCGTCGATCATCACGGCTACGTCACCGATCCCGTTTTCCAGGCGATGGCGGCGATCATTTCGTGGGACGTGAAAACCGATCGCGACATCGTGCAGCTCGGAGCGCTTTGGGAACTCCTGACGGCCAATCCGTTTGCCGTGCTCGATCAGACCGGGCACATGCCCTATGTCGAGTCGTCGCGACATTTCGGTCAGGCGCTGCCGCCGCACGATCGGCTGCGCGGTTTGTATCAGCGCGGCGAGCGTTTTTATCCGGAATGGATCGCCGCGCTCGAATCGCAGGGATTCGGCGGCGCGGCGTCGCCGCAACGCAAGGGCTTCCATGCCTGGAGCGACGGCGATCCGCCGCGGCCGATCGCCGTGCTCAACCCGGCCGACGGCGCGTATGTGCCGATAGGCCAGATTTCGCGAAAGGACTTCTGGTCCTACTACGAGGCCGCCGAGGCCGACCGCCGCGCCGGCCGCGTGCGCAGCGCCGAGTCGCTCGTGCATGTCGCGTGCGCGTCCGACGCCGGCGGCCGGGCGTTTCGTCGGTATGCATTGCCGATTTGTCTGTATGCGATGGACCTGATTCAGGACGGCGTGGCCACGCCGGGGCAGATCAATCTGTCGACGCGGGCGGGGCTGCGTTTCAAGGTCGGGCTGGTCGAGCTGATCGACGGCCTGTTGTCGCAGTTGACGCTCGACGGCCTGATCGAGCTGGTTCGACGGGCGCGCGATGAGAATGCGGATGATCCTTATCTTCTGGATATGCTGGATATCGACGGCGCGCGCGGCCCGCGCCGGGGACGGCCCAGCCTGTTGATGGAACTCCGATCGCTCAAGGTCGAGCAACTGCTCGGCTACGGAAGGTATTACCGCACGCCCGTGGCGGAAGTCGATTGGGTCGCCAGTCGTGAGCAGGGCCGGCCGGTCTACCGCGGCTTCTATCCCGAGCTGAAATTCGTCGAGCCGTCGACGCGCGACCGTGTCGCGACGATCGTGTTCGACAATCCGCTGCGCGGCAACGTCTTCAACCGCGCGACGATCGATCAGCTCGCACATGCGTGGTGTCGCGTGCTGACGCTGCACCGCGCCGGCCGGTGCGGGGCGGTGCTGTTCACCGCGGCCGGCGGCGGCATGAGGATGCTGGGCGCCGACGCGCGCGAGTTCAATCGCGGCTGGTTTGAGCGGCAGCGCGGCTACGTGCCGCTTCAGGCGGAGGAGGCGGCGGCGTCGAGTCGCAACGCGGTGCGGCTCTTTCGCCTGATTCAGCGCAGCCCGGTCGCGACGATCGGCGTCTTCGGGGAGAAGTGGGGGGGCGGGGCCGAATTCACCTATTTCCTCGACTTGCGCTACGACGTGCGCGCCGCCGGCTTCGTCTATGACTCGCTCGAGCGTCGCGCCGAGTGGCGGCCGAAGAACACCTACAACCAGCCGGAGCTCGACTATGCGATATTGCCCGGTTTCGGAGCGGCCGGCGAATTGAAGCGGCTGGGGCTGGGCGACTCGGCCATCTTCGAGTTGTTCGATCAGGGACTGACGGCGGATCGCGCATTTCAGCTCGGACTGTCGAACGGCGCTTTTGACGACGAACTCGAGGCGCTTCGCCGCGGATACGAACGTGCGCGCCTGATGGCGAAGGACGCGCCTTTTTCGCGCGCCCTCTTCAAAAAAGAGCTGGCCCGACACACCGCGTGCACGGGCGAGCAGTCGGACGAAGAGTTGGCCCGCGAGACGGCCGAGACATTCGATCCGGCCCGCAATCCCTACATCCGAACGGGACTGCTGTCGTTGCTCGATCGGGGCGGCAAGCCGCCGTTTATGGACTACGCCGTTGCGGGCGCGTCGCTGCCCGGCTGGCAGTATCCGGCCGAGAACGGAATGGCGGATGGCTGATCGCGCGGCAATCAAAGCAGCGCAAAGGAATTGATGGGACAAAATCTTAACCGTACATTAGCGCCGAGTCATTCACGGGAGCATGAACACGCTCGCCGTGACTTGTGTGCCTCGAAATGGACCTATGCGCACGTTCGAACGCGCAATCGGCCTGGGGAACTTCGCATGACCTATGACGAGATCATTCAGCATTGTCGCGAACTGCTGGAACTGCTTCCCGCGCAGGCACTGGAAAAGGCGCGGGAAAAACACCCGGCCGTCGAGGGCTTCGCCGTTTTTCCGGTCTATGCACCCGTGGAGGTCATTCACGCCGCGGGACTGTTGCCGGTCGGTTTGTTCGGCGTGGGCGGCAAGCTGGAGATCTCGCACGCCGACTCGCGATTCCAGTCGTTCATCTGCTCGATCGCCAAGAGCACCCTCGAGTTGTTGCTTCGCGACCAGTTGCCGGGTTTTCGCGGCGCGGTCTTCAGCTCTATTTGCGATGTGGCCCGCAATCTGGCCAGTCTCGTCAAGCGCAACGTGCCGCACATGTATGTAGAATACCTGCATTTGCCGCAAAATCAGACGTGCGAACAGTCGCTGGCCTATACGCGGGCGGAATTCGAGCGCTTTCGCGCCCATCTGGCGGAACATCTGGGCCGCAAGATCTCCGATGAGGCGCTGGCCCGCGGTCTGTCGCTCTACAATCGCGTTCGCCGGCTGACGCGCGCGCTGTATGCCTATCGCCGTGAGCATCCCGGCTCGATTGCCGCGGCGGAACTGTACGCCGTCACGCAGGCCGGAACGCGCATGATGCCGGAGGACTTCATTCCTTTGCTCGAGCGATTGCTCGAAGAAGCGCCGCAGCGGCAAATCCGCCCGCGCGACTGCGTCGACGTGGTCGTCGAAGGCGCGTTCTGCGAGCAGCCGCCGCTGGCACTGATCGAGACGATCGAAGCCGCCGGCTGCCAGATCCGCGACGACGACTTGCTCATCGGCTGGCGCTGGTTTCGAGATGAAGTCTCGCTGAACGGCGATGTGCTGACATCGCTCGCCAGGGCCTATTTGTCACAGAGCGTGTATTCGTCCGTCCGCCACGACAGCCGCGCGCCGCGAACCACGGAATTGTTACAGCGAGTTCGCAACGCCGGCGCGGCGGCGGTGATCTTCACGCCGGCGAAGTTTTGTGAGCCGGCGCTATTGGACTATGTGCCGTTCAAGACCGTGTTGGACGAGCAACGTGTTCCGCATTTGAAGCTCGAGTTCGAGGAGAAGATGTGGACATTCGAGGCCAGCCGGACGGAACTCGAGACGTTTGCAGAGTCGATGCTTTTTGAATAACCATGAGCTGTCAGGCATCAGCGGTCAGCATTCAGCTTTTGGCATTGAGGGTCGTGAGATGAGGGTCGGACGATCGTAGTGGCGCGCCGGCGCGAAGTATGTCGGCGCGGAATGCGGGCAGCGAGGGTGTGTGTAATAGCGCCGCTTTTCAGCTATAAGTGTTGGTGCTCGGGCAACGAGCCTTGTGTCCCCAACACCGTAGGACGGAGAGTGAGCGCTGAGATGAAAAACTTTCGGAACCTCGTGGTATGGCAGAAGTCTCACGACCTTGCGTTGCACGTGTATCAAGTGACGGGTGGCTTTCCGCGCAACGAGCTGTATGGACTCACGGCGCAGATGCGCCGAGCCACGGTGTCTATCCCCGCAAACTTGGCCGAGGGGTGCTGTCGAAGCGGCGATACCGAATTTGCCCGTTTCGTTCAAATCGCCATGGGATCGGCAAGCGAGCTCGAGTATCTTCTGCTATTGGCCTGCGAACTGCAACTTGTGAATGCGTCGCACACGAACGCTTGCAAGCCGCGGTAGTGGAGGTCAAGCGAATGTTGGCGGCGCTCAACCAGCGTCTGCGTGGTGCTCAGAAATCGAGCCGCGCGCGGCAAGGAACCGCTCCCGAGGCTGTGAGTTGATGAGGCGCGATCGACGGAGAGTCGCCGAGACGGACACGTCGTGGTAGCCGCCAGCAGGTGAGAAATGGCCGAACACTGAATGCTGAATGCTGAATGCTGAGCGCTGAATGCTGCCAGCTATGTAAGAGGAGAGCACATGCCCGCAACCGCCGCTACGACCGTCCCGCTGCCCGTTCGCGAGTATCGCGGGAACGTCCACGAGCAGTCTCGCGACATCATGACGGACTGGATGGCGCAACTGAAGAGTGCAACCCGCGCGCAGACGCCCAGCGCCTATTTGATGATCAGCGGCAACTGCGTCGAAATCCTGCGCTGCTTCGACATTCTGCCGGTCTTTCCCGAAATTAACGCGTTACAGCTTGCCATTCGCAAGAAGTCGCTGCCCTACATCATCAAGGCCGAGGAGATCGGCTACGCGTCGGACAACTGCGCGTATGTGAAAGCCGACGTGGGCTTTACGCTGTCGGGCGGCGTCGGACCGGAGGGCAACATACCCATTCCATCGATGATCGTCTGCAACTTCGTGGGCTGCAACGTCTATATCAAGTGGTTCGAACACTGTGCCGCCATGTTCAATGTGCCGCTTGTGATGCTGGACATTCCGTTTGTGCGCGAAGCGCAGCCGTCGAAGGAAGACGTGCAATACGTCATGGCCCAGCTCTGGGACCTGATCCATCGCTGCGAGGCGCTGACCGGCCGGAAGTTCGACATGGACCGGCTGCGCGAGATTTGCCGTTATTCGGCGCGGGCCGAGGCCGGCTGGAGCCGCTGCAAGGAGCTGTGCAAAAACCGGCCCGCCCCCTTTGACGCCTATTTCGACAGCATCAACATGATGGGCCCGATCAATGCCCTGCGCGGCTCCAAGGAGGCCGCCGACTTCTTCGATGCGGCCGTGGCCGAGTACGAGCAGATGGTCGCCCAGGGCCGCGGAATTCTCGAGAACGAGCGATTTCGCATTGTTACGGAAGGCCCGCCGCCGTATCCCTATTACCGCAACTTCCGCAACCTTTTTGAATACTGGGGCGCCGTGGCCGTGCAGAGCACCTATTCGACCGTGGGCGGCACCTGGGAATTCGGCTTTCGCCACGATCCCGAGCGGCCGCTGGAGTCCATTGCCGAGCAGATGCTGGTTCACAACCTCTGCAATCGCACAATGCTGGAGCGCTACAAGCAGATACGGCGCTACGTCGAAGAGTGGCACGCCGATGCGCTGGTCATTCATAGCATCAAGAGCTGTCGCCTTTTCAGCGCCGGGCAGGGCGACATGCGCGAGTACTTCACGAAGGAACTGGGCGTACCCACGTTGATGGTCGAGTCCGACCTCGAAGACCCGCGCTACTACGCCGAAGCCCAAATGAAGAACCGCATCGACGCATTCTTTGAGTCGTTGCAGTACAAGCGAATACGACGAGCGACGGTATGAAAGTAGTAGCCATCAACCATCAGCCGCCAGCAATTGAATGTGACGATTGTGTTCGTGCGAATCGTGTACATGAACGTGTATGGCGGACGGCATGATTGCGACCGTTCACGGCCCTTGGCTGACCGCTGACGGCTGTTCGGAGGTGACACATGGACTTCGCAGCGGGCATCGACGTAGGAAGTACCCAGACCAAGGCGGTTCTGCTCGACACCGCCCGCGCCATCGTCGCGCGCGTGCTGATCAACACCGGCGCGAATGTCAAACGCGCCGGCCAGACCGCCCTCGATGCGCTGCTGGAGCGCAGCGGCGCTTCCCGTGAACATATCGGCTTCGTCGTCGGCACGGGTTACGGCCGGTACAAGATCGAGGCCGGCAACGCCCAGGTGACCGAAATCTCCTGCCACGCGCGCGGCGCGCAGTTCCTGTTTCCGGCCACGCGCACTGTGATCGACATGGGTGGTCAGGACACCAAGGCCATCAAGGTCGGGCCGGAAGGCGACGTGATTGACTTCTGCATGAACGACAAGTGTGCCGCGGGCACGGGGCGCTTTCTGGCCGGTGCGGCCGACGTGCTGGGACTGCCGCTGGATGAGATCGGCGATATTTCTCTGCGGGGCACGCAGCCGATCCGGCTGACCAGCGTTTGCACCGTCTTCGTCGAATCCGACATTCTCGGATACGTCGCGCAGAAGAAGAAAATCGAGGACATCCTGGCGGGGGTCCATCAGGCCATCGCCGCCCGCACCATCGGACTGGTGCGGCGCGTCGGCATCGAGCCGGAAATCACGTTCACCGGCGGCGTGGCGCGCAACATCGGCATGGTGCGGGCGCTGGAGCGGAAGCTGGACGCGACGCTCAATGTCAGCGCCGAGGCGCATTTTACCGGCGCTCTGGGCGCGGCGCTGTATGCATTGGATCACGTATTGGCGGCGCGCCGCGAAGAACCGGCCGTCGCCGAAGTGGCGGCGGTCTGGGTCGATCAATGAAGTGCAAGCGTTCGGTTGTCGGATGTCAGCACGGAAGGAGCGTCACATGTCATACGTCGCCGGAATCGATCTGGGCGCCGGCACGACCAAAACAGTGATCGTCGATGGCGGCGGCCGCATTGTCGGTGATTCCATCGAGCGCACCCGCGCCGATTTTCTCGCCATCGGCCGATCGTCGCTTTCGGCGGCGTGCCGGCGCGCGGGCATTGGCCCGAACGATGTTGACTACATCGCCGCGACCGGCTTCGGGCGCTACAGCTTCGACGATCGCTCGATTCAGATCACCGATCTGACCTGTGCGGCGCGCGGCGCGCATGCCTTGTTTCCCGAAGCGCGATTCGTGCTCGACATGGGCGCTCAAAGCACGCGGGCCATTGCCCTGCGCGACGGCGGAAAGGTGCGCGGCTTTCGCACCAACGAAAAATGCGCCGCCGGCAGCGGTGGGTTTCTCGAACGCGTCGCGCGCTATCTCGAAGTGCCGCTCGAACAGCTTGGCGACATCTCGCTCGAATCAACGGAGCCTCAGCCGATCAGTAGCGTCTGCGCCGTACTGGCCGAATCGGAGATCATCAATCACGTCTCCGAGGGGCGCAGCGTCGCCGACATCGTCTGCGGCGCGCACCTTTCGCTGGCCGGCCGCGCGCTGAGCCAGTTGAAAATGGTTGGCTTCGACGGCCCGGTCGTTTTCGTCGGCGGAGTCGCGCTTCAAAGCGGGATGGTCAAGGCGTGCGAACAGCAGTTCGGCCATCCGGTCTTTGTTCCGCCGCGGCCGTCGCATGTCGTCGCCCACGGCGCGGCATTGCTCGGCCTCCAGCGCCTCACTCGGCGCGCGCCTCAGACCACTGCGGCGTAAGGCATGGGCAGCCGTGCAATGCAATGGGTCTGCTAAGCCGACGATTCGTCGGGCGCGGGTAGCGAACGACGCCGGAAATAAGCGGCGCGGATGTCTCATGTACAAGTCAATGGGGAGTGGCATGGTCAAGCCCTCGCGCAAAGCGGGCGTGCTGTTCCGGGTGGTACGGGCGTTCCGCCCCACTGGTCGACCAGCCGCGAATACTTCGCCATGTTGAATCTCGCCTCATGCGAACGGCGACAGTGCCCAAAAGCCACATCCCCGTCAATGCGACTGCGGCGTGCACAGTGAGCCAAACTCGGCGCAAAACTTCCGCGTGCTGCTGGAGGGCTCTTCGCGATTGGATGGCTTGCCGGGTATTCAACCCGCGGGGTGTGCGGATATGAGCCGGCCGCTTGAGGCCGAGGGCCGACACCGCCGGTTGCCAACGCCAATTATCGAATGCACCCTGAATGGGCGCCGGCAGCGCTCCGCGGCGAAATGCACAGGACGCGCGCAGCACCGCATCGCCTTTCCCCATCGTTTTGCAGCGACTGCGCTATGGCGCAGCCGCATCCGCCGGCCGACTGGCCGCCACGCCAACGCGCTCGTCATTCGAATACACGCATCTTCCATCCACGAAAACCGCCGCCGGGCGAATCTTCGACCACTCCGGCTCGCTTGCGAACGGCGTGCCATCCCAGATCACGAAGTCGGCGCAGTATCCCTCCGCCAGCCGCCCGATCTCGCGCTCCGCAAACAGCGCGTATGCCGCCGCCGACGTATAGCATCGCAGCGCCTCGCCGACCGTGATGTTCTCCTGCGCCTGCCACTGCCGGCCGTCGAGCGTTCTGCCCGTCACCGCCGCTTCGATCCCCAGCATCGGGTTGAGCGTGACGACCGGCCAGTCCGATCCGAATGCGACCACCGCACCGCAGTTGAGCAGCGACTTGAACGCGTAGCTCAGCCTGCACCGCTGTGTACCGATGTACTCCTCCGCATACCGGCCGTCGTCGGCCTTGTGATACGGCTGCATGGCAGCCACCACCCCCAGTCGGCCGATCCGCGCGATGTCACCTTCCAGCAAATGCTGCACGTGCTCGATTCGGCACCGCGCCGCACGCGGATCGCCGTACGCCTGCTCATACAAATCCAGCAGCAGATGATTGGCCTCGTCGCCGATCGCGTGTGCCATCGGCTGCAATCGCGCCGCGCGCGCGGCCGCGATGTTCCGCGCCAGTCGGCCGTCGGCCACGCCCTCGCGCAACAGGCCGCGCCACTCCGCGCGGTCCGGCGGATTGCCGAGATACGGCTGCCGCATCCATGCCGTGCGCGATCCCAGGCTGCCGTCCACATATGCCTTCAGGCCCCTGATTTCCAGCCATCCGGGCTTCGCGATAAAACCGCGAATCTCCTCCACGGCCGCGACCCAGTCGGCCGTCGTTGGATAGACAAACCAGCGTAGCGTCAGACTCTGCACGGCCATACGTTCGTATGTTCGCAGATCGTCAAGGCCCGGTATGTCGCCGACCGCCGTAATGCCGTGCGCGTTGGCTTCGCTCATCGCCCTCCGCAGCGCCGACACTTTGGAGTCGAGCGTCGGCTCGGGAATGTGCCGCGCCACCAGCTCCATGGCCGACTCGCGCAGAATGCCGGTCGGCTCGCCCGTCGCCGGATCGCGGTCGATCACGCCGCCGACGGGGTCCTTCGGCCCGTGCCTCGTGATGTTGGCGATGCGCAGCGCCGCGCTGTTGACCAGCGCCGAATGGCCGTCCATCCGCGGAAGATATGCCGGCCGCTCGCCCGTGACCGCGTCGATCCACTCTTTCGTCGGCTGATGCGGCTGTCGCCAGGTTTCGACCGACCAGCGTCCGCCCAGCACCCACTCACCGGGCGGAAGGGCCCCGGCCCACGCGCGGATGCGTTCGATGAATTCCTGCTTGTCGCGAACGTCCCGGAGTTGCACGTGCGACAGCAGCTTCCCGCCGCTGAGCATGTGAATGTGCGCGTCGATCAGGCCGGGCGTGACCAGTCCGCCGCGGGCGTCGATGCGCAACGACGCGTCGCGAGATAGATCCGCGTCAGCCGTCCCCACGTGCACGATGCGCCCGCCGCGCACGACCAGATTCTCCGCGAATCCCGGCAGGCCGTCGGTCCAGATGCGGGCGTTCTCGACGACCAGGTCCGGCGGCTGGCCAACGACCGCGGCGAACAGCATGAGCGGAAACATGATGATTTTCTCCACGCCCCGGCCGGCATTGTAACGAAACGAATTCGGCCGCTCGTACGGAATCGCCTAGAAACTAGCAAATCGCCTGGCCATGTAGCACAGCCGCCCTCGGCTGTGAATGTGGCCCAGCCGCCCTCGGCTGTGAATGTGGCACAGTTGCCCTCGGCTGTGAATGCGGCCCAGCCGCCCCCGGCTGTGAATGTGGCCCAGCCGCCCTCGGCTGTGAATGTGGCACAGCCGCCCTCGGCTGTGAATGTGGCCCAGCCGCCCCCGGCTGTGAATGTGGCACAGCCGCCCTCGGCTGTGAATGGAGCACAGCCGCCCCCGGCTATGAATGTGGCCCAGCCGCCCTCGGCTGTGAATGCGGCCCAGCCGCCCTCGGCTGTGAATGTGGCACAGTTGCCCTCGGCTGTGAATGCGGCCCAGCCGCCCCCGGCTGTGAATGTGGCACAGCCGCCCCCGGCTGTGAATGTGGCCCAGCCGCCCTCGGCTGTGAATGTGGCACAGCCGCCCCCGGCTGTGTAGCGAGGCACGGGCTTCCAGCCCGTGCGAACTCCCACTCCGCGCAAACCCACCAATAGATATCCGTTACCTCCGAACGCTCCTCAGCGCCATCGACGCCGCCCCCCGCAACCCCGTACCGCGCGGTGCAATGTCAGGGCCATGATCGTTCGCGCGGGGTTATCGCCGGATGTATGGCGCGGGCATCCCGCCCGCGGCCATTCTGATGGGTGGTGCGGGCATCCTGCCTGCGTTTTTCGCTCGCGCGAGAATCCTGTCTTTCGCTCAAGCGAGAATCCCTTCTCGCACGCCCTCGGCCGGCGGATCGAGCACGTCAACGACGTGCTGGGGCTGACGACCGACTACTACTTCGACGGGGCCAACGAGCTGGCCGAGTACCGCGGCAGCGGCGATGGCGACCGGATGCGCTACACCGTGCACGGCGTGGCCTACATCGACGAGCACCTGATGATGATGGTGGACCAGGCCGGCACGAGCAACGACCGGCCGTATTACTACGTGCAGGACCGGCTGTATAATGTCTGGGCCATGATCGACCGGGCGGGGGCCATTTTGGAGGGGTGGTGCAGGCATCCTGCCCGCGGGTGTTCCGATGCGACGTGTGGTGCAGGCATCCTGCCTGCGGGCGGCCTGCCGCTGATCCGCGAATCGGCGGGGCGGGGGGACATGAATAATGACACGCTGATCGACGCCGATCCGGGGACGGACAAGACGCGCATGCTGGATGCGCGGGATGGCGTGATCTGGGACCCGCGGGCGGACATGGATGATGACGGGGACGTCGATGACGACGACGTGCTGCTGTGGTCCGGCGCGGACAACGTCTGGCCGGAGTCGGCGCCGACGGTGGCGCAGGCGTTCAGCGACGTGGGCAATCCGTTCATGTTCCAGGGCGTTCCGCACTTCGCGCTGGACACGGCCGCCGACGCCGAGACCGCCACGCTGCCGCTGAATCATCACCGCGCCCGCTTCGCCGATCCGGTGACGGGGAGGTGGATTCGAAGGGATCCGATCGGTTATCGTGACACCCAGAATCTCTATGAGCTGATGCGATCACGACCGAGCAGGCGAGCAGATCCACGCGGGTTGCTTTCCTGTCAGGATTCACAGCCCAGCACGCAAGACACCGTTACTGATCCAGATGCGAATCGTACGTGCATTGCTAACTGCATCAAGGAAACGCGGCCACTTCCGATTTGGGGCGGTTATCAACGAGCCTACCAGTACTGCGCCGAAAAGTGCTTTGGCAAGCAGCCGGGGCCGCAGGGAAGGCCGCGCCCAGATTCGGATGCTGGCATAGGGTGGGACTATCCACCGGGGGAAATAAGGGACTGTGGCCTGTGGCCGGGTGCGTATTGTTACGACGCCAACACGTTCAACTGCTACGGCTACATTTTCGGGATAAATGCCGTTGTGGTCGGAAAAACGCTCGACGGTAAAGCGTGTCCGCCACCATGGCCCCCCGGCACGTTCAGCATTCCCTGTTCTGAGAACCGAGGGATGCATTCATGCCCTGCAGGCTGGGTATCCGTCGTTCAAGATTCCAAGGGCGATCACGCAGTTGTATGGCTATGTCTAGGTGACGGCAAGTGTGGGTGGTACGGCAAGTGCGGGCCACGCCGACTTGTTGGCCCATTTCAGGACTACGATGCGGCATGGTTTGATTGCGGCAGCATGCGCTCGTATCCGCCTCCCGGCAACAGCGCAAGGTGCTTCTGCGTCCCTGACCGACCTTGGGGGCGACCGTGAATTGGCGAACGTTCGACCAAGCGTGTTGGGTTGCGTTACTTGCCTTTGCGAGCTTGTGGATCGCGAGCGTATGTAGCTATTACACGTTCAAGTATGCGACGATCTACCGCGGCTGTGTCATTACAGAGGTCGTAGCTGGGCTACCGGAAACGCATCCACCGTTAGCATATCGCCTGGGCCTCATCATGCCAAGGTGGGGACGGTTTCCGCTTTGGCTTCCGTGCGCGGCAATGTTAGGATGCCTACTTGGCGGAAATCTGCGTTGGAAACGTCGTCGCGGCGGATGCCGCACGTGTGGATACGACCTGCGCGGAAGCGCTGGTCACCGATGTCCCGAATGTGGAGCTACCATTCAGTGGCGGCTTCATCGCGCGGAACAGAAGCGTCTAGATGGATGATCTTCTTCGTGTAGTGTGGGACCGCTTGTCCGACGCAATCTCGCACAGCGAGCGGGATGCCTCGCCCATCGCCTACGCGCACGACCGGGCCAACCGCCTGACCGACTGGGCCGGCCACGCCCAGGCCTACGACCTGGCCGGCAACGTCACGCTGGCCTTCTCGGCCGCGGGCGACAAGAGCTACACGTACGGTTCATCTCCCAACTCCGGGGAACGCCGCGCGGATTTTTAGGAAGAAGTAATCTTCATCGCGGTAGCCGTAGGCCATGCGTTTGATGACCTTGATTTTGTTGTTGATGCCCTCCAGCAGACTGGT
>WYBU01000076.1 GCA_011525745.1 Planctomycetaceae bacterium | reverse complement strand
TTTCCACTTTTATCATCGTGACCCCACCGCGACGCGGCGGGCCACCCGGCGGGGGTGGGGCAGAAGGGCGGGCGATTCGAGCGCGGATGGTGGGTGAAGGGGGCAGGCGTATTGAGCGTGTTTTTCCGTATCTATCATCGTGATCCCACCGCGACGCGGTGGGCCACCCACAGCCGAGGGCGGCTGTGCCCCAGGGTCACGGTATGGCATGGGGCTTGACATGGGGGGATCGGAAGGGTGTATATTGGGGCGAGCGGGCCGAGGAGTATGGTAACGGGATACGTTATCATGCATCTCAACTGTTTCGTGGCGTCGAACAAGGGACGCGCTGTTTGCGATGGCGCAGCACGCGATCGGG
This sequence comes from Planctomycetaceae bacterium, assembly GCA_011525745.1. Lineage (GTDB taxonomy): Bacteria > Planctomycetota > Phycisphaerae > UBA1845 > UTPLA1 > PLA4. The sequence continues at coordinate 111,042 of WYBU01000076.1, read as the reverse complement.
CAGGAGCGCCCGGTTAGTCTATGGCGACACGTCGGAACAGCGGCACAATCGACAGGAAAGGAAAAGCCCCATGCACAAGCGAATGTTGATGACCGCCGCGGGGTTAATCGCGGCCGCGGCGACGACGGCCCGGGCCGAGGACTACGTCGGCAAGACGTTTCCGGGCTTTGAGGCGACCGACGCGCTGACGGGCGAGCGATTCTCGCTCGAAGACCTGCGCGGCCAGGTGGTGCTGATCGACTTCTGGGCGACGTGGTGAGGGCCTTGCCGCAGAGGCATGCCGCACCTGGTTCAGGTGCACAAGCAGTTCAAGGACAAGGGCTTCACGATCATCGGGATTTCGCTGGACAAAGAGTCGGATCGCGCCAAGTACAAGGACTACATCAAGGAGAACGAGCTGAACTGGGTCCACGTGATGGACGGCAAGTACTGGGATGCCGAACTGGCGAAGAAGTACGGGATACGCGGTATTCCGGCGATGTATCTGCTCGATCCGAACGGCAAGTGCGTGGCCGACAGCAAGGCGCTGCATCAGTCCGAAGACGCGATGGAGAAGCTGATCGAAAAGATCATGAAAGACACGCCGCCGACGGCCAAGGGCGGACTGACGGCCGGCCGGGCGGAGAAGATGAAGCAGGAGTTCGAGGCGATCGACGGCCTGATCGCGAAGAAGAAGTACGCCGAGGCGGTGAAGTCGCTGGAAAAGATCGCCAAGAAGCAGAAAGGGACCGAGCACGGCGAGAAGGCGGCGGCGCGGCTGAAAGAGCTGAAAGACGACAAGAAGGTCGCCGCGGCGCTGCGGGAGGCCGATGCGAAGAAGAACGCGCCGATCATACTGAAGGACGCGGCCACGCTGGCGGAAGCGGGCAAGACGGAACAGGCGCGGAAGTACTACCAGAAGGTGATCGACAAATACCCCGGCACGGAGTACGCGAAGCAGGCCGAAGAAGCCATGCGGCGGCTGGAAGGGTAAGACCCGATTCGCGCCGCGTGATTGTGGGCTGAAATACGGACCGCACGCTTGCGACGGCGCGAGCGTGCGGTTTTTTCATTGGAGGAAAGGGGCGATTGGGGGGAACGGGGAACTGAAGAGCGACGAAGCGACGGAGCGACGATTGGGAAGAAACGTCGCAAGGTCGCAACGTCGAAACGTCGAAACGTCGAAACAGCAGGCAAGGGAACGCGGAACGGGGATAAGACGGATGCGGCGGATTAACGGGGGAAGTATTTCAGATTTCAAATCTCAGATTTGAGATTTGGGATATCAGATTCAGATGCAGAATCGACGTGTGGAATTTGGCGGTTGCGCTTCAGAACGGCCAGATCTGCTTGAGTTCGACGAGGTGGCCGGCGGGGTCGCGGAGGTAGAGGCGGCGGTCGGTGTAGCAGAGGCCCAGTTGCGCGCGGTGGGGGACGCGCCGCTCGAGCAGCCGCTCGGTGGTTTCGCCGAGCGAGGGGACGATGAGGGTGAGGCGCCGGCGGGCGGGTTGGATGTCGGGACGTTCGCGAATGACCAGGCGCAGCGAAGCGCGCGTGCCGCCGAAACAGAGCGTCGGTACGCCGGCGTCGTGGCCGTCGATGAGCGGCAGTCCCAGGAGGTCGGCGTAGAAGGCGCGCATGCGATCGAGAATCCCAGGCGGCACGTCGAGATGGACGTGGTCGATGGCGTGCAGCAGCGTCGGCGCCACGGGTGTATGGTAACGCGCGGCGGGGGGAAACGTCGAAACGTCGATACGAAAGGCAGGGGAAGGCATCGCGCGGAAATAGGGTGAACGAATGGAAGGGGGGGTACGGGCGTCCCGCCCGTCCAGAACGGGCAAGATGCCCGTACCACCCAGGACAATCATCCGGAACGGGCAAGATGCCCGTACCACCCAGGGCAATCATCCGGAACGGGCAAGATGCCCGTACCACCCAGGGCAATCATCCGGAATGGGCAAGATGCCCGTACCACCCAGGGCAATCTTCTGGAACGGGCACGATGCCCGTACCACCCAGGGCAATCATCCTGTACGGGCACGATGCCCGTACCACCCAGGGCAATCATCCGGAACGGGCAAGATGCCCGTACCACCCGGGACAATCATCCGGAACGGGCAAGATGCCCGTACCACCCAGGACAATCAACCGGAACGGGCAAGATGCCCGTACCACCCGGGACAATCGTTCTGGTTCTTTGTGCGCGACTCCTGACTGGCAGTTGACGACTCCTCCTGGCTGAACGCTGATTGCTGATGGGTGACGGTCCGCACAGCGGGCCCTGCGTGCTCATCCGCACAGCGGACCCTACAGGCCCGCTTCCGATCGAATACGTATCGCCAGGTCGCGGTCGCCGTTGCGCTGGAGGACCATGGCGCGCATGTTCTCGTCGGCCGGTTGCGTCGGCGGAGTCGTGGCCTGCTGCAAGGCGATGTTCAGGAGTATCGCGACCAGCGCCGTGCAAACGAGCGATGCGGAGCGGCGCGGGGAGGGAAACGCGCGAATCAGCAGCGTCAGGCCGGCGGCGAGGAACAGCGCGGCGATCGGCAGCATGGCCTGCCAGGCGGAGAGGCCGGTCAGCTCGGTGAGCAGATTCGGCGCGGCGGCGCGTTGCATGAAGCTTTTCCAGGCGACCTGCATGAGCGGCGCGGCGAAACGCTCGGGGAAATAGGGCGTGACGATCACGCTGAGCAGCGTGTTGATCAGCGAGAGGCCGGCCAGCGCCGCGACGGCCAGGCGCAGGCCGAGGCGGTGGGCGGCTGCGTCGAACACCTCGGCCAGCGGCAGCAGCAGGAGCGGGACGATCGGCACGAGATGGCGGCAGGCGCCGCACCAGCCGCCGCGCCAGTCGACGAATCCGGATGAAAAACAGATGTAACCGAGGATGGCGACGAGCAACGGCCACACGTCGCGGCGGCAGCGTCGGGCCATGCGCCACAGGCCGAGCGGAAAGAGCAGCAGGATGGGCGCGTAGAAGAACAGGCCGCGCCGCGCGCTGCCGAGCACGCCCCACAATCGTTCCGCGGTCGGAAGCGTGACGCCGAAGAAGCCCTGCGCGTGGAATGCGCCGTGCTTGACGTCGGTCTTGAAGTGGTAGCCGGTTTCGAAGGGCGAACCGAACGCCGCATCGTTGTACATCAGCAGCGGCACGAGGCCGATGATCCCGCCGAGTACGAAGAGGCCGAGGACGTGCCAGCGGGTTCGTCGCAGGAGCATGCCGGCGAAGATCGCCGCGCCGACGATGGCGGCGGCGAATTCGGTGAACGCGGCCAGTCCCGACAGGATGCCGGCAACCAGGGCCAAGGAGGCGGTCGGCGCGAACTCGGGTCGTCCCGGCCGCAGTACGAGCAGGTATGCGGCCGTGCTGAGCACCGCGCCGGGGACGTGACCGAAATAGACGGTGGCGTAGGCGAACCATGGTGTGGCCAGCGCGAGCAGACCAGCGCAAGCGATGCGCGCCCCGGGTTCGCAGGCGGGGTAGGCGCGAAGGGCGACGAAGACCAGCAGTACGCCGGGCAGCAGTACGGTCAGCAGCGTGAGCAGGTGTCGCAGCAGCCAGTAGTCGGGGTATCGGCCGGCGTCGTCGGCGGGCAACACGAAGCGAAGCAGCCAGGCGAGCGGGGCGCTGATAAAGGACAGGCCGGGGGCCTTGTCGGAGTAGTGGCGACCCTCGCGGACAGCGAGGTCCTGGGGCTGGCCATAAGCGGCCATCGGCTCATCGACCTGAATGGATGCGGCGTCGGCCAGGGCGGCGGTGAGAATCAGCCGCGACAACTCGTTGGGGTTGTGGGCATTCAGAGTTCGGCCGAGGAAGAGGGCGTGCAGTGCGACGACGAGAACGATGACGGGCAGCCACGCGGACCAGGGCGCCGGGGGTTGCGTGGGCGGGATGTCGATGGTCGGGGCGGCGCGTTCGTCGCCGCGGCGCGGCGCGCCGCGCATGGCTAAGGGCGGTCGCGGACGGTTCGCGTGCGTGAGCCTGTTGCGCGAGCGTGCCATGGCGATGCGAAATGGTAACGCCGGCGTCGGCGACGTGCGCGGGAGGCGTGAATCAGGCGCGCGGCCAGTCGGACTTGGCGGCGTCGATGCGCTGCAAGACCTGCGCAACGGCGTCCTGGTGGATCGGGTCTTCCGGATCGCTGAGGTCGCACACGGCGAGGTAGACGGAGCGATTCTGGCGGCGGCGGATGTAGGGCTGCATGCGCTCGATACGGCCGGCGACGGTCTCGACGACGTCGGTTCGGCCGCCGGCGGTGGTGTTGAGGATGACGACGTCGCTGCACGCGATGCACTCGAAGTCGGGCTGGAACTGCACGCGCAGGGCCAGCTCGATTCCGATCGTGGAGGAGAGCAACTCGACGACCTGCGTATCGGAAAGGGGATCGCGGTCGGAGCGGATGCGATTGGGTTCGTTGGCGGTGGCAGCGCCGGCAACCATGCCGAGTCGGGATTCGTCGAGGGCCATGTCGGGGGTCAGGCCGTAGATTTCATTCGCGAACTCGCAGGTGTCGTTCAGAATGCCGCGCAGCGCGGCGTTGGTTTCCTGCGGCGTGCGGAAAACGACGTGAACGTCGGGCGGCGCGGCGGTCACGAACACACGCACGTCGTAGGAATAGGCCTGCCGGTGACAGGGATGGGTATCGGTTTCGAGGAGGACGGTGGCCCAGCGGTTGTTCCGCTTGATGTCTCGCAGGGCGTCAGGGACCTGCTCGAAGATTTTGGCCGGAGTGTAGACGTGCAGGAGCGATTGCTTTGCGCCGGGGAGGTGGGTCAGCCGGTTGCGTTGCCGGCTTGCCGAGTCGGACTGGGGGACGAAGCGGAGGAAGTAGGTCGGTTCCTGGTGGAGTCGGGTTGCGAGTTGGGCGGCGAGCTCGGTTTTTCCCGACGCCGCAGGTCCGGTAACATGAACAACGCAAAGGGACATCCCCGCTCCTCGCGCAGACTCCCCCGCGTTCTGCGATGATTCTATTCTTAACTGTAACGGTTGTCGCCTGAGCGCCTCGCGATTGCCGCCGGATTTCTGTTTAAGCGGTTCCAACGATTTTCCGGCCGGGATCGTCGTGTTCCAGCTTCGCCGCCTGTGTCGAGCTTACCGCGAAGGTCGATCCGACGCCATGTGACCAGCCGCAACGCCGAGGTAGGGTGGGGCTTTGCGAGAACGGGTGCGTGGGTGCGCAGGCGTGCGACGGCGGTCCCGGACGTGGGTAACGGGCGGAAAAAGCGAGTAGGCGGTTGTCGAAGCGAGTTGGGTGATTATCATCCGTTGGCGGCGCGTTGACATCGTACGCCCGCGTCGATTGAATGGAAGCCCCGAAGCGGTGTAGCTCAGTTGGTAGAGCAAGGGATTCATAAGCCCTGGGTCGCCGGTTCGAGTCCGGCCGCCGCTAGTCCGCGTTAGCAGCACTGGCCAGCGTATCCGCGCCCGCCTTGTGAGCATCAAGAATACTTGATTATGACGGCGCTAAGTGCTATAAGGACGTTTTGAGTCGGGCGGAGCGTGAATGTGCGCGGCCGCCCGCGCCATACGGGGGAGCAGCGACCATCCACGATTCCGTGTGAAGGCCCAGCGGCGCCGGCCGGGGGCGATTCCGGGAATCCGGCGAGGGGTGTCTCAGAATATTCAGTTTCACCCGCGGTAATCCGAGAATATGTTTACGGGGCGTGAGCGAGGCGGGCTATAATCGTTCACGAAGAACGAAAGGCGTCGCTCGCGTTCCGCGGGGGGAGCGGCCTGGCAACGGTCGCCAGGGTTTGAGAATGACGTTTATTGGCATCGGAGTTGCATGTCGACGTTTTACGTCGGTGGTTGATGGGTTGCGGGCGAGCAGAAACAACGAGTTCAAGCGCGGTTCTTTTGACTCCTTGCGTTGAGTCGGCCGCCCTTGAAGGAGCAAAAACACATGTCAGAAAGCAGGAAACGCAAGGGATTTACGCTGATCGAGTTGCTGGTGGTGATCGCGATCATCGCGTTGCTTGTGTCGGTGTTGTTGCCGGCGCTGTCGGCGAGCAAGAACGAGGGGATGCGGGCCAAGTGTGCCACAAATCTTCGAACCGTGGCCCAGCTCGGTGCGACGTATTCCGTGGATGACACCAGCACGGTGATCCATCCGCGTGGTCTGAGCGTTCAAGGTTGGCTGGGGCTTGGAGCGTGGGATCACGGCGGCGCGGATGGGTTGGATCCGCAGTTCCGTGGCGCCGGCCCGAGCAACTGGGGCGCGACGACACGGCCGCTGAATCGCCAGAAATTCGGGCGAAATGTTTCTGAAAAGAACGACTTCTCCGAATTTCAGTGCCCTGGCGACAAAGGCATGGTCGATCTGGCGAATGGGTACGTTGATGCGTTTCCGACATCCGTGACGTCGATGTGGGAGTCAAAGGGAACCAGCTACCAAGGCGAGTTCATCTGGTATAACGCAGGCACGCATGGGCTTCGCGTAGGGCCATTCCTGCGACCATCAAGCATGATTCCGCAAAGCGCAGAGGTCGTGCTCTTCTTCGAGTCGCGCTTCGCACAGGCCTATCTGCAAAGTTCCGAATACGTCGCCGGTGGTCCGTTCGGCGGCGATATCGTTGATATCCCGGGTTGGCACGGGAAGCTGGGCCAGTTTAACGTGGCTTTCACCGACGGCAATGTGCGCAACATCACGGTGCTCAAGCAGGGTTGGGTGACGAATCCACAATCGTACAATCCGTCTGAGTATCCGCTTCGCGACGTGATGATTCGCGGCCGCAGTTGGCGGGTTGACTGTTTCCCGGAACGGCTGATCCGCGAGAATCCATAAAGCGCGTGTCTTGCGACAAAATCGCACATTTTGTCATATCGCGCAGCGTATTGAGAGATTCTTGATATGGAAAAGAAAACAATCCTGGGCCTGGTTGCGGCAGTCCTGCTCTTGGCGGCTGTGGGAATCCTGTATTCCAGCTATGCCTCCAACCCCGACCAGGCGGTGCACGAACAGCAGGCCGAAGAGGAAGTGACGATTCGTTGCGCGGGCTGCGGGGCCGAAATGAAGATGGCGTTCTCGGAGTATCAGCGGCGAAAGGAAGCCCGCGCGGACAAGAACGCCGAGTTGAAGTGCGACAAGTGCGGCGAAGCCAGGGCGTGGAAGGTTCCGAACTGGACGGGTGAACTGCCTCCGGTGCCCGAGGAAATGGCGCGTGAGGCCTATGACGGACGATCGGAACAACCGTCGGAAGACAGTCGGCCGACGCCGTCCAAGCCGAGGCCCGCGATGGGACCGAAGAAGGTCGGCGGCTGATTCGTACGTTTGATCCCGCACCAAATGATGAAACCTAAAGTGCCCGCGTCGAGTTTCATCGGCGCGGGCACTTCTCGTTTTGGCAGATCGAGTTGGGCGGCGGCGTTGGACCGACCGATCATCGCCGCTTCGTCTTTATTGAATCGGCCAGATATCAACGACACCGTTTCTCCGAAGTGGCACGGTCAAGCCCTCGCGCACGGCGCGCTTGGCGCGCGCCAGCGCGTGGCGCACGGCGCGCTTCCCGAATCCGCAAGACGTGTCATGCAAGGGCTTGACCGTGTTGCGCCGCCGCGTGGCAGGAGCGTTCAGCCCGCGTGCCATCACGTGGCGCGCCAATTCAGCAATGGGGGTAGGTCAAGAATGGACGATCCCTATGCGCGTCAACAATCTGTCGAGTTCCTCCTCGGTGTTGTAGAAATGCGGTCCGATTCGCAGGCCGCAGTTGGGGCGGTAGTCGAGCTTGAAGCCCTCGGCGATCAGCACGTCACGCGCCCGATCGGCGCCGGGGAAGTCGATGGCGACGAAGCCGGCGCGGCGGTCGGGCGGCAGGGGGGTGTGGATCGTCAGGCCGGCTTCGTGTGCGCCGTCGATGAGGCGCTGCGTCAATCGCCGGTTCTGTTCGGCGATGCGCGGCAGGCCGACTTCCAGCAGGATGCGATAGCCCTCGCGGGCGGCGAAGTAGGCCGGGATGGCGGGCGTGCCGCCCATGTAGCGCCAGGCGCCGGGCGCGTAGCGAATCGGCGGCGGCTCGAAGGCGAACGGGGCGGCGTGGGCGAACCAGCCGGTGGCGCGCGGCTCGAGCGTTTCGCGCAGCGACGGCTTGACGTAGAGCCAGCAGCAGCCCGGCCCGCCGCAGAGCCATTTGTGGCTGCCGCCGACGGCGAAGTCGACGTCCCACGCCTTGACGTCGATGGGCATGACGCCCGCGGTCTGATACACATCGACGAGCACCAGCGCCCCGACCTGATGGGCGCGGCGGACGATTGCGGGGATGTCGACCAGCGCCGATGAGACGTAGTAGGAGTGCGAAATCGGCACGATGACGGTGCGCTCGTCGATGGCCTCGAGGATGCGCTGCGTCGGGATGTCGATGCCGTCATCGGACGGGACGATGCACGGATCGGCGCCGTACTTGCGGAAGCGTTCCCACACGTAGAGCACCGAGGGAAAATCGAGCGCCGCCAGCACGACCTTGTTGCGCCGCGGCGTGAACTCGAGGCAACTGGCGACGACGGCCTGAAAATAGGATACATTCTGGTTCAAAATCAGCTCGCCCGGTCCCGCGCCGATGAAACGCCCCGCCAGGTCGGCGACTTCGCCGATCATCGGCAGCCAGGCGTCCCAAGCCTCGCCGCCTTCGGCGGCCCACTGCCGGGCGTAGTCGCGCAGCGCCGCTTCGGTCGAGGCGGGCATCGCGCCCATCGAGTTGCTGTTGAGATAGCAGGTGCGTTCGAGGATGGGAAAGAGGCGGCGATAGTCCGACAGCGGCTTCACGAATCGGCTCCTTGGCGGCTCGGTGGGTTGTCATCATAGCGTCTGGGGCGGGGTCGCGCGCGGGGCGGAACGTGGGATCGGGAATGAGCAATCGCGGCGTTCTTGCATCAGTCAGTGCGCAGCAGGGTCGATTTGCAGGCGTCATACGCATGTGGCGAATGAGCGACGCTGGTACCCCCTCAGGGTGCGGTCGAAGAGGGGCGTCGGTGACCGGCGGTGTCGGCCTTCGGCCTCCACCGCCGGCTAATGTCTTTTGTCTTTGAACCCTTCGGGTTGAAGAATTGGGGTGGTCTGCGCCATTCCGGAGGGCCGGTCTCAGTGATCGGTCGCCCCCAGCGCTGGCGCTTGGGGCTCGGATCAGAGGGGGAGTTGCGCGCGATGCAAGATGGCGCCATGCGCGCGATGCAAGGTGGCGCCACGCCAGAGATGCAAAGTGGCGCCACGCGCGCGATGCAAAGTGGCGCCATGCGCTGAGACATCTCCGGAGGGCGGGCGGGAAGACCCTCACTCCGGCCCTCTCCCTGGGAGGGAGAGGGAGACGCTTGTTGACGCTTCGCGGCTCTGAATGCAGCGGCATTGGGCTGCGTGGCGGTTTACAATCCCGCGGGGCGTGCGCGTTCGGGCGGCGGGGCTTCGGTGCGGCGTTCGCCGGCGCGACCGGCCGATCGCGCGCTCGGGCCGAAGGAGCGCGATCATGTGCGACTCCCTCGTTGTCTGGCTGCGTCGATTCCTTTCACGCCGCCCGCCCGCGCGGCGGGCGCTGGTTCCCATCACCGCTTCGCTGATCCTGGCCGGCTGCGATCGGCCGCCGGCGTCGGCTTCGTCGCCGCCGACTTCCACGGCGTCGGCCCCGGCGACCGCCAGCGCTTCGTCGCCTGCCCCGCCGCGCACGGACGAACTGCGCGAACAGCGTCATCGGATGGTCGCGCAGCAGATCGCCGCGCGGGGCGTGCGCGATTCGCGCGTGCTGCGGGCGATGCGCGACGTGCCGCGGCACTGGTTCGTGCCGCGCGGGCTGCGCTCGCGCGCGTACGACGACGGCCCGCTGCCGATCGGCCACGATCAGACGATCTCGCAGCCGTACGTCGTGGCGCTGATGACGGAACTGCTGGCCGTCAAGCCGGGGGACAAGGTGCTGGAGATCGGAACCGGCTCGGGGTATCAGGCGGCGGTGCTGTCGGAGCTGAGGGCGCACGTGTTCACGATCGAGATCGTCGAGCCGCTGGCGAAACAGACGATCGATCTGCTGCGCGAGAAGGGGTACGCGATGATTCAGGCGCGCATCGGCGACGGGTTCCGCGGCTGGCCGGAGGAGGCGCCGTTCGACGCGATCATCGTAACGTGCGCCGCGCCGCGCCCGCCGCCGGCGCTGGTGGAACAGTTGCGCGTCGGCGGCCGGATGGTGATTCCGGTCGATACGGACCTGTGGGGTCAGGATTTGCTGGTGATGACGAAGAAGGCGGACGGGACGCTGGATCGGCGAAACGTCGCGCCGGTGGCGTTTGTGCCGATGACGGGCGAGGCGCAAGGGGATGAGGCGACGCGTGAATCGGAGTAGGGTGGGTTGTACTCAACCCACCATTTCTCGTTGCGCGTCGGAGTGGTGGGTCGAGTACGACCCACCCTACGGTCGTTGCGCGTCGGATTGGTGGGTCGAGTACGACCCACCCTACGCGGCACGTTGTGTGACGGAGGGTGGTGGGTCGAGCTTCGTAGGGTGGGTTGTACTCAACCCACCATTTCTCGTTGCGCGTCGGAGTGGTGGGTCGAGTACGACCCACCCTACGCGGCTCGTTACGCGATGGAGGATGGTGGGTCGAGTACGACCCACCCTACGTGGCTCAACCCACCATTTCTCGTTGCGCGTCGGAGTGGTGGGTCGAGTACGACCCACCCTACGCGGCTCGTTACGCGATGGAGGATGGTGGGTCGAGTACGACCCACCACTGCATTTCAGGCGGGGGCGTAAAAACACATCGGCCCGCCCCAGAATGGGGCGGGCCAAAGCTCGGAGTTGTGTCCGGTGGCTGCCAACAGGGCAGTATCTTTTGCCAGTACGTCGGCACCGGGCACTTGAAGCGGCAAGAACCGCTTGTTTTTGGCGTCGCTGCACGCGACGTTCCGATCCCCCAAAGAATGGGTATAAACTCCAATATTAAGAATACCACAGGAATCGCGAAACGAGAAATCCAAGTCGCGCATTTTTTTTTCCGCCCGCTGACTTCGCGCGCAAGGCTTGCTCAGGCATGAAGTAAGGATACATCACAATTCGCACGAATTACTTTGTGAATTCCGGCACGAGCACGACACCGGCCGTTTCTCTTGGCACGAAGATTGCTAGGCCTGGCCCAACTACGCGATCGCCTCGACTCGTTGCATTACGCACACCCCGCGCGCATTTAACTCGGTCAGCAGCGATTCGGTCAGGGCCGCGTCCTCGCCCACGACTTCCGGGGCGAATACGCCCGGCCGTTTCAAGCGGCCATCCGCCAGCATTCGCGCGACGATGGCGCACGGAAAGCCCGTCGTGCGCGCCATCGACGACGCGCCGCTCGCCGTATCGGTGCGATCGAACAAATCGTACGTGAAGCGCATGTGCGCATCGTTCTGGAAGCCCTCGACGATGACGCGCAGAATCGTGAACTCTTCCTCGCCCGGCTTGTGCTCCCACATTGGAAACAACAGCGCGCCGGTCACGTCGATCGGCCGCACGCGCCGGCCATCGCGCAGGGCGATTTCATCCCTGCCGAAATAGCCCGTCTCGCGCAGCACGCGCATCAGCTCGGCGTGGCCTGGATAGCGCAGCGTCTTCTCGCGCATGTTCTCGGCGCGGATGGTCGTCAGCAGGCTTCGCAGGCCGTCGGTGTTGAACGCCTCCAGCGTGCCGATTTCGTCGAACTCGATCAGTTCGAGATCGGACAGCGCCGGCCGCACGATTTGGCGGCCGTTTTCGATCAATCGCGCCGGGCGGGTGTATTCCTCGATAACGTCCAGCGGCGCGAACGGCGCTTTGTACTGGTACGGCCAGGAGCGGCGGCGCGGCAGGCCGCCGACGTAGTAGCACACGTCGGTGAGGCGCGACATGGCGGCGGCGCAGCGGCCGATGAACAGGTTGGCCAGGCCGGGCGCGACGCCGCAATCGACGACGGCGGTCACGCCGCGTTTTTTTGCATGGTCGTCGAGCGCGAGCGCGTCATCGGGCATGAAGGAGATGTCGGCGTAGGACTTGCCAGCGTCGATGACGGTTCGCAGGGCGCGGAAGCCCATGGCGCTGGGCAGCGCACCCACGACGACGTCGGCGTCGCGAATGGCGTCGCGCAGGGCCGCGTCGTCGGCAAGGTCGGCGCGGCGCACGGCGAGGCGATCGACGCCGCGCAGCCGTGCGAGGTTACGCTCGCTGAAGTCGACGACGGTGGCATCGAGCGAGGCGTCGGCGGCGAGGTCGCGCGCGATGGTGCGGCCGATGTGGCCTGCGCCGAGGATGATGATTCGTTTGTTCATGCATCACGCTCCGGCGGTGGGGCTGGTGGTCTGGCGAGATTGTATGAGCAGACGGTCGATGGGTGGGGTGGCCGGGAGCGATTGGCTGCCGCTTGCGCGGCAGGTGCTGATGGACGGAGAGGACGGGGTGGACGGGGTCGTGCTGATCGGCGGTGTGGGACCGCGGCGCTGGCGCTTGCGGCTCGCATCAGAGTTGGGTTCGCAGGGGCTGGATGCCGCTCGCTGACGCTTCGCGGCTCTGAATGAGCGCGGCGGTGGCGCTTGCGGCTGGGATCAATTTGGTTAATAGGGGCTGGATCCCGCTCGCTGACGCTTCGCGGCTCTGAATGAGCGCGGCACTGGCGTTTGCGGCTCGGATCAGAGTTGGATTCGTAGGGGCTGGATCCCGCTCGCTAACGCTTCGCGGCTCTGAATGAGTGCGGCGCTGGCCTTTGCGGCTCGGATCAGAGTTGGGTTCGCAGGGGCTGGATCCCGCTCGCTGACGCTTCGCGGCTCTGAATGAGCGCGGCGCTGGCGTTTGCGGCTCGGATCAGAGTTGGGTTCGCACGGGCTGGATCCCGCTCGCTGACGCTTCGCGGCTCTGAATGAGCGCCGCACTGGCGTTTGCGGCTCGGATCAGATTGGGTTCATAGGGGCTGGATCCCGCTCGCTGACGTTTCGCGGCTCTGAATGAGCGTGGCGCTGGCGCTTGCGGCTCGGATCAGAGTTGGGTTCGCAGGGGCTGGATGCCGCTCGCTGACGCTTCGCGGCTCTGAATGAGCGTGGCGCTGGCGTTTGCGGCTCGTATCAGAGTTGGGTTCGCACGGGCTGGAAGCCCGTGCCACGCGGTTACAGTGCCGAGCGGTCGGTCATTGCTTCAGTTGATCTTCGAGGAACATGGTGGCGGTGAGGATGGCCAGGTCGCGATTTTCCTTCTTGGCGAAGCCGTGGCCCTCGTCCCTGGCGAGCATGTACCAGACGGTGCGGCCCTGCTTTCGCATCGTTTGCACGATCTGCTCGGCCTCGTAGGCCGGCACGCGCGGATCGTTGGCGCCGTGCTGCACGTAGAGCGCCGCGGTGATCTTGTCGGCGTTGTTCAGCGGCGAGATGCGCTGGAAGAACGCGCGCATCTCGGGATCGCGTTCGTCGCCGTACTCGGCCCGCCGCAGATCCTGCCGATAGGGGGCCGTCTTCTCAAGGAACGTAATGAAGCTGGCGATGCCGACGATGTCGACGCCGGCCTTGATCCGGCCGGGATAATTCGTCAGGCAGGCCAGCACCATGTAGCCGCCGTAAGAGCCGCCGTAAACGGCCACGCGCCGCGAGTCCAGGTCGGCCTGCTTTTCGATCCAGTCGAGCAGCGCGCCGATGTCGCGGACGCTGTCTTCTCGCTTCATGCCGTCGTCGAGCATGTGATAGTCGCGGCCGTAGCCGGTCGAGCCGCGGACGTTGGGAGCGACGACGGCGAAGCCCAACTCGGCGGCCCAGAATTGGAAGACGCTGCTGAAGGACGGTTGGTACTGGGCTTCCGGCCCGCCGTGGATGCTGATGACTACCGGGAACGGGCCGCTGCCTTTGGGCTTGTAGTAGTAGGCGGGGATCATGCGTGGCTTGCCGCCGACTTCGTCGAACGTCGGATAGGCGATTCGCGTCGGCGTGACGAAGCGGTCGGGATTGAGGCCGCCGATTTCGCTTTCGGTCCAGCGCGTCAGCTTGCCATCGGCGGGCGTGAACACGTAGACGTCGCCCGGACTGCTCGGCGTGTTGAGGGTAAAGCCGAGCCGCCGGCCGTCGTGCGAGAATTGCAGTCCGCCGATCAGTCCCATGGGCACCGAGGTGACGGGGTCGTAGCGCGTCGCGTCGGGTTTCATCAGATACAGCTTCGACTGGCCATCTTCGTTGGTCGTGAACGCGACGAAGTTGCCGGCGGGCGAGACGGCGATCGATTCGACGTCCCAGGGCAGATCGGGGGTGATGGCGGCGTCGGTTCCGCCGGCCAGGTCGCGGCGATAGAGCACGTGGAACTGCCCGTCGCGATCGGAGGTGAAGAAGAGGTGCTTGCCGTCGGCGCTGAAGGCGCCGCCGCTGTAGGCGAACTGATGATCGGGCGGTGAAACGGCAGACGCCTTCGACACGGCGACGTCGAACAGGTGCAGCCGCGAGACTTTTTCGGAGATGTATTCGAGCACGGTGAGTTTCGATCCGTCGGCGGAGAAGTCGATCGGGGCGAACATGCCGGAGACGTCCCAGACGCGGCGCGGTTTGGGGTCGGCGGCGTCGGCGATGTAGATGTCGTAGTCGCGGCCGTTGCGGGCGGTGGAGCAGAAGGCGAACCGTTTGCCGTTACGCGCGACGGTCAGACGGTCGTTCTTGCTGGCGCCGTCGGTGAGCATCGTGCTGCCGCCGTCGGCGAGGTCGAGCAGATAGATCTGGTTGTTTTCGGAGCCGCCGCGGTCCATCGAATAGAGGATGCGCCGCGCGTTCGTGCCGGGGACGAAGGCCGCGCCGCGGACCGGCTCGTCGAAGAACGTCAGTTGCCGGCGCGCGCCGCCGGGCTGCGTCACCAGGTGGAGCTGATTGGTGTTGCCGAAGCGCGTGCTGATGAGCAGCTTTTCGCCGGTGTCGTCGAAATCGAGCAGTCCCGCGGCGCGGACGTTGAGGAACTGGTTCATCCGTTCGCGGAGTGCGGCGGGAACCTCGGGCACGTCTTCGAGCAGGACCTGGCCGATCTCGTGGCGCTTGACGTCGTCGGAGCGGGCGGGAGTCGCGTGAATGAGCCAAACGGCGACGACGGGGAACGACAGCAGGATTCGGCGAACGAGCATGTTTGGACCTCCTGATTCAGGGGACGGCCAAGCGACGCCCCGGCACGGTCGAAACGGCTTCGGAAAGAATGGAACTTCCATGTGACATTGTGCGGATGAGACGGGGTGAAAGCAATACGTTGAGGTTTTCCGGGGGGGACGGGTTGAAGAAGGCATGGGGGAAAGTCGAAAGTCGAAACGTCGAAACGGGAGGCACAGCGCAGGCTGCGGCCGCAACCCAATTTGTGACTGAAAAAGGCACGGAGGGAAGAAAGACCTTGCGGGAGATTCGCTTGTAAGTCGATGCCCGGGCGTGAGTCGGGCGGCCCGGTGAGTGATATTCGTTGCGGGATGTGCAGCGCTGGAGAGGAGTGAGGGCATGCTTGCGTTGTGGCGTTTGGTGTCGCCCCTTCAAGGCTTTGGGTTGATGCGTGACGTTTTCCGCGGGCTAACGCCCGCGGCTATTTTTTGTCGCCCTTTCAGGGCTGGTTTTTCTCGAGATTTGCGCGGCCTGGGCGGGACGGCGTGGGGGTGAGACGCGCAAGCAACTGAGGGAGGCGTTTTTTCGAGCGGCGGCGTCGGCGTGGGCAAGGGGTTGGCCGTGCCGCGTCGGCACGATTGGAGGGGTTGATCGGAATCCTATCATCGTGACCCCACCGCGACGCGGTGGGCCACCCGACCTTTGGGTTGATGCGTGACGATTTCCGCGGGCTAACGCCCGCGGCTATTTTTTGTCGCCCTTTCAGGGCTGGTTTTTCTCGAGATTTGCGCGGCCTGGGCGGGACGGCGCGGGGGTGAGACGCACAAGCAACCGAGGGAGGCGCTTTTTCGAGCGGTGGCGTCGGCGTGGGCAAGGGGTTGGCCGTGCCGTGTCGGCACGATTGGAGGGGTTGATCGGAATCCCATCATCGTGACCCCACCGCGACGCGGCGGGCCACCCGACCATGATCGGCGCCGCAAGCGTAGGCGCTGAGGTCATCGCGCGTTGCGGCGCTGCCCTCGCCGTTTGCGCTTGGGGGTTGGATCAAGAATGCATCGCAGCGCGGGGGGGGTATGGTGAAGCTGGCGCGATGGGAGGGGATGCTCGGAATCTTATCATCGTGACCCCACCGCGACGCGGTGGGACACCCGGTGGTGGTGTAGTATTGCGTTGCGCGCGGCCCTATTCTCACGACGTGTCACACGATGGCAAAAAGTCCGGCGATGCGTCCGGCGGAGATGCGGTGCAGCGTCCGCCGCCGCGGCCCGCGGCGCTGTGGGGGCTGGCGGCGGCGCTGCTGGTCGCGCTGGGGTGGCTGCTGGCGCGGCTGGTGTGGCTGTGGCTTTACTTCGGGCTTTTCTTTTTCCTGCTGGCCGCGATCCTCGGCGGCAGCGTGTTGTTTCGATTTCTTCGGGAGACACGACCCTGGCCGGCGGCGAGGCTGGCGCGCTGGTCGACGTCGCTGGCGCTGACGGCGACCGCGTCGGTCATCGGCTGGGAGTACCGTTACATCCGCGGGACGATCGGCGATGCGCCGCTGTTCGCCGACGCGCGCAACGCGCTGATCGCCGCCGATCAGCCGCACACGCGCGCCTCGGACGCGGCGACGCAGGCCTTCCGCGACAAGCTGCGATCCGATTACCCGCCGGGTGGTGTGCCGGGCTACATTCGCTGGGTCTGTGCCAGCGGGCGAATGGAGTTGTCGATCGGCGACCTGGGACTCGGCGGACGAGAGTTCCGCAGCAACGTGACGGTCGATCATCGCGGCCTGGGCTGGCTTTTTCGCACGGCGGTGGCGCTGGCGTTCCTGTGGCTTGGACTGTGGTGGTCGATGTGGGACCTGCGCCTGCCGGCGCCGCGCGTAAACCTGATTGATCCGGAAGAGGCCGAGGAGCTGGAGCAGGCCGAACGGCGCGAGATGGGGGATCCCTGTCATTTCGTTTTCGACCACACGGCCGACATCGGCATCGAGGCGCACGCGCGCGACTGGCCGGGCGCGCTGGAGGAGTCGGCACGCGGCCTGATGGCGTGCATCGGATATCTCGTGTCGCCTGCCGGGGGGCGCGGTGAGCTTCGGCGAATTGATCTTCAGGCCGCGACGCGCGAAGACCTGCTGCATGACTGGCTGGCGGAGCTGCTGTTCTGTTTCGAGACCGCGCGGTTGATGCCGGTGCGATTCAAGTTTCGCCGGGCGGACGAACAGAGGATCGTGGCGGACGTTCATTTCCGGCCGGTCGATCCCGACAACAGCCGCTTCCGCCGCGAGGTGAAGGCGGTGACGTATCACGGGATCGAGGTGAGCGAGGAGAAGCGGAAGATGGTGGTGCGCGTGATTGTGGACATATGAAACGTCGAACCGTCGAAGAGTCGTAAGGTCGAAATGAGTTTTTCGCGCGGAGGCCGCGGACTGGATTCCCGCCTGCGCGGGAATCGCGGCTGAGGGCTTCTTCCGGCAACCGGCCACTGACAACTACCTTCGGCTTCAGGCTGATGGTTTGCGGTCCGCACGGCGGACCCTGCGTGTCAGCGGCTATTTCCTCACAACCGGATCACCGTTTGTAGATAAAACATATCCGCATCCGGCGAATCGCCGGTGTTCCTCACGAATCCACCCGGCATGAAATGTCCAAAGCCGCCTTCCAGTGAAATGTGCTTGTCCAGGTCGTATCGAAGAATCAGATCGATCTCCTGTCCGACGAACTCGCCGCTGTGCCCCGTCCGATCGATCCGCCCCGCCCGCACCCAGGCGTCCTGATCGCTGGCCAGCCAGTAGGTGCGGTAGAACAGCGACACGATCATCTTCTTCGTCGGATGTACCCGCAGCTCGGTGCTGGGGCTGATCGTGTTCTGCCACGTGAAGAATTCGTTGAATCCGTAGAAGCCCGTCGACGAGCCGAACAGCGAGTCGAACCGTTCGTTCACGCCGTCGCCCGGCGCGCGGTCGCCCGTCGCGTAGTTGATCCAGGCCGCCAGACGCGGCTCCCAGTCGACGTCAAACGTGTACCCCAGCTCGGCATGAAGCGCCATGGCGCGGTGCGACTGTCCGCGGTTTCGACCGTACTGAAAGGCCACGTCCGCGTCATAATCGAAACCGCTTTCGCCGATGGGTCCGAAGACGTGCATCCCCCAGGCGTGGATCTCGATGTCGGCGGCGTTCCATCCCTTGAAGTCCTCGTCCAGCACGAAGTAGTACGGCTCCAGCGTGATCACGTCGTTCCATCGCCGCCACGCGCCCGCCACGCCGTACAGCCAGCGCTCCTCATCCGGCCGGTCGAGATGCTCGGTGTCGATCACGACCGGCTGAACCGCGAATGCATCGATCTCCCAGTCGGCCTTCTGCTGCCCGGCGACGATGCGGAATCCGTCGAACGCGTTGGTCGTGTTGCGAAATCCGTTGCGCGTTCGCAGCCGGCGGTCGACGTAGTCCATCGCCATGCGACCCGCCATCAGCCGCAGCGGCTCGTCCTTGCCGAAGGCGTCCTTGAAGAACAGCTCGGCGTACGCCTGGAGGAAGTCGTATTCGTTGACGTTGCGGGTCGAATTGGGGAACTGGCTGCCGAATTCGCGCGAATCCTGGAATTCCACGCCGAAGCGGAACGGATCGAGCACGTCGCGGATTCCCACGAACGCCCGCGAGCGCATCACGAACAGCGAATCCCGCGTCAGCGCGTTGCGATAATCATCATCACGAATCTCGAAGCGCGACCGATGCTCGATGCCCATCAGCAGCCAGTCCACCCCCTGGGTCTGGGGCAGCCCCAGCTCCGAAACCGGCCGCACATACGACGGCGGCTCGGACTCACGTTTGGCCGATACCGCCAGCGACGTGCGATATTTGCGAGCGGTTTCCGCGGGCTTGGCGGCGTCGCGCGGCGGCTCCAGAGTCAGCGTCGCCGCGTCGCCGGGTTGCGACTGCGTCGCGGCCGGCTGGCTCGCGGCTTCATCGGACCGACGCGATGTCGCTCGCGGGGACGCATCGACGACCTGTCCCGCGACGCTTGCCGTCGCCGCCGACAAGCTGATCAACACAACGCCGCACAATTTGTGAATCGCCGAAGTGCTCGCCGTCACGCCGATTCCAGGGGAAACATCCGTTTGCATCGCGCGTCGACCGGACCGCGCTGTCCGTCCCGCAGCGATGTTGAGGCAAGCAAATTACGCGCATCAGGCGAAGAATGGAATGGCCTTCATATTAAAGTTCCATTAAGACTATGTGCAGAAGCTGCAATGAACGGGGGGGCCGAGTGGCGGGATTGACCGCGCCGCGGCCGGACATTGCGCTTGTCCGACAACCTCGTCAACCGCCTCGGCGGTCCCCAAACGACGACGGGACCGGAGCGTCAAACGCCCCGGTCCCGTGTCGTACGTCTCCCCACCAGTCGGGGTCCTCAGCCCTTCGGGCTTGCGCCCCTGGTTTCATTTCCGGCAGGCGGCCGGCGATTCGCTGTCTCGCGTGAAACACAATTTCACGTAAAGCAGCTCCGAAGCCCGCATTGCCGGCGTCGTACCGGCCCTCGCGGGCCGGACTCGGCGGCGCCGCCTTATCGCAGCAGCGACAGAATCTGGCTGGTCTGCTGTCCCGCCAGGCCCAGCAGGCCGATCGCCGATTGCAGCAGCACGTTCTGCCGGTTCAGGTTGGCGCTCTCGACGGCGAAGTCCACGTCGCCGATGGCGCTGCGCGCCTCTTCGAGCGACTTCTTCGTGGCGTTCAGACTGTTCATGGTCGACTGAACGACGTACTTCTGGAAGCCGCCCAGGCGGCCCTGCGCCGTGGCGACCTGCGAGATCGCCTTCCGCGCGATGGACAACGCGTTCGTCGCCGACGACGACAGACTATTCGCGCCGCCGCTCTTGAGCTGGTTCAGATAGCCCGTCGCCGTGTCGCCCAGCTTGTGCGACGCCAGCGATTCCAGGCCCGCCGTGACCTGCGTGTTGCTGCCCGTTCCGAGCTGGAACGTCGCGCCGCCGCCGCTGACGGTGATCACGCCCGCGCTGCCGGCCGCGTTGCCGGTCGACGTGAGCGTGAACTCGCCCGAGACGCCGTTGCTGTTGAAGCTGATCTGCAAGCCGTCGCCGGTGACGCTGGCGCCGTTGACGGTCACGACCGCGTCGGCGCCCTTGGTGTAAGAGACGTTCTGGAAGTCCGAGTCGCCCGACAGGCGCGAGACCGTCAGGAACGCCGCCGTGCCGTAGTCGCGCGTCACGCCGACCAGCACGTTGCCCGAGACGCGCGCCGACACTCCCGTCTCGCCGGCGGCGGCGATGATCTTGTCGCGGACGCTGGTCAGCGCCTCGCCGTCGCCGATGGTGATCGTGGTCGTGCCGTTCTTGCCGGCGATCGAGATCGACGCGGCGCTGACGCTGGCGGTGTTGGCGATGGTGGCCGAGGCGACCTGCGCCGCCGTCGTCACGTTCAGCGTCAGCGTGTCGCTGCTCGAGTTCGAGCGACGCGAGTAGAGCCGCACGTCGCTGACATCGGTGTTGGCCGTGCTGTCGAGCGTGTATCGCACCGACTGCTGGCCGTCGAGCAGTTTGAGACCGTTGAACGTGGTGTTGTTGACGATTCGGTCGATCGAGTTGATGGCCTGGTCGATCTGGGCCTGATTGGCCGCCAGCTCGGCCGCGCTGATGCCGGACGAGTTGGTGCTCTGGGCCGCCAGCGACTCGATCTGCGACAGCAGACTGTTGACCTCGTTGAAGGCGCCGTCGGCAACGCCCAGCAATGAGTTGGCGCGCTGGCCGTTGCCCAGCGCGGCGTCGACGGCGGTCAGTTCGGCGCCGAGGTTCTGAAGCGCGATCAGTCCGGCGGGGTCGTCCGAGCCGCGGTTGATGCGCTTGCCCGTGGTCAGCCGCTCGAGCGAGAGCGACTGCTCGGACGACGTGCGGTTGAGGATGTTGAGCAACTGAAGCGTGTTCGTGTTGGTGATGGTGAGACCCATAGTGCGAATTCCCTCTGGTAGCGGCGAGACGTATAAGGCCGACGAAAGCTAAGATATAAATTTGCGGGGCTGCAAATTAACGGCGGGGAAAAATGGAACAATTCTGTCGTGTGCGCGGCGCGGTTACGGGAACGTCCCCGTCGCGCGAGGCTGATGAGCAGGGTCTGATGTGGGGACCGTGCGGTGTCCGGATTCACGCCTGCGCGGGAAAGACGGGAGCGGACGTCGCCGGTGGAGGGTGGACCCTGTCGCGGGAGGCGGCCGCGAATATCCGGCGTTTAGTTTAGAGACTCTTTTCGTCGCATAAGGCTGACCATCGCGCCGGTCTGGATAAAGCACAACAGTAGTCCCAGGCAGAAGACGCCGTTGTACAGCAACAGGTCCGCGAACTCGTCGCCGAAGACGCCCTCGCCGCTGCCAATGAGCATGAACCACTGTGCGACGAGTCCTATCACGCAGAGGACCGTGAACCGGTTCGACCACGCTTCGTATGCCAGCCCGCGCCATATCGACAGGTATACCAGCACCAGCGTTACGGCATGATGCTTCCAGGTGCGCTCCGATATCAGCAGCATCGCCAGCAGGACGAGCGCGAACTCCAGCGCCGGCCGCGCATCATGTCGCGGCGACGATCCGCGGCCGGCGGACGTCGCCGGCCGCGCCAGGCGCCCGCGGCACCACCACGCCAGCAGCAGCACGATCAGCGCGCCGCCGATTCGCAGATACAGCCGCCCGGCGGTCGTCGCGGCCCGCGCCATGTGCTCCATGCCGGTTTGCTGCACCATTTCGCTGGGCATGTCCTCGACGGTCAGCCAGCCGACGTGCGCGGCCCAGCGCATCATCGCCGCCGGCAGCGACTGATTGGCGATCTCGTTTGACAGGTATCCGTGCACGGCGTAGGGCGCGACCATCAGCTCATGCCACGATTGCAGGAACCGCGCGTTGCGCTCGAAGCCCAACAGCAGACCGGGAATCACGATAACAAACAGCAGCAATCCGATCGCCGTACCCGCCGCGACGCGCCAGGAGCGCTTGTAGATGATCCACGCCAGCAGCAGCAGGGGCGTGATCTTGGTCGTGATCGCCAGCCCCAGCGCCACGCCCGCGGCGACGTCGCGGCCGCGCAGCAGCAATCCCCAGAACAGCGCCAGCTCGGCCAGCACGAACAGATTGAGATTGCCGTGCTGTAAATCGCCGACGACGGGCCGGAACGAGAACAAACCCGCCATCAACAGCACGCCGGCCGGCAGCGGTCGGCCGCCCGGTCCGGCGGCGCGCGCGACATAGGCGAGCGCGGCGAGCACGAGCAGAATCTTCGCGGCGCACCAGATCGCGCCGGCGGCTTGCGGCGGCACGTATGTCAGGGGAACGATGGCCAGGAGGTTCAGCGGCGGCGTGGGGAACCAGTTGGTGGGTTCATAGGGATTGCGGCCGTCGCGCAGGGCGCGTGCGTCGAGCAGCCAGCGGCCGAGGGCGGAGCGTCCGCGCTCGCCGCGCCAGATCGAGACGTCGGTCTGCCCGATCTTGCGGACCATCTGCACGGAGGGGAGCAGGAGCGTCAGCGCCAGCAGCGCCAGCAGCATGCGCCGCGCGAGGGGCGCGGTCAGGAACCGCGCATCAAAGCGACCCAGCGCCGTGTGCGCGTAGGGTCCCGGCAAGACAGGCGATGTGTACGACGGCGCGTCGATCGGGTGGTTGCTCTTCATGAGGCCGTGAGTTTACAGCGCACCCGGTCGTCGCAATGCACCCTATGACACCACAGCACTGGATGTTTGAAGGCCGGCCTTCGGGGCCGGTCCCCCGCGTGCGCGGGGGGGGGATTTGATCCGGCTCTGACATCGAATCATCGCCGTAGTGACAAGCGTCGTGCGGGGCGGACCGCAGCGACGAAGGGCAGTGCAATCGACCTCGCAGCATCGCGTGCGGCCTGGGGGGGTGTTTTTTCCGGATGCAAATATTCGGGATGTGATCGCGCTTGGATCAACGGCCCGATGCGAGTACAATGAAAGGGAAGGTTGTGGGTGCATTCTCGACGGAGGGACGTTCTGGGAATGCGGAAAGTTGTCCGCGCGACATTCGCGCGACCGGGAGGAGGAAAGCCGATGTTTCGCCATGCGCTGATGCCCGCGTTCCTGCTGGTCGCGGCGCAGTCGTCGTTTGGTCAGGTGACGCAGGACCTGCCGTTCGCGCGGCCGCCGTGGTTCGACACGAATCCCGGCAACGGCGTCATCACGATCAACAACGCCGACAGCCTTACGGTGACCGGGGACAACTCCGGGCTGGACAACACGTTTACGGGTCTGAGCATCATCGTGACATGTCCGCTGGCGACGACCGACAATCTTTGCTATGCGACATTTACGCTCGATAGTTATTTTTCCGACGACGATGGCATCTTCGACGCGCCGACATTCAAGCTGCGGCAGGGCGTGACGGATACGCTCTTTCCGCTGCTGGACGACAACGGCGACGTCATCAACAACGCCAATCAGACGACAGATCCCTTCGTTCAAACGTTTCCGCTGGGTCCGGCCAACGGCGGTCCGTATGAGATCGGACTGGGCGTCTTTTCGGTCGATGGCGTCTTCGGTCCCGGCGTGGCGGACTTCAGCGGCGCACAGATCCACACCCTCCCCGAGCCGGGCACGCTGGCGCTGCTGATGGGCGGAGCGCTGGTCGCGCTGCGCCGGCGGCGGGCGTGAGCCGACGCGCGACCGTGTGGGAGCGTCGAAGGACGCTCGAAGCGCGCTGCTCCCGTACCCAATCAACGAAACGCCACGGCGTGCGGCTCGATTCCGTGCACGCACGTGCGTGAAAGGGTCTCCGGTCGCTCCCTTCACGCTCCCGCCTTGGTCGCGTTCAGGGTCGCGGTTCGGATCATGAGCAGCCGCCTACGGCAGCAGCGGCGCTTGGTTGATGTCGCCGTGCTCGGCGTGATCGGCGCGGATCAGCAACTGGTTGATGGGTTGCTCCATCGCGTAGGGGAAGCCGGTCAGGTCCAGCGCGGTGATCGTCATGAGCTTGTTGTGATTGATGATCGACTGCGCGTGGCCGTCGAGATAGACGATGCCGACGCGGTTGCCGCGATGGCAGGTCTTTTTGGTGCGACGGTCCTCGACGTTGAGATCGAAAAGCAGGGCGCGTGCCGGCAGACCCAGCTCGTTGCGGCCGAGGTCGTCGAAGCGGTCGCGCGTCGTCTGATCGCGCTGGCGATAGAGGAACGACGTATGGATGTCGACATTGGTTCGTTGCTCGAGCGGCAGGATGTTGTCGTCGCGACGAGTCGTATCGTCGCCGGGACAGAATAGTACGCCCGGCTGAGCGAGGTCGTTCTGGAGCAGGCTGCCGAGTCCGTTCGGCTGATTCAGCGTTTCGATCCAGACCTGGTTGGAACCGAGCGAATCCCAGAAGATGTTGGGATCGTGCGGAAGCGGCGCGTTCGGCCCGCGTGGAATCGCGCCGTCGTTGTTCATGGCGTAGGCCTGAATGGCCAGGCCGAGCTGGCGCTGGTTCGACAGGCAAAGGGCCATTTTGGATGCGGCCCGTCCCTGCGCCATGGAAGGAACGACGATCGAAATCAGCAAACCGATGATGGAAATGACCACCAGTAATTCAATCAGCGTGAAGCCCCGTTCTGCGTCCGTGGAGGGGGCGCTTTGGACGCGCGAAGCCATTCCGTGTCTCCTTCATAAGTCTTGAAGTGGTGCGAGGGCCTTCAACCCATTATTAGGACGGCCCAAGCCGAAAGGCAAGCGACGACCGGAGAATGCGAGTCCTGCCTCCCCCCAAAAGCCGCCTCCGACCCCTCGTATAAACCACAAATGCGCCCGGATGCGCTTTCCGCACCCTCTTTCAGGCGCTGCAACTGCTCTGGCCCGATGGTGTGCATTATGCGTGGCCGGTCTCATGGCGTCAAGCGCGCGCGAACTTCGGGCAGCGGCCGGCCATCTTCGGTCTCGACGTGCGCGCCGAAACCCCAGTCGCCGCCGGACGTGTTCACCTTGAGCATCAGCGTGTTGGCGCCCTCGCGCAAGCGCATCGGCACACGGTCCTGCCGCGACATGTAGGGCCGCCAGCTTGGATTAAAGTGAATCCGCTCGCCGTTGAGCCAGACGGCCACGCCGTCGTCGCTGCCGACGGCCAGGACGGCGTTCATGTCGCGCGGCGCATGCAGGTACGTGACGGCGTAGGCGATGGCGTCATGTACGCGGCCGCCGTAGAAGCGGCCGAGGTGAACGAAGAACTCCTGCGAAGGATCGGCGTCCGGCGTCATGGGCCGCTCGGCCTTGCGCCAGGTGACGGTCTTGTCGTCCTTTCCGGTGTAGGCGGCCTTCAGGTCGATCGTCTGCTCCGGCTCGAAGCCGGGATTCAGGCCGTCGCGGTAGCTGCTGGGGAACGGCCCGCAAATCCACCAGGCGTTGATCGACGGCAGCAGCGTGCGTTCCAGGGGCAGGGTGATCGTCTGACCATCTTTTTCGAGCGTGAGTTGAGCACGAAGCACGGTCGTGTCGAGAGCGCCGTCGCCGCGCAGCGGGACGCGTAACGACAGCAAGCCGTTTGCGGCGCCGGCATGGACAATCGAATCGTCCGGCGAATCGGAGCGCCAATTGGCGGGAATCTGGAGCCGTATGCTCGATCGCACGTCGAGGCCCGCGCCCAACGGCGGATCGAGCGCCAGCTCGGCGGCGGCGGCGGTTCGGCCGGAATCGTCGGGGTCAAAATCAAGACGCAACATCGCGTAAATACCCAGCAGGCGACTGATCAGCTCGCGGCGCTGCGCCTCGGGCAGCGACGAGCGGTCGATCTCGAGTGCGAGCGGAAAGACCCTGTCCCGCAACGCCGCCAGCTCCGCGGCCGACGACGCATCGAGCGGCCCGGTCAGCGCGGCGGCGCGCAACGAAGCGGTCAGCAGCGGCGACAGCCTGCCGTTGAGCGCCTGCCGCGCGACGGCCAGCGTTCGATGCAGGCCGAGCACGCCCGACGTCCATGCATCGTGCGCTTCGCGCAGCGGCGGGAACCTCATCTCGACGCGCAGCGGCGCGGAAGCCGCGGCCGCGGCTGTGCGGACAATCAATGTCGATTGCTCGGCGTCGTAAAGCCAGCCGGGGCCTTCGCGAAGCGTTTCGAGCTTCAACGGGCGGCCGGCGGCGGCGACGGTTTCGGGGGGAGGCACGCCGTGGACGCGCAGCTCATAAACGCGCTCTTCGGGCATGCCGGCATAGCGTCCCTCGACGGGGCCGATGTCGACCTGCAAAGCCGTGCCGTGACGCGAATCGTGCGCAGCGGCCGAGCGGGCGTCGCCGGCGGCAAGGCCGTCGGGCGTCATCGCGATCGGCGTCCGGGCGCATTCGTTTTTCTGATAGGCGCTGCTGAGGCCGTCATCTTCATAGACGCGCGTGCCGCCGTTGCCGCCGGGGAACAGGTGCAGCACGAGCGGCGCATCGGGGCGATGATCGCTGCGCGCGACGCGCGGCATGGCCGGAATGATCGCGCCTTCGCGCGCGAACAGGGGGATTTCGTCCAGCGGCACGGGCATGTATGCCATGCGCGGGCCTTCATACGTGCGGCCGGTGAACCAGTGCCGCCAGCGGCCGGGCGGAATCCAGACCTTGACGGGAGCGCATCCCAGCGCCGGATCAATCGGCGCACACACAGGGGCGACGAGCATATCGTCGCCGAAGAGGTACTGGCCGGGATGTTGGTACGCCACGTCGAGATCGGGCCATTCGTAATAGAGCGGCCGGCACAGCGGCAGGCTGGTGTCGTAACACTTGCGGGCCATCGTATAGATGTAGGGGATCAGCTCGTAGCGCAGGCGCATGGCGTCACGCGCGGCGTGAAAGACCGGCTCCGGAAAGGCCCAGATGCGGCGCTCGGCCTCGGGGTTTTTCGTTGTGTGCGTGCGCAGGATGGGGCTGAGCGCGCCCCATTGAATCCAGCGGGCGTAAAGCTCGGGATCGACCTTGCCGGGCTGATGGCCGCCGATGTCGTGGCTCCAGTAGGCATAGCCGACGTTGCCGGCGGTGGCGGTGAAATGAGGCTGAAACGCGAGCGACTCCCAGTTGCAGAACGTGTCACCCGAGAAGCCGATCTGGTAGCGATGGTTGCCCAGTCCACCCCAGCGGCTGAAGATCAGCGGTCGGCGGCCGGTCTGCTCTTCGCGCCGCTGCATGTCGCGCCAGTGCAGGACGTTGAGCCAGTAGAGCGGATCGAGGCCGGGGATCTTCGATTGCGTTCCCTGCTGCCAGTCCATCCACCAGAAGTCGACGCCCATCGCTTCGAGGGGATGGTGGAGGCACTTGAAGTAGGCGTCGACGAAGCCGCGGTCGGTGCAGTCGAACGGCACGCGATCGACTTTTCCGGGATCCAGTCCCATCGCGCGGGCCATCTCGGGGAACGCTTTTTCGTGCTTACCGACGCCTTCGGCCGGATGGAGATTGAGCGTGATCTTGAGACCGCGCGCCTTGCACCATTGCAGGAACTTCTCCGGCTCGGGGAAGTATTGCGGGTTCCACGTGTAGCCGGTCCAGCCGTCGAGGTGCCAGTCCATGTCGATGACGAGCACGTCGAGCGGCACTTCGTGGCGGTCGAATTCCTCGACAAGCTGCCGCAGTTCGGCGTCGCTGTAGGCCCAGTAGCGGCTCCACCACGTGCCGAAGACGTAGCGCGGCGGCAGCGGGATGCGGCCGGCGACGGCGGTGAAGTCGCGCAGGGCCTGCTTGTAGTCGCTGCCGTACGCGAAGAAGTACCAGTCGGTGGCGTCCTTGTTGCGGCGCGGGGCGATCCAGGGATCGGGTCCGTCGTCGAAGACGAGCGTGGCGGAGTCGTCGAGGCAATACCAGCCGTTGCGCGAGAGGATGCCGTCGGGGATGGCACAAGCGCCGGACACGCCGTCGAGCGTGCGCACGGTGCTGCCGAGATTGGGGCCTTTGCCTGCGACGTTGCGGCACTGGGCGAACGGCGGAGCGGTTTCGAACCAGGTGTCGCCGGGGCCGATTCGGGCGCGCACGACGAGGTTTTCGGGGCCGAGGGGTTGACCGTCGGGCCGGTGGCGCAGCTCGATTCGATCGGTACGCAGGACGATCACCGGGGCGTCGCTCCCGGCGTGCGCGTCGGCCGGTTGCGTCGTTGCTCGCAGCGACGTTTCCTCGCGGCGCTCGAAGCGCGGCGTGGGCATGCGGCGATTGACGACGACCTGCGAGGCGCGGTCCTCGAACGTGCCGTCGGGGGACCATTCGATGCGCACCAGGCCGGGCGTCAGCAGGGTGAAGCGGGCGTTGCCGGCGACAACGGCGGACCTTTCGTCCGCGCGGGGATCGAGTGTTTCGGCGGCACGTGTGTCGGAGCGGCCTGCGGCCCCTGTCGCGGCCCATGCGAGGATCGCACCCATGATGGTTATCTTGCTCCGGAGCGTTTGACGGCCCGCACGGGACTGATCGGCCATGATGACGCCTCCTTATCCGGCTGGGCGACACGGCGTTATTCCATGCAGTCACGATAACGCGGGGCGGGGGCGTTGGACAGCGTCAGAGGCAGCCGGCGGCCGTCGGCGATCAGCGGTCGGCGATCTGCCATCGGGCATGAGCGTTGCGGCGATGGGATTTGGGATGACCGGGGGAGGAGGGATTTGAGATTTACGAGTTCAGACTTAATTTCTCAGTTTTCAGATTTTGCGATTCACATTTCAGATTACACATATCCGATTTCAGCTTGTGGTTTGCATCATAGGATTGTAGTCACGGCGGTGCTCCTCGCGGACTGATCGGAATCGCAAACGCCATCGCCGCGGTTGCGCCGTGCGAGGTCAACCCCAGCGAGTGCGCTGGAGGCACGGGTTTACGGAAATGGCGGCGTCGCGGGAGGTTCGGATCACACGAGTCGACATCGCGAGGATCACGGACGGTCGGACCGGGCGCGCGTGGAGTGGAATTCCCCCGGATTGCGGCTTTCGCACGAGGCGGAGCACCACGGGCTGAAAGAGCGTGTGATGCGGGGGAACACAGCCGGGGGCGGCCGTGCCCCATTGAAGCGTCACACGGCCAAGTCCTTGCGACCGCTCGGAACGACGGGCGGAACGCCCGCACCACGCGCAGCATCAAGTCCAGGCTCGCGCGAGGGCTTGAGCGTGCCACGCATCGTGACGGTTCATGTTATTTATGGTCGATTTCCTAGCTGGCGACGCCGACGGTCTGCAACATGCGATGGAGCTGGCGCAGTTCTTCGCGCTGGGCGCGGCTGAGATGAGGCGAGTCGAAGTCGAGTACGACGTCGCTTGCACGAATGGCGAAGCGACGCTGCAAGGCGCGAATTCGCGAGACGAGCGTTTCCCACTGCTGCCGCGAGACGCCGCCGGTCTGATCGCGTCCGCGATAAGCCACGAGCAGATAGACGGAGCGCGACAGGGCGGGGTCCTGCTGGCCTTCGGCCCATGCGGCGCTTTCGGTTTCGGCGCCGCTGGAGTCGATGTAGAAGTGGTGGAACGGCCGCGGCTGATTTTCGTGCGCGGCGTGAATGACGATGCGCGACCACGCAGGCGCTTCGCTGCGCAGCAGCGGCGGATTGCCGCGCGCGGCGCGCGGCGTTGACGACAGTCCGTGCACCCAGTTCATGAGACTCGTGGCGGCGATCATGGCGACGATCAGCGCGACGAGCGTGACGGCCATTCGGCCGGTTTGCTGCGGTTTGGTCTGGCGGGACGCCATCGAAACATCTCACACAAGAAAGACGCGCGGACTGTCACAAGACGCAATGCAAGCTTTCCATATTATCGGCGGGCTGTCAATTGAATATTCGTTTTTTCGGGGAAAAAGTTGCGCGGCGGCAAATTCGGCGCGGGGAGATGGGAACGGGGAACAGGGGGCGTCAGGCAGCGACGGAGCGACGGGGGAAAGTCGAAAGTCGAAACGTCGAAAGTCGAAATAACAGGTCGAGGCGTCCGGCCGTAAACAGGGGTACTCAGAATCGCGAACCAAGTAGAAGGAGCAGCATACGGCGGCGGGGGGTCGTGCGTCGGCGCGGTTATGGGGGCGGCGGCGTGATGCCGGTGACAGCGGCGCAGACGTTGACGATGGTCCGCATCATCGCGACGTTGTGAACGCGGACGATCTGAGCGCCCTGGACGGCGCACAGCGCGGTGGCGGCGGCGGTGGCGATATCGCGACGAGAGGGGTCCGACTCGCCGGTGATCCGTCCTAAAAACGCCTTCCGTGACGGGCCTGCCAGGATCGGCTGGTCGAGCGCCGCGAGTGCATGCAAGTTTCGCAGCAGCAAAAGGTTGTGCTCGTACGTCTTGCCGAAACCGATGCCGGGATCGACGATGATCCGCGCGCGGTCAATGCCGGCGCGACCGACGGATTCGATCCGTTCGGCCAGGAAAGCAGTCACCTCGGCAACCACGTCAGAATAGGTCGGCGCCTGTTGCATCGTGCGCGGTGTACCCTGCATGTGCATGAGCACGACGGCCGCGCCGCGGGCCGCGCAGCACGCGGCCATGCGCGGGTCGGACCGCAACGCCGAGATGTCGTTCACAATGTTCGCGCCGGCAGCGAGGACCGCCTCGGCGACTTCGGCGGATTGCGTGTCGATCGAGACGGGCAGCGTCACGCCGGCTGATCGCAGGCCGGCGACAACCGGTACGGTGCGGCGAATCTGCTCGGCCGGTGGCGTGGGATCGCTGCCGGGTCGCGTGGATTCGCCGCCGATGTCGATGAGGTCGGCGCCATGCGCCGCCATTTGCCGCCCGTGGGCGATGGCCGCGTCGGCGTCGAGGAACGCCCCGCCGTCACTGAAGCTGTCGGGCGTGACGTTGAGGACGCCCATGATGCGCGTACGGCCGCCGAGAGCGAGCAGGCCGCCGGACATTGGGACCGTAAATGGGCGCGGCGAGATCATGGCGAGACTCGTTGTACCAATGGCTGGAACGATTGCGGCCTTACCACACGCTCAGAGGGTGTTCGACAAGCCCGATTCGAGGCGAACAACCACGGTCGAGCATTTCGCTCCTCACGATGCCGGCGCGCCGCTCCCTTCACGCTCCCGACTTACTCGAGCACGGTGACGGTCGCCCCGGCGGACGGCAGCGTCACCCAGGTTCGCGCCGGTCGATCGTGTGTTTGATCGTATTCCGACTTCAGCCGGTCCTGCACCTCTGCGACCGCGGCCGGACGCACCAGGGCGACGACGCATCCGCCGAATCCGCCGCCGGTCATTCGCGCGCCGAGCACGCCGGGGGCGCGGCACAGCACGTCCACGAGGTCATCCAATTCACGGCATGAGACCTCGTACAGGTCGCGCAACGAGGCGTGGCCGGCGGCCAGCGTTTCGCCCAGCGTTTCGAGCCGGCCGGCGCGCAGGTCGTCGGCGAAGCGGTGCAGGCGGCGGTTTTCGTCGATGACGTGCCACGCCCGGCGGCGCACGGCGTCGGACATATCCGGCGCGGCGGCGCGCAGGTCGTCGGGAGTGGCGTCGCGCAGCGAACGGATATCGGGGCGTCGCGCGGCCAGGATGCGCGTGGCTTCTCGGCATTCGGCGACGCGGCGGGCATAAGCGCCTTCGGCGTGGGCGTGGCGCACGCGCGTGTCGGCGATCAGAATGGCGACATCGGCCGTCGGAAAAGGAACGTGCTCGAAGGAAAGGTCGCGGCAGTCGAGGATCAGCGCGCAGCCGGCGCGGCAGTTGAGGCAGGCGAACTGGTCCATAATGCCGCAGGGAGTGCCGACATAGCGATGGTCGGCGGTGCGGCAGAGCCGGGCCAGCCGGACGCGGTCGATGTTGGATCCGACGAGCGTGGTCAGCGCCAGGGCGACGCCGCAATCCAGCGCGGCGGAGCTGCTCAGGCCCGCGCCGAGCGGCAGGTCGCCGTCGATGAACAGGTCAGCGCCGGCAACGGCGACGCCCTCATCGAGCAACATGGCGGCGACGCCCAACACGTACGCCGCCCACGTCGGCCATGCGTCGAATGGTCGGGGCGCGACACGGGCTGATGCGATCGTTGCGGCACGGGCGGCGGCGATTTGTTCGAGAGTTGCTTCGATCGTCTGGTCCATCGCCGCGGAGCCGACGCGCAGGCGGTCGTCGCGGCGAGGGGCGGCCTGTATGAACAGCGCCTGCTCGGTGGCGACGGGCATGACGAAGCCGTCGTTGTAGTCGGTGTGCTCGCCGATCAGGTTGACGCGGCCGGGCGCGCTGATGCGCAGCCGAGGCGGCTGCTCGGAGAAGAAGGCGGCCGCGCGGGGGGCGTGGGAGGCGCGAGGCATGGCGCCAGCATAGCCTGCCGGGCTGCATGGAGCACAGCCGCACCCCCGGCTTGCGCCCGGGGGGTTCTGAATGCGGACGGGCCGGCAATCCCGAACGGCGGACGGCTTGGCGAAGGCGGGGCGTTTCCGTAAGATAAGGCGTGAGCCATCGTTCGAATCCGACCTCTTACGGAGTTCTTTCATGACGTTGCACGTCCTCCCGCGAATCTCGTCGTTTGTTTGTCGGCTGGCGGCGCTGGCCGCTCTGGTCGTTTTGCCTCCGTCGGCACGCGGCATGATTGATCCGGTCGCGGCCCGCGGAGGCGCCCCGGAGGCGGTCAAAGCCGCGGTGACCGAAGTGCGGCGTGTCGGCCAGATCACGGCCGAAGGCTACGGTGCGCACGTGCAGTACCTGGCCAGCGACGAACTGGGCGGGCGCGGCATCGGCGAGCCGGGCATCGATCTGGCGGCGGAGTACATCGCGAAGCAGTTTCGGCAGGCGGGACTGGAACCGGGCGGCACGGAAGGCTCCTACTTTCAGCAGTTCGATCTGGGTCTGTGGCGCAAGGTGGGCGAGGGGACCGCGCTGGCGTTCAAGGTCGGTGAAGAGATTACGCCGCTGAAGCTGGACGAAGACTATCGCCCGCTGCCGTGGACGGTCGCGGAGGCGTTCGACGCCGAGGTCGTCTTCGTCGGCTACGGCATCACGAACGAGGATGAGGATTACGACGACTACGCGGGCGTCGATGTGGCGGGCAAGGTGGTCGTCATGCTGCGTTACGAGCCGACGTTCATGCTCGACGATCCATCGAAGCCCGATCGGCACACGGCATACGCGGCGTTTCAGGTCAAGGCACGCGGTGCAACGGACCGGGACGCGGCGGCCATCGTGGTGGTCAATCCGGATTCGGGCGACGGCGAAGACAAGCTCTACGAGTTCACGCGTGGCAGCCGGGGAAACTTCGGCGTTCCGATGGTGCACGTGACGCGGGCGGCGGCGGACCGGCTGCTGAAGGCGGCGGGGCAGCCGGGCATTGTCGAGCTTCAGAAAAAAATCGAGGAAACGAAGCGGCCGGCGTCGGCGCTGATGGCCGGTGCGCGGCTGGGCGGGAAGATGAACGTGGTGAAGGACGGGCCGATCGTCCGGAACGTGCTGGGCGTATTGCGCGGCGACGGGCCGCAGGCGGATGAGTTCATCATCATCGGCGGGCACTACGACCACCTGGGAACGACGCCGTCGATGCGCAATCCGGCCGGCGGGCCGCAGATTCACAACGGCGCGGACGACAACGCGTCGGGCACGTCGGGTGTGATCGAGGTGGCCAAGTTGATGGGCGCCGGTCCGAAGCCGAACCGGTCGATTTTGTTCATGACATTCACGGCGGAGGAGAGCGGGCTGCTGGGTTCCGCACACTGGACGCGCGAGCCGACGGTGCCGCTGGAGAAAGTCGCGACGATGCTGAACATGGACATGATCGGGCGAATGCGTGAGAACCGGCTGCAAGTGGGGGGGATGCGCACGGGCGGCGGATTCGTGGAGCTGCTCGAGCGGCTGGGGCACGAGTACGGGCTGAACATCGTCGATGGCGGCGGCGGGCGCGGGCCGAGCGATCACAGCAGCTTCTATCGCAAGGACATCCCCGTGCTGTTTTTCTTCACCGGGCTGCACAAGCAATACCATCAGCCCGACGACGATTATCCGCTGATCAACTGCGAAGGGGCGGCGAAAGTGGCGCAGCTTGTGGCGGATGCGGCGTACGCGATCAGCGCCAATCCGGTGCGGCCGGAGTTTCAGAAGGATGCGGGCAGCAAACCGCTGCTCGATCCGGACTTCGACAGCGGCGATCCGCGTGCGGAGCGGCGCGCGGCGCGACGGCGGCAGGCGCGCGGCGACGAGGCGGGCGGTCCGGGCGGCGCCGGCGTGCGGCTGGGCGTTTATCCCGAGGCGACGGATGGGAAGTTGATCGTGTCGGATGTCGACGATTCGTCGGCGGCGGGGCGGGCGGGAATTCGCAAGGGCGACCGCATCTTGTCGATCGGCGGAACCAGGGTGACCGACGTTGCCGGGCTGACGGCGGCGCTGGCGAAGTTCTCGGCGGGTCAGACGGCCGAAGTGGAGATCGTTCGCGATCGAAAGAAGCAGACGGTGACGGTGTCGTTCCCCGGAGGGGCGCGTGCGGCTGCCGCGCGGGAGCGGCCGGGTCGCGACGCAGCGGCCGGCGATGGGGAGGATCAGCCGCCGCCGATGCCGCGCGCCCGGCTGGGCGTGGCGCCGTCTTACGCGGGCGAGGGGGGCGAGGGGTTTGCGATCGAGTACGTCATCGAAGACGGCCCGGCGGCCAAGGCGGGAATGAAGGACAGCGACGTGATCGTGTCGATCGGGGGCAAGCCGATTAAGGACATTTATTCGTACATGGAGGCGATGACGACGTTCAAGCCGGGGCAGGAGGTCGAGGTGGTAGTGCTGCGCGGCGGCGAGAAGGTGAAGCTGAAAGTGACTCTGGAGGAGACGCGGCGGCCGCAGCGGGAGTAGGGCGGGCGCCGCGCGTGCAATTCGAACGATTTGGGTCGCCAGCAGGCCGGATGCCGTGAACCGCTGACGCGGGGCGGCGTTTCGAATCGTGCGGGGAATCCCTTTTAGCGGCGGTTGGGCAAAGTGACACAGGTCATCGTCATTGGGAGTGCGCACAGCCGTCGCCGCCGGCGGCTGATTCGCGTGGGGCTGATCGTCAGCGCCGTGCTGGGCGCGTTGTGGCTGGGAAGCTGCGGCGTAACGGTTGTGTGGGTGGCGCCGCGCGAAGAGATGTCGCCGATCTTCTATTCAGCCGCGGCGTTCGTTCTGAGCGACGGATTAGTCGTCCATGGCGACACGGTCTGCGCGCCTTATGTGAGAGGCAGCGGAGAGGGGCTCTCGGTTTTTTCCACGCGGCAAGTGCGCCACGGCTACGTTGGCTCGGGCTACCTCGTTGGACCAATGGCTGTCTACGGCTGTTCCTCAATCTATCTGTTCAAGCCGGTCCTGGTCATACTGCTCCTGACGTGGCTGTTGTCGAGAAAGGAGCGACGCGAGGCGTTTGCGCGGGCCAACGGCCGCTCCGTGCTGCGCACGGAGCGAGAACAGCCCGGGCCGGTGTTGCGGGCGGTACTGACAGTCCTTTTTGCCATCGTGCTGTTATTTCCCGCGCCTGTAGTGGCGGCGTGGTGGGTCTGGTTCTTCTTCAACGAAGGCAGCTACCGGCAGCCGTTTTTGACTTTTTTCCAGGCTGCCGCGCCGGTGAAGGTGGCGTTTGTGGCGCTGGCGCTGGGCTTCATGTACGCCGGCTTGCTGTTGTTCCATGATCGACTGCGATGGAAGCGCACGCAGTTTGTGCACGGCTTCTGTTCGACGTGCGGGTACGATCTGCGGGGCAATGTCAGCGGCATTTGTCCGGAGTGCGGCACGCCTGCGGATGTGTGGAGGCGGGTATTCAGCGAATCCGAGAAGCGAGCGGCGGCAAGGACTCGTCCAGAGATTACTTGCGTGAATTTACCGGTTGGCGTGTAACGCGACAACACCGGTTTGTGGGCGGTGGAAAAGCCCGCCGCTTGCGCGGAGGGTTCTGAGGACCGCAGCGCTTGCGCTTGCGGCTCGGATCATCCCCGGGTTTGCGTCCGGGGTTCTGATTCGCACGGGCTGCAAGGCCGTGCCACGCGCAAACACACCGACTTCAAGCTCGTGCGTGTGAACTTCTTTCAGAGCCGCGCGGCGCCGGCAAGCGGGATCCGCAAGCCCGCTGCGCGAATAAGCCGTTCCTCCGTGCACGTGCGTTTCGATCCCGGCGGCGCGCGGAGCGATTGCCGCACGATCGAACCGCGGCGCGTCAGTTCCGGCGTCCCGATCCCGCTCGCTTACGCTTCGCGGCTCTGAATGCCGCGGCGCCGGCGCTTGCGGCTCGGATCAGACATGGCATCGGACCGCTGCGATTGCGGCGCGCATCAAATACGGCGGCGGGTTTTACGCCGATCATGCGCGCGGAGACATTGCGATAAAATTTAGCATCAATGCTCTGCCGTGCGTGGTCAGGAAACTCTCGGGATGAAACTGCACGCCTTCCAGCGGCAGTTGCCGATGCCGCAGGCCCATGATCTCGCCCTCATCCGTCCAGGCCGTGACTTCCAGTTCAGCCGGCAATGAATCGCGGCACACGATCAGCGAGTGGTAGCGGCAGGCCTCGAATCCGTCGGGCAGGCCGGCGAAGACGCCGCGACCGGAGTGGCGAATGCGGCTGGTCTTGCCGTGCATGATCCGCTCGGCCCGGACGACATTGGCGGCGAACACCGCCGCCAGGCACTGATGTCCCAGGCAGACGCCCAGAATCGGCACGCGTCCGGCCAGCAGACGAAGCAGGGGCAGGCTCACGCCGCTGTCGGGCGGCGACCCGGGACCGGGGGAAATGATGACGTGCGTCGGCGCGGCGGCGGCGACGTCCTCGGCCGTGGCGCGATCGTTGCGGATGACCGCGATGCCCGCCTCGGCCGCGGCGCGGCTCATGCCGAACTCGCGCATCAGCAATTCGCCGACGAGCTGGACGAGGTTGTAAGTGAACGAGTCGTAGTTGTCGATGACGATGATCATGTTGCGAAGCGCCGGCAGGGCCTGTAAGCCCACTTCAGTGTAATGGCGCGCGGACCAAGGCGAGGAACCGAAACGTCGCAACGTCGAAACCAAGGCGCAGCGAGGGCTGCGCCCGCAACCCAATTTGTGACGGGAAAAGGCACGAAGGCACGGAGGGAAAAAGCCATGCAGCACGCGAAGAAGCTCTTCTTTTGTTTTCACGAAGGGAAGAGAATCGCGTCGGGACGCTCGCTCGTCAGTCGATATCCTGACTTGAGTTGTGTGGCGCGACGTTCGAAAATCGCCGCGGGACGCGAAGAAACGCGCCTTCAGTTTTCACGGAGGTTTTTGCCGGGTACGTTGATGCAAATCGATTGATTCGACTCGTGCGGTCGTTTTCACGCTGCCGGCCGGGCGGCCCATCGAGCGGCGGCGAAACGTGTTCGATTGGCCCGAGGTGCGAATGTAGTCGACAGCAGCGCGCTTTACCGCTGGGGAAGACAACTGGCCGCTCCCTTACGGTCGCGGTTCGGTTCATCGGGCCGCTCGCTCACGGTCGCGGTTCGGTTCATCGGGCCGCTCGCTTACGGTCGCGGTTCGGTTCATCGGGCCGCTCGCTTACGGTCGTGGTTCGATTCGTCGGGCCGCTCGCTTACGGTCGCGGTTCGGTTCGTCGGGCCGCTCACTCATGGTCGCGGTTCGGTTGAGGCTGCCGCTGGTTGAGACGATCGAACAGCTTTCGCCGCGCTTCGACGACGGGATGTTCTTGCTCCTCCTGGGCCAGCCGCCGCATCTCGGGGCCGCCGGCCGCGGTATCCTGAGCGAAGCGCCGGGCGAACGCGCCGGATTCGATGTCCGCCAGCGCTGCGCGCATCGCCTGTCGCGCCGCATCCGGGAGCATTTCCGGGCCGCGAATCAGGCCGCCGTATCGGGCCGTCGAGGAGATGCGCCGTCGCATTCCCTCAATGCCGCCGTCGTAAATCAGATCGACGATCTGCTTGACCTCGTGCACGCACTCGAAATAGGCCAGCTCGTCGGGATAGCCGGCAACGACCAGCGTCTCAAAGGCGGCCTTCATCAGCTCCACCATTCCGCCGCAAAGGACGGTCTGCTCGCCGAACAGGTCGGTCACGGTCTCGTGGGCGAACGTCGTCTCGAACACGCCGACGCGCGTGCAGCCGATGCCGGCCGCCCACGCCAGCGCCGTACGTTGTGCCTGCGCCGTCGCGTCCTGATGCACGGCCAGCAGCCCGGCCACGCCGCCGCCCGCGACGAAGGCGTCGCGCACCAGCCGGCCGGGGCCTTTGGGGGCGACCATCACCACGTCGACATCCGCCGGGGGAACAATGCGCCGAAAATAAATGTTGAAACCGTGAATGAATCCCAGCGCCTGGCCTGGGCGCAGGTGCGGCGCGATCGCTTCGGCATAGACGTCGGCCATGCGATCGTCGGGCAGCGCGAGGATCAGCAGGCCCGCGCGCGGAACGGCCTGTTCCAGCGGCACCGGCTCGAATCCGTCCGCCCGCGCCGAGTCGAAGCGCGACGAGCCGCCGCGCTGACCGACGATGACCGGCACGCCGCTGTCGCGCAGGTTCAGGGCATGCGCCTGCCCCTGGTTGCCGTAGCCGAGCATGGCGACGCCGGCGGATCTCAGAACCGACAGATCGGCGTCGCGATCGGAGAAGAGTCTCATCGTGTGCTCCGCACGTACCGGCAAGCCGCGCCGCGCGCCGCGGGCATACTGCCCGCACGAACGGGCTGCGCCCCCGCGCAGGCGTGGGCCGCTCCACGCGGGTTCCATCTTATGCGCCGATCCCAATCCGGACCATCAGGACGCCGAAATCCCGTGCGACTGCGCGCGTAAGTCACGGCGCCAGGGAAATGAAGCCGTAATCGAAGGCGGGGTGTATCTCGCCGCTCCCTCACGGTCGCGGTTCGGTTCAGTTGCTCACGGTCGCGGTTCGGTTCAGTTGCTCACGGTCGCGGTTCGGTTGAGTCGCCCGCGGTGGCGGTTCGGTTGAGCGTCAGCACGCCCTCAGGCGTCGCGCGGGAATAGGGTGAACGAATGGACGAGGGGTGGTACGGGCGTCCCGCCCG
The DNA here is from genome assembly GCA_011525745.1 of Planctomycetaceae bacterium. Classification (GTDB taxonomy): domain Bacteria; phylum Planctomycetota; class Phycisphaerae; order UBA1845; family UTPLA1; genus PLA4. The sequence continues at coordinate 72,179 of WYBU01000076.1, read as the reverse complement.
TCCGGAACGGGCAAGATGCCCGTACCACCCAGGATAATCGGAACGGGCGAGATGCCCGTACCACCCAGGACGATTGAACGGGCAAGATGCCCGTACCACCCAGGACAATGGAACGGGCAGGATGCCCATACCACCCGGGACAATCGAACAGGCAAGATGCCGGTACCACCCGGGACAATCTTTCCGGTTATTTGTGCGCGACCCCTTACATCGCCGGCGGCAGAACCGCGGCCGCATCGAACGGCCGCTTGTTCGTCGCAAACTGCCAGATATGCCCATCCGGATCGCGCAGTTTGCACGTGCGGTCGCCCCAGAACTGGTCGGTCAGGGGTTCCATGACGCTCGCGCCGGCCGCGGTGGCCTGGTCGAAAAGCCGGTCGACGTCCTCGACATAGACATACACGCCCGCCGTGGCCGCGCCGACCGAACTCGGGGCGCGCGACGTGTACGAGTTGGGCGGTTCGGGACCGAGCATGATGACGCCGTCCTGATGCTTCATTTCGGCGTGCATGACGCGACCGTCGGGTCCCGGCACGCGCAGCTTCTCCCTGAAGCCGAAGGCCCGCGCATAGAAATCGAGCGACGCGGCGGGATCGCGTACGATCAGGCCGGGCGTGACGAACGGCATGTCGCCCGGCTTGTATGAGGGACCGGCCGGTTTGCGCGGGCGTGGCGCCGCGGCGGTCCGGCGGGCGGGTTTCTTCGCCGCCGCGCGCTTTGCGGCCGGCTTGCGCTTGGAGGCCATTCTCACCGAAGCCTTCTTCGGCTTCGCCGTACGAGCGCCGCCCTTGTGCTTCTTTTGCATCTTCTTCTTTTTGGCCATAGCACGGATTCTCCCTGGAACGAAGACCCGAGTCACGGTTCACAGCTTCGGAGGCTGACTCCGAAGCGACGTTGTGTGCCGGACGTGCGCAGTCGGCGCCGCGCCGGCGGCGCCTATTTTCACTGAACGTCGAACACGGCCGGCTTTTTCAACATGCGCCGATTGACGGAAAGCTGGCCGAAATGCCAGAACGGATGCGTTCCAATCAGACCCAGGAACGCGCCGACCGTGGGAAACTGAGGCGGCGCGCCCTGCGGCGACTTCTCATCGAGGCGCGATTCGGGCATCGCGCGGATGAACTCCTCGGTATGTTTGCGCGTCCGCTTCAACATGTCCCAGGCTTCCTTGAGCGTCAGGCTCGTGTCCGTACGACACGGCCGTCCGCCGCCGAACGCCTGATGAATCGGCTCCGGCAGCCGCTTCGGACCGCCGCCGAGCAGGTTGACGGCCCAGTCTTCGGTGACGGCGACGTGAGCGATCAGCCAGATGACGTGGTTTCCGCCATCGAACGGCTGAAAGCGGGCTTCATCGTCGGTGAAGTCCTTCGTGAAGTTCTCGAAAAGCCACTGACTGGCGGACAGTTCCGACAAGAGGAGTTCCTTGCAGGTCATTACCAGCTCCTAAGCCGATCTTGGCGCGGGGGCATTTTATCCGATCGCGCGGTTCCGGCAATGGCGGGTTCCGGCAGTGGGCGGTGCGGTCGAATCAGGCCTTCCGCAAACATCGGCCCGCCCATACGTTGAAACAGGTGTACGTCCGGATGCGGCGGCGGTCGTCCTCGCCGCCCGCTCATTCGAATTCGGTTACGATTCGCCATCAGGAAGCCTTATGAACGCCGGCGTAGAAGTACCGTCCCTTCCGTCTTCCGCGCGGCCGCCGGCCGTCGGCGGCCCCGTCGCGGAATCGGAGCGGCTCGTGACGCTCGACGTGTTGCGCGGGGCGGCGGTGCTGGGCATTCTGCTGGTGAACATCACGTTCTTCGCCGCGCCGCTGCTCGAGGCGCAGGATTTTCGCTGGAAGCGCGCCGCGGGCCTCGACGCCGCCCTAGGGATGGCGGTGCGAATCCTGTGCGATTTCAAGTTCATCACGCTGTTCTCGCTGCTGTTCGGCATGGGACTTGCGCTGCAAAGCCGCCGCGCGGCCGCCGCCGGCCGGGCGTTCGGAGGCCTGTACGCGCGAAGGCTGCTGGTGTTGCTGACGATCGGCATTCTGCACGGCGTGCTTCTGTGGTACGGAGACATCCTTGGCACATACGCGCTGCTGGGCTTTATCGCGCTGGCCTGTCGCAACGTCGGAACGCGGCGGCTGCTGATCGCCGCGGGCGTGCTTTTTGCTCTTCCGTTGCTGTTTCTGGCCGGCATTGCCGCGTTGGCGCCGGAGGCCGACTGGAGCGAAACGCAGTCGTGGGGAAGTTACGCCGAGGACGATCGCAGTGCACAGCGCGGGTCGACCGCCCATTCGCACCACGGCGATTCGTTTACAACCGCGCCGGCATCGAGTTCAGAAACAGTCGCCGTGTCACGTCCGGCGACGCAGCCGGCCGCGGCGTCGGCGCCGGCGAACCGCGGAGAGGAGATCGAGCGACGGGTCATTCGCCTGTTCCAATTCCTCGATCGCGAAGAGGAGATTTACCGGAACGGCCCGGCGCGCGACATGGTCCTGCACCGTTCGATCTACTATTTCATCGTGGTCGGCGTGATCTTTAACGCCAAGGTCGCCGCCTGGCGCTGTCTGGCCCTGTTTTTTGTGGGCATTGCCTTTATTCGCTGGGGCGTTTTTGACGGAACGGATCGACACGCGGCCACGTTCCGTCGCTTCCTTCGCTGGGGCCTGGCGATCGGGCTGCCGCTCGAAATCGCCGCGTTCATACTGATGAACACGTCCGTTCCCAACGCATGGATCGGCTGGTCCGGCGTGGCGTTGCATTACACCGGCAGCATGACACTGAGCCTCGCCTATGCCGGCGGCCTGGCCCTGCTGTGCCTGAAGCCCGTGTGGCTGGCGCGGCTGAGTCCGCTGGCCGCGGTCGGCCGCATGGCGCTGACGAACTACCTGCTGCACTCGGTGCTGTGCGGGCTGATCTTCTATTCCTACGGACTCGGTCTGTTCGGCGCGGTCGGCTTCGCGCAGTGCGTCGGCGTGGCGCTCGCCGTTTTCGGCCTGCAACTTGTCCTGAGTCCGCTGTGGCTTGAGCGATTCCACTTCGGGCCTGTCGAGTGGCTTTGGCGATGCCTCACGTACGGCCGGCCTGTTCCGATGCGCCGCCGCACTGTAAGCTCGGCGGGATGAACGAACCGTCCGTTGTTGCGATCTACGTTGCCGATCAGGAGAAGGCGCCCGTGCACGCGGTGGCCGAAGCGCTGGCCGAGGCGGGTCTGGGGCTGCGCGGCGATCGCTATCACACGAAGAATGCCGGGCGTTCCGCGCGCGACGCCAAGCCCGACTCGGAAGTTACATTGATCGAGATCGAAGCGATCGAAGCGGCGCAGCGCGATTACAACCTGGCGCTGAAGCCCGGCGAGTCGCGACGCAACATCGTGACGCGCGGCGTGGCGCTGAATCATCTCGTGGGTCGTGAGTTTCGCGTCGGAGCGGCTTGGTTGCTGGGCATGAGGTTGTGTGAACCGTGCCAGTATCTGGAGCGCCTGACGCGCGAGGGGATGATTCGGTCCCTGATCCACCGCGGCGGGCTGCGCGCCCGGGTCGTGGCCGGCGGGATCATTCGCGTTGGGGATTCGATTCACGTTGAGCAGGGGGCGGAAAGAGGTGTTTGAGCGTCGGGACGCATTGAGGGCGCGGTTCGAGATTTGGGGGGGTACTCGAATTACGATTATCGCGACTCCACCGCAACGCGGCGGGGCGCCCGGCCGCGATCAGCGCCGCGAGTGCAATCGCCGCGGTTGACGCGCGTTGGCAGGTGCGACGTCGCGCTGGCGCTTGAGGCTCGGAACAAAGCTCGGATCAAAGCTCGGATCAAGGCTCCACGCAACGCGGCGGCAGGTCGACGAACATTTCATCCGGAATGGGGATGGGGCGGCCGTCGCGTCCGACGCAGGCCAGCGTCGAAGCGGCCTCGCACAAGACACGGCCATCGCGCGTCAGGGAGTATTCGTGGTCGATGCGCGCCCGGGACATGCGCGTGATTCGGGTCGTGAGGATCAGTTCATCGTCATAGCGCGCCGGCGCGCGAAAGCGGCATTCGAGCTTGACGACGACGAACAGCACGCCGCGCTCTTCGAGATCGCGATAGCGGAACCCGGCCCGGCGCAGCAGTTCGGTGCGGCCCATCTCGAAATACTCGAAGTACTTTGAATGGTGCAGCACGCCCATCGGGTCCGACTCGGCGTAGCGCACGCGAATCGGCAGTTCGCAGGAAGTGGGCTTTTGGCTCGGCATGGGGGCATTTCAAACGGTCCGGGCGGGCGGTGCAAACGTCGTCGGCGGGGCGGACGGCGGTTGACGTGGAACAAACCGACCCGTGACACCCTGCGGATTGCGCGCACTTGCGGGAGGCGTCATGGACAAGTCGTCGCGACGCGCGGTGTGGCGACGTCGGCGCATGTTCGCGCGAGGGCTTGACCATGCCACACGAGAGAACGGGGCGGCGCAGCGGACCCCACGAATCGGCGCGACCGGCGATGCGAAGCGCGGCGATCATCGCTCGGCCCGGGCAAACGTCAGCGCCCGTACGTTGGGCAGCTCGGGTCCTCCGCAGCGCGGCGTCGGCTGATCGACGACGATTTCGCCGTCCTTCAGCGCGACGACGCGCTCGGCGAACGAGGCGACGCCGGGATCGTGTGTCACGAGCACGACGGTCCGCCCGTCTTCTTCGTGCAGGTTGGTGAGAATGGCCATGATCTCGGCGCTGGTGTGCGTGTCCAGATTGCCGGTAGGCTCATCGGCCAGCAGGATGCGCGGCTCGTTGGCCAGCGCCCGCGCAATCGCGACGCGTTGCTGCTGTCCGCCGGAGAGCTGCCAAGGCAGGTGCTCCATGCGATCGGCCAGGCCGACGCGGGCCAGGGCCGCGCGGGCGCGATCGAGCCGTTGAACGGCGTTTATTCCGCCATAAATCATCGGCAGCTCGACGTTTTCGAGCGCGGTGCTGCGCGTCAGCAGGTTGAAATTCTGGAAGATGAAACCGATGCGCGAGTTGCGCAGCGCGGCCAGTTCTTCGTTGTTCAGCTTCGACGTCGGGCTGCCGTCGATCAGGTAGTCGCCCGAAGTCGGCACGTCCAGGCAGCCGAGCACGTTGAGCATGGTGCTCTTGCCCGAACCGCTGGCGCCCATGATGGCCAGGAACTGTCCCTCGGGAACCGCCAGGTCCACGCCGCGCAGCGCATGAACGCTGTTGGCGCCGGTCACATAGACCTTGTGCAGCTTCTCCAGGCGGATGACGTCGGGACGGGGCGCCGCGGCTCGTCCGGGCGCGGCGGGCGCCGTTTGAACCGTGTGCACCTAGATGCTCCGATTGCCGGGGTTGGCCAACTGAATCGCCTGTTTGACCGAATAGCCCAGACCGCTTCGAGGAACGTAGGCCTGTATGAAGCGGCGTCCCGCTTCAACTCCCGACAGAATCTCGGTCTCGTTGCTGTCGCCCAGGCCGATCCAGACCGGCACGGGCTTCCACTCGCCGTTCTCGCGGGTCCAGAGCCAGCGTTGGCTGGCCCAGATGCCGCGCAAGCCGCTGGTCGCCGAATCCTCGCCATCGCGTTCGGCGGCGGCGATCTGTTCGTCGCGGCCGGGCAGGTCGGGCCATTTCAGTTCGCGCGTCAGGCGGGCCAGCTCGTCCTTCGACACCGGCGGCTGAAAGCGCAGCGTCGTATTGTCGATCTTCAGCGCGTTGTCGCGCTTGATGACCTCGATCGAGACGTTGGCGGTCATCTCGGGCTTCAGCACTTCGTCGCGGTTCTCGACGTCGATCAGCACCTGAAACGTTACGACGCCCTGCATCGTGGTCGGATCGTTCTTGACCAGCGTAACAACGCCGCTGAACTTGCGTTCGCCGCAGGCATCGACCGTGAACTCGGCCCGCTGGCCCTCGCGCACCAGCGCAATGTCGGTCTCGCTGACGTTGGCGTGCAACTGCATCCGCGTCAGGTCGGGCGTGATGATGAATAAATGCTGTGCCGTCAGCGCCGAGACGACCGGCTCGCCCACGCTGACCAGGCGCCGCAGAACGAGGCCGTTCATGGGCGCCCGGATCGTGCAACGCTCGAGGTCCTGCCGCGCCAGATCGAGACTGGCCTTGGCCTGGCTGACGTTGGCCCGCGCCAGCGCCACGTCCTGCCGCGCCTGCTCGACCTGGATTTTTTCATCCAGCCGCGACCGCTCCAGCGCGAGCCTCGCCCGCTCGCGGGCTGAGCGTGCTGTCTCGTATTGCGCTTTGATCGAACGCCATTCGGCTTCCGGCGCGTTGCCCTTGCCGTACAAGTCGTTGACCCGGTTCCAGTTGTACTCGGCGACTTCGAGCGCCGACTGCGCTTCGGCCAGCGTCGCCTCGGCCAGCGACGTCTGCACGGGCAACATGCGCACCAGGTCTTCGACCACCAACTCGGCCTTGCGCAGGGCGGCCTGCGCGTGCTCGTGGCTGGCGGTGGCCTGGGCCACGCGCGATTCGAACAACTCGGGCTTCAGCCGCGCGATCTCCTGACCTTCCTTGACCTGATCGTTGAAATCCGCGCCCAGCCAGGCGACGGTTCCGGAGACCTCGCTGCCGACGGGGACGGTTCGCACCGGCCGCAGCGGTCCGGTTGTCTGCACGGTCATGCGCAGCGGACCCCTTAACACGTCGGAATAAACGATCAGGTCGCGCGACTCGGCGCTGATCCACGAGGTTCGCATGAACCAGGCGACGGCGGCAATCAGCAGGACAGCGGGTATCAGCCACTTTCTCATCATGCGTGAGTCTAGTCGCAATGAGGCGGCATGGGCAAATCGGACAGCAGACTCTTCGGAGCGCAAAAAAACATGTCATACAGGGTTGAACCTGGCCGCGATGCGAAGTAACTTGGAGGCAGTTCAAACCGAGGCGGGCCTGTTCGTCCTACCTTTCGTTCGTTGACTGCATTGGGAGGAATCCACTCATGAGTTCGCGCCATTATGCCCGGGAGCGTTGTGTGCTAATCGGTTTCTGCGCCCTGGTGGTTGCCGCGCTCGGCGCCGCCGCCGTAGCCGCCGGTCCGGATGTGCTCTATTCCAACATCGGTTCAACGACAAATTATGGCAACATTGGCGGTATCCGCGCGTATGCGCTGGGCAGCCACACGTGCAACATCGGCGACATGAATCTGCTCTGGACGAACAACGGTACGCCCGGCCTGGCGATGAACGCGTATCGACTCTATCAAGGACGCCTGGAGCAGATCGGGCAGTCGTGGGTGAAGACGGCCTGTTGCGCCGCGGCGGGCAGCGGTTGTGGACTGCCGTGCAACGGGCAGGGCGGCAGCGTGCTGGGGGCGGGATGTCTCGACGTGTACAGTTCCGGCTGGAACGGCGGGCAGACGCGCCTGGGGCCGCGCTCGGGGATCAATGCGTTCACGGGCGCGTTCGACCCGATTCCCGGCGGCACGGGGAACGCCATCTTTCGCCGACTGCAAATCCCGGAGTCGGATCTCGACCCGGCGAATTACCCCGGCGCCCTCTATTTCGCCGAGGGGATTTATGTCGGAACCGACGACGCCGGGTGGGGCAATGCGATGAACAACGCGTCGTATCAGCGCGTGACGTTCGACGGCGGATACAACATGGTGCTGACGGGGCCGATGTACGTCGACCGACCGGCCATTTACGCCTTGTACGATCACGGGCTGGGCGCCGGCGTGCCTGATCCGAACGTTCAGATTTCGAACGTCGATGTTCCCAACGAAGGGCGTTTCGTTTTCGCGTCGCGCGTGGTGAACCTCGGCGGCGGGCAGTGGGAATATCGCTACGCCGTATACAACTTCAACTCGCATCGCAGCGCCGGGTCGTTTAGCGTGCCGATCGTGGGCAGCGGGTACACGTCGATCGGCTTTAACGACGTGGACTATCACTCCGGCGAGCCTTACGACAACACCGACTGGAACGCGCAGATCGCCAACGGCGCGCTGACCTGGAGCAGCCCGCAAACGTATGCGCAGAATCAGAACTCCAACGCCCTGCGCTGGGGCACGATGTATTCGTTCTGGTTCCGCGCACCGCGACCGCCATCGGCCGGCAACGTGACGATCGGCCTGTTCCGGCCGGGCACGCCGGCGGCGGTGACGGCGTCGGCGCCGGTGCCGCGCGGCTGTCTGGCCGGGCTGGGCAACGTCAATACGGATCTGTGGATCGACGGCGGAGACATTCGCGCGTTCGTGAGCTGCATGATCACCGGCTCGGCCGGATCGGGCGACTGCGGCTGCGCCGACATGGACGAGAACGGCATGCTGGATGACGTCGATGTGGCGATGTTCGTAGCGCGGTTGCTGCAATAGTCGTGTGCGGCTGCGACCGTTGAGAGACGCGCAGTCGCGTTCGTTTTCCCGCAGATTTCTTGCGCCTCGTTGCACGTTCAAGCCCTCGCGCATGCGGGGCAACAGTTTTTGCTGCGCGGTAAGAGGCTGGCGATGGCGCATCGATTGTTCCGTCGGAAGCCAACCATCGCTTCCGGATGATGAGTGCCAGCGAATCGTGCACTCCATGGCCCGCGGAATCAATGCTTCGAACTTTTGTCGTTAAGGCCCGCGATCGAAACACAGGCCCGCGTTCCACCGCTTTGATATTCACGTGTTCTTCTCGAACGTTGTCGCACGTATAATCGGTGTGGGAGCATCGAGTATGCCAGCCGAGGTCGTTGAGCCAAGGGCGGGTGTCGACATGGGCCGTGTCGTTGTGCGGATTGTCGTCGAGAACGTGGAGGATCGCCGCCGCGCCGAACGTGGCGAGATAGACGGCTGTGAAGTCCGCCGCATCGAAGTCGACGCACAGGTTGATTCCGGGGCGACGTTCCTCTGCATGCCGCCGTCGCTGATCGATCGCCTGGGTCTGCCGTTCAATCGAATGCGCACATCGCGCAGCGTGCTTGGCGATGCATCGCTGCCAATTCACGGTGGCGCGCGAGTCATCGTCCACGACCGGGAATGCGACGAAGAAGTGATGGCCCTGCCCGAAGGTCGTCAGGTGCTGCTCGGACAGATCCCACTGGAGAGGCTCGACTTTTGGATCGATCTTACGAATCACCGCCTCGTTGGAAATCCCGAGCACGACGGTCAGTGGATGGCGGAAGTGCTCTAGTTCCGCGAGCCCGCCGAGTCCCTTTCCGCAATCCTGTTTTCGATTCACTCGCCGGCAAGCGAGAATGACAGCCCTTCGCTCGCCATGAGGCTCCACACTGCCAAGCCCACGCGAAACGCAATTCTCTGAGTCGCCATGCTCGCCATGCGCGAGGGCATGATGCTGTCATATTGGTGAAATTGTATAGGTTATTCCTGCACGATTCGTGTTGCATCTGGCCGAACGCCCAGGCCCGGTCCCGCGCCGATCGCCAGTCGTCCCTGGTCGCCGCCGAGGCCCTCGAAGGGGTCGTCGGTCACGAGCAGGTGTGTATCGAGGTCGATCCAGTCCGCCAGCGGCGCGAGTTGGGCCGCGGCCGCGACGCCGACCGAGCTTTCGGATGTGCAGCCCAGCATCACGCGCAGCCCCACGGTGCGCGCCAGGTAGATCATCTTGCGCGCTTCGCGAATACCGCCACACTTGTTCAGCTTGATATTGACGCCGTCCACGACCCCCGCCAGCTTCGGCACGTCGGCCGGGCGGATGCAGCTTTCGTCGGCGATGATCGGCGCCAGCCGCAACGCACAAAGCCGGCGCAGCGTCGCGTGATCGTCCGCCGCAACCGGCTGCTCGACGAGTTCGACGCCGAATTCGCACACGGCTCGCATCCGCGTTTCGGCGTCGTCGGCCGTCCAGCCGCAGTTGGCGTCGACGCGCATGGGGGTGTCCGGCGCTTCGCGACGGATCGTGCGCAGAATCTCAAGCTCGTTGGGCACGCCGACCTTGACCTTGAAGCACGGAAATCCGGCCGCCTCGCGCACTTTCCTTGCGATCGTCTCGGGCGCGTCGATGCCGATCGTGATGTCGGTCCGCGGCGCTCGCGCCGGATCGAGTCCCAGCCAGCGGATGGTGGGAATGTCCAGTCGCTTGCCGATCCAGTCGTGCAACGCCATGTCGACCGCGGCGACGGCCGCGCGCTGATCGTCGTAACTCGCCAGCAGTTCGTCGAGAATGTGTTCGATGTGAAACGGATCGCGGAGGACGAGCAACGGCGCAATCCGGGCCAGCGTCGCTTCGATCGACTCGAGCGTGTGGCCGTAAAGTCGAGATGGGCAGCCTTCGCCGACGCCGGTGATTCCGTGCGTTTCGAGGTTGACCAGAACGGTTTCCTGGAAATCGCGCCGCCCGTGGGCGGTCTCGAACGGGTGCTTCAGCGTTCGTCGGGCGCGGCGCCAGGTGAGGATCATGTCGGCAGAGTGTAGCGACCGGCGCGGCGGCGGGAATCGGGCACGTTCGGAATTGAATGACACGAATTGCCGCGTTTGGGCGTACCGGGGACAAAGAACGAGCTGAACGGTCGGGCGGCGCGGGGAAAAACGGCCAAGGGCGGCTGTGCTCCATCGAGGCTCGACACGGCCAAACCCTCGCGAGCGAAGGCATGGTCGATGTGTGGGGGCTTTGCGCGCGAAGACTTGACGTCTTTGTGCCCCAGCCGATTGGCTGGGGCTTTCTCAAGACGACCCCGCGCAAGAACTTGCCCAGCCACGCGTGTCGATTCGTGTGGCTCGCTTTGGCGTGATTCGTTATCGCATCGCCGGGCGCTTGCCGCCGGCGCCGGACCTGGCGGACAGGAAGCCGATCAACGCGCCGATTCCTGCCACAACGGCGCTGCCGCCGAGGATGTAGATGTACAGGTTCATCCCGGCCGCGGCCGACTCCAGGAAGCCGGGCCAGACGCCCTGCATCGCGGAGGCTGCGACAAACCCGACGAATCCGAGGATCAGCACTGTGGCGACGATCAGACCGGTGAACGGTCCGCCGCTCGGTTCACCACGAACGACCGGCGCGACCGTGACGGGCGCTGCCACATCGAAAGCGTCCATCTGCGCGGCTGCGCCGACCGGCTCGGTCAGCGTGGCCTCGGCTTCGGCGGCGGCGGCGGTCTCGGTCTCGCCGCCTTCGGTGGGGCTGATGACGTCGAGCAGCTCGGCCCCCAGGCTGGTGTCGTCGCTTTCGCGCGTCAGGTCCATCAGGCCGGAGCCGCTGCCCGTACCGCCGCCCAGGGCCACTTCCTCGGGCGCGGCGGTGATGCGTGTTTCGGCCATCGGATCGGCTTCGATCTGCAACTCGTCGTCGTCGAAGACATTGATGCCGACGCTGGTGATCTTCGTGTCTTCCTTTTCGCGCTTGGCCTCGTCGTCGCCTTCGAGCATGATCACGTCGGAGCTGGACAGGCCGATATCCGCGGCCGGCTCGTTCTCGCCGATCGCCAGATCGACGATGCTGCTGCCTTCCTTGGCCGCCAGGCGATCGACTTCATCGGCGCGGTAGTGCACCTTGCCGGCATCGCGATACTCGCGCAGCTTGCCCTCGCGGACCAGCGATTTGACCTGGTCCTCGGTCATGCGCAGCAACTGGGCCGATTCGCTGAGCGTGTAGTACTGTTTGGCCATGAACGCGTTAACTCCCCGCGGTCGCGGGATCGCCGCCGGATGGCTGCGAACCGCTCTCCGCGTTTTTGATCGCCGGCGGGTCGCCGGACAGGTTCTGCGCCCGGACCGCCGACGCCCGGGCCTGCTTCAGCAGTTCCTCCACCTCGGCGGGCGTGGGTGAATCCTGGCTGTAGTCCGACAGAAAACGGTCGTGGCGGAAGCTCCGGGCCGCGACCAGGCGCATCTTCTGCCGAACGGGGTTGTATTCGTAACACCAGACGGTTCCGGCGTCTACATCCATCATCCACAAGCCGTATTTGGTGCGGTCGAGCTGGCCGGTGAAGGCGAACAGACCGCGCGCGCCGAGCATCTGCGTCTGACCGAACGCCTCAGCGCCGCCCAGGGGTCCGCCGTCGCGGACAATCAGCACGGTGGCGATGATCGCCAGCAAACCGGCGATGATCCAATGGACCGTCTGCCGCGGCGCGATCACGACGATCTCGCCGGCCGATGATCCGGGCGCAGATTGGCCGTTCATATTCATCGACCTCCCCGGTTCCCCCACAGTCGGCTGGCCTCGGCGACGAGTCCGAAGGCGGCAGGCTTGAACCCCCGTCAGTATACAATCCTAGTCCCGAGACACAAGGCTGGGAAAGGGCGGAGCACTATATGAGCGATTTCGACGATTCAACCGCCCGGTGGCAAGTCCGTCGACTCGAGACCCCGCTTTCGACACGGTCGATTCGGGCAGCGATTGGGTCGCAGCCCGGCGGGTTTTTGCTCGATAGCGCTGCCTGCGAACCGCGTTATGGACGGTACAGCTATTACGGCGTGGGAAGACCGATCGAATTGGGGGCCGGCGTCGTATTGCCCAGGATGAACAGCGGTGATTCCCAGCGATGGCGTCGACTGGCCGATGGCTGCCCGTTGCCGTTCGTCGGCGGCTGGGTGGGTTTTCTCTCTTACGAAGCAGGCCAGGCATTCGAGCCGATTTGTCGCCGACATACGACGTTCGCCGGCGTGCCGCAGGCGAAGTGGTGGGCCTGCGACACGCTGCTGGTGTATGACAACACTGGGGACGTCTGGTATGCCGCGGGGACCGATGTCCCCGGTTACTCGGAGGACCGTCCGTCGCCGGCGCGCCGCGTCGAGGAGTTGGCGAACTGGGCCGAAGGCGCGGCGCCGGGGTCGCGCGAGGAGGTTCGTTCGCTCCCGACGCAAGCCGCGCTGCGTTCGAACATGACGCGCGACGAATACGTCGCGGCGATCGGTCGGATTCATGAGCATCTTCGGGCGGGCGACATCTATCAGGTCAATTTTGCTCAGCGATTTTCCGCGCCGTTCGCGGGGCATCCCTACGAGCTTTACGAGCGGTTGTGCGCGGCCAATCCGGCCATGTTTGCGGCCTGCCTCGCGTGGGATGCGGACGCGTATGGGGGGCCGCGCACGGCCGTGCTGTCGTCGTCGCCGGAATTGTTCCTCGACTTGCGCGGGCGGAAGGTCGTGACGCGGCCGATCAAGGGCACGCGGCGTCGGACGGGCGACGCCGCAATCGACGCGGCGGCGCGTGCCGAGCTGGAGACCAGCGCGAAGGACCGGGCGGAGCTGGTGATGATCGTCGATCTGGAACGGAATGATCTGGGACGCGTGTGCGAATTCGGCTCGGTTCGCGTGGTCAGCGCGGCTGAAACGGAGATTCACCCGACGGTTTTTCACCGTGTGGCGACGGTGGAGGGGGTGCTGCGCGAGGACCGCGACGCGCTGGAACTGATCGCCGCGACGTTTCCCGGCGGCTCGATCACCGGTGCGCCGAAGGTGCGCGCGATGCAGATCATCGACGCACTGGAGCCGGATCCGCGCGGACCCTATTGCGGAGCGATCGGAACCATCGGCATCGACGGTTCGATGATGCTGAACATCGCCATCCGCACGATGGTCGTGGCGCGCGGCCGCGTATCGCTGTGGGCCGGCGGGGGCATCGTCATCGACTCCGACGCGGACGCCGAATACGCCGAAACGCTGGACAAGGCGGAAGGGATGCGGCGTGCGCTGGGTTGTGATCGGTTGGAAACGGGGGAGTGAGGAGGGAAAGTTGAAGGGTCGAAACGTCGAAACAAGGGAACAGGGAGCGGCGAAAAGCGGCGGAGCGACGGAGGGGATTCTGAGTTCAGATTCAGAATCTCAGATTTGAGATCTGAGATTTGAGATTCGGCCTTTCGGAACTGACGACTGTGAACTGACAACCGGCGACCGAAAACGCATCCAAGCTGATGGATGCCCGGTCCGCACGGCGGAACCTACTTCAGCCATTCGGTGTAGCGCGACTGCGGCATGGGGCTGTCCATCCACGACTGATCGGGCATCGGATCGGCCATGCACTCGTCGACGGTGCGCAGACGCGGCAGGGCGACACTGGCGCGGCGGCCGTCCCTCTTGATCCAGGCGATTTCGCGGCGCTGGATGACGGCCGAAACGATGCCCACGGTCATGCGTGCATCGCCCAGCACGTAGTCGAGCACGCGCTGATGGTTGCCGGCGCGCCACTCGCGCGGCGCGTCGGCGGCGTTCATGCTTTTGCTCATGCCGATGCCGAGGCCGCGCGCCACGGCCTCCAGCGCGACGGGGAAGCCCTTGAGCTTGAAGAACTGGAACATCGGGTCGTACATGGCGCGTGCGATGCGCGAGGCGGCGGCGACATCGTCGGCGGCGTGGGCGATCCATTTCAGATCGAAGCCCAGGCCGTTCCAGGCGCAGACGGCGCAACCGGCGCGCTGCATCCGCTCGAGATAAGCCAGCAATTCGCGGGCGTGGTTTTTCTGGAGGTTCACAAGCGGCCGATCGTCCGGTCCGCGCGAGAACCAGAGGCGATGCTCGCCGCCGTCGACCTGCGTGGCGGCCACGGAGACGTCGAACGGTGCGTATTTTTCGAGGTCCTCGTGCGGACGGAGGTTGAAGATGTTTGAGATTTCGATGTCGAATGCGAGGAGTTTCATGGTGTGCGTCCCGTCATTCGCGCGGCGGCGCTGATTCGGCGCGGGAGATTGACGCGAGGCATGATAACACGAAGGTTGAGCCGGCATCGCCTCTTCGTGAGTGCGGCGGTCGGCGACGATTGGCGTTAAAATGAAGGGACGTACGAGTGCAACGGGACGGCTCCGAGTCGCCGAAGCGTGTACGTCGGCGCTTGCGCATGAGGCTCGGATCAATTCGGAAGGCGTTTACTCCGACGATGGCGTTTGAGGTTCGGATCAACGAACACGTTAGGGCGTGTTTGAGAGGCCCGATTCGCGGCCGACAGTTACAGACGAGGCGGTCGTTCATCGCGATGACGACTCGGCGCTCCGTTCACGCTTGCGCCTTGGTCGCGTTCAGGGTCGCGGTTCGATTCAAGCTTCTGAATCACGTACGCGCCAACGCATGTCAGTGGATTGCTGGGGCGCTCATGCGAATTCGTTGCTGGCACAAGGGTTGCAAGGCGTACTTTTGAGCGCTGTACTATCGGTGCGGCCGCTGGGTCCGTGCGCTATTCGCCGCGCGCGGCGCCAGCCTCGCCGCGTCACGGCGCGGCCGGCAGAAGGGAGCAGTCATGCCCGCGAAGTACATGATCACGGTGGACGGCAACGAGGCCGCCGCCATGGTCGCTCATCGGCTCAACGAAGTGATCGCGATCTATCCGATCACGCCGTCGTCGCCGATGGGCGAGTTTTGCGACGAGTGGTCCGCGCAGGGCCGAACCAATCTCTGGGGACAGGTCCCGTCGGTGACCGAGATGCAGTCCGAAGGCGGCGCCGCCGGCGCGGTTCACGGCGCGCTACAGGCGGGCAGCCTGGCGACGACGTTCACCGCGTCGCAGGGTCTGCTGCTGATGATCCCCAACATGTACAAGATCGCCGGCGAGCTGACGCCGTTCACGATGCACGTCACCGCCCGCACGCTGGCGACGCATGCCCTGGCGATCTTCGGCGACCACTCCGACGTGATGGCCTGCCGGCAGATCGGCTTCGCGCTGCTGGCGGCCGGTTCGGTGCAGGAAGCGCACGACATGGCGTGCATCGCGCAGGCGGCGTCGCTGGAATCGCGTGTGCCGTTCCTTCACTTCTTCGACGGCTTCCGCACTTCGCACGAAGTGTCCAAGATCACGCCGCTGTCGGACGACGATTTGCGTTTCATGATCTCCGAAGACGCCGTTGCGGCCCATCGGCAGCGCGCACTGACGCCCGACCGACCGGTGTTGCGCGGCAGCGCGCAGAACCCCGACGCCTTCTTCCAGGCGCGCGAGGCGTGCAACGGCTTTTACGCGAAGTGCTCCGGCGTCGTACAGAAAGCGATGGAGCGCTTCGCCCAGCGGACCGGCCGGGCGTATCGGCTGTTCGACTACTTCGGCGACCCGGCGGCCGAGCGTGTGATCGTGCTGATGGGATCGGGGGCCGAGACGGCGCGCGAGACGATCGAATATCTGACCCGCCGCGGCGAGAACGTCGGCGCGGTGGTCGTGCGGTTGTACCGGCCGTTCGCGGCCGAGGCATTTCTGGCCGCGCTGCCGCGCAGCGTTCGGTCGATCGCCGTGCTGGACCGCACGAAGGAGCCGGGCGCGATCGGCGAGCCGCTGTTTCTGGACGTGGTGGCGTCGCTGGCCGAGGCGCGGCAGTTGCGCACGTCGCCGCTGGCGGGCGAACCGCGGATCGTCGGCGGGCGCTACGGACTGGCCAGCAAGGAATTCACGCCTGCGATGGTCAAGGCGGTGTTCGACGAGCTGGCGCGGCCGAATCCGAAACCGCGCTTCACGGTCGGCATCGTCGATGACGTGACGCATTTGTCGCTGGACGTCGACGACGAGTTCGACATCGAGGCCGACGACGTGTTCCGCGGCGTGTTCTTCGGCCTGGGCGCCGACGGCACGGTGGGAGCGAACAAGAATTCGATCAAGATCATCGGCGAAGAGACGGACAACTTCGCACAGGGCTATTTCGTCTATGACTCGAAGAAGTCCGGCGCGATCACGATTTCGCACCTGCGTTTCGGGCCGCGGCCGATCCGGTCGACGTATCTCATCCGCCGGGCCAACTTCGTCGCGTGCCACCTGTACGAGTTCCTCGACCGCTACGACGTGCTCGAATGCGCCGCGCCCGGCGCGGTGTTTCTGCTCAACGCCCCGTACGGCCCCGAGGCCGTCTGGGACCGGCTGTCGCGCGAGGCGCAGCAGCAGATCATCGAGAAAAAGCTGAAGTTCCATGTCATCGACGCCACGGCCGTGGCCCGCGCGGCCGGCATGGGCGGGCGCATCAACACGATCATGCAGGCGTGCTTTTTCGGCATTTCGGGCGTGCTGCCGCGCGAGCAGGCGATCGAGAAGATCAAGTCGTCGATCGCCAAGACCTACGGAAAGAAGGGCGAGGAAGTCGTGCGGCGCAATTGCGCCGCGGTCGATGCGGCGCTGGCGCAGCTTCACGAAGTGAAAGTGCCGCAGCGCGTGACGGCCGGGCGGTCCAAGCCGCCGATCGTGTCGGAAGAAGCGCCGGATTTCGTCAAGCGCGTGCTGGCGGTGATGCTGGCGGGCAAGGGGGATCTGCTGCCGGTCAGCGCGTTTCCGGTGGACGGCACGTGGCCGACGGGCACGTCGAAGTGGGAAAAGCGCAACATCGCGCTGGAGATACCGATCTGGGATCCGAAGATCTGCATCCAGTGCAACAAGTGCGCGATGGTCTGCCCGCACGCGTCGATTCGCGCCAAGGTGTACGAGCCGGCGGGGCTGAGCGGCGCGCCGGCGACGTTCCTGTCGCAGGACTACAAGGCCAAGGAATACGCGGGGATGAAGTACACGATCCAGGTTGCGCCGGAGGACTGCACCGGCTGCAAGCTGTGCGTGAACGTCTGCCCCGCCAAGGACAAGGCCAACCCGCGGCACAAGGCGATCAACATGACGCCGCAGGAGCCGCTGCGCGAGCGCGAGCGGATCAACTACGACTTTTTCCTGGGCCTGCCCGAGGCCGACCGCACGGCGCTGGCGCGGCTGGACGTGAAGGGTTCGCAACTGCTGCTGCCGCTGTTCGAGTACTCCGGGGCATGCGCCGGCTGCGGCGAGACGCCCTATTTAAAACTGCTGACGCAACTTTTCGGCGACCGGCTGCTGATGGCCAATGCAACCGGCTGTTCGTCGATCTACGGCGGCAATTTGCCGACGACGCCCTATACGACCGACGCGGCGGGGCGCGGGCCGGCGTGGTCGAACTCGCTGTTCGAGGACACGGCGGAGTTCGGCTTCGGCTTTCGGCTGGCGGTGGATGCGCTGGCGTTGCAGGCGCGGGAGCTGCTGAAGCGCGTGGCGCCGCGCATCGGCGACACGCTGGTGCGCGAGCTGATGGAATCGAAGCAGGCCGACGAGTCGGCGATCGCGGCGCAGCGGCAGCGCGTGGGGGCGCTGCTGTTGAAGCTGCGCGATCTGGATTCGCCCGAGGCGCTGAAGCTGGCGGCGCTGGCGCCCTATCTGGTCCGGAAGAGCGTGTGGATCATCGGCGGCGACGGCTGGGCGTATGACATCGGCTACGGCGGGCTGGATCACGTTCTGTCGATGGAACACGACGTCAACGTGCTGGTGCTGGACACCGAGGTCTATTCCAACACGGGCGGGCAGATGTCGAAGGCGACGCCGCTGGGCGCTGCGGCCAAGTTCGCGGCGATGGGCAAGGGCGTCGGCAAGAAGGATCTGGGCCTGATGGCGATGGCCTACGGACACGTGTATGTGGCCAGCGTGGCGTTCGGCGCGGACGACAACCACACGGTCAAGGCGCTCCGCGAGGCCGAGTCTTACGGCGGGCCGTCGCTGATCATCGCTTACAGCCACTGCATTGCGCACGGCTACGACCTTCAGTATGGCGTCGATCAGCAGAAACGCGCGGCCGACAGCGGCATCTGGCCGTTGTATCGGTACGACCCGCGGCGCGTGACGCGCGGCGAGCCGCCGTTGTCGCTGGATTCTCGCGGCGGGAAGATTCCCGTGAAGGATTACATGAGCAATGAGACGCGCTTCCGGATGGTGGAGCTGATGGATCCGGAGCGATTCCGGCGGCTGGCGGTCGAGGCACAGCAGCACGCGACGCGTCGGATTGCGGTGTATGAGCACATGGCGCAATTGCGCGTGCCGGGCGGGAACGGGGACGGCAAGGAACCGGCGGCGCAAGGTGCGAAAGCGGAGTAGCGTCCGCGGTGCGGACCGCGGCGTGAGCGGGTGCATGGATCGCAACCGGGGAGATTACATCGTGTTCATGTCATCGTGAACCCACCGCAACGCGGTGGGCCACCCTATCGGGGCGTTGGCGCTTTCGGTTCGGATCAGACGGGCGGGAGGCTCTTGGGAACGGCGACACGACCGAAGGCGGTTGTGCAACATGCAAGGCGGTGACTCATGGAACTGACGACGACATTTCTCGGTTTTCGGCTGCCGCATCCGCTGATCGCCGGCGCCTCGCCGCTGGCGGATTCGCTCGACGGCGTGCGACGCCTCGAAGACGCCGGCGCGGCGGCGATTGTGCTGCGATCGCTGTTCGAGGAGCAGATCAACGCCGAGGGGCTGGCGACGTTCCGCGCGACGCAGGCGCACGCCGAGGCGCACGTCGAGGCGCGCTCGTACCTGCCCGAGCCGGAATTGTTCGTGATGGGGCCGGACGCTTATCTTGAGCATCTGCGGCGCGTGAAGGAAGCCGTCGATGTTCCGGTCATTGCGTCGCTCAACGGCGCGTCGCCCGGCGGATGGCTGGAGCATGCGACGTGGATGCAAAGCGCCGGCGCGGATGCGCTGGAACTGAACGTCTATCACGTTCCGACCGACGCGAGTACGACGGGCGAGGAGGTCGAGCGGCGGCTGATCGAGATGGTGGCGGCCGTGCGCCGTGCCGTGACGATCCCGCTGGCCGTAAAGCTCTCGCCGTTCTACACGTCGCCCGCGAACGTCGCGCGAAAGCTGGACGCGGCGGGCGTGGACGGACTGGTGCTGTTCAACCGCTTCTTCGAGCCGGACATCAACATCGAGGAGTTGTGCGTCGAGTCGAGCCTGCAACTTTCGGATTCGTCGGAACTGCTGCTGCGGCTGCGCTGGCTGGCGATTCTGTCGGGCGTGGTGCGGCCGTCGCTGGCGGTGACGGGCGGCGTGCATACGGCGTTCGACGCGATCAAGGCAATCATGTGCGGAGCACACGGCGTGCAGATCGTGTCGGCGTTGCTCAAATTCGGCCCGGACTATCTGCGGCGCATCCGGCAGGATTTGGTCGATTGGATGCTCGAAAAAGAGTACGAATCGCTGGAGCAGATGCGCGGCAGCATGAACCGGCAGCGCTGTCCCAATCCCGAGACCTTCGAGCGGGCAAACTACATGCACCTGCTTCAGACGTGGACGCCGTGATGGGTGGGAGGCAGGCAGCCGCAAAGGAGAGAGGAAGGGCACAGGGAACAGGGACCAACAGAACGCGGCGCAGAGACTCCTTGATTCGTTGGGCGTCGCGCGTATTGCGGAAGAGCATTATTCGCAGCACATGTCGCGGCAGGGTTGCGTTGAGCGCCGACGGCGCCTCGCTGGAGTTTTCGCGCGTTCTCAGCGACGCTGCAACGCTTCGCCGCGGCGCTTCAGTTCCTCGATCAGCAGTTTGACGTCGGATTCGGAGAGCTTGCCGCCGGCGTAGCCGAGCATTTTCTCGAAGTGAGCAATCTCGGCCGGGGCGACGGGACAGCCGACGTTGCCGTCCGGGCCTTCGCTGGTGATCAGCGGCTTGCCGCCGGCGTCGATGAAGGCGAACCACGGGATGCCGCCCTGTTTGTCCTTGCGAATCGCACCGATGACTTCCTCGGCGTTTTTCATGCGATCCTGGTCGATCTTCACGTCGACAAACGCCTTGGCGATGACCGGCGCGATCTTCTCGTCGGCCAGGTAGTCCTCGAGCCGGTGGCACCAGACGCACCACGGCGCGCCGACGTGCAGAAAGAGCAGCTTGCCTTCGGACTTGGCGCGTGCCATCGCCGCCTTGTGTACTTCGCGGGCGTCCTGCGGTTCGGCCTGGTGTTTCTTGAGGAACGCCAGCACCTTCGCCGGGTCGTGCTGATCGCCTTTTTCCAGGGCGCCGGTTTCCTGGTTGGCCAGCACCTTGCCCGCGCCGTCGAGGACCGTCAGGAACGGCACGCCCGCTTTCAGGTCGGCGCCGTAATCCTTCGCGACGTCGGTGTTCTTGTCGAAGCGGCCGACGTCGACCATGACGAGCTGGTACTCGTAGAGCAACGTGCGGGCGATGTCCTTGTCGGTCCTGAACAGGTCGTGCAGCTTGTGGCACCAGCCGCACCAGTTGCCGCCGTACATGATGAGCACGCGCTGGTTGTCGCGTGCGGCCTTTTTCGTGGCGGCGGCGATCAGGGCGCGGGCATCGGCCTTGGTGTCGTAGATGTCGGTGCGGGCGGCTTTGGGCTTGGCCGGCCCGTCCGCCGCGGGCGGCTCGGCGGTCAGCGTGTGCGACAGGACGAGCACGGCGACGACGGCCAGCGGCGCGGACCCAATGGCGGCGAGCGGAATACGAGAGGTCATGGAATGCTCCTCGATCGGTTATCCGCAGTGTACCGTCCGATTGCGATGAACGGCAGTCCGTCAGATGCGCATGTTCGCAGGTTGTGGCTTCTTCGCCTAACCGCGACCGTGAAGGAGCGTCGCGCGGCGCCTTGAATCGAAGAACGGTTCGGGCCGGCGTGTGAGGGCATGGCGGCGCGTCGGGCGTGCCGCTTGCGGTCGCGCGTGATCCGGCGCTCGCTTACGGTCGCGGTTCGGTTAAAGAGGCGGTTGCGGTTCGAATCGGTGGGGCGCTGTCAGTACAGTTCGAGTCGGCGGTCGGCGGTCGCCGGTCGCCGCGCTGAACGGAACCGCGACCGTTGCGTTCACCGCGGCAATCGCGAAAATGTCTCGATGGGCGCGATCAACGTTTTGATCCTTCGGGCGGCCGGCATCAACTGTGAGGAGGAGACGGCGTTCGCCTGGGCGCGGGCCGGCGCCGTCGCTGAAACGATTCACGTCAATCGGCTGATCGAATCGCCGGCGATGCTGGAGCGTTTTCACATCGTGACCGTGCCGGGGGGATTCAGCTACGGCGACGACATCGCCAGCGGCAAAATCCTCGCGGTTCGGCTGTCGCTGCACCTGGGCGATGCGCTGCGCGCGTTCGTGCAGCGCGGCGGGTTGCTGCTGGGCATCTGCAACGGCTTTCAGGTGCTCGTCAAGGCCGGTCTGCTGCCGGGGCCGGGGCTGGAGCGGCGCGTGACGATTACGCACAACGATTCCGGGCGCTACGAAGATCGCTGGGTGTGGCTCGAGGCCACAAGCGATCACTGTGCCATCCTGCGGCGCGGGCAACGCTGGATGGTCCCGGTCGCACACGGCGAGGGCAAAGTCGTCACCGACGGCGAAGAGACGCGCTCGCGGCTGGTCGAGGGAGGGCACATCGCGTTGCGCTACTGCGACGCGCAGGGGCGGCCCGGCCCGTTTCCGATCAATCCCAACGGCAGCGAGATGGACATCGCCGGACTGACCGACGCCACCGGCCGCATCCTGGGGCTGATGCCGCATCCCGAGCGAGCCATCGAGGCCACACATACGCCCGACTGGACGCGGCAGCGTCCGGCCGACGGCCCCGGCATGGCGCTGTTCCGAAATGCGATTGAGTTTGTCGAGAATCACGTCACGGCGGGCGGATGAGCGCCGATTTCCCGCGATAGCAAAGGCGAGCGCCTGTTTCAGCGCGTGCGAATCGCAGCCGCACCGCGCCGTCCGGCTGGATTCGCGCGCCGACGGCGCGCACAAACCAACGGGTAGTGAGTGTGCGCCAATGCCTGCCGGCCACGGGAAGCGCTGGCTTCAGGAACGAAGCGTTTCGCGGAAATCGGCGCCGTATCCCGCGCGCTGACGCTTCGCGGCTCTGAACCGCGCCGTTGGCGTGGCTCGCAATCACGCCGCAAACGCGACGCGTGCTGAGGGGCGGTACTTGACATACCAAATCTAGTTGCTTACCGTTAACTCGCACCCATAGGTGGTATGGAGTGATCGGGTAGATGGTGTTCCGGAATCCGCCAGATCTGGGCAATCCGATCCCCGGCCTGGCCGTCGAACGACCTCCATGCAGTGCCCCTTTTGCAGAGAGATCGACCGCGATCGCGTCATCGACTCCCGCCCGACGGACTCCGGCCGGTCGATTCGCCGCCGCCGTCTGTGCGAGGCGTGCAAGAGGCGATTCACGACTCGCGAACGCATCGACGAGACGGTTCGCATGTCGGTCATCAAGAAGGACGGCACGCGGGTGGCGTTCGACCGCACGAAGATGCTGGCCGGACTTCAGCGGGCCTGTTGGAAGCGGCCGGTGTCCGAGGATGCGCTGAACCGACTGGTGGACGAGGTCGAAGAGTTGGTGTTTCGCGAATTCGAGCGCGAGGTTCCCAGCTCGTTCATCGGCCGCGAACTGGCGAAGCGGTTGGCGGGACTGGACAAGGTGTCCTACGTGCGGTTCGCCAGCGTGACCGAGAACTTTCAGGTGGTCGAGGACTTCGTCGAGACCGCGCGACAGATCGAGGAGCGTGCCCGGCACGAAGCGCCGGGGCAGCAGGAACTTTTCCCATGAGCGATCCCCGCATCACGCCGCCGGCCATGCCCGTGCGCAAGAGCGACGGGCGGTGCGAACCTTTTCAGCGAAGCAAGGTCGCCGCATGCTTACGGCGCGTGCTGCGCATCTCGGGCGACGGCGACGGCCGGACAGCCCAGGAGCTTGCCGGCGCGGTAGCGACGTTTCTGGTCTCGTCGCAGACCTCGGGACCGATCAAGACGCCGCACATTCGGGCGCTGCTGGAGCGCGCCTTGAGCGAGACCGGCCATGCGACTGCCGCGGCGTTGCTCCGCGACCACGCTCGACAACGCGACAAGCGCCGGCGGCGCGTGAAGGTTCTGGCCTGGAAGGAGTCGGTCGGGCGGTTGTCTCCTCGCCGCTGGAACAAGGGGGTGCTCAGCGGGCGGTTGCAGAAGGAATTCGAACTCGAATACACGACGGCCCGCATGATCGCCGGCCGCGTCGAGGAGTTCGTACTGCTGCTCGACGTGCGACTGGTCACGGGCACGCTGGTCCGCGAACTGGCCCTGGCGCAACTGACGGCGTGGGGGCTGTCGCCGCGGGCGCTGGCGGTGAATATTCCGGCTGAGGGCAGGCGGCATTGAAGGGTGGTAGCCCTCGGCCAAAAGCCATCCGGCCGCCGCCAAAAGTCGGCCCTTGTCCGCAGCCAAATCTCAGCGAAGCCTGACGCACCGGTGTCGCGTGAATCCTGGCAGGCTTGAAGGCCGGCGATTTGCCCCGAAGGGTTGTCAGATGTTACCCGGCGGTTGAGGCCGAAGGCCGGCGCCGTCGGTTGCCGTCGCCCCCATCCCATCGCACCCTGAAGGGGCGCCGGCATCGTTTATGAACGACGTGCGCCGGATGGCGCCATCTCGCGCGTTCGTGGTTCTGATCATCCGGCGGTCCGCGGCCGCCTTATGGCAGGAGCGAGAGAAAGCCCTGCACGTCGTCGCCGTCGACGATCACGTCGCCGTTGATGTCGGCGCGGATTCGGTTGCACAGCGGATACGCGACCTGATACGCCGCGGGGTCGATCAGCGCCAGTACGAACGCGGCGACGTCATTCTCATCCACCATGCAGTCGCAGTTGAGGTCGCCCGGCGTCGGCAGCGCCGGTCGGACCGAGAATGCGAAGTACAACGTCGCCGTGCCATCCTGATTCGAGACCGTCAGGGAGCGAATCGTCGGCAGCGCGTCGCAGTCGACCTCGACGGAAACGCCGGTCACCTGGGTGCCGAGCACGTTCGGCGTCGGTGTGCCGATCAGCGTCACGCCCGGGCCGGACAGCGTCAAGTGGCTCAGGCTCGTGACGTTCTTGAGGTTCGTGCCGTTGATCACGATCGGCACGATCTCGCCCTGGCGGCCGAGCGAAGGGACGACGCTCGTCAGCGTCGTGACGCCGCCGAAGACGACGACGTTGATCGTGTCATACGCGACGCCGCCGAGCGAATCGGTCAGCCGCAACGTCACGGGATACACGCCGTTCGAAATGTACTGCCGGCTGGGCGCCGGATTGTTGAGCGTCTCAAACACGCCGTCGCCGATCAGGTCCCAGTCGTAGGACGCGTTGGACAGCGTCGCGTTGGTCTCGTTGGGCCGCGACAGGACGTCGCCCATGAAGAAGCAGTTCGTGTTGGCCGCCACGCGCTTGTTCAGTCCCGCGCACGGCGCCGGCGGCGCGGTGGCCGTGCCCGCGCGAATCGTCAGATCGTAAAGCTGAAGAATCTGGTTCGCGGCCGGATTCGGTCCCACGTCGAACACCCGCACCGTGTACGTTCCGGCCGCCAGCCCGGGGGCGTTGATCGTTTCGTTTGCGCCCGGTCCGGCCGACGCGGCGGTCATCAGCACGGTGGCGCCGGTTTCGTCGCACAGCTCGATGTTCAGGTTGCCGGCTTGTTGCGCGTTGATCAGCCCCGTCGAGCCGCTGCACCCACCGGTCTGCTGGCCGTTGGTGTAGGTGCCGCCCGTCGGCGCGACGGTGATGACGACGTCTTGCCCGCTGTCGATGGTGAAGCGGAACCAGTCCTGATGCGTGTTGCCGAAGCCGTTGACGCCGTTGGTCGACAACTGGCGCTCGATGACCGATCGCGGAACGGGCGTAGTCAGATTGCCGAAATCGTGGGCCGACGCGGCGTCGTGATTGCCCGCGAATCGATCGCCGTAATTCCGCTGGACGCCGCGGATTTCGTCGATGGTCTGCATGTCGAAGCCCAGCGCGATCACCGGCTCCATGAGAAACTGATTGTTGCACGGGACGACGTGGATGTAGCCCAGCCCGTGACCATGTTCGTGGCCGGTGGTGTTGCGGAGATAACGATAGTTGCTGGAGGGATCGCCAAAGTTGCCGGGCAGGAAGTAGGACGTATTGAAGCACATGTCGCCGCCGCCGACGCCCGCGAAGCCGGGCGAGGGAAAGGCGTTGTACGCCAGGAATGAGCCGGTCCCGAATCCGCGCCCGCCGATGCGGATGTCGCCGCGCGTCGGGACGCGCGTGATGAGCTGGTCCATCGGCGCGCCGTCGTCAGCTACTTCGTCGTACGTCGTTCCCGCGGTGCGCTTCCAGCCGGCGATGGCCTGTCGCAGGTACTCGCGCCCGCGGTCGAGATTTCCGACGCCGAAGAGCGTGATCAGTTGGGCGCTCAGATCGCTCGGGCCGGTGGAAGAGATGCTCGGCAGGCCCCAGGTCGTTCCGTCGGGAGCGAAGCTGTACATGAAGTGGGCCGGCTGTGCCCGGCCCGAGGGTCCCTGTTCGATGTCACCGACCCAGACCGTGGTGTCGGACACGTAGTCCGTGCCGACCGGCCCCCACGTCGGCGGCAGGGCGCCGTTTTCTTCGATGATCTGCTCCCAGATCTCGGGCGGAAGATCGGACGGATAGCATTTGGGGGAACGCGACAGATCGATTCCCTCCGGGGGGCATGACAGGGCGTCGACCGAGCCGGCCAGAATCGCCAGCGCGGCCAGCGCGGCCAGTGCAACTTTTGCAGCGCCTGCGGCGGGTCCGTGTCGGGCCGCGTGGTTGGTTCGAATGGCGCGGTGAGCGGCGGCGCGGAGGGCGCGGCTCACAGTCGCCGGACGACGAGAATGACGGTTCGTCGAGGCGCTTCGCATCGGGGCTTCAGAAACTGTGCAGGCGGTGAAACATTCGGATGAGCGGGCGACAAGCAGTGACAAAGTAGACTCCTCTCCCCCAGAAAAGGCGCGGGCGCCGGCAGGGACCGGCGCGGTGCATGACCAGTCGTAGGCCCGAAGATATCGCCGCACGGCCGTGACCGGCCGTGTCACTCCACAAGGCGACCCACTCATACTGTACGACAAACGGCACAAGCAATGCAATACTTGCGATCAGCCGTCGGCCGGTGGGGTCCGCTGTGCGGATCGGGCAGCCATCGGCCGTCCGCCGTCGGCCGTGAGCCAGAAGCCGCAACCCATGTGCGGCGAGCGGTCGTCAGGTGACTGATGGCGGAGGGAATGGGCTGGGTGCACGCGCGATCCGTGGCCCGCCGGTCGGAATGGCCAGTCATCATGCCGCATATTGCTGTCGCCGGCGCGCGGGACCCGCACCGACGATTCGTGGCGTTGTTTCCCATTGAAACGCGGGCAAACGTCAGGTGAAATGCCCGGCGGGAGGCCCTGCCGACATGAGTCCGCGCGATGAAGTCGAACGCCTGCGCGACGAAATCCGCCGCCACGATCACCGTTACTACGTCGATAATCGTCCCGAGATTTCGGATCGCGACTACGACCGACTGTTTGGGCGCCTCAAGGACCTCGAGGCCGCCCATCCCGAACTGGTCGTCCCCGATTCCCCCACCCAGCGCGTCGCCGGCCGGCCGATCGAGGGCTTCGCGCACGTCGTGCATGCCGAGCCCATGCTGTCGATCGACAACACCTACAACGAGGCCGAGCTGCGCGAGTTCGACGCGCGCGTCTCGAAGGGGCTGGGCGGCGAGGCGTACGCTTATCTCGTCGATCCCAAGATCGACGGCGTCTCGATCAGCCTGCGCTACGAGAAGGGGCGCCTGGTGCTGGCGGCCACGCGCGGCGACGGCCGGACGGGAGACGACGTGACGGTCAACGCCCGGACGATTCGCAGCGTTCCGTTGACGCTGCGCGGTCGCGGCTGGCCCGACGTGCTGGAGTTGCGGGGCGAGATCTACTGGCCGCGTCCGGACTTCGACCGCTTCAACGCGCAGCGCGAAAAAGAGGGCGAAGAACCGTTCGCCAATCCGCGCAACGCCACCGCCGGCACGCTCAAGCAACTCGATCCGCGAAACGTCGCCGGCCGCGGCCTGGCGTTCTGCGCGCACGGTTACGGCGAGGTCGAGCCGATGCGCTTCGAGCGGGCGTCGGAGTTCTTCGACGCGATCGCGCAGTGGGGCGTGCCGGTCAATCCTCACCGGCGATTGTGCCGCAAGGTGGACGAACTGCTCGCCTTCATCGCCGACTGGGACCAGCGCCGCCACAAGCTCGACTACGAGACCGACGGGCTGGTCATCAAGATCGACGATCTGCACCAGCGCGACCTGCTCGGCGCGACCAGCCGTTTTCCGCGATGGTGCATCGCGTATAAGTACGCCGCCGAGCAGGCCGAGACCGTGTTGCGCCAGGTCGATTTTCAGGTCGGCAAGCTGGGCACGATCACGCCGCGCGCCGTCATGGACCCCGTGCCGCTTTCGGGCACGACCGTCCGCCACGCCAGCCTGCACAACTTCGATCAGGTCGAGCGACTCGGCGCCGAGCACGGCGGATTGTGCATCGGCGACACGGTCGTCATCGAAAAGGCCGGCGAGATCATCCCGCAGGTGGTGCGCATCGCGAAGGCCGGCCGTCCGCGCGGGAAGCGCGTCGAGCCGCCGAAAAAATGCCCCGTCTGCGGCGGCGAGATTGTGAAAGACGAGGGCGGCGTTTATATCCGCTGCATCAATCCCGCCTGCGACGCCCAGATCAAGGAACGGCTGAAGTATTTCTGCGGACGCGACCAGATGGACATCGAGGGCGTCGGCGAGGCGCTGGTGGAGCAACTCGTCGATCGCGGCTGGGTGCACTCGTACGCCGATCTGTACAAGATTACGAACGAAGAGCGGGACAAGCCGGGGCGCTGGCGCGAGAAACTGGCGGGCCTGACGTTCGAACAGGAGCGCCGCACCGACGAAGGCGTGAAAAAACAGGCGGTTCAGCTTGGTGAGAAGCGCGCGGACAAACTGCTCGAAGGCGTCGAGCGCAGCAAGAGCCAGCCGCTGGCCCGCGTGCTGGCCGCGCTGAACATCCGTCACGTCGGCGCTGCGACGGCCGAAATCCTGGCCGATCAGTTCGGCCGCATGGACAACGTCGCCGGCGCGTCGCTCGAAGAGCTTCAGGAAGTCGAAGGCATCGGTCCCGAGGTCGCCGCCAGCATCCGCGCGTTTTTCACGAGCGAGGCCGGCCGCCGTACGGTCGAGCAACTTGCAGCGGCCGGGGTCAACATGACTCAGCCGAAGCGCCGCGTCAACGCAAATCAGCCGCTGGCCGGCAAGACCGTAGTCCCGACCGGGACGTTTCGCCACTTCTCGCGCAAGGAGATTCAGGACGCGATCAAGGCCGCCGGCGGCAAGCCGGCCGGCAGCGTCAGCAAGAAGACCGATTTTGTCGTCTGCGGCGAGGAGGCGGGCAGCAAGCTGGACAAGGCCCGGGAGTTGGGCGTGGAGGTGATCGACGAGGACGAGTTCATGAAGCGGATCGGGCGGTGAGCGTTCATGGTGCGGGATGCCGGCGGCAGGGGAAATGGTGACCTAAACTGGCACGAATGGGAAAGGGAACGGGGAACAGGGAACAACAGAAGGCGTTGGAGCGGCGACCACGCAGGCGGGGGAGCAGCGATGGGAAGAAGGTCCGGCATGGGACTTCGCACGGAGGTTGACACCGTGCCACGAGACGTGTCACGAATGTTTTAGAAGCGTTGCGGGGGGCTTCGTGGGGCGGGCGTCGCGAGCTTCAGCGTGGCGGGCAATTCGGATATGGTAGACCGCGCGATCGGAAGGCGCGGCGGCGCGGCAGGAGGCGTCGGCGGGCGGGAGGCGTGGGTCCAATCGGACGACGAGCGTACCAGAAGCATGGACGTGAATAGCGCGGCTGAGAATCGAAGCGCGGGACATCGTTTGTCAGGAAAGGGCGTCTGCGTGGGATCGACGAACCGGCATTCCGCCGTGCGTGGCACGGAGCGGGATTTCGTCGCCGAATCGACGTTACGACTCGCTTCGGTGGGAGCGACGGCGTGACCGCGCGACACGCACATCCCGCCACGACGGTGCATCACGCCAAGAAGTCGGCGCGGCACGAGTTCGAGCGCTGGGCGCACAGCTACGACCGCTCGATCCTTCAGCATCTGCTGTTTCGGCCGACCTTCGAGATCATGCTCGAGGAAGTCACGCGGTGGCGCAGCGCGGATGCGGAACTGGCCCGCGCGACGTTCGACGTTCTCGACATCGGCTGCGGGACCGGCACCTGGGCGGCGCTGCTGTACGGCTCGCGGCTGCCGGTGCGGGTGGTGGGACTCGACTACTCCGGCGAGATGTGCCGCAAGTCGCTGAGGAAGGCGCGGCACGCCGGGGCGCACGATCTGCGTTTCATCAACGGGGACTCGGAGCATCTGCCGTTTCGGAGCGGCTCCTTCGACCTGGTGACGTGCTCGCATTCGTTTCACCATTATCCGCATCAGGGGGTGGTGGTCCGCGAGATGCGGCGCGTGCTGCGGCCGGGGGGGCGGGTGATGGTGGCGGACGGCTTCCGCGACAACATCGTCGGATGGTTCGTCTTCGACGTGTGCGTGACGCGGGTGGAGGGCAACGTGTATCATGTTCCGTGGGCGGAGATGCGCCGGTTGTTCGAGGAAGCGGGATTTGCTGACATCGTTCAGCGTAAATTCAACGTATGGGCGCCGGCGCTGCTGACGATGGGCGCGGCGCCGCGGGCGGAATGAAGGCATGAACCAGCACGACGTCCCGAAGCGCGATGATGCAAAACGGGTCGCTGATTTCCAGCGCCTGCTGGAAGTGACGCGCTATCTGGGGGCGACCGTCGAACTCGGTGCGCTGCTGGCGCGCATCGCCGAAGCCGGCACGGCCGTGCTCGACTGCGAGCGTGCGACTGTTTTTATCCTCGATCGCGCGACCAACGAGCTGTACAGCCGCTTCGCGACGGGCGTGGCGGAATCGGGCATGCAGGAAATCCGTTTTCCGGCGACGCTCGGCATTGCGGGGGAAGTGGCGCGGACGGGCCAGCTCGTCAACGTGCCGGAGGCCTACGCCGATCCGCGATTCAACCCCGAGGTCGATCGCAAGTCGGGATTCCGCACGCACAACATACTCACGTGTCCGCTGCGCGATCACGACAACTCGATCGTGGGCGTGCTTCAGCTTCTTAACAAGCGCGGGCGGCCGTTCGACGCGCGCGACGAGGAGTTGGCGTATTACCTCGGCGCTCAGGCGGGCGTGGCGGTTCAGCGGCAAATGCTGCTGGAGCATTTCGCCCAGAAGCAGCAGATGCAGCGCGATCTGAACATCGCGCGTCAGATTCAGCAGGGGTTGTTGCCGAGCGAAAATCCCAAGGTCGCCGGTTTCGACGCGGCGGGCTGGAACCAGCCGGCCGACGAGACCGGAGGAGACTGTTTCGATTTCATGACGCTGCCGGACGGCAAGCTGGCGCTGGCGATCGCGGATGCCACGGGACATGGCATCGGTCCGGCGCTGGTGATCGCGGAGTGCCGCGCGCTGTTTCGCGCGACGATCCTGCGGACCACCGATCTGGCGCGGGTGGTAACGGATGTCAATTATCTTCTGCATGAGGACCTGCCGGACGACCGGTTCGTGACGGCGTTTTTCGGCGTGCTTGATCCGAAGGCGTGTACGGTTGACATGATCAGCGGCGGACACGGGCCGATTCTGTGGTTCGAGGGGGCCACGGGGCAGATCACGGAGATCGAGCCTCAGGGGTTGCCGTTGGGCGTGATGGACGGCATCGAATACGATCCGCCGGAGCGGCGGACGTTCGCGCCGGGCGACATGCTGGCGCTGATTACGGACGGCTTTTTCGAGTGGGCGCGGGCCGACGGCGAGCAATTCGGCACGGATCGCATCTACGAACTGCTGCGGATACATCGCGAGCGGCCGGCGGCGGAGATCATAGCGCGCATCTACGAAGCGGTTCGGGCGTTCGCTCCCGGGACGAAGCAGGGCGACGATTTGACGGCGGTCATCGTGAAGCGCACGTGAACGGGTCGTCGAAGCAGAAGCGGGCCATTGCAGACTATCGCGGCGCTGGACGAAGGAATCGGGAGGCGCTTGTGGCGGAATTCGTCGCGCGGCCGATCATCGGACTTGAGATTCACGTTCAGCTCGCGACGCGCACGAAAATGTTCTGCGGCTGCCCGTTGGAGTTCGGCGCGCCGCCGAACAGCCGTGTGTGCCCGGTGTGCGGCGGGCTGCCGGGCGCCCTGCCGGTGATCAATCGTCAAGCGTTCGAATACGCGGTGCGAACGGCGCTGGCGTTGAACTGCCGCATCGCGGCGCTGACGAAGTGGGACCGCAAGAGCTACTACTATCCCGACCTGCCGAAGAACTACCAGATCAGTCAGTACGATCTGCCGCTGGGCAGCGACGGGCGGTTTGAGATCTCGGCGGCCGAAGTCGGCGATGCGGCGGGTGCGGAAAGCACGTCGACTGCCGGAACGCGGGCCGTTCGGATTCGACGCGCGCACCTGGAAGAGGACGCGGGCAAGAACACGCACGAGGGGCTGGATCACACGCGGGTCGATCTGAACCGGGCGGGCACGCCGCTGCTGGAGATCGTGACCGAGCCGGATCTGGCCAACGCCGACGAGACTTATGCGTTTTGTGTCGAGCTTCAACGGCTGGTACGTCACCTGGGCGTTTCTGAAGCGGACATGCAGAAGGGGCACATGCGTTTCGAGCCGAACGTGAATGTGGCGATCACGTTCGAGGGGCGCGAATACCGCACGCCGATCAGTGAAATCAAGAACCTCAACAGCTTCCGGCACGTGCATGACGC
The DNA here is from genome assembly GCA_011525745.1 of Planctomycetaceae bacterium. Taxonomy (GTDB): domain Bacteria; phylum Planctomycetota; class Phycisphaerae; order UBA1845; family UTPLA1; genus PLA4. The sequence continues at coordinate 40,029 of WYBU01000076.1, read as the reverse complement.
GGTGGCGTATGAAATCCGCCGGCAGGTTGCGGCGTGGGAGGCCGATCGCGACTACACGCTCGACAAGCTGGGCAAGATGAATTTCGGATGGGATGACGTTCGCGGCGTGACGGAGTTTCAGCGCGGGAAGGAAGAGGCGCACGACTATCGCTATTTCCCCGATCCCGATCTGACGCCGGTTACGGTGGACGACGCGTGGCTGAACGAACTGCGGGGCGGCCTGTGCGAGTTGCCGCTGACGCGCGTGTCGCGCTACGTGGAGCAGCACGGCCTGTCGCGGGTCGACGCGGACAATCTGGCGGCCGATCGTGCCTCGGCCGAACTGTTCGACGCGGCGGTGGCGGCGGGCGCGGACGGGCGCACGCTGGCGCGGCAGTTTCTGAGCTTCTGGGCGGCGGAAGCGAATCGCCGACAGGGGACGATCGCGAAGCTCGGCGTCGATCCGGCGCATATGGCGGACCTGGCGCGGTTGGTGCACGAGGGGCTGATCAACGCCACGACGGCGGCCGGTGTCGCGAGCATGTTGATCGAACGGCGGCAATCGCCGACGGTGATCGTCGAGGCGGAGGGGATGCTCCAGGTGCGCGACGAGGGCGCGATGGAGCGGTGGATCAACGAGGCGATTGCCGCGAATCCCAAGGCGTGGGCGGATGCAAAGGGCATTCCGAAGAAAGCACAGGCGGCGCTGGGGTTCATTCGCGGGCAGGTGATGAAGCTTTCGGCCGGAAAGGCGGACCCGCGGATGGTGGGCGAGCTGCTGGAGAAGAAACTGCGCGAGTAAGGCATCGCGCGGAAACAGGGTGAACGAATTGAAAAGGGGGGTGGGGGGCGTCCCGTCCGTCCGGAACGGGCAAGATGCCCGTACTACGCGGGACCATCGTTCGTGGCTATTTGCACGCGACTTCTTACTTGCCGAACGCCTTGCCGATGCGCATCGCGGCGGGTCCGGCCAATACGATGAAGATGGTCGGAAAGATGAACAGCACGAGCGGAAAGATCATTTTAACGGCGACCTTGGCGGCCGCCTCTTCGGCCTTTTGATGGCGCTTGGTGCGCATGACGTCGGCCTGCACGCGCAGCGCCGTAGCGATGCTGGTTCCGAATCGCTCGGCCTGTGTCAGGATGGCGACGAGCGTCGACATTTCCTCGACGCCGGTGCGTTCGGCCATTTTGCGCAGGGCCTCGCCGCGCGTCAGTCCCATCTGGGTCTCGCGCGCGGCCAGCCGCCATTCGTCGGCGATTTCGGGATGGGCGATCTGGATTTCGTCGGCGCATCGCTGGATGGCGGCGTCGAGTCCCAGTCCGGCTTCAACCATGACGACGATCATGTCGAGCGAGTCGGCCAGGCCGTTGGAGATTTTCAGCGCACGGCTCGACGCACGGGCGCCCAGCCACACCTGCGGCAGGAAGAACCCGAAGCCGCCGACCATCAGCACGTAGGCGATGACTTCGTGCGTCTTGGCCGGCTGGGAACCGATCGCACGATGGAGGAACCACCCGCCGACAAATCCGAGGCCGGCCAGTATGAGCTTGGTGGCGAGAAAGACGGCGACGGCGCGTTCGCCGCGATAGCCGGCCTGAGCCAGCTTCATCGCAAGTTGATTGCGTGCGTACTCCGAACCTTCGAGGGGCTTGGTAATCTTGCGAGCCAGTTCGGCAAAGCGGCCCGGTTCGCGGCGTTTGTCGAGGCCGCCGGCGACCTGGGGCGCATCTTCGGGAGTGGCGCGGTCGGTGAGGCGGCGATCGAGTTCCTTGCCGACGGGGCTGCCGCCTCGGCGGACGATAGCGCCGGCGACGAGCGCTCCGATGACGCCGATCAGGCCGATGCTTACCAGTTGGATCGGGTCCATGCGCGCCTCGTCAGTACTTGATCTTGATGATCTTGCGAATCCAGAGGATGCCGAAAATGTGGAACATGGCGCCCCACTTGAGGAGGAACTGGGCGTCGCCCCAGATCAGTTCCTGCATGTAGCGGGGGTTGATGCGGTAGCACATGAAGAAGACGAAGATCGGCAGGACGGTCAACACCGCGCCGCTCATGCGGCCTTCCGCCGTCAGCGCTTTGACCTGACCGGCCAGCTTGATGCGGGCGCGGATGACCGCGCCGCTCTTGTCGAGCACTTCGGCCAGATCGCCGCCGGTCTGCCGCTGGATGAGAACCGCCGTGCAGAACATTCGCACGTCGAGCAGGCCGACGCGTTCGTACAGGTGGTTCAGGGCGTCTTCCAGCCGGACGCCGAAATTCTGTTCCTGATAGACGCGCTGGAATTCCTTCCCGATTGGGTCCTTCATCTGCTCGCCGATGAGTTGGATGCCGGTAATGAGCGAATGGCCGGCGCGCAGCGCCTGGCCGATCAGATCGAAGACTTCCGGAAGCTGGTTGGTGAACTGGTTCAGGCGCAGCGCGCGTTTGACCGCCAGGACCATGATGGGGATCGAACCGACGAAGGCGGCCAGGGCAGCAATGATCAACGGCGGCAGGAAAGCGATGCGCTGAATTCGCAGGACGAGGCAGGCGATGATGACCAGGCAAATCAGCAGGAAGATGCCGCTGAGGACCTGGTGGGCCGGCCAGGGGACGTCGGCCTGAGTCAGAAAGCGGCGGAAGGCGCGGCCGACGTCGTAGCTGTTGAGCAGGCGGCCGACGACGGATTTCTGCGCGGCATCGACGTCGCGAACCAGGTGCGCGGGCTTTCCCGAGGCGCCGTAGCCGCCGAGGCGCTCGGAGATTTTTTTTGTCTCCTGGCGGCGCAGGTCCTTGTAGAGCTGGAGCAGACCGAGCGTGAGCATGCCCGCGCCGAGCGCGAAGACAAGCAGCATTAGCGGATTGTCGCCGAGACTGGGCATGACGAGTTACCGCGCCCCCTTTGCATCAGGCGCGCGACATTTCGGAATCCAGCAGCAGGGCGCGGCGCTGGAACATCTCGGGATCCAGCGCGACGCCGTGAGACGCCAGACGTTCGAGGTTCTTGGGCCGCAGGCCGGCGCAGATGAAGCGGCCGTACGCGCGGCCGCCGCCGTCGACACCCTGTTGCTCGTAGGCGAACAGGTCCTGCGTGGTGATCATGTCGCCTTCCATTCCCTGGACTTCCGTGATTTTGACGACTTTTCGCGCGCCGCCCTGGAGACGGGCCTGCTGCACGATCAGGTCGATGGCCGAGGCGATCTGGGCGCGCATGGCCTTAATCGGCAGCTCGATGCCGGCCATCATGATGAGCGTTTCGAGGCGGGCGATGGCGTCGCGCGGGCTGTTGGCGTGCAGCGTGGTCATCGAGCCTTCGTGGCCGGTATTCATGGCCTGGAGCATGTCGAGCGCTTCGGCGCCGCGGACTTCGCCGACGATGATGCGTTCGGGGCGCATGCGCAGCGAGTTCTTGACGAGGTCGCGGGTCGTGATTTCGCCGCGACCCTCGATGTTGGGCGGACGCGTTTCGAGGCGGACGATGTGCGGCTGCTGGAGGGCGAGTTCGGCCGCGTCCTCGATGGTGATGACGCGCTCGCTGGCCGGAATGAAGCCGGACAGGTTGTTCAGCAGCACGGTCTTGCCGCTGCCCGTTCCGCCGACGACCAGGATGTTGAGCTTGGCCTTCACGCACGCGGCGAGGAACTCGACCATTTCGGGCACGATCGACTTGAAGTTGAGATAGTCTTCGATGGTGATGCGCTTCTTGCCGAAGCGGCGAATGCTGACCGACGGACCGTCCAGCGCGATCGGGGGAATCACCGCGTTGACGCGCGATCCGTCGGGCAGGCGCGCGTCGACCAGCGGCGACGTTTCGTCGCAGCGCCGTCCGATCCGCGACACGATGCGGTCGATGATCTGAAGCAGATGGTCGTTGTCGCGAAACGTGATGTTGGTCAGTGTCAGGCCGCCGCCGCGCTCGACGTAAACCTGCTTGGGACCGTTGACCATGATCTCGCTGATGGCCGGATCGCGCAGCAGCTCTTCGAGCGGCCCGAGGCCGAAGACTTCGTTGTGGACCTCGTCGACCAGCCGCTGAATCGAGCGGTAGTCGAGCAGCGATTCCTCCTGCTCGCACAAGTCCTTGAGCACGGCGCGGACCTGCTCGCGATGCTCCGGGGAGTCTTTCTCGAGATTGGCAAGGTTCAGCCGCTCGATCAGCTTGCGGTGCAGCCGCCCCTTGGCCTCCTGAAACTGCTTGTTGACTTCCGCGGCGCGCTGCTCGTCGCGCGTCGGCGCGGCGACCGGCGTGGCGCCCTGCGATCGAATCGAGGTGGTGATCGAGCCGGCGGGCGGAGCGGCGGCGGGCGCCGCCGGCGCGGCCTGCTGCGGTTGATCCGGCGCAGGTGGCGCAGCGGCGGGCTGTTCGGCGGGCGGCGTCTTACGTTTCAAGGACAACATAACGACCTCTTTCTTTCGGCGATGACGGCCCGTGTCCCCTTCAATCGTCGTTGATCATCCGCGGCCCAGGCGGTCGCGCAGCCAACCCATGATCGACTTTCCCGACGGCGGTTGATCGGCGCCGGCGGCGGCGGCGCGCGTGCGGGAGGCCTCGCCTTCCAGCAAGCCGGCGAGCCTTGTGAACGCGGCGGCCACCTTGCTATCGGGGGCGTCGAGCACGACCGGGACACCGAGATTGACGGCGTGGCTGACGGTTTCCCAGTCGTCCGGGATTTCGCAGAAAATCGGCCGTTTCAGCGTATCGGCCACTTTTTCGGCGGTGAACACGCCGCCTTTCTTCGGCACGCGGTTGACCAGGACGCGCATGCGGTCCATGTTGAACCCGCCGGTCAGCGCCGCGATGATCTGCGACGCGTTGCGCACGCTGGGCACGGCCAATTGCGTGACGAGCAGCAGTGCGTCGGCCAGGTCCTGCACGACGCGCGCGGTCATGTCGCTGCGGCCCGGTTCATCGACCACGACCCAGTCGAAGTTTTCGAGCAGCGCGTTGAGAATCGCCGACAGCTTCACCAGACTGACGTTGGCGTTCTCGGGATCGCGCGGCCGGGCGAGGACGCTTACACCCGATTCGTGCTTCGCCAGCGCGTTGTTCAGCAAGCGCTCGTCGTACTCCTCGGACTGCTGGGCCAGTTCCGCCAGCGTGTGCGTCGGCGACACGTCGAGCATCGTGGCGACGTGGCCGAACTTCAGATCAAGGTCGACCACCGCCACGCGACGCTCTTTGCGCTTCGCCAACTCGACGGCGAGGTTGGCGGCGATCGTCGTCGCGCCGCTGCCGCCGCCCGTGCCGCGGACGGCGATCAGCCGCCCCGACGGTCGCGACGCCAGCTTTTCGGCGGCGCCGGCCAGCGCCTGGAGCAGTCGCTCGGGGTCGACGGGCGAGTCGATGAGTTCCGAAAGTCTGGCCCGCATGGCCAGTTTCAGCAGCTCCGGATCATTGGGCAGTCCGACGCCGATGACGGTCAGTTCGGGGTGCTCCCGTGCCACGCTGCCGAGGCGTTCGAGCAGCTTGGGCGATGAGGGACCGCTGAGAACGACCGTCAGGACATCGATCCGCGACTGGCGAATCACGCCGTCCAACTCGACCGAGGCGTCCCACTGTCCGGCGATGCGCAGGCCGTCGATGGACAGCAGCGCCGACCGGAGCGACTCGTCCTCGCCATCCAACTGATAGGTTGCGACTTTCAGTGCGCGAGCCATGCGTACACGTTTTCCTCGGCGCTATTGTACCACGACGCGCGCGGATGGCCACGCACGAGGCCGCCGTTGTTTTCAGGGCCGCAATGCTCCTTTCCCGTGTTGGCGCCGAAGCGCCGTCGACTCCCTCCACTTGTGACGCACAGTCGGTCCGGGCGATCGGCCGGGAGGCAATTCCCGCGCTACGGGATCAGCACGGCCTGTTGCGCCGAACCGCGAAGCGTGTGAAAGAAACTGTTCAACTGATTCGCGTGCGTCGAAACATCCAGGGTCGGCGGAATGCTGTAATGCACGCCGCCGCCGTTGTTGGCGATCCACTGCATCACGCCGAAAGCGTTGCGTTGGGCGTTGCGCGGCGCGCTGGCATCCGGCCGGGCGGCGTAACCGACGCTGATGGTGTGGACGGTCATGCCGTCACTTACGGCGTGTTGGGTCGCCTGTTCGTAGTTCTCGCCCATATTCTGCCCTCGACCGTCGGAGATCAGTACGATCACGCGGTTGCCGGATGTAATGTTCGTCTGGCCCTGGGTGAACGCCTGTCGTCCCTGATTGACGCCGGAGCCGACGTTTTGCGTGTCGCCGATGTAGCCGGCGATCATCTCGTTCATGCGGTCGCGGATGCGGTAATACTGGTTCGTCATGTCGATTTCGTAGTGGGGATCGGCAGAGTTGAACGAGCACAGTCCCGCCAGATCGCCGCTTCCCAGGTTCTCCATGTAATCGACGAACATGTTGATGATCTGCTTCTGCGTGTACATCGGCTGCTGATGCGTGTTGGCCAGCGCCGGCGATGCGGTGTACGCTGATTGCTCGTTGTTGATGTAATCCATGAATGTTTTCAGCCCGAACCGGTCTCGATACGGCTGGACGATTCGGTTTCTCACGTAGCCGATGTAATTGCTCCATGAACCGCCCAATCCGGTCGGATAGGGCACGTTCTGAAGCCCCAGCGCTGCCTGGATCTGAGTCGGCGATCCGGTCAGCGTGACGAGCGTGTTCCAATCGGTCATGTTGCCGAACGTGGGACTGCCCAGGTCCTCCCAGACTTCGCGGCAGTTCATGATCGGCAGACCGGCTTCGTGGATCAGCTCACTGTCGTCGTTCATGTCACGGCCGTTGTCGACGACCCATGCGACGGCCCGCGGCGCCAGCGCGGCGCGGGCGCTGGCTGAAAGTTCGGACGTGTCGTAGCCGATGATGCGTCCGAAGTACAACGGAACGGGTCCGCTGGGCGAACCATTTGTGCGGCGTAATGTGACCTGAGCGGCGGTGTAGGGCGGATTGGCGGCGGCGATCCAAGTGTATCGCCCCGTGTTCCAGTCGTACGTCGAACGGCCCAGCTCGATGTCCTGAAGTTCGAGGACCACGGTTCCGGCGCCGACCGGATTGCGGTTCACGACGTCCTGGGCGACTTCCAGGGCGATCTGCTGGGGGTCGGCGGATGTCGTCGTGGCTTGCCCCAGCCGGGCGGCCACGGCCAGCGCCGCGGCGTCGGCGGCGCGCTGGAGATCGGCCTGGACGCTATTGAGGTAGCTCAGGTCAATGCCGACGGCCGCAAAGCCGCCGATGACGGGCAATGCGATGGCGATCTTGAGGATGACGGCGCCGCGTCGCTGATTCGCGGCCGCACGGCGTATTTGATGGTTGGCTGTCATGACGGTATCTCCAGCGAGGCCTGGGTCCGAAGCGATAAACGAACGTCCGTCCTGCTTGCGAGTTGTTTCCGCACTGGCCGCTTTCCGTAAATACGCAGCATCGCTGTCACGCCCGCGGCGGTCCTGGGATCACTCCGGCGGCGGCTCGGGAGACTGCGCACCGTCGCCTGACGCCGCGACCGTCGGCGGTCGTTCGTCGTCGGCATCGGGGGCCTGCGGTCCCACGACCGGCCTGAACGCACCGTCGGGCGCAACGTGAAACGTGGCGCGGTCGTGCTTCTTGCCGCGCACGAGTTCCAGCACAATGTTGCGACCGCTGGCGGCCTTCTCGGTCTCTTTGTCGACGGGCTTTACGACGACCGGCGGCGGAGGCGGCGGCAGTTCCATCTTTACAGGCTCCGGCTCCTGCGCATCGTCATGGCGCGCCAGGCCCAGGGCGTCGGTCAGGGTCGCGCCGACGGTTTCCTGGCGCCGTGCGTTGGGTCCGCTGAGCAGGACGTGCAGCTTGACGCCCGACGTCGCCTCGGCGGCCTTGATGATCTCCGACTCTTTGAGCGTCAAAAGCAGGCTGATCTGGCGCACCGGCTCGTTGCCGACGGAACCCTTGCCCTGCGACTTGGGGTCGCTGGGATTCGACGTTTCCATTCGATTGACCGCCAGCACTTCGATGCCCTGAAGAATTGCCTTGCAACTGTTGTCCTTGCTGTTGGTGGCGAGGATGTCGACGCGATTGCCGGCGCGCACGAAGCCGCCGCCGCCGGACACGTCATCGACCCTGATGACGGCCATGCGCATGTCGGGATCGTTCTCGAGCTTGGCCATCATCAGCGAGGTGACGCCGGCCTGGTGGAGGTCGGCTTCGGTGATGGGGCGCCCCGCCTCGATCGTGCGGCTCGCGAACCGCGAGATAAGCTGGTCGGGGATGCGGATGTAGTCGGAGGGGAGCGCCCCGCCCTCGCGCCATTCCTTCCAACTGATCATTTCCTGTGTGACCGCCTGGTTGGCGGCGATGGGCTTGATGGCGACGATGTACGTCGGCGGCGGGGGCGGTTTCTGGCTGAAATAGTTCAGCGCGACGACCGCGGCCGCCAAGCCGACGACGATCGGCAGCACCGTGGTGGGTTTCATGACATTCTCCTTCGCGGCGAACCGGCATTTCCGGCGCCTAGGGCGCGGCCATCTCGTTCCGGTAGGTGGTTGATGCCGTGATTTCGTTTACGCCCAGCCAGCCGAAGAATCCTCCCAGCAGCGAGACGTCGGCGTAATCCATGGCAAGGCTGACGGTTTCGAATCCGGGCGGGTTGCTTTGGGCCGCGCGCGTGATGTCGACCGTGTAGGGATAGTCGGATTGCGGAAAATTGGCGTCGTCCATGGCCTGGTCGACGTCGGCGAGGATTTCGGCATCGAGCGTACCGGGCAGCGAAGCGGTTCGCGCGCCGACGCGCGATGCGGTGAGCATCGTCTGCTTGACGTGGAACATCCAGGCGAATTCGATGATGCCCATCAGAATGAGGATCAGCACGGGAGCGACGATGGCCATCTCGACGACGGCGGTGCCGCGACGATGGCATCGAAGCGTACGATTGCGAAGAATGGTTTTGTTCATGATCGGATTCCCGCGTTCATTGCCACCCATGCCAGAGTTCCCAGCCCTCCCAATCCCAGAAAGGCGCCGAAGGGCATCGATCGGCGCGATTGATTCAGCATTTCGTGCGAGGCGACCTGCGAGTTGAAGATTCGCCCCGACATGAGCTTGTGGGCGATCAGCGTCAGATTATCGACGTACTGCGCCCGATTCGACGAGCGAGCGATCGATATGACGCCAGCGCCGCCCGCCAGCAGGATGCCGGCGGCCATCGCCGCAAGGCATCCGATCGGCCACAGCCAGGCGCCGATGGCCGCCATGAACTTGGCGTCGCCGGCGCCGACCGCGCCGGCAGCGTACAAGAAGACCATCGCGCCCAGCGCTAATGCGCACGAGGCCAGACCGTCCCACAATCCGCCGAGTCCACGCAAGGCCGCCTGCGCGCAAAGACCCGAAACAAGCAGCAGCAGGTTCAGCCGGTTTGAGATGCGCCGATGAAACGCGTCGGTGTAGATCCCGTATGCAATCAACGGCGTCGCAATACTCAATGCCAGCCAGTCGCTCCACGCTCCTGCCATACGATCACTCCGGGGAGCGGCTGCGGGCAGCGGGGCGGAGGGAGGAGGCCGCCGTGCGGCGCTCCTCCATCCGCTCGCGTGTCAAGCCAACGTCTCGTTAGCTGCCGGCGCCGCCGGGGGTCATGCCCTGCGTGACGTCGCCAAAGGTCTCGCTGACCTTCTCGCCCAGCAGGCTGACGGCCACGATGGCGACGACGATGATCAGTGCGAGCATGACGGCATACTCGGTGGCGGTCGGGGCTTCCTCGGACCGCAGGAACTGTTTGCACTTGGCGACCAACGACTTCATGGGGACTCTCCTTTCAAAGAAACGTCTTCGACCTGATGCACACGCACGGTTGCCGGTTCGGCCCGACAACACGCTTGTAACGCAAGTACCATTGTACCTCTAAGCTTGCGTTGTCACGCATGGAATATTGCGTGGAACCCAGTTGCCCGGCCTCGAATCACAAGCCGACCGGCAAGGCGAAACGCAAAGCTGAAGAAAGCGACCCGACGGTTTTCAGCCCGGATCGGCGAATGCCAGGACGTGAGAACCTGAATTCCTGCGCCATTCTACCCCATCGGGTCGTTTGTCGCCAAGGGATTTTGCATCCATCGTGCCAGAAAGCTCACAGTCGATCCGCGCACCATAACTGAATTCGTAAATTCTTGTCAAATAACAAGTTGTGTTATCGAAACGCTCCAATAAAACTCGCTGCAAGCCTGGCGTTGCAGGCGCGATTATTAGCGGTTTGCCCATCGGGCGATAACACTGATTGGGCAGATTTACCCACATTCTTTCTTGAAGATTATCAGCGCGTGCTTTCCACGGCCTGAGTTCGCATCGTCTTGTGCGTATCGGACCGCTGGGCAAACAATTCGGTCAGTCGGTGGAACATTGACCACGTCGCGGCAGGTGGCGCTGCAACCGGACTCTGAACCCGTGACCCCGAATCGAGCGGTATCGGCCCCCAAACGACAATCTCGTTCGCCGTGGAGACATCCGGCGATGTCACGGATTGCATCGCGTTTGACCGCGTCGACGCCAGCCACGTCGGCAGCCATGCGTCCATTCGGACGGCGGGTCCGCATGATGGCCGGCCGAGGCCTTCGTCGGAACCGTGCCGCGACGATTCGAGCGGCACGGCGGCGTACGCTGCCTCAAGCAGGTTCCAAGGCTCGGCCATGGCCAGGCCGACGATTTCGCACACGTCGAGCAGACCGTTAGTGTTGCAGTCGAACGTGAAGTTCACCTCGCACTCGTCGAGGAAGTTGTTGGTGTTGCAGTCGTTGCCGGCGAGTTCACAGACATCCGCGGTTCCGTTGGTGTTGCAGTCGGACTCGCAGGCGTCGTGCAGGCCGTTGGTGTTGCAGTCATTGCCGGTCAGCTCGCACACGTCGGGCACGTCGTTGTTGTTGCAATCGGGGAACTCGCAGGCGTCGTGGCGCCCGTTGGTGTTGCAGTCAGGGAAGCCGCCCTCGCAGAGATCGGGCGTGTCGTTCTGATCGCAATCGGTGAACGTGCCTTCGCACGGGTCGAGCTGGAGGTTGGTGTTGCAGTCGTTGCCGGCCAGCTCGCAGGAGTCCGGAGTGTCGTTGGTATTGCAGTCCGGCGAGTCGCAGTCGTCGTGACGGTTGTTGGTGTTGCAATCGGGGAAGCCCTCGCAGGCGTCGGGCGTGCCGTTTGCGTCGCAGTCGCGGCCGAAGACGAAGCCGTCACAGAGGTCGTCGGTGCCGTTGGTATTGCAATCGGTGATCGCCTCGCAGATGTCGAGCGTGCCGTTGCCGGCGCAGTCGGCGAAGAACGAAAGCTCGCAGGAATCGCTCAGACCATTCGTGTTGCAGTCATCGGTCGAGCCGGCCGCCAGGTCGCACTCGTCGGGCGTGCCGTTGCCGTCGCAATCGGTCGAGAACGCATCGCACACGTCGCTGATGCCGTTGGTGTTGCAGTCGGCGAAGCCCTCGCACACGTCGGGCGTGTCGTTGAAGTCGCAATCGTTGAAGAACGACTCACATTCATCGACGACGTTGTTCGTGTTGCAGTCATTCGTGGACAGGTCGCAGACATCGGGCACGTCGTTGTTGTTGCAATCCGGGAACTCGCAGGCGTCGTGGCGGCCGTTGGTGTTGCAGTCGGGGAATCCGCCTTCGCAGATGTCGGGCGTGTCGTTGAAATCGCAATCGATGGCGGACGACTCGCACGGGTCGAGGATGCCGTTGGTGTTGCAGTCGCGTGCGGCGATCTCGCACACGTCCGGCACGTCGTTGCCGTCGCAATCGGGAAACTCGCAGGCGTCGGGCACGCCGTTGGTGTTGCAGTCGGGGAACGCCTCGCACACGTCGACGGTGCCGTTGAAGTCGCAGTCGCGCGAAGAGAACACGACGTCACAGGCGTCGTGCGTGCCGTTGGTGTTGCAGTCGGGGATGGTTTCGCACACGTCGGGCGTGCGGTTGGTGTTGCAATCCGCGAAGAACGAGAATTCGCAGGCGTCGAGGATGTTATTCGTGTTGCAGTCGAACGTGGCCAGCTCGCAGGCGTCGGGCGTACCGTTGAAGTCGCAGTCCGGCTCGCAGATGTCGGGGAAGCCGTTCGTGTTGCAGTCCGGCACCACGGTGACCAGCGCCGAACCGGCGCCGCTGCTGCCCGCGGAATCGGTCGCCAGGGCCGTCAGCGTCCAGACGCCCGCTTCGTTGAACGGCGCGGTCCACGTCGTCGGATTCTGATCCGGCGGGCCGAGCGTGCCGTTGCTGTTGCCGGCCGGCGGCTGCACCGACCAGGCGAGGACATACGGCGGCGTGCCGCCGGTGATTGTTGCGGTGAGGGTGGTCGTTGCACCCGCCACGATCGTGGGTGGGGCGGCATCGACGGAAACGACGACGGGCAGCGGCGCGAAGACGTCGATGTGCACGTCATCGGCGCCCATTCCGCCGAGCGGATCGGTGACGATCAACTGGAAATCGAGGCCGACGGTGGAACCCGGTGCAACGGCGGGCGCGGCGAACTGAGGCTGGGCGATCATGTCGTTGGACAACGTGACCGGCGGGCCGGAAGTCTGCGTCCATGCGAACTGGAGCGGATCGCCGTCGGGATCGCTGGAGCCGCTGCCGTCAAGGGTCACGATCGATCCGGTCAGCACGGACTGATCGGCGCCGGCGTGGGCGATCGGCAACTGATTGATCGACGGAACGTGGACGGTGAAGTTCTGGCCGGGCTGATAGTCGGCGCCCTGGGTGAAGGCGGCGTCGAGCAGCGTGGCGCCCGTCGCGTCAGGCGCGGTCTGCACGCGTGCGAGCAGCGTGATGCGGTCCGCCACGGTCGGGACAAAGCGCGAAACGGAGTTTTCACCGGAAGGCGTCAACACGACGATGGTGCGGCGCAGTTCGCGGCCTGCCACTTCGAAGCCGACTTCGCAACGCGCGAACAGGCCGGAGTCGTTGATCAGGATCAGCCGAATCGCGTCCGGCGGGATGAACACCGGCTCTTCATCGGGTGTGCCGGGCTGCGTCGTGCCGGGCGGAGGCGACCCGCCGGTGATGATGTCGCCGATGATGGGCAATTGTCGTACGAACTGAGTCAGGTCACACGCGCCGGTCATGATCAGGCAGGCGACCAGCGCAATCCGGCTGAAGCGCCGAAACGGCGAATGCATGAGGATGCTCCTGGCGAGGCTCGAAGCGCGGACCCGGTAATACTCAACGTATATTGAAACGCCGTTCGGCAAAAAAGACAAGCAGCGCCGCTCAATGTTCAGCGAAGCGCGGGTTGGTCCAGCAGGGCGGCGGCGCGTCGTGCCCAGAATCCGTCGGGACCCTCGAGGCGGGCGACGACCTCCGCAAAGCGCCGCGCCAGGCTGGTTTTTCGCTGAAGTTCCAGCGCTCGTGCGGCGACGTAGCACGCGGCCGGATCGTCGTCGTGCTGCGTCCCCCACGCGCTGATCGCGTCAACAGCGACGCGAAGCTGCTCGTGGTCGCGGACGCTGGCCGGCGCGCGGGCGGCGGCCGCATCGACGGCGTCGGCCAGGGCCTGATCGTCTCGCGGAACGGTCGCCAGTTGAATCCAGGCGCGCGTCCACAGCGTCAGCAGCGAGCCTGGCCCGTGGTGGGGCAATCGGTCGAGGCCCGCGACCGCTTCGTCCGTTCGGCCCGCCAGCGCCAATGAGAAAACGCGCCAGGCGGCGGCGTCGTCGGGCGGTTCGTCGGCGCGAAGCACATCGTCCCACAGCGGCGTCAGCTCGCCGAAGCGATGGGCGCGCTGAAGAAGCTCGTGCAGGCCGATGGCGGCGGCGCGCTGGCCGGGCCAGAGGCGCAGGATTTCTCGATACTCGGCCTCGGCCTCTTGCGTGCGGCCGAGCGCGGCGACCAGCTCAGCCCGATTGAAACGGACCATCGGGTTGTCGGGGGCGACGCGGCGCAGCTCGTCGTACAACGCCATCGCGCCGGCGATGTCCGCCCGGCGCGCGCGGCACTGGGCGAGATTGAATTGCGCCGGACGATCGGCGGGGTCGAGATCGAGGATGCGCTGCAACAGCATTTCGGCGGCGGGCCAGTCGCCGGCGTCCATTTGAAGCAGGGCCAACTCGAACAGCGCGTCGCGATGGTGAGGATTCATGCGCAGCGCGGCATCGAACCAGCGCATCGCTTCGGCGCGGTCGCCTTCGTCCCGGTAACTCCGCGCCAGTGCCGTGGCCGCGGGGAGGAACTGATTTTTGTCCTCCAGAATGTTCAGCCAGGCCGCGCGGGCCTCGATCGTGCGGCCCAGCGCCGCCAGGCACAGCGCGCGGTAGTAGCGCAGCCGGTGCTCGAACGGCCGTCCGACGATGGCGCGGTCCAGCTCGACGATTGCGGCGCGGAATTCCTGAAGCGACCAGAGCGCTTCGCCCGCGGTGGCGGCGAAGCCCGGCTCGTCGGGCCATCGGCGGCGCTGCTCGTTGACCACGTGCAACGCGGCGAACGGCTCGTCGTTCTTGACATAACGGTGCGACAGCTCGACCCACGCACGAACGTCGTCGGGATACAGCGTGACCGCCCGCAGCGCCTGCGACATCGTGTCGCGGAACACGTCCGCCATGCGCCAACCCTGCGACATCCATGCGGCCAGGACGGCCAGTCCGGCGCCGGCGCCGGCCGCCCCGGGCAACAGCGAAGTCGCGCGCGCGCGCAACCCGTCCCACGCTTTGACCGCCCAGGCGGCCACGGCCAGGTGCAGGCCCATGATCGGCAGGTACATGTAGCGATCGGCGGTCAAGAACGTGCGCGCCGTCATCGCGGCCAGAAATGGTGACAACAGCAGCGCAAACAGGCCGATTCCGATGAACGCCGGCGGACAGCGCCGGCGCGACAGGATCATCAGTGCGAACAACGCGGTCCATTCGGCCGCGCCAATGGCCGCGGGCAGGCTCAGGATCGGTGTCTCGATCGGCGGCGGCGACCATGCACACAGGCGCGTGGGTCGGAGGTAATTCTCGAAGTAGTAGCGGCTGGCGAGCATGACCCGCGCGGGATAGGCGGTGGTCGATTCCTTCTGCATCAACGCGAAATAGTCCTGCCGCCCGGTGGAGTAGAGCGCCAGCACCGACATCCCGCCGGCCATCGCCAGCAGCAATCCCAGCGTGGTGAACCACCGCCGACCGCGACGCACGTGGACATGCCAGTCGCACCAGGCCGCCGCCAGCGGCACGGCCGGCAGCACCTTGGACGCAAGCGACAGCAGCCAGGCGACGCAGACGCCGAGCGTCCATCGCCGCGTCGGCGGATCGCGGCGAAAAACGAACGCGGCCAGGACGATCAGGCTGAACGCGACGGCCAGCAGCACAATGCGGCCGGTGATCCATGCGACGGTTTCCATGGCAAAGGGATGGCAGGCGAACATGACGCCGGTCAGCAGGCCGACGCCGCGCCGCCGCGCCAAGCGCGCGGCGATGGCGGCGACAAGCACCGCGTTGAAGGCGTGAATCGCCATGTTGACGAGGTGATAGCCGCGGGTGTGCTGATCGTGCAGGGCGTAGTTGGCGGTGAACGTCAGCATCGGCAGCGGCTGATACAGATCGCCGTGGATCATGGTCAGCAGCCGGCCGGCGTTGGCCCAGGAGGGGTGATTGACCAGCACGTGATCGCGGATGAAGTGGAGATCGTCGCCGTCGAGGAATTCGCCGTCGCGCGACGGCCAGGCGAAGGCCAGGGCCACCGTGGCAACGAGCGCCAGGCCGGCCGCGAAAGCGGAGCGGGAGGCGGGGCGGGAGGCAACGGGTGCGTCATCCATCGAGGTCGTGCGGTAGTGTAGCATCCACGGCGGCGCGGACGGTTCGTGGCGATCAACGGGTGGCGTTCGGCATGGACCTGACTATACTGAACGGCGCATTTACGGTGTTGATGAATCGTCGGGCAATCACATTCGAGAGGACCCACAACATGCAAGTGATCCGCACGAGCAATCCCACGCTCAATGCCGAGACGTTTGAATCGTTTGAAATCGCGTCCGCCGGGCCGACGATGACGTTGCAGGGGGCGGTCAACCGCACGTTCATCCTGCTGGCGCTGATTGTCGTGTCGGCGATCTATCCCTGGCGGCTGTTCTTTTCGGCCGGGGAAAACGTGGCCCTGGGCGTTCAGCAAACGCTGCCGTTTTTGTGGGGCGGGCTGATCGGCGGACTCGTGCTGGCGATGGTGATCGTGTTCAAGCGCGAGGCGGCGCCTTATGTCGCGCCGCTGTATGCGATCGCCGAGGGGCTGTTCCTGGGCGCCATTTCGGCGTTCTTCGAGGCGCAGTTTAAGGGCATTGTCGTGCAGGCGGTGGGCCTGACGTTCGGCGTGACGTTTGTGCTGCTGGGCGCCTACACGTCGGGACTCGTCAAGCCGACGGAGAATTTCAAGCTGGGCGTCGTGGCGGCGACCGGCGGCATCCTGCTCTTTTACCTGGCGTCGATTGTCCTGTCGCTTTTCGGGATCAACATGCCGCTGATTCACGACAGCGGACCGATCGGCATTGCGTTCAGCCTGTTCGTGGTCGGCGTGGCGGCGCTGAACCTGGTGCTGGACTTCGATTTCATCGAGCGCGGCGCCGAGTCCGGCGCGCCGAAGTACATGGAGTGGTACGGCGCGTTCGGGCTGGTCGTGACGCTCGTGTGGCTGTACATCTCGCTGCTGCGTCTGCTGTCGAAGCTGCGGCGGGATTAGGGCGGATGCGTTCGGGCAGAATCAGCTTGTACGACAGGCGCCTTCGAGCGCCGCGCGGAACCGACAGGGTCAAGTTCTCGAGCGGCATGTTTTCACGAACCGTGAGGCCCTGCGCGCGAGGGCTTGTCGATGGACGCACGAACGGCACAGCGGACCGTATGCCAAGGCTCGGCGCGCGAGCTTGACGATAGCGCCCGCTGCGAGACCGTCCAGTGCGATCTCGCGCGACGCCTGACGCCACGCGCGTGCTAAACTGTTCCGACGCTCATGAACCCTCCGCACCCGCAGTCCGCGCGACCCGACGAACCTTCCCTGATGCCGAGCTTGTCGCCGCGTCGTCCGCAGGAGGCGGCGGCGATGGCGGTGGCGGTGCAGGCCAACCTGGTGACGTTGAAGGTGGCATGGGCGCGGCGGTCCGGCGGCCAGGCTGCCGAGCACGACATTCGCACGCCTTCGCCCGGCGCGGTAACGCGGTTTCGCGAAGCGCTGGTCGATCGTCATGTGATTCAGGCCTACTCGGAATTGGAACTGGTGCTGCGGACGCGACAGGTGTGGGGGCAATTCGCGCTGTTCTGTTGGGCGTTCGGCGGAGAAGACCCGCATCGACCTCCCGATTTCGCGCGCTTGCCCGAGATCCCCGAATACCGCTGCCCGATGGCGATGATCCGCAAGGAAGAAGAGATTGTGCGCGGCCTGTGGCGGCTGAAGCTGGAGCAACGGGCGCGATTGGAGCCGGATTCGGCCAACGACGGAGAGTTCGTCAATGAGCTGACACAGGCCGCGGCGTCGGTTCCCATGCGCGTGTACGGCAACGACGTGCGTGAGAGTCCCGCGGCCGATCTGATTCAGTGCGCGTGCGAACATGCCGGCATGTTGGCGGCGGTGCGCTGGCTGCTGGATGATCGCCGGGTGTGGGATGAGCCGGGGCTGATGGACGTCGGGCAGGTCGGCGACGCGGAGCGAGCGTAGGCGGGAAACGTCGAAGCGTCGAAGGGGCCGATGGCGCGGGAGTACGCGGGACCGGCGGAGGAAGAAGTAGATTACGGAGCGCGGCGCGCATCGGGGTTGCGGGCGACAATGCGCGTAGCGCCGCGCCACGTGCGGTCGTCGCGAGTGATGACAAGAACTGAAAGCGTGTACTCCCCCGGTTTGTCAAATCTCTTGACGCCGCGATCCGAGTTGCAGACGACAGTGTCGTCGCATTTCCAGACGAACTCGGCCCCGTTGACCCGTTCAGGCGGCAAGTCGGTACTGAATGCCACTTGCATCGGGCAGTCACCGATGGCTTGGCCGACCAGGCGAATTCCGATCGGCTGTACGCCGTTGTGCGGCTCGGCGGTCGACACGGGACGGGCCGCGTCGGTGCGGCTTGCGTCACGGTTGTTACGCGAGAGGGGATAGGCGCGCGGACCGGCGTTGCGCGGGCGATAGAGTACGTTGTCGTGCGTCGGCGCGCGAGTCGGTCGCGGCGCGCCCGAATCCCCCAGCGCCGGTTGGTGAGTTCCCATGACGGGCGGCGCCGTTGTGCGCTCTTCTCGCGGCGCGGGCACAATCAGAGATCCGCCGGCGGCGACAGGCTCGGGACGTCCGTTGGTACCCGCGCTCGGGCGGGCCGTCGTACCGCGCGTCGCCGCGTATAAATCGGTCAGCGTGGGTTGCGGCGCCATCGCGGCAAGCAGATCCGGCGGCGGTTCCCAGTCGCGCATGCGCAAACGCGACAACGATTGGATGGCAACGTACGGCTTGAACGGCTCGATGCCGAGTTGCCGCGCGAAGAACGCCGCGGCCGTCTGCGGAATCCGCGAGTGGCCGATGCCGTCGATCATCTTGCTCTCGACATGCGAGAAACCGCGTGCCATGTACCATGCGACCGCCTGCTGCGATTGCGTGATGCAGGCGGGGAAATCGGATTCGCCGATGAAGACGGCGACGGGCATGTCGCGGTACATGGGCACGGTCGCGTCGGTCAGGATGTCGGGCGAGAAATTCGACAGGCGAGTGGCGATGCAGCGGAAGCGGTGCGGAAAGCGATTCGGCAGGTAGTGCGCCATGAACCCGCCGCTGGACCAGCTTGTCGAGAGCACGGCGTTGGGATCGGCGCGGGTCGTCGAAACGACGTGATCGACGATCGCCATCACGGCGTCCTTGTCGCGCAGCACGTAGGCGTGCTCCTTGCGCAGCGGGAATTCCATAAACGAGTCGCAGGTTTGCAGCCAGGGAGCGCAGACGATGAAGCCGTACGCGTCGGCCTGCTCCTGCCATTCGTGAATCTGGCGGTCCCAGGTGTCGTAGGGCTTCATTCCGTGAAACGTGACGACCAGCGGCCATCGCCGATCGGGGGCAGTTGGATGGATGCCGTTGTTCTGGACGTACTGCTCCGGCAGGTAGAGGAAGTATTCGGCGCCGGTCTGCGGCTCCTTGACGCGCGTTTCCAGCCCCTGGCCGCGCGGTTGGGGTACGAGGCAGCCGGTCATGGCCGGCAACAAGGCCGCGCCGCATAAGAATCGAATGAAGCGCGCTGACGCGCCGGGCATTGATCGAAAAGTCTGGCTGGTTTTTTCCGTGGTTTGTCTCAAGAAGCCGGCCCCCAATGGTCCAATGGTGTACTCGTTTTCGTATATCGGTGAAGTCACGTTCCGCGCCGTAATCGGGCGTCATTGTAGTACAAGGCGTCGTTTGCCGGCGTGCTTGGTATCACGTTTGGCGCCCATTTCGACGGTTTGTATAGCGTTTTTGTTGCATTACGCTCGTTTTTCTCGGGCCTTGGCCTTCGTATCGTCGACATCACGGATTGCATTATAGGTCAGTAATGAGTCGGGGGGAAAACACAGCGACTGGGAGGAGCTTGGAACGGTCGAATGCCGGGGCGGCATTACCGCGGAATCGGGCTTGGCCCTATGGCAGTGACACGAAAACCAGCAATGCGGTCCAGGTGTACGTTTCCGTTGCGCCACGCCGTAATGAGATGCGTGGTACAACGGAAGCAGGCCCGCCGCGACTCGCCTGGTGAACTGGGGCTGCGAAACGAAATTGCCGCGGGCTGGAACGCGTCACCGATAATGCCGCGTTGACCCTTTCGGACAGTGGCGATAGTCTGAAGTCGGCGTGAAACGCCCCCAAGTGCCGGCACAAGCAAAAGGGCGGACCGAGCATCGCCCGCTGAAGAACATCCCCTACGGGCAGCCTCCGTGCGTGAAGAGGTGTGACATGGTCGTCGGAATCCGAATCTCATCATTACTTCGCGGACTCGTGTTGGCGATCGGCGCCGTGACGATTGCCGCCGGCTGCGCCGAGCGCGAGCCTGAATACGCGGCCGTTCGCGGCGGCATCGGAACACCGGGTCGCGTGGCGGTGTTTACCGAGCAGGCGTCGTACAACGCCGTGCTGCTGGCCGATCAGTCGTCGGTCAAGCCTCCCAGCGCGCCGGATGTCCCGGCGGACCAGATTCCCGACGTGCTGGGTGAGAATGCGCCGCGCAAGGCCGTGGCCGCGGGCGACGGCGGCGAGGAAGGCGCTGCGCCGAAAACGTCGGCCAAGGGACTGCTGAGCGGTCTTGGCAAGCTCAAGGGACTACTGGGCGGCGGCAACAAGGCCGCGGCGCAAACCGACGAAGCGGATGTCTCCGGCGGCACGGGCGCGGATGCCGAAGATGTCGCGACCGGCAGCGCCGAGCCTCCGGAAAAGAAGGAAGACAAACCGGCGCCGCCATCGCGCGGCGGACGCCTGCGCGCCGGGCGACCGGCCGCGGAAGAGACCGAGGCCACCGGCGGAACATCGGAAGAAGATCAAGAAGAGGAGGAGGCTGAGGAGGAAGAAGAAGAAGAGGTCGACCCGCTTCGCGATAAGGCACGGCCGATGGTGAACGAGGTTCCAAAGAACCCGGCCGACCGGGCGAGTCAGGGCATCGAAGTGGCCCGCAAGGCCGCGGTGAACGATGCGCTGAAGAGGCTCATCGACGCAGCGCTGGCGCTGCCCATCAAGGGCGGCGGCGTGACACTCATCGCCATACTCGGCGACGAGAAGGAAGCGAAGCAGACGCAGTTGTCGCCCTATCGCGTCGTGGCCATGCGCTGGATCGACGCGGACAAGCTCGAAGTCGAAGTGGAAATCACGTTGTCCGACCTGGCGACGAGCTTGAAAAAGCGATTCCCCGATGTGGATCTGTCGCCGCTGACCGAACTGGGCGAGTCGAAGTGCCTGCCGGCCAAGGGTCAGGGAATCATTCCGCCCAACATGCGCAGCGGCAATCGCGCGTTGCCGGGAGAACGCGCCCGCGAGGCCGGCGAGGGCGGAGGTATTTGAGCGGCGCCATGCATGTCCCACCGGACGGCCTACTGAACGTCCACAGCGTGGCAGAAGCGTTTCTCTACGTATCCTTGACGTATTGTCCGCGCTGTCGGCGACGGCCGGTGCGCGCGGCCGGCGACCTGACGCGTGCGGACGGCGGCTCGGCATGGACGCTGGAGATTGAATGCACGCGCTGTAACGAGCGATCTCCGTTGCGATTTCGCGTTGATCCGCCTCCGACCGCCGCCAACGCCGCGCGCATCAATTCCACGCATGAACGATCGGCGGTCATCGACGTGGCCGGCTGGCTGGCGTTGTTTCGCGTGATCGCCGAAGGGGCAGCCAACGAGCCGAATCGTTCGGACGCGCGTGGCATGACGCTCGAGGCGGCCCAGTGCCTGGACGAAGCGCTGCGATTCTTCGCACCGGGTCAGGAGCTGCCCGACGAGTCGGCGTGCTACGACGATGGTTCGCGCGAACGGTTACGCAGCCATCCGGAACAGTTCCAGCATTCGCGCCTGCGTGCAATGCGCGACAAGTTGCCCGCCAATCCGGTCGGCGGCCTTCCCGAATCGAAACCCAGGAGGCGGTGGTGGCGCATCTGGTGAACGGATTTGCATACGTGATCCTCTCGCTGGGGGCGATATGCGCCGCGTACGCTGCGCCGCCGACTGCGAAAAGCGGCGGAAAGGAGTTCGTCGTCGAAGCGGCCGCTGCGACGCAAGCGAGCGATGACACGGTCGGTCAGACCGCCGCGCCGCTGAACGTCGAGTCGATCAGCGATGAGGACGGCGAACTGATTGTTCAGACCGCGCGACGCGCGGTGCAGGCCGCATGGACGGGACGACCGGCGCCGGATTTTCGCTATCGCCCGCCGGGCCTGCGCGGGCGAAAGACGCACGCCGCGGTGACGCTGCGGCGATACGGGCGAATCGTGGGGGAAGGCGAGAGCGGGGAACTCGATCCGCTGGACGCCGTGGTTGCGGCGGCGAAGTCGGCGGTTCGCGCGGCGGCGGCGTTGCGCGGCGACGCGGACCTGTGTCATCGGCTGGCGATGGAAGTCGAGCTGATCGGCCGGGCCGAGTACGTCAAGCCGGGGCTGGACGCGGAATTGAAGTTCGAGTCGGCGCTGTTCGCCGCATTCGAGCCGGGCGTCGACGGCGTCGGCGTGGATGCCGAAGGCATGATCGGTCGCGCCCGGCCGAGCGTCATTCTGGCGTCGAACTACACACCCAACCTGGCGCTGCAACATGCCGAGAAGCTGGCGGGATTTACGTCGAATACGAAGCGTGAAATCGGTCACGCGATCCGCTATTTTCGCTTTCGCACGGCGCACCTCTGGCAACTGGACTCGCTGAGCCGTCCCATCCGGTTGAAACGCGGCGTCGTGCCGGTGTCGCTGTCGGCAGTCGATGAAAGGGGGCTGGACGATGCGATTGCCGCGGCGCGCGATCATTTGATGCGTCGCCGGCGCCAGCGCGACGCGTGGTTCGCATTCGAATTCACGCCATCCACGCAGCGATACAGCGAACGCAACACCATCTTCGGGCAGTTCCAGGCCGCCTGGGGGCTGGGCTTCTACGCGCGCGCGGCCGGATGTGGGCCATGCCGCGAATCGGCCGGGCGGATCCTGGCGGCGGCTCAGAACTTCGTCGTGCCGTTCGCGGACGGGCTGCCGGCGCGGGCGGTCGTGGCCGAGAAGGACGCGGTTCCGCTGGCGTCGACGGCGCTGTACCTGGCCACGATGTGCTGCTGTCCGTGGCATGAGGTGAAAGTCGATCCGGTCGAAGTGGCCGATGCATTGCGGCTCGTTCAGAAGGAAAACGGCCGGTTCGACACGACGTTTCCGCCCGATCCGCCGATCGAGGGGCACGCCTATTCGGCAGGCGCGGCGATGCTGGGACTGCTCGAATACGTCGGCGATCGGCCGGATGCGGAGGTCGACCGGGCGATCCGGCAGGCGGTGCGGTTCTACCGGCCCTATTTCGCGCGGCTGCCGGACCGGACGCTGGCGGGCTGGATGGCGCCGGCGCTGGCGTCGGCCTATCGTCGCAAGCCCGATCCGCCGGTGAGCGATTTTCTGTTCGAGATCGGCGACTGGCTGGCGGCGCATCAGGTGACGCCGGAGTGGAAGACATGGCCGGAGATCGTCGGAGCGTTTCTGGACCGCGAGTCGACCCGCGCGGATGCGACCAGCGGCCTGTGCCTGGCGGCCATGTCGGACGCATTGTGGATGGCGCGGCGGCTGGGCGATTCGGAGCGGGCGCGGCGATATGAACAGGCGGTGCGATGCGGCGCGCGGTTCGTGATGCAGCTTCAGTTCCGGGCCGACGAGTGCTACTACCTCGGCGGGCCGGACGACGTCGTCGGCGGCGTGCGATCTTCTCTTTGGGACCACGCGCTGCGGGCGGACGAAACCGGCTGGGCTTTGTGGGGGCTGACGCGGGCGCGGGAGGAGTTGTACGGTCCGCTGCCGGCGTGGAAGGGCACGGCCGCGACACAGGCGGCGGCCGAATCGGGAGGAGAGTGAATGTCGCAGGCCAGGGGTGAAACGGACGATGCGTTGCGTGCGATGGCGCGCGTGATCGACCACACGTTGCTGAAGCCGGAAGGCACGCCGGCCCAGATCGACCGGCTGTGCGACGAGGCACGGACGTGGGGGTTCGTCGCCGTGTGCGTCAATCCGTTGTATGTGCCGCGCTGCGTCGCGCGGCTGCGCGGCGCCGAAACGGCCGTGGCGACGGTGTGCGGTTTTCCGCTCGGGGCGTCAACGACGGCGGACAAGTGCGACGAAGCGCGCCGGGCCGTCGAAGCCGGAGCGATGGAAATCGACATGGTGCTGCGCATCGGCGAGCTGATCGCCGGGGAGGTGCGCGCGGTGCGCGACGACATCGCGGCGGTCGTCGAAACGGTGAAGCGCGCCCGGACCGATGTGCTGGTGAAGGTGATCTTCGAGACGGCGGTGCTGACGAAGGAGCAGATCGTCGCCGCGTGCCGCGCTTCGGCGGAGGGGGCGGCCGATTTCGTCAAGACGTCGACCGGATTTCATCCGTCCGGCGGGGCGACGATCGAGGCGGTGCGGCTGATGCATCGGCATGCGTCGCCGATCAAGGTGAAGGCGGCCGGGGGCATTCGCGACCTGGCCGCGGCGCGGGCGATGCTGGAGGCCGGCGCGAGCCGGTTGGGAATGTCGGCCGGCGTGGCCGTGATGGAAGCGCTGAAGGCGGAACGCGGCTGACGCGAACGGCGCCGCGGGGGGAAGCGGGCGATCATCAGAGCCGCGCGGCGTCCGCAAGCGGGATCCATGCGCATGAAGCTGAATGGTACGGTGCACGCGCGCGTGGGCGTCCGATGCCTGTCGGCGCGATGGCGCGGACATCGTTGTTCGAGCGTGCATCGACGAGCGAAGCAGAGCGATCCCGCTCGCTGACGCTTCGCGGCTCGGAAGTTCGAACTGGGTCATCCCGCTCGCTGACGCTTCGCGGCTCGGAAATTTGAACTGGGTGATCCCGCTCGCTGACGCTTCGCGGCGCCGATTTCGCGCGACGTGGCCAACACGCCGACGGCGCGTAACAATCCCTTTGCTGGCTTCATCCAGATTTCATCGAGGACGTCGCGCGTGGCCGATTGCCCCGCCGAAGACACGTTGCGTCAATACCTGGACGGCGGTTGTTCGATCGAGACCGCCGCGGGGCTGGCCGCGCACATCGACGATTGTCCCGTGTGTTGCGATCGGATCGAGAAGATGCTCGGACCCGAAGTCATCGAACCGCCGGCCCAGCGACGTCGCATCTCCACGCTCGACGCCGGTGCGATGGCGGCCGCGGCGCCCGCTGCTGCGCCCGCCCCGGCCGGCGTGGCGACCGCGCCGCCTCAACCGGAGCCGCGCCGCATCGGCGGCTACGAGATCGTCAAGCGACTCAGCCGCGGCGGGCAGGGCGTGGTTTATCTGGCGCGGCAGCCGGGCACGCGGCGCGAGGTCGCGCTGAAGGTGCTGCCGCGGAGCTCGGACGAGCAGGACGGTGCGCTGGCGCGATTCCGTCGCGAGGCGCAGGCGGCGGCGCGATTGAACCATCCCAACATCGTCACGGTCTATGAAAGCGGGGTGGCGGGCGGGCTGAACTACATCGCGATGGAGTACATCGAAGGGCAGTCGTTGGCGCAGCTTCTGCGACACAAAACGCCGCTGCTGGAGCCGCAAATCCTGGAGATCGCCCGCAGCGTCGCCCGCGCCCTGCAACATGCACATGCCCGCGGCGTGCTGCACCGCGACGTAAAGCCGGGCAATATCCTGGTGACACGGACCGGCCTGGTGAAGCTCACGGACTTCGGACTGGCCAAGTACGAGGGGACGCAGCTTTCGTTTCAGACGACGGCCGGGCGCGTTTTCGGCACGCCGGCGTTCATCAGCCCCGAGCAGGCGGCCGGGGCGGGGGTCGCCGACCATCGTTCGGACATCTATTCGCTGGGCTGCGTGATTCACAACATGGCGACCGGCCGCCAGCCGTTCGAGGGGGACAATCCGTTCATCATCATGGACCATCATCGGCGGACGAATCCGCCGGCGATCACGGCGCTGAATCCGCAGATCAGCGACGCGATGGAGGCGCTGGTGATCAAAGCCATGGCCAAGGTGCCGGCGCAGCGGTATCAGTCGGTCGAGTCGATGCTGGCCGATATCGAGCTGATTCGTCACGCGCTTCGTGCACCGGACAACGCGCGCGGCGGGCTGGCGCAGATCGTGGCGGCGATGGACCAGATCAACGTCGTCGCCCGTCGGATTCGCGAGGCGCACGCGCAGGTCGAGGGGCCAAGCTGGCGGACGCGCGCGGTGGCGGCGTTTCTGCTGCGGCCGATGTTCTGGATGCTGATGTTCGTTCTCGCGGCGCTGGTGCTTGCGGCGGCGACGTTCTGGCTGGGCCTGGCGCTGTCGCGCGGCGCGTAGTCGGCTCGGGTACGAAAAGGGCACGGTAAGGAGTCGCGCACAAATAACCAGAACGATTGTCCTGGGTGGTACGGGCATCTTGCCCGTTCCGGACGGGCGGGACGCCCGTACCACCCCTCTTCGATTCGTTCACCTTGTTTCCGCGCGATGCCTAAAGCCCTCACGCAACGGACCTGTTTCCAGTTCCCATCATCGTGGCCCCAGCGTTAGGTGGCAGGCCACTCCCACTGATCAGAGCCGCAAGCGCCAGCGCGGCGGTCGCGCCACGATGCAGCGTCAACCCCGGCGCTCTCGCTTGGGGCTGCGATCAGAGACCCCACCGCCACGCGGCGGGCCACCGGCCGCGTTTCCCCATGTGGCGCGTTGGTTGGCCACGTCGTGCGCGGCGCGGTATAAACGGTCCAATCGAGACCCGGTGCCCGTGTGCCGGGAGCGCCGCCGCCGCCACCAGCGCGCGGCGCGACGAAAACGCGGTGATGCGATCCATGCGACCGGCGGCCGCCCGGCGTGGGCGCGCGACTGACGACTGCCGTCCGCGGGAGGTTGAGATCATGGCACGCAGCCGGACGGCACGCACCGTCATCATGGGAACCCTTCTGATGAGCACAACGTTGATCCTGGCCGATCCGCGAACCGAGGGCGGTCCCGGCAAAGTGCTGACGCGCGACGAGATCGCCGAGCAACATCGCTGGAACCTGGCCGATCTCTACGCCGACGAAGCCGCCTGGACGGCCGACTTCGAGGCCGCCGGCAAGCTGCTGACGGAGTTCAAGACACATAAAGACAAAATAGACTCGGCGGCGCGTCTGGCGACCGTTTTGAAGCAGCGCGACCGGCTTTCGCTGAAGCTCGAGCGGGTCTATGCCTGGGCGATGCTCAAGCACCATGAAGATACGAACGAGAAGAACGCGCAGGCCAGCTACGCGCGGGCCAGCGACCTGACGCACCGCTACGCCGAAGACACGTCGTGGCTGATTCCCAACCTGCTGGCGCTGCCGGCCGAGACGGTGACAAGCTGGATCGACAAGACGCCGGAGCTGAACGTCTATCGCCACTGGTGGGACGACATCCGGCGGCAGCGAACGCACTTTCGCAACACGGCCGAGGAAGAACTGCTGGCCCTGGCGGCGGGCATGGCCGACGGCCCGAGCGACGCTTTCAGCCTGTTCACCAACGCCGATCTGAAATTCGGGACGGTCAAGGACGAGCAGGGCGACGAAGTCGAGCTGAGTCCCGGGCGGTACAACGCGGCCATTTATTCGGCCGATCGGCGTTATCGCCGCGACGCCTTCGTGGGGCTGCACGAGACCTACGGCAAGTACGCCAACACGCTGGCGGCGCTGCTGTCGACGCAGGTGAAGCGCGACATTTTCTACGCAAAATCGCGGAATTACGGCAGCGCGCTCGAAGCGTCGCTGGGTCCCAACGCAATCCCGGTCGAGGTGTACGAACAACTCGTGGCGGCGATCAATCGCCACGCGCCGCTGCTGCACCGCTACGCCGAATTGCGCCAGCGCGTGCTGAAGCTGGACGAACTGCATGCCTACGACCTGTACGTGCCGCTCGTGCCGGAATACGCCGAGAAGGTTCCGTACGAGGCGGGCGTCGGGACGATCCTCGAGTCGCTGAGCATCCTGGGCGAGGAATACACCACGCCGATGCGTCGGGCGTTCGAGTCGCGCTGGGTCGACGTGTACGAGACGCGCAACAAACGCAGCGGCGCGTACTGCATGGGCTGCTATTCCGCCCATCCTTATCTGCTGCTCAACTACGCCGGCACGGCCAATGACCGCTCGACGGTGGCGCACGAGATGGGTCACGCGATGCACAGTTGGTTCACGCAGAAAACGCAGCCGGTCATCTACGGCGACTACACCATCTTCTGCGCCGAGGTGGCTTCGACCGTCAACGAGGCGCTGCTGAACGACTATTTGCTCAAGCGGGCGACGAAGGACGAAGAGCGCCTGCAACTGATCAACTCGTCGCTGGAGGGCATCCGCACGACGGTGTTCCGGCAGACGCTGTTCGCGGAATTCGAGAAGACGATCCACGAGATGGCCGAGCGCGGCGAGCCGCTGACGCCCGATGCGCTGTTCCGGGTTTATCGCGGGCTGTACCAGAAGTACTACGGCCCGGCGCTGGTGCTGGATGAGTGCCTCGACGCCGAGTGCCTGCGCATCCCGCACTTCTATCGCAATTTCTACGTGTATCAGTATGCCACGAGCTACTGCGCCGCGACCAATATCGCGTCGCGCGTCCTGGCCGGCGAAGACGGCGCGGTCGAGGGGCTGATGAAGTTCCTCAAGGCGGGCAGTTCCGACTATTCGCTCAACGTGCTGAAGCTGGCGGGCGTGGACATGTCGTCGCCGAAGCCGTTCGAGGACACGATGAAGCTGTTTGAGCGGCGGCTGGATGAGTTGGAGCGGTTGTTGAAGGGGATGGGGAAGCTATAGCGAGGAAACGTCGAAACGTCGAAACCGCGCTGGTGCGAGAGTCCTTTCCCGTGCAGACCACCCTGTTCGTCACTCCCGCGCAGGCGGGGGTCCGGGATGACACCAGCGCCCAGTGGATTCGCGCCTGCGCGGGAATGACGTATGCGGCCCACGGCGTTGCGGTGGGTTGGCGATGAATCGAATTCGACAAGGAGCAAGTACTGTCCAGGCGACGACCGGCTTTTTGGCGCCGCGTCGGCCAATGAACGGAGCGATTGATCCTGTTTGAATGCCGCTCCTTCGTCGCCACGACGATGCCGACACCGTGGATTTTTAATCCCACCGTTTCATTCATGCCGTGAAATCTGGCCGGTTGGCAATCCCGCCTACCGGGGTTATATTTTACGGTTCGCCTCATGACACGGCCGGAACGTCCGGCCGGGGGGCGAAGTCTGCCGAACAGGCCGGCGGCACCTGGTTGCGCCGGCGCCCATCGACGGGTCCGGGCGCGAGTGTCGCTCGATCCGGCGGCGGGAAAGGATCGCTTGAACGCAACGGAAAGCTGTTACATGCCGCGCGACACGACACTGGATCAGATACTGCTGGATAACCGCGAAGACATCGACCGCCAGATGCGCGAGGCCTTCGGAGGCGCGCTCGATGCGTCGGAAGTCGAAGGGGCCATGACCACCACGGTCGGCGCTTTTGAAATCAACACCATTCTACCGGGCCGCGTGGTTTCGCGGACCGACGCGGGCGTCGTCGTTGACGTCGGCATGAAGAGCGAGGGTTTCATTCCCATCGACGAATGGGACGAGCCGGACTCGATCCGCCCTGGCGACACGGTCGAAGTGTTGCTCGAGGCGGTCGAGGGCGAGTCGGGCACGGTCGTGCTGTCGAAGCGCAAGGCCGACCGCATCCGCGGCTGGAACCGCATCATGACGGAATGCAAGGAGGGCGACCGCGTCAAGGGCAAAGTGACGCGGAAGATCAAGGGGGGTCTGCTGGTGGACATCGGCGTGCCGGTGTTCCTGCCTGCGAGCCAGATCGACATTCGCCGGCCGGGCGATGTGAACGAGTATATGGGCAAGGAAATCGACGCGGTTGTTCTGAAGATCGACGGCGACCGGCGGAACATCGTGATTTCGCGGCGCAAGCTGATCGAGGAGGAGCGGGCGGCGGCCAAGGCGCGGCTGATGTCGGATCTGGAAGTGGGTCAGCTTCGCAAGGGCGTGGTCAAGAACATCGCCGACTTCGGTGCGTTCATCGACCTGGGCGGCATCGACGGATTGCTGCACATCACGGACATGAGCTGGGATCGCATCGGACATCCGAGCGAGTTGCTGCGGATCGACGACGTGATCGAAGTGCGCATCCTGAATGTCGACAAGGACAAGGAAAAGATCGCCCTGGGCCTGAAGCAGACCAAGGAAAACCCGTGGGATGCGGTCGAGCAGAAGTATCCGATCGGCACGCGGCTGTCGGGCGAAATAGTGAACCTGGTCAACTACGGCGCGTTCGTGCGGCTGGAAGCGGGCGTCGAGGGTCTGGTGCACGTCAGCGAAATGAGCTGGACGCGGCGGATCAATCATCCGAGCGAAATCGTCAACGTGGGCGACAAGATCGACGTGATCGTGCTGGAGATCAACAAGGACAAGCAGGAAATCTCGCTTGGCATGAAGCAGACCGAGGTCAACCCGTGGCTGCGCGTGGCCGAGAAGTACCCGCCCAACACGGTCGTCACGGGCAAGGTGCGGAACCTGACGAACTACGGCGCGTTCGTAGAAATCGAGGAAGGCATCGACGGCCTGCTGCACGTCTCGGATTTGAGCTGGACCAAGAAGGTCAGCCACCCGTCGGAGATTCTGAAGAAGGGCGAAGAGATGAAGTGCGTAGTGCTTCAGGTCGACCAGGAGAAGCAGCGCATCAGTCTGGGCCTCAAGCAACTGGTCGAGGATCCGTGGCTGCGGGCCGTGCCGGAACGCTACATCCCCGGCATGATCGTCAAGGGCCTCGTCACGAAAATCACCAATTTTGGAGTGTTCGTCGAGCTAGAGCAGGACCTCGAGGGTCTGCTGCACGTCTCGGAGCTGGCCGATCACAAGGTCGACGATCCGCACAAGGAAGTGAAGATCGGCGACGAGATCGAGGTCAAGATTCTGCGGGTCGACAACGCCGAGCGCAAGATCGGCCTGTCGAAGAAACGGGCGGACTGGGCCACGGCCTCGACCGAGGGCGGCGAAGCAGCGGCCCGCGCCGGCAGGCCGCGCGCGCGGCGCGGCGGTCTGCATGGTCCGGGCGAAGTCAGCACCGATTTGATCAGTTCCGAAGCTTTTTTGAAGCCTGCACCGGGCGCGGAGTCGACAGCCGAAGAGACGCCCGCGGAAACCGCGGAAGAATCGACAGATAATGTGTAGGCGAGGGATGGATCGTTTCGCGTTGACGTGGCAGTTTGATCCGAGCCGCAAACGCGAGCGCTGCGGTCCACTGGCTGCAAGCCCGTGCCACGCGATGTGATCCGAGCCGCGAAGCGTCAGCGAGCGGGATGGGGCGGCACGAGCGTTCGCACAACATCGTCAACGCGCACCAACGGTTCGGCGCGCCGCCACTTTTGTTGAGTCTCCGCGAGAACCAATCGTCTACACGGCGTTTGAGGCGTTTGAATCCCGCTTGCTTACGCTGCGCGGCTCTGATGAACCCGGCTACACTGGCTGCAAGCCCGTGCCACGCGATGTAATCCGAGCCGCGAAGCGTCAGCGAGCGGGATGGGGCGGCACGAGCGTTCGCACAACATCGTCAACGCGCACCAACGGTTCGGCGCGCCGCCAGGCTTGTCGCGTTTCCGCGAGAACCAAACGCCTAAACGGCGTTTGAGGCGTTTGAATCCCGCTTGCTTACGCTGCGCGGCTCTGATGAACCCGGCTACACGGGCTGCAAGCCCGTGCCACGCGGTTACGCTTCGCGGGCCGGCAGAGCGTGTTCCGCGGAAGGCAGCGGCGCGCCGACCCGCTCTCGCGCGGGGCGGATGACGCGCGTTTCGTCGGGGGAGATCATCTCGTACGTCAGGTGGCGCCAGACGATTCGACGCGCCCGAACAGACGAAAGCAGCAGCAGCAGGTGCAGAACGCCCAGTACTTCGGTTCCCCACACGTCGAAGCGCCAATCGCGACGCGTCCACGCCGGCGCCTTCAGCACGGCCGCGACGCCCGACTGCCGCAACACCGATTTGGTGCGGCTCAATCCCAGCAGGAGCAGCCACAACGTCATCGACACGCCCGCAAGCGCGACGTGACCGCGCGTCCAGGCCGCGATCATCAGCACGAACAGCGCGGTGGTACCGCCGACGAGCAAGCACGCCAGCGTCAGGCCCGCCCGCCACAGGTGCGGCGCGCAGATTCGCGTAATGATGAGCTGCCGCCGCGCGAACCGCACGAAGCTGGCCAGCCCGATCGGTTCATCGCACGGAATCAGACACTGAGGCACGAACCTCACTTCCAGTCCGGCGTCGCGCAAGGCTCGAGTGAGCTGATAGTCGTCGCTCAGCGCGCCCTCCCATCGACGCGCGACGTCACAGCGATCGAACGTCTCGCGGCGCACGGCGGTCGAGCCGCCCCAGCAGAAGTTGTACCGCGGATCGTGCATGAACGAGACGGTCGCCGCGTTCCACGCCGATCGTACGCCCTCGCCGAAACCGCCGCCGGCCGAGTACCAGCGGAAGCCGGTCGCCGCTCCGACGGCTTGATCGGCCAGCGGCTCGACCAGGTGGGCCAGCCAGTCGGCGTGCGGGACGGCATCGCTGTCGAGAAATGCGATGACTTCGCACTCGGGAGGCAGCTCGCGCACAGCGGCCAGCAAGTTGTGAACCTTCTGCGAGCGGCGCTCGGTTGGACCGGCCAGCACGCGGCGCCACGCCACCGGCGGCCAGTCCGCCGCCAGGCGGCCGACGGCGGCGTACGCGGGATCGTCGGCCGACTCGAAGGTGAAGATCACGTCGTATTCGGAATAGTTCTGTAAGCCCAGCGAGGCTACGGTCTCAGCCAGGCGCGATTCGAGTCCGCAGCAGGGCAGAATGATCGTCGCGTGCGGCTGGTAGCGCCGGACCGGCGCGCGGACCGCGGCGGCGCGCATGTAGCGGCGGAAGCGCAGGCCGTTGCGAATGGCGACGGCGGCTTGAAACATGGCCGCCGCCCACAGCACGTAAATCAGGGCGGTCGCGGTCAACGACAGGGCGGACATCGGTGCGCATGGTAGCGTATAATCGGTCCGTTTTGCGAAGCTTTGAGGACCTCATGCCGTCACCGATCGTCATTCGCGTCGGCCATTCGCCTGATCCGGACGACGCATTCATGTTTTTTGCACTTGCCCGCGAACGGATCGGCACCGGGCCGTATCGCTTCGTTCACGAGATGGCCGACATCGAGTCGCTCAATCGGCGGGCCGAAGCGGGCGAGTTGGAAGTCTCGGCGATTTCGTTGCACACGTACCCTTACGTCCGTCGGCGCTACGCGCTGTTGGCCTGCGGGTGCAGCATGGGCGACGGGTACGGGCCGATGATCGTGGCGAAGCGGGCGATGTCGCCGGCGGACCTCGCGGGCAAGCTCATCGGCATACCGGGCGAGCGCACGACGGCGTTTTTGGCGCTGAACCTGTGCCTGGGCGCGGATACATTCCGGCACGAGACGATCATGTTCGATCGCATCCCGGCGGCGGTCGCGGAAGGTCGCGTCGACGCGGGGCTGCTGATTCACGAGGGGCAACTGACGCACGCGTCGATGGGGCTGTGCTGCGTCGTCGATCTGGGCGTGTGGTGGAAGGAGCAGACCGGTTTGCCGCTGCCGCTGGGGGGCAACGCCATTCGCCGCGATTTGGGGCCGGCAGCGATGCGCGACGTGGCGCGGCTGCTGCGCGAGTCGATCGAGTATGGCCTGGCCCATCGCGACGAGGCGCTGGCGTACGCCGAGCAGTACGGCCGCGATCTCGACCGGCCGCTGACGGACAAGTTCGTCGGCATGTACGTGAACAAGTGGACGATCGACTATGGGCCGCGCGGGCGACTGGCGGTGCGCGAGTTGCTGGCCCGCGGCGCGGCGGCGGGTCTGACGCCGGCGTGCGGTGACATCGAATTCGTCGAGGGGTGAGCACGGATGGGGCGGCACGCTGAACCGAACCGCGACCGTCAGGGAGCGTCGGAAGTTCGAGCGAATGCGTGAACGGGCTTGAACAATTCGTGTCGGCATAACCGCGACCGGGTTCAGCCGGCTCGTGGGGCCGTTCCCCCCGCTTGCGCGGTGTGTTCTGATCCGGCTTTGACGTTGATTGAGCGCCGTACTGTCAGGCCGCGCTCGACGGTTCGATCGAATCGTCGTCGCTGCTGATCCAGCCATCGCGGGGTTTTCCAGCGCTACCGGACGGTCGCGGTTGCGTAGCCGACGGCCATTCGCTCGCAAGGCGGCTCAGGCCAGCGGGTCGCTCCAGGTCGTGCTGCCGTCGTGCCAGACCTCTTTCTTCCAGATGGTCACGTCGGTCTTGAGCACGTCGATGATGAACCGGCAGGCGTCGAACGCAGCGGCGCGATGCGCGGCGGCGACGACGATGACGACGCTGGGCTGGCCGAGGGGAATTCGCCCGAGCCGGTGAACGACGGCGGCGTCGAGCACGTCGAACGAAGCGAGCGCGCGGCGCCGCAGATCGCCCATTTGTTCGAGCGCCATTTCTTCGTAGGCTTCATAATCCAGCGCCACGAGGCGCCGGCCGTCGGCGAGCCGCTCGGCACGGACGACGCCTTCGAAAACCACGACGCCGCCCGCATCATCACGCGGGAACGCGCGGCGCAGCGCGGGCGTGTCGATCGGTTCGCGGGTCAGGCTGACGAGCGCGTCATTCATGAGGCCGCTCAAGCAGTGTCGAATCTAGCCACCCGACACGGGCGGAATCAACGCCACCTCGTCCCCGTCGCGCAGCACGGTGTCGAGCGCAACGTACGCATGATTGACCGCCGGCCGCACGCCCACGCGCTGCCCCACGGCGGGCCATTGTTCCGCGATTCGGCCGGCCAGCGTGCCGAGGGTCGTGCCCTCATCGACCGTCAGTTCGGCGCGAGTCGCGCCGGCCCAGTCGGCGGCGGGGCCGAGGAAGCGAAGGTGAATCGTCATATCGGGATTATTCCACCATTCTGGACGCAAAGCCATTGCGGCGGGGCGCCGGCGTCGCCCGCGCGCCACGCGGTTGCACAATATCCGGGGCGGTACTATCCCGCTCGCTGACGCTTCGCGGCTCCGATGGAGGTAGTCATTCGACCGGCGGAGACGACAGGCGTTACCGCACGATCGTCAGCTCCATCCCGTTGCCGACCGGCACGAGCGTCGAGAACAGGTTGGCATCGTTCCGCAGAACGGCCAGATATTCGGGCCAGTTGAAGTGCGGGGGATGCAGAATGTTGTCGGTCACGATCACGGCTCGCGCCGCCAGCTTCGGCCGAAAACGACGGACGTAATCGAGCGACGCTTCCTTGTCGGCGTCGACGAAGACGAAATCGAACGGGCCGCTCAGCCCGCTCAGCGCGTCGGCGATCGCACCGATGCGGCGATCGATGCACTCCGACAGCCCCGCGCGCTCGAAATGCCGGCCGGCGATCTCGGATTTGCGCGATTCGCGTTCGATCGTCACCAGCCGCCCGCCGTTGCGGTGCAGGGCCGATGCAATCCACAGGCCGCTGTAGCCGTAGCTGGTGCCCAGCTCCAGACCGCGCGTCGCGCCGCTTGCGAGAATCAGCGCATGCATGAACGCGCCGGCTTC
Source organism: Planctomycetaceae bacterium (assembly GCA_011525745.1). Classification (GTDB taxonomy): domain Bacteria; phylum Planctomycetota; class Phycisphaerae; order UBA1845; family UTPLA1; genus PLA4. The sequence goes on along the minus strand of WYBU01000076.1, from coordinate 4,977 downwards.
CTCGGGAATGGCCAGAGCGTCGTCGCGCGAGCGGTTGAAGGCGGCGACTTCGGCCAGGGCGGTGCGCACGGGTTCGTCGAGTTCTGTCGCGGGCATGACCGTCCCTCCTTGCCGAATTGTATCGCTCACGCGTCACTCATTGCGTGGCGGATCGCGTCGCCCGAGAATGACGTCTGCATCGCATGGGCCAGGTCGAGACGATACCGAACGCACATGCCCCCGCGGGCAGCGCCGCGCCGCGCCGCGGGCGAACGCCGCCGGTCTGGCTGCGGGCTTTGGGCCGCGAGGATCTGCCGGCCGAGATCGACATCGGCGGCGCGCGGTATGCGCACGTACGGACATTCAAGCACGACTTCTTCGCCGCGACGGGGCTGTATGAAGGCCCGGCCGGGCGCGTCGTGCTGAAGGTCTATCGAGTGGCTCCGCTGCTGGGCCTGCCGATGCAATGGACGGGGCGCTGGCAGATGCGGCACGAGACGCGGATGTACGAGCTGCTGGCCGGGGCGCCGGGCGTGCCGCGTCTGCTCGGCCGGATCGGGCCGACGGGCTTCGTACACGCGTACGTCGACGGCCGCCCGTTGGACAAGAATGCAGCGCTGAGCGACGATTTTTTTCCGCGATTGAGGGGACTGCTGGACGCAATCCATGCGCGGCGCGCCGCTTACGTTGATTTGGAAAAGCGCGAGAACATCCTCGTCGGCGATGACGACCGGCCGTATCTGATCGACTTTCAGATCAGTTGGCACGTCGCCGATCCGGTCGCCGCGCGGCGCTGGCCGGCGCGGTGGATTCTTCCCGTACTACAGGCCGCGGATCGCTATCATTATCTCAAGCACAAGCGACGGTTGCGGCCGGATCAGTTGACGCCGGAGGAACAGGAACAGTCGCGTCGGACGCCGTTGTGGATCCAGGGGCATCGCGTGCTGTTCCGGCCGATCACGGTAGTGCGGCGGCTGATTCTGACGTGGTTGGGCGCGCGTCGCGGGACGCGCGGCCGAAGTGAAGAGCAGCGGGGGGATGAGGCGTCGTAACAGTGAACGGTCCGTGTACGACGCCGGTAGACGCGGTCGGGCGCGAAAAGCGCGGCACTCCGTTTCGTTTCGGCGGCCTTGAAATTTATCGGAGTATCAACGTGGGATTGAATGACGTTCAGCGGCGGATCGTGCGGGCGTTTCGCGACCATATCGAATCGCAGTGGGCGGATGATGCGCGCTTTCGCGGCGCGGCGCGGGCCGATCGCGAGGACGAATCGACGTTGAGCACGCGCTGGCAGGCGACCGATCACGTGTGGTTCGAGGTGGCGATCCGGCCGCTGGTGCCGCAGGTGCGCGTGGGAATCCTGACCGACGACCGTTGGAAGAGCGAAGACTGGGAAGAAAAGATTCAGGAATCCGGCGATACGATGTCCGAATTTGTGGAGATGGGTTTTCACGAAGCGGGTTTGGAATGGCCCGAGCCGCCGGTGGAGCATTACCGCGCGGAGCTGAAGTTCTTTTATTTTGCGACGCCGCTGGAACTGGAACGGCTGGAGCAGCTCGATGACGCGGACATTCGGGAGCGCGTGAAGCGGATGCTGGAGGGGTACTATCGGGGGTTTGAGGCGTATCTGAACTGACGGCGAGTGGGAATGCGCGGACCGATGCGACGAAGCGACGAAGCGACGAAGGGGAGAAAGTCAGGTTCGGCCGGCGGTGCGCGTGACTGTCGTGCCGAGCGAGTGGTGGGGTAAGCCGCGAGAACCTTCACGAGGCCAAACGTCACGGGTCATCCAAAGCACAAGGTACACCGTGCCGAACCGAATATGTCATCCGCGGATGCCGCACATTCCGAACCGCGCCTGTTGATTCTCGGCACGGCCGGGCACATCGACCACGGCAAGAGCAGCCTGGTCCGCGCGCTGACGGGGACCGATCCCGACCGCCTGCCCGAGGAAAAGGCGCGCGGGATGACGATCGAGCTGGGCTTTGCGCATCTGGACCTGTCAGCGCCTCCCGGCGACGCGGATACTCGTGCGGTACGCCTGGGCATCGTCGACGTGCCCGGCCACGAGCGGTTCATTCGCACGATGGTCAGCGGCGCGACGGGCATCGATCTGGCCATGCTGGTCGTGGCCGCCGACGACGGCGTCATGCCGCAGACGCGCGAGCACGCCGAAATCCTCGACCTGCTGGGCCTGCGAACGGGCGTCGTTGCGATCAACAAGGTCGATCTCGTCGACGACGACCGCGCCGAGTCGGTCGCCGAACACGTGCGGCAACTGACCGAGGGACTGTCCAGCGGCGATTGGCCGATCGTGTGCGTGTCCGCTGCGAGCGGTCGCGGACTGGACGAATTGCGTCACACGCTTCGCCTCACGGCGCTGGCGGCGCCGCAGCGCAGGGCGTCGGCGATCTTTCGGCTGGCGATCGACCGCGTTTTCGCCGTGCAGGGCCGCGGCACGGTGGTGACCGGCTCGGTACTGTCGGGTGCGGCGCAGGCCGGCACGGCGCTGGAGCTTCATCCCGGCGCCCGTCCGTGCAAAGTACGTGAGTTGCAGAGTCACGGTCAGTCGGCCGCGAACGTGCGGGCCGGCCAGCGTGCGGCACTGAACTTGACGGGCGTCGACCGCGAAACGATCGAACGCGGGATGGAGCTTGCCACACCGGGCTGCCTGACGGCGTCGCGCCACGTCGATGCTCGGTTGCGCATTTTGTCGCGGCGGGCCAGGCCGCTGGCGTCATTCAACCGCGGGCGCGTCGAAGCGGCGACGTGGGAACAGATCGCCACGGTTGTCGCGCTGGACGGCGACGAAATGCAGCCGGGAACGGCGGGACTCGTGCAGCTTCGATTTCGCACGCCGGTCGTGGCGGCGCACGGACAGCGGTTCATCGTTCGCGACGAGAACGCCCAGGCGACGATCGGCGGCGGCGTGATTCTGCGGCCGGTGTCGCGCCGCATGACGCGCAAGGCGACCGACGACATTGGCGGATTGAAGGAGCTTGAATCGGCGGACGCCGCGCGACGCGTGGCCGAAGTGCTGCGTCACGCGGGCTTTGAGCCGGTTCGCGATGAAGCGCTGGCGTGCCGGGCGGGGATCGAGCCGGCCGAGGCGGCGGCGAGTCGGGCTGCTCTGAAGCGCGACGGTGTCCTGACTTCGCCAGTGGGCGGGGCGGACGTTCACGCCGACGTCGTGCGGGCGCTGCGAGGTCGGACGATGGCGATGTTGCGTCGCTTTCACGAGTCGTCCCCCGGCGCTGCGGGGCTGCCGGTCGAGCGCGTCGTCGGCTGGATCGAGCGTCGCAGCGCTGCGGGCATCGGACGGGCGCTGTTTGCGGCGCTGACGGCCGAGGGCGAGCTGGTGGTGCGCGGACCGTTCGTGTCGCACCGTTCCCACCGGCCGGCGTTGTCGCCCGAGGACGATAAGCTGCTGGAATCGCTGATCGGCGAGCTGCAAGCGGCGGGGCTTGATCCGCCGGCGTGGGACAAGCTGAAGTGCGTCGCCGGCCTGTCGAAGCCCCGGCAGGCCCGATTGCTGAACCTGGCGCGCGGCGACGCGCGGGTCGTGCTGATCGCGCCGCAGCATTTCGCCTCGGCCGAGGCGGTTGATACGTTCAAGCGGGCGGTGAGCGAGCTGGCGACGGACGGGCAGCGCTTTACGCTGGCGCAGGTACGCGACCGGCTGAAGCTGAGTCGACGGGCGGTGCAACCGATGCTGGAGTACCTGGACCGCATTCAGTTCACGCGCCGCATCGGCGACGAGCGCGTACGCGTGGGGAGTTGAAAGGATTCAAAAGCACGCCGTGGGGCCGTGTCGTGTCGGCCCAACGAAGCGGCGGCATCTCGCGCGGGTTGAATCCCGCGCGTTCTCGACTATTTCCGTCCGCCCATGTTCTGAGTTGAGACCATGCACATTCAAGCGAAAGTTGAGAGCCATCGGCTGACCGTGCCGACGCGCGGCGACGCCCACGTCATCGACCTGACCGGCGAGGTGACGCGCGTGCTCGGCGGCGGAACGATCCGCGACGGAATCGTGACCGTGTTCGTGATCGGCTCGACGGCGGGCATCACGACGACGGAGTATGAGCCGGGGCTGGCCGAGCATGATCTGGCGGCGTTTTTCGAGCGCATCGCGCCGCGCGGCGCGACGTATCGGCATGAACAGACCTGGCACGACGACAACGGTCATTCGCACGTTCGCGCCTCGCTGTTGGGGCCGGGGCTGACAATTCCGTTCTCGAGCGGGCGAATGACGCTGGGGACGTGGCAGCAGATCGTGCTGATCGACTTCGACACGCGAGCACGGACTCGCGAAGTCGTCGTGCAGGTCGTGGGTGTGTGACGATATTGCGAGCGGACTGCGTTGTGCCCATCCGTCGTGCGATCAATCCGAGCCGCGAAGCGTAAGCGAGCGGGATCGGAAGCCGCGCTGCGGCATTGACTGCCGGACCGCGTTGTGGGCGTCGATTGCGCCGCCAGGCTTGCGGCGCACACGTGATCGCGTGCGTTTAAGCTCGAGCGAGGCGCGTGAATCCCGCTTGCTTACGCGGCGCGGCTCGGATGAGTGTGGGCTGGCACGGGCTGCAAGACTGTGACATGCGAAGTTGACGGGCTGGAAACCCGTACCACCCTTCACAGCCGAGGGCGGCTGTGCTCCATTCGACACAGCCGGGGGCGGCTGTGCCCCATTCAAAACAGGCGGGGGCGGCTGTGCTCCATTCGACACAGCCGGGGGCGGGTGTGCCCCATTCGACACAGCCGAGGGCGGCTGTGCTCCATTCGACACAGCCGAGGGCGGCGGTGCTCCATTCTTCACAGCCGGGGGCGGCTGTGCCCCAGTCGACACAGCCGGGGGCGGCTGTGCTCCATTCTTCACAGCCGAGGGCGGCTGTGCCCCACTCAACACAGCCGAGGGCGGCTGTGCTCCATTCGACACAGCCGAGGGCGGCTGTGTTCCATTCGACACAGCCGAGGGCGGCTGTGTTCCATTCGACACAGCCG
>WYBU01000075.1 GCA_011525745.1 Planctomycetaceae bacterium | reverse complement strand
TTAAGCCAAGTCGTTATGACGCCTATTACAATGCGTATGCGACGAAAACGCTTAATCTGTACAAAGACTTTGAGAAGTCCAACGAGGCTGCATTTGGCGAGATTGTTGTCTCTGGCGAAGGAGAAAGACCCACTAGAGAGATAGTCGCTCAGGTCGCTGAATGGTACCAAGGCAACGTAGAAGTTGTGATGCGAAATCTCAAGTTGGAGTAGCAACTTCCTGCTTATTGTCTGTGCAGCGCGTCTTGACCGTCAAATCCGCCTCCGCATATTTACTGAGCGTTAACCTAGTGGTAGTACACTGCACGCGTGGCAATCTAAACTTAGGCAAGCATGATGAGCTAATGCTGGATAACAACAGTGTAGCGATACTGACGAAAATCAATGAGCTAGCTGAGCGCCACGGCGTAAGGCCGTGCGCGTTTGTGGCAACGATCAACACTAATGCGAATTTGGATACCGTGCTGACCTTTGAATCGCCGGCAACAGATAACAGTGGGATAATGCGGGGGTATGCCAAGATGTTAGATGCACTCGGACTGACCGCCTCAACTCACCAGTTGATAGGAAGTGATGAGGAGATATTTGCTGCTATTGAGGCGGCGCTTCGCTTGATTCCCAAGTCGCGTGCCAGGTAGTAAGCTACCGGTCTGGTGCTTCGAAGTCAGTAGTTGCAGCGCGATTGGTATCATTCTATGTAGTAGACAAAGGACGTTATATACCTCTACTTAACGGAGTAGGGCACAATTGGCCATTTTGTGCCCATTGATGATTTCCGTGCATTCTGGCCACCGCTGCCCCAGCTTTCCGCTTGCGCGAAAGCCCATGATATGGCATTCTGAAAACGAATCGCATAACAAACGAGGCTGGCATGGGGGATGTTCGTGTACGCAATCTGGATGAAAATGTCGTCCTTGAGTTGAAGGACCGGGCCAAGCGGAACGGCCGCAGCCTGGAGAGCGAGCTTCGCGAAATCCTGACCGAGGAGGCTCGCCGGCCACGCATCGAATGGGCCGAGCGGCTGCAACAGTTCCGGGACTCCCTCCGCGCCAAGTACGGCGCATTTCCCGATTCCACCCCGATCATTCGCGAAGAGCGCGACCGGTGGAGCTGATCGTCGTTGACGCCAGCGTCGCCGTGAAATGGATTCTGCCCGAGCAGGACGAGCAGCCGGCACGGCAGCTTTTCCTCGACGGGGCGCGCTTTGTGGCCCCATCCACCGTTCGCATCGAGGTTGCCGGCGCCGTGCTCCGCTGGTTCCGCGAAGGAAAACTCGCGGAGGCCCAGGCCAAGGGCGCCTGTGACACCTGGAAGGAGATGATCGCGGACGGCCTTGTTCATCTTCTGCCCATCGAGGACCTCTTCGACGTGGCTCTTGCCCTTGCCTTTAGGACGAAACATGCCCTTCCCGACTGCCTCTACCTCGCCGCGGGAAAGCGGCTTGACGCGCACGTCGTCACGGCCGACCGGGCACTCTATGAACGCGGGAAACGCATACATGGCAAGATGAGGCTCCTCGATGGCAGCGCGACCCACTGATCGCCCGATGAGCGGTCCGCCGCCGACAGACGACGCCGAGCGGCCTGCAGGAGCCGGCGATAACCACGAATCGACGGGTTTCAGCCTATGAACACCGAGCTGATCCCTGCCGCTACGGCCGAACTCCCTACCCTGATCGAAAACGCGAGCGCCAACGCCCGCTTCGCCTACGCCGAATTCTTCGGCGACTCGCTGAATAACGATTATACACGCAAGGCCTACCGCCACGCCGTGCATCGCTTCCTTCTATGGTGCGACGACCAGGGCTTCGCGCTGGCCCGCATCCCGCCGGGCAGTGTCGGCCACTATGTTCGCTCGCTCACCACGACGAAGGGCAAGCCCGCCTCCAAGCCGACCCAGAAACTCCACCTGGCCGCGATACGGAAGTTCTTTGACAACCTCGTCGAGCGTCACGCCGTGGTGCTGAACCCCGCCGCGTCGGCGCGCGGGCCGAAGGTCCGCGCCGTCACCGGCAAGACTCCGGCGACCGCCCCCGCCCAGGCCCGCAGGCTCCTGAACTCTATCGACGTGCGCCACATCGTCGGCCTGCGCGACCGCGCCATCATCGCCATCATGATGTACACGGCCTGCCGCGTCGGCGCCGTCGCCAAGCTCCGCCGCCGCGACTTCTACACCGACGGCCGCCAGTATTTCTTGCGCTTCGACGAGAAGGGCGGCAACCAGCGCGACATCCCGTGCCGCCACGATTTGCAGGGCTACATCCAGGAATACATTGACGCGCTTGGCGATTCCCTCGCCGCCGACGAGCCGCTCTTCCGCTCGGCCCGCGGCCGTACGCGCACGCTGACCGGCTGGGCATGCACGTCCAAGGACATTCACTTCATGGTCAAGCGCCGCCTGAAGGATGCCGGACTTCCCGCCATACTCACATGCCACTCGTTTCGTGCCACCACGGCCACGGATCTGCTGGAGCAAGGTGTAAGTCTGGAGGATGTACAGGAGCTGCTCGGCCACGCCGACCCGCGTACGACGCGGCTCTACGACCGCCGCGACCGGAAAGTCACTCGCAACGTCGTAGAGCGGATTTCGATCTAGTTCACGGGCTCGCCAATCGGTACATGCCATCAGGTTTCGAACTCGAAACCGCCTCAGTCCAAGCCGCGGACCATTCAGAAAATGCCCATCCGAGCGGTACGATGTAGGCATGTCTGGTAAGACAGAACGATCCGATTCTGATGCTGTCGGTGGTAAGAACGCCGACCCATCCGCTTTTGCGCCGCCTCCAGCGCCGGCCAACTCAGATGAGTTGCTCCTCGCGGTCTATGACCATCTCCGGGCGCTTGCCTGCAACCAGTTGGCAGCCGAGAGGCCGGGGCACACGCTATCCGCCACCGCCCTGGTTCACGAAGCCTACCTGCGTTTGGCCGGTCCCCGCCAAGTGCCCTGGCAGGCCGAACCTCATTTCTGCTCCGCCGCCGCTGAAGCCATGAGACGTATCCTGATTGACCACGCCCGCGCGCGTTGTGCCGCCCGGCGGGGCGGGCCCGAGGCGCGGCGTGCGGCGCTCCGCCTCTCTGAACTGCCCGACCCGGCTTCCGCAGAAGATTGTGCCGGATTCCTGATCCTCGACGAGGCCATTTCCCGCTTAGAGGGCGTGGACGCCGAGGCTTCCGCCGTCGTTCGATTGCGATACTTCGCTGGCCTGAGCATTGAGGAGACAGCGCGTGCGCTCGCAGTCTCCGAACCGACCGTCAAGCGGTCGTGGGCTTTCGCGCGAGCTTGGCTCAAGGAGGCCATCGAGCGCGAACAGTAGGAGGCCCGAATAATGGACCGCGAGAACGCGCGCTTGCGTGCGATCTTCGATGAAGCCATCCAGGCGCCGCCCGAAGAACGCGCACGCCTCCTGGCCGCCCGCTGCGGCGACGACGCTGCCCTGCGACGCCGCGTCGAGGCGCTGCTCGCCACCGCCGAATCCGACGAGCCGTTCCTGGCACAGCCGACCCGACACAATCAAGATACCCGGTCCTCGACGCCACTATCCGAGCGGCCAGGCACGCGCATCGGGCCCTACAAGCTTCTTCAGCAGATCGGTGAAGGCGGATTCGGCGTGGTGTTCATGGCGCAGCAGGATCAACCCGTCCGCCGCCGCGTCGCCCTGAAAGTCATCAAGCCCGGCATGGACACACGGCAGGTGGTCGCCCGGTTCGAGGCCGAACGCCAGGCGCTCGCACTCATGGACCATCCGAACATCGCCAAGGTGCTTGATGCCGGCGCGACGGAATCCGGTCGCCCCTATTTTGTCATGGAGTACGTCGTCGGCGATCCCGTTACCGAGTTTGCCGACGCGCACCGGCTCAGCGTCCGCGATCGGCTTGATGTCTTTCTCCAAGTCTGCCAAGCCGTTCAGCATGCACACCAGAAGGGCATCATCCACAGAGACCTGAAGCCGCGCAACGTCATTGTGAGCATTGTTGACGGGAAGCCCTTCGCCAAGGTGATCGACTTCGGGATTGCCAAGGCGACCGGCTCGGCGCTGACCGACAAGACGCTCTTTACCGAGCACCGCCAGCTCATCGGCACGCCCGAGTACATGAGCCCTGAGCAGGCGGAAGGCTCTCCCGATATCGACACAAGGACGGACGTTTACGCGCTCGGCGTGCTGCTTTACGAACTGCTGGCCGGCACCACGCCGTTCGACGCGAAGCGCCTGCGCTCCGCCGCATTCGCCGAGATGCAACGGATCATCCGCGAGGAGGACCCGCCGCTACCGAGCGTAAGGCTATCGCGCGACTTGGCGGCAAGCGCCGCTACGGCCGCGGCGCGTCAGGCCGAGCCGGGAAAACTCGGCACCCAGATTAAGGGGGAACTCGATTGGATTGTGATGAAGGCGCTTGAAAAGGACCGCGGCCGGCGCTACGAAAGCGCGAGCCAACTTCTGTTCGATGTGCAGCGGCACCTGCACGGCGAGGCGGTCTCGGCGGCGCCACCGAGCCTGCAATATCGCTTCAACAAGCTTGTTCGGAGGCACCGCAAAGCAGCGCTCATAATAGGAGCACTGGGACTCGCATTGACGCTTGGAGTAGGCGGCATCGCCTGGGGACTCAAGCGTGCGACGGACGCCAACGAGGAACTCCGCGAAACCCTGCGATTCACAAGACAACACGTCGGTGCCTTGTGCAAACAGCAGCGCCAGTTCTTAAGCGGAAGTTCCGGCGTATGGAAGCAGGACACGGCGCACGGCGTTGTAGGCTTTCGATGGAGTGGAATGTCCGCTAAAGCTGCGATGACGGACGACATCGAGTTCTCTCCTCTTCAGGATCACGGAGACGACGATCTCACGCGCGGGCTGGTGTATCATCTCTTCATCAATGCGCATGACAGATACGTTCAACTCGAAGATGCCAATCTTCGACTCCAAGAGGAGGTCAGAAAGGTCCGGCTGGCAGAAGCAGCTACGGCCCTTGCAATTGCTTTCGCCGGAGCATCAATTGAACCAACGGACCAGCAAATGGCGGCCGCTTGCCGCGCATTAGCGACCCGCGTCGAGCTGCTTGGCAATACGCATCCGGACGTTGCCGAGGCCGCCGTGACGGTATGGTCATACTGCCCGCCGAGGCTGCTTGAATATTCCACCTTTGCTGCGATTGCAGAACCTCTTCGGGTATCAACGCGCAAATGGTCGGATAAGGATTACCGCCTAGTCCTTGCAACTGCAGATTTGGCCGCTCATGCCGCAGAATTCAAGGGCGCGGTCGAATGGTACAGGCTTCTGGGGAATCGGCTCCTGCTTCAGAAGCCAGTCTGTCTGGACGGCAAGTGGTCGTTTGTGGCGTATTGCATTCTCACCAAGCACAGCGACCCTGGCGCCCCATGGCGCGAAACCAAGCAAAGTGTGCCGCTAGATTTCTTCTCCTCTTGGGGCTATCCCGATGATCTGGCATGGGCGTCCGATGCATTCGCCCAAGCACTCTGCGACTTGGATGACCAAGCGGTACGACGCCTGTTTGTGGAATCGAAGGGTCGGTATATGTGGTTTTCGTTCGGTTCCCCCAGTGCAGATCGGCTGGTCGCGGACACGATGGCGGACTTTCGCGCAGGCCGATTCAGCGAAGTTGTTGATGCGATGCAAGAGGCGAAGCGGTTATATGAAAGCAACGGAATGACCGCCTCACCTACATGTCTTTCGTTGCTGGCAATGAGCCATTTTCAATTGGGACGACAGGATGCGGCTCGGGCTGTGCTAGCAGAACTCAAACGAAGTATGGATAGCGTCGCGGGAGCCGTATTATGGACCAAGGACGATTATGCCATCCGTGCAGAGGCCGAGACCCTGATTGACGGGCGCGCAGCCTCACAACCGACGCCTTGACCTCCAGCAATCGGCATATCGCCGGGCCGGCGGTCGCTCACCTGCGCAAGAGCAACAGCATTAATGCTGATGCCCGTCCTGCCCTACTCCACAACGGCGCGGCTCGACGATACAGCAGGATTGGTTGGACATGTCATTCCTATGTACCAACGACCATAGGAATTGGACCCTTCTCCGCAAATGAACAACCCAGCCCTCTTTCTGTTCTTGCAGGCGCGATTTAGTGCGTCCTGACACTGATAGTTCGACAGACCTATGCAGTAGTTGTCGGCGCAGCGTTCGATCTCTGCCGAGACCGATTCGATAGCTTCAGCCTCGACGGCGACGCCATTGAATTCCGTTGCCTCACGCAAGTACATTGCCTCGGCCAATATGTCTGTTGTCCACCCAACAATAATCGCGATGACAAGGGCTGCAGTCAATTTCATGGTCTCTACTCCTGCTTCGTGATGCGCGTTCGTGGCGCGGTATTGGTTAATAGTACACGACGTGCATTAACAAACCGTTAACGACTGTACAGCGAGTGGTAACTGTTCACGAACCGGCTGCGAATCTTACGAAGTCGTCGAATCCGAGTCGGTAGCCCCGTGCAAATCCTGCCTGTTCCCAGCTTCGGCTATGTCGCAAATCGAGCTTGTATTGCGTGGATAGCCACGCTATCAAGAACAATAACCATACGTAAAGCGACAACAAATCTCGTGAGCCAGCCCAGTCCCCTTCATGTAGCGAACACAGCGCAGCAGATGGCGCGCGGCGCATCCAAGAACGACGCTGTCGTATTCAACCGTGTGGCGATGGTGTGCATGGGCGTCATGGCCGCGGCATCGGTCGTGCAGATGCTGACGCCGCTGCTGCGCGAAATCAACCGCCGGCATGACGATGGCTGCGACCGTCGCGGACGGGGGCGCTGAACTCTCCTCACAAATCGATTGAATCGATAATGGTCTCCCCCTCGTCCGCCATCATGCTCTCGCGGTGATCGGCCTCGCGCACCCACGCCACCTTGTGCCGCGTGATGCCCTCGAACAGCCGCGCCGACGGGCGCGCTTCGCTGTTGAGATTTCGCCCTTTGAGCCGGATCTTCTGACCGAGCACGTGCAGCGTGATGCCCTCGGCTGGACAGTACTCGGCGCGCTCCAGGTAGCCGTATCCAATGGCTGTGATGCTGCCGTCCGTCTTCCGCAGCTCCAACATGATCGCCCGCTCGCGCAGGCCGCGCAGCTGCGCGAACGCCGCGAATTCCTCCAGCGCATCGGCTTCCGCAGGGCGCTCGGTCGCAGCCGCGAACCGGTTCTCGGCAAGGCTCCCGCCCATGCGGCCCGCGTATCGATTCAGGATGCTGTCGCTCATGGCCCTACGCCCTCTCCCGCTCCGGCTCGATATCCCGCGCCGGTTCAGGCATGCTTGCTGCAAGCGCATCCAGCCGCAGCAGCGTCGCCGCGCGCTCGCGCCGGCTGACCTGCCGGTCGATTCCGTTGCCGCCGGCGACGAACTCCGTCGCCGACAGGCGCTCGTCGCTGCGGTTCACCGCGTCGAGCAGCGCCGCCTTGTCGTCGGTGTACACGGTGACCCCTTCTCTGCCCCGGCTGGCCGAAACGTAAAACTGCTCGCGGCTGGATGCCGGAAGACTCTGCGACGACTGGCCGATGAAGACGCGATCGACGGTTTTGCCTTGTGACGCATGACTGGTCACCACGTAGCCATGCGCCAGGTGCCCGTAGTCGCAGCCGATGGTCCAGCCGTTCGTCAGCACGATGTTGCCGTTCCGGTCAAAATCTTTCACCGTGAAAATCGCGCCGTTGTTGAGCCGGTGCCGGCCGTCCAGCGTCTTGCCGTTGCGCGTCACGCGCAGCGCGTCGCCGGGCGCGACCGGCAGGATGCTCGGCCGAAAGACCTGGTATTTCGACGCTTCCGAAATCGGCGGCGCTCTGCCGTCCAGCACCAGCCGCTCGCCCTTTCGATGGCCCTTGGCGTTCTGGTGAAACGCCAGCACGTCGCCGGGATTGAGGTTCACCGGATCGGCCCGCTCGGCCTCGGTGAGATTGGCATTCTCCAGCACCACAAGGCGGCGCTCGCCGTCGCCGAGTTTTCCCAGTTGCTTGAGCCGCCCGCGTATTTCGTCGGTGATCCACTCGCCTTCGAGGTGCGTCGGCGATACGACGAGCGCCGTCTTGCCGCGTTCCACCGCATCGACGTAATCGCCCGCGAGCAGCCTGTACCTTTCCGTCTCGCCCACTTCCCGAATCCACCCCAGCCGGTCGAGCCGCTCAAAGCCCTCGGCCGTGCGGCCGTCGCTCAGGGCCTTCACCGCATCCCTGTACGCGCCTTTCTGCCGCCTGATGTCGCGGATTTCGGCGGGGACGAGGCCAGCTTCGTCTTCCAGCAGCCGGAGCGCCGCGCCGCGCTCGACGCTGCCATGCTGGCGTGTGTCGCCGGACAGAATCACCCGCGCGTCGATGTGCTTCGCCAGCTCGAAGACCTTCGCCATCTGCCGCGTGCCGAGCAGACCCGCCTCGTCGATCCAGATGACGTTGCCGCCGGCCGCCCGCTGCATATCCTGATCGACGAGCAGCCGGGCTACGGTGTCGGCATCGGCGAAGCCCTCGCTTCGCAGCACGCCGCGGCTGGCATCCGCCGACGGCGCGAAAGTGAACACGCGCTTGCCGTTCGCTTCAATCGCCTCGACCGCTTCCTGCATCATGGTCGTCTTGCCCGTTCCCGCCGCGCCGCGAATGAGGATCACCCGGTCCGGCGACGTAAGCACGTGCCGCACCGCCCGCCGCTGCTCGTCGCTGAGCCGCTCGCGTTTGAACGTATAGTCGATGACACCCAGGCGGCGGCACGTCCCCCTGCCCGTCCGCGCGAAACCGATCATGCCGCGCTCCTCGTCAAGCACGGCCTTGGTCGTGGCGAGCTTTCTGCCGTCGCGCGACGCGACGACCAGCCCCTGCCCGCTCATCATCCGCTCGACCGTTTCCGGCGACGCGGCGCCGACGGAGCGTTTCAGCGCCTCGGCTATGAGCCGGCGCTCGGCAACCACCGAGCTGCGCTCAAAGCAGTGCTCGACCGCCTTCTCCGTGGCGTCTTTGGCCAAGCGGCCGTCTTCCGGGAGCGCGTCGCCGCCGACGCGGTCGCGGACCAGCTTAAGCGCGTCCCACTCGTCCTGGTCGAGCCGCGCCCGCCAGTTCTCCTGCAACTCGCGGTAGGACATCTCCTTCTGCTTCTTCTCGCGCGTCTTCGCCCCCAGCTCGCCCTTGGTTTCGGCGTCGGTGATGCCGCGCTCGCGCGCTTCCTTCTCAATCAGCGCCGTCCGCCGCGAGAACTTGTCGAGCGCCGAGGCCGGCAGCCCCGATAGTTCCCAGCCCTTTTTCGTGCGTTCGACGCCGAGGCCAAGCTCTTCCAGACTTCGCGCCAGCCGCGAATGAAACACCGCCTCGAAGAACGGCGCATCGCGCTTGAGGTCGGCGAACTGCCCGGCCTTCCAGCGTCCCTCCTCCGGGTCCCACGTCGTGTTGAAGACGAAGCAGTGCGCGTGCAGGTGCGGGTCCGGCACGCCCTCCACCGGCCGCGCCGTCGTGTGCACGAATTCGCCCCATACCATGTTGCCGGTCGTGCGGTCCTCATTGCGTCCCTGCGAACGCACGCGGGTTTTCATTTCGGCCTCGATATCCTCCATCGTTGCCTCGACCGACTCGCGGAAGGCGTCGAGAACTCGCTCATCCTGCGTCAGGCCGTAGAGCAGCGACACGCTTTTCGGCACGTGGAAGTTGAAGTCGTAGCCGACGCGGCGCGCGGTCCGCTGCCGCGGCGTCAGCGTGTCGCCGGTATTCGGATCGCGGTTGTCGCACAGCGCATCCCAGTCGTCCCTGCGGACTTCGCCTTGCAGGCCGAGACGCTTCGCCCCCTCGCCTTTCCAGATGCCGGCCAGTTCCTGGCCCTCCGTGTAGTAATCCGCCGTCGAGTAATAGCTTTTGGCGCCTGAGGCGTTGCGGTTGAGAGTGATGCGTAGCATGGATCAGTTCGCGCCGGGTGTCATGGAAGGCAAACGTACATACACAATTGTACGCACGGTCTGCAAGCGCCCCAGTGGAACTTTCACCGATTTGTTTCACGGTGACACGCGAAAGACACGGTCCGCCGTCCCGCACGACTCGTGATTGCGATTTCGCCTTGCGCTGTGCTTGCGCGGCCGTGCGGTTTGCTTCCTAGCCGATGCGTCGCTGCTACCTCCGGCATCGTGCGTTCGGCTCGCCGTGAACGGACTCTCCGCTGTCTGCCGCGTCTCCTCTTCGCATCTCGTGCCGTCCCGCCACACGCGGCCTTGCTGATGGACGCGTAAAGCCGCCGCCGGTCCCGTCAAACAGAAAATCGTTTCCCCTGAAGGGACCCACCATTTTCCGTTTGACCGGTGCGCTGCGCTTGGCTTCGCCCCCGGCTGTCCGCGGCTCTTTTTGCCGGTCCATCAGGCCGCGATGGTCGCGGCCGGACACTTAGAAACGAGGAGACGAATCATGTCAGACAGCAAGAGCAATCCGAAGACCACGTCGAAGGCGCCGACGCACATCGCCTACCAGGTGCGCGACCGCGAAGGCGGCAAGGGATTCTGGACCCGCATCGGGGCCGCGTGGGCGCACGCCGACGGCAACGGCTTCAACATCCAGATCGAGGCGGTGCCGCTCGACGGCCGCATCACCCTCCGCGTCGTCACCGACAACAAGGAGTAGTTGTCCCACCGGGGCGGGTTCTTGCAGCCCGCCCCTTTTCTTGCATGGAGTTTCTTATGACTGATGAACCCACCAACGACGACCGCGCCCGCTGGGCGAAGAACGCGCTCGCGGTCTTCACCGCCGAGACCTACGGCGGCGGCCATCCCGACACGATGGAGCGTGGCGACATTGAGACGGCCGTCTACGACCTCATCGCCGACCTGCTTCACTTCGCCGACAAACACGGCATCGATACCGACTGCATCCTTGCATCGGCCGTCCTTCATTTCGAGGCGGAGCAACGCGAGGAGGCGCAGCCATGACCGTAGCCGCTATCAATCCCTTTTACGGCGCACGCCGCGGCAATCCGGCTCTGCCCACGCAGATTCGGAAGATCGTCATCGGCAACGCCACGCTCTACCGCGCCGATTGCTTTGACGTGCTCCCGATGCTCTCCGGCATTGATGCAGTCGTCACCGACCCGCCGTACGGCATCGGGTTCAGGTATCGCAGCTACGACGACGCGCCCGGCAAGTACGACTCTCTCATGAAGCGGCTCGTGCCGGAACTGGTCCGCGTCACCGCCGACGGTCCCTGCTTCGTCTGGCAGAGCCCCCTGAAAGCGCCGCTGTGGCACCGCTACTTCCCGGCGGGCTGGCGCATCATCGCCGCGTGTAAAATCTATCCGGCGGACCGCTCCCGCGCCCCTTGCCTGAGTTGGGATCCAGTCATCTTCTGGAGCGGCAACTCGCTGCTTCGCGACCACCTGCCGCGCGACTGGAATGTCGATGACCTGCGGCCTTGGGACGGCTATCGCGGCGGCAATCCCGTCCCCTGCCCTCGCCCGCTGTCGCAGGTGCGGTATTTCTGCGACTCGATCCAGGCCGATACCATCCTCGACCCGTTCATGGGCAGCGGCACCACCGGCGTCGCCGCCGTCATGGCCGGCAAGCGCTTCGTCGGCATCGAGCGCGATCCGGTCTACTTCGAGTATGCCTGCGAGCGCATCGAGGCTGCATCAAGGGAGCGCGCCCATGCAGACGTCTGAACCCAATGCCCACGGCGTCCTTGAACCCGGCTTCCGCGAAGTCGTTGCGTCGCGCGGCCGCGCATTCGCCGCCGTGACCATCGCGCTGTGCGATGACGGCGTGTACCGATTCGGCGTCGAACTGCACTACGCCCACGGCGGCTTCGGCTTCCCGATCAGGCTTGACGGTTTGGGCTACGCTACATTCGACGCCGCTCGGTCGGCGGGGATCGAGTGCCTGCTTCGTTCGTGGCACACGCCCTTCCCGTCCGATCCCGACAGCGTCCGGGCCGAACTCTCCGACATGCGAAGCCAGATCGAGGACCGGCTGAGACAGCCAAGCCTCTTATGAACCGCACGAAACACGCTTAGTTGCAACGACCGCGCCAGGCGGGGCATCGCCTGTCACGGCCGTTGCCGGTTGAAGAAAGGAGAACCCTCCGGCTCGGGACCATACCGGCAGGCGGGTTAGAGCGGAGCGCCTGCGGCCGGTCGCATCGGGTCCCAGCTTCCGTGAGAACCCGACGGCGACGGCCTTATACGGCAGGCGAACCGAGCGCGAGATTTCGATTTACACGCGATGCGAAATCCGGCATTCTGAGAATGTCAATCATCGCTCATCGCGGCAGGAGGAGCTTTGTCCCCCTCGTCTTTCACACGAAACGGCTTGCCTTTGGCACCGGACTCGGGCAGTCTTGCACCGCATGACACCAGACGAAGAATCGGTCCTTGACGACTTGTTTCACGGCTGCGCGCTGGCCGCATTCGTGCAAAATGCGATCGCCCAGCAAGGCTGGCCCGATCCCGGGGAGACCAACGCCCTCGCCTGTCGCCTGTATGAGTACGAGCTTGCCGTCCGCCAAACCGGCTTTGCGATAACCGGACGCGTAGGCGAGTCGGCCTCGCAAGTTGTCGCATGATTCGGCTTCGCTTCTCTTTCGCTCCGCCGCGCCCGCGGCCATTTCATTGGCACGTTAGAGCCTCCGCCGGTCCGGGCAAGCTGCCAAAGCCGCTTTCCGCAAGAGCGGAGGCCTTCGGCTTTTCGCTTGCTCCGTGCGCTGCGCTCCGGCTTGCGGGCTCTTGGTCACGTGCCGAATGGCCGTGATGGTCGCGGCTGTAACATCTAGAAGGAACGCTTCACTATGACCAAGTCAACCCGCAATGCACTCAGTCAAATCTACGTCCGTGAACTTACCGAGGGGCTCTCGCTCACCGCCGAGGTGTCTCTGTGCGTATTCATGTTTCCCGGCTACCCCCTTCAACTCAAAGTCATCCTCAATCGGCAGGATGGCACACCCGGCGGCGATGCCTTTGCCGTCAATCGCAATCGCAGCATCATGAACGCGACATCGGCGGATGTCGTGCGTCTCCTGAACGCCGTTGCCATACAGCCTTGTAGTCGCTGTTCCGCACCCGCCTTTGATCCCGCAACCATTGAAACCAACCGCGGCGGACTCTGCGAATCGTGTTTTCTTCAAGACCTGAATCAGAGACTTGACGCGGAAATGGAACAGAAACGCCGTCAGATCGCTCGACGTGACCGCCAGATGAAATCGCGGGGTATGAAGTACAGAATCGCGGCATGGATTCGCCGTGGCGAGTGTGACTACGACAAAGAAGAGTGGTATGTCACATCCGCCCCCTCTCGGAAAAGCACTGCTGCCCGTGTGCGACGCGAAGGCTCAACGCTCGTGGACTTCGAAGTCTTCAAGCTGTAGCCGCTCACCAGCTACGGACGACGCAAACAGGCGATGAGCGCCGCCGGGACATCGACGGTCCTGGGTGTGGTCAAATCACGCCCCCCTGGTTGCAACGACCGCGCCAGGCGGGGCATCGCCTGTCACGGCCGTTGCCGGTTGAAGACAGGAGAACCCTCCAGCTCGGGACCATACCGGCAGGCGGGTTTGCCCGGAGCGCCTGCGGCCGGTCGCATCGGGTCCCAGCTATCGTGAGAACCCGACGGCGACGGCCTTATACGGCAGGCGACACGATTACGAACTCAACAAGTAAGTCAAGTATTTGTATTTCCAAAAATGACAAACGGAGAGCGCTTGTTGTCAGCCAACAGTTGTCGCACGACGCGGCGCGAATTGTTGCTCGAAGCGGCTGACGAACCGCTCGAACTCTGCCGCTCTCTCTTCGTGGCTCGTCTTATGATTGCTGCTTGTGGGAATGGTATACTCGCCATTATCCGTAATGCGGTCGATCACTGCCTGCAGCTTCGACATCAGTCCGGGAATTGCTCTAATGTTCGCCTCGTCACTCGGCTTGGCCGGACCGAAGAGATGCTGCACGTCGCTGCCGGACAATGCCACGCGTATCAGGGAGGCTCGCGCCCGTCGCAGACCAGAGACGATTTCCATCTTTTCGCGGTGATTCACGTCAGGCATGGACGACGCCATAGGCAAGATCACTTGCTCTAGCATGTGATACGGACTCGCCTTCTCAAGGCCGAAATTGTTGTCCACAGACGCAATGAATGCCCGGGCTTCGGCGGTCAGTCGGTGTGGCATGGGTGACGACGATAGTTCGTTGGTCATGTGGTCCCCTTGATATGAAGTTCGAGATACGTCTTACCATCCTGCCATTCCCAACCGTCAAAGAACAATGAAGATTTCGTGACAGTGATGAGGTGCAATGCCGCGTGCGTCGATTCTCAAGGCAGAGCAATTGGTTAGCGTGCATGCACTTGCAGATAGCTGCGTGCGAGATTTCGATTTACACGCGGCGGGAAATGCGGCAGGTCTTGTTCCCCGACAACAGGGAACGAGGCACCCAATGACACGCCGCGACAATGCCAGCCGAGCGGCATCGGCCGAACAGCTTTTGTTCGACTGGAACGCCGAAGAGACCAATGACAATCAGGCGCCTGCAGCGCAACCGACCGCGGCTGCGCCGACACCGCCGTGTACGGGCGACGCCCCCTTCCCTGCCACCGCAACTACTGCGGATGATTCAGACGCGGACCTGATCCGCGATCGCGGCTACGGCCCCGGCCATCCGTGGCACTATCTCCCTGACGGCGACAACGCGCCGCCCGTTCCGTTCGACGACATCCCGCCCGCCGAGGATTACGGCCGCTCGCTGGAACGGGAACTGCCGAAGCCCGCGACCAAGCGCATCATCAAGGCCCGCGGGCTGCTGGCGGAGGAACGCCGCGACCTGGAACAGGCCCGCGCACGCTACGACGACGTGATCGCCCGCGGAGCCGACGCACTCAGCCGCTACGACCGCGAGATCGCCTACGGCGGCAACGACGAGCTGGCGCGTGCCGGGACACTGGCCCTGCTCTACAGCCAGATCTCCTGGCGTCGCGGCCGCATCGCCTACCTGGAGCGGATGGTCTCGCAGAGGCTTGGGCGACATCGGTAGCCTACGCAGCGCGACCCGTGTTTGGAGGGTACGCGTGCCAACGCATTGACAAAGCACGGAAAGATGCCGGCGTCATGGTAACGGCCCAACATCCATGAAATCCGTAATTGACAGATACTGCGGAAACGTGCTATGGATGAAGAGTAACAGGACTCAAAGGACACACCATGGAAATCGTCTCCGCCGCCGACTTTCAGCGTAAGATCGGCGCCTATCAGGACCGCGCTCTCGTCGAGCCCGTCCTCGTTACCCGCAATGGCCGCGAACGCGTCGTGCTCATTTCCGCCGACGAATTTCATCGCTTGAAAAGCCTGGAACGGCAGAGCCTTCACCCCTCGGAACTCTCCGCCAAGACGCTTGCCGCCATTTCATCCGCCAGCGTGCCTGCGGAATACGCCCATCTCGACGACGAACTCCCGCGGTAGCGCGTGCCCCTTCCGCGGCTGTTTCCCGGCTTGGTCATTCACTATGCCTATCTCTGGCGAGATGAGCATCGGCGCGGTCTTGAGGAAGGCGCCAAACGCCGCCCGTGCCTCGTCGTCGTCGTCGAAGACGAATCCGATGGCATCTATGTGACGGTGGCGCCGATTACGCATCGCCCGTCGAGCCATTCCGCCGAGGCCGTCGAAATCCCCGCGCCGACCAAGCAGCGGCTTGAGCTTGATGACCAGCGGTCATGGGTGATCGTGAGCGACCTCAATCGCTTTCGCTGGCCGGGATACGATCTACGCTCTATTCCCGGCCGGCCGCCAGGCACATTTGCTTATGGCGTCGTACCCCAAGCGATCCTGTCACAGGTCACGGCGGGAATCCTGAGAACTGTCCGGCTTCGCGGGTTGAGAACGACGCCGCGCTGAATTCGTCGTATCTTCCCCGCTCTCACATCGTTTCCAGCACCGGCATTCGATCAATCAGCCGACCGTTTTCACCGTGAAATCATCCAGTTAGCCGTATGACTAACTCCATGTCCAAACAACCATTTTGTTGAGCAGACGTCTCCCCGATCACTGCTCGTGATCGGACTTTCACCGTGAAAGCCAGCAAGCCAGCATGATGGCATGACAGCAAGCAGGCCGTCATGCGTTCAGGCCAGTCGTCGCGCCAGCGAGCATGATGGACAGCAAGCATGCGAGCATGGCGACATGCAGGCTTGAAAGCATGATTGCATGATTTCCAGTGAACATGCAGGACAGCCCGCTGGCATTCAAGCCGTCAATCATGCCGACAAGTAGGTATTCTGGATTGCAAACATGAAAGCTGGCCATCCGGACAGCAACCCATCCTGCCTGACGGAAATAGTGCTTGCCAGCAAGCGTGCAAACGTGTTAGCAGTCATGCATGATTATCGCCGTGGCGAATTCCAAGGGCGGGGTAGGCAAATCGACGCTTGCCGTCCATCTGGCCGCGTGGCTCGACAGGCAGGGCCACCGCGTCACGCTCGCCGACTGCGATACGCAGCAATCCTCGTCGCAGTGGATTCGCGAGGCAGCGCCGCAGGTTAAGGCGCTGTGCCTTCGCGACCCGGACGACATCATCAACGAGCTCCCGCTTCTGGCCCAGGAGACGGATTACGTCGTGGCCGACGGGCCGGGCAGCCTCGCCGAGACGAGCAGAGCGCTCCTGCTTGTGGCCGACACCGCCATCGTGCCGTGCAAGGCCTCCGGTTTGGAGATTCGTGCGCTGGACGCCGCGACGAAGGTGCTTCGCCAGGCGCAGAAAATCCGCTCGGGAACGCCCAAGGCCAAAATCGTCCTGAGCATGGTGGGGAAAAACTATCGGCTGACCCAGGACATGCGCGAGGCTGCGGCGCTCCTGAAACTTCCGATTGCGCAGACCTCCATGACGCTCCGCCAGATTTACGCCGACGCGCCGGGACAGGCGACACTGGTATGGAACATGGGCTCGCGTGCCCGCGAAGCCGCCGTCGAGGTGGACCGGCTCTTCCGCGAGCTGATGCCGGAGGCCGTGGCGAAACCGATGAAGCACGCCGCGCCGCTGCGCGAGCCGATCGCATCGTAAGGGAGGGGAGATGGCCGAACGCCGTTCGCTCACCGAGGGACTGAAAGCCACGCCAGCCGTGGATCCGGCGGTAGCCCGCGAGTTCATTCACGCTGGCAAGACGCCAACCGCCGGCCCGACATTGGTGCCGCCGCCGGACAAGGCGGCGCCCGCGGTCAACCGCGCGCCGATCAGCACCCGTATCCGAGCCGATTACGCCGCCGCGCTGAAGCGCGCGTCGCTGGAGCGCCAGTTGAAAGGGATTGAGCCGAACACGTTGCAGGACATACTGGAGCAGGCCATCGAGCCGTGGCTGCGCTCGAACGGTTACTTGTCCTGATCGCCTGGGAACTCGACGACCGTTTCGGATTCCTGCGGAACAGGCGAGGGGAGGGCAGGGACATCGCCCAGTTGCAGCTCCTGCTGCCGGACCGAGCCCTTGAGGTGGTACGTGCGCACGAAGGCGAGCCGGTCGCCATTGAACATGAAGCGGATGTTGACAAAGAACACGCCGTCCGACGGGCTGCGGTAGAGGAATTCCTTTTCGAGGAGTTCGCGCACGCCGCGCTGGTACGTGCGGTCGCTGATCCCGTGATCGCGGGCCAGATACTGGTTGAGCTTGATCTCGTCGGAGCCGGGGTTCGCCCGCATCTCGTTATAGACGAGCTCGAAGACCTGCATTCCGGTCTTCGACAGGCCGGCGGCCTGCTTGATGCCGTCGAGGAAGAGCTTGACGAAGCGGCTGGAGTCCACTTCCTCCTCCCACCAGAAGCCCATGCCGCCGATGCCCTTGATCTCGCCGCTGGTGTTGTCCACGATGACCGCGCCCTTGCCGCCGGGCACCTGGAACCGCTTGGTTCGTGTGGCCAGACCATTGGCCACGGGCACGCTCGGATTGGTTCGATAAACGGGGAATCCACGCTTGGTGGTCACTTGATTCTCAGTAAGGGGCACAGCCTGTCGCACATCCGTCATTTTCCGACTCCGAATTTGTCACTAGACAGACAGCACATTGGCAGACAAACGACAGCCGCGCAAGTGCTTTCTGACGGTTGCCCGTCGCATCGTGACGGCCAACCGTCAATTCGTGACGGTTTGGATTGAGCAAAATCAACCGGTTGCGCCCACGCCTCTTTCTTATACTTAGACATGCACCCTTCGCGACGCCGGCGCGCGGTCCAACCACGCAAGCGACGGCGTCGCACCTTCGAAATGCGCTTTCAAGAACACCACGACGACAAGGCATCTACCACCAGATGGTAGATGCGCGATGTACCACATCGCAGTGGCTTCGAGTTGTGGCACGGACAAAAAAGGCATTCAAGAGAAGAGGGCAGTGCAGCCCGCATTAGGAAGCTCGTACAGACGAGGAACCGGGTGTTCTGGTAATTCTTCTCGTAGGACCATCAACGCCGCCCACAGGGCATCAAGAGGTCCAAGCAAGCCCGGCTATTGCCCACGACCGGCAGAATCATGAGGCAAGGAGTATCATGATGAACAACTCGGCGTCCGCCGGTTCCACCGCACCATTGCCATCCATGTCATAGGCACAGCGTTCGGGCGGTGCCGAGCCATTGAGCATCGCGTTCACGAACCCCTGGATATCCGCGCCGTCGGTAACTCCATTTCCGTCGCCGTCGCCCGATCCGGTCTCCCATACCGAAAGCGTGACCGGGCTGCTGGTGACGCTTCCGCATGCGCCGGTCACCATGCAGTCGTAAGAACCGGCCGAAAGCGGTGAGACGCCTGACAAGGAAAGCGTCGGCGTGACGGCGCTCGGATTATCCGCCGGATTGATCGGCGACGCGTTGAACTGCCATTGGTACGTGAACGGTCCGGAACCGGCTACGGCCAGCGAGAGCGTGGCATCGTCGCCGGAACAGAGCAACTCGGCCGGCGCGAACGCCGCCGCCGACGGCGAACACGTACCCAGGATCACATTGTCGAGCCGCTCCGATTCGCCGCCGTTTCGGAACTCGCCGCGGATGGTGAACGAAGACAGCGCCGCCATGACCGCGTCGAAATCCGCCTGCGTTGCAGGTTCATTGTCCGGGGCGCGCGTCCACGCCGGGCACGGCACCAGCGGGATCGCGTGATGCCGCCAGACGTTGCCCGCGATCGGCAGCGTCTTTTGCTCGAAGACCAGCCGGATGCCCCCGCCGCCGAGCGTCACGAAGCCTAGACCGTCCAGGAACGTCTGGGGGTCCGACAAGCCCGGACTCGCCTTGAGATCAAATTCGAGCGTCGTGCCGAGGGTGTCGGTACGATTCCCGAGGAATTTCGCCGGCGCGAGGATTCGATAGCCCAGCCCTTCCACCGCATCCACTTCCAACAGGCATCCATCCGGCACGCCGCCCGTTGCATCCCAGGACGGATATTCCGCGTCCCGGACGAACCACCAATCCTCGGCGTCCGCGTCAAATGTGCTGCTCGCCGTGCCGAACGCGGAAAGCACCACATTGTCCAGCCGGTTGATCTCCGCGCCGCTGACGTACTCGGCGCGGATGAGAAGGCGGGTCACGTTACTCAGGACTTGCTGAATCTGCGTTGCCGTGGCGAAGGCCCCGTCGCAGGTGCCGACGCGCCACCCGGCGTCCGGGCCAAGGACGGCGCGAAATCGCTTCCAGGTGTTGTTGGGGAGTTCAGACACGGCGTCCGTCAAGGACGGTTGAAAGAGCGTGATGCCGCCGCCTTCGAGGATCAGCCAGGGCGATGCGCCGGCGGCGGGGTTTTGCTTCATGTCGAAGCTAAGCACGCCGCCATACGCCGCCGACTTGTCGCCCAGGAAGTCCGCCGGAGCCTTCCAGAACGAGTTGCGGTTCTCGCTCGGCGGATCATGCCGCAGGCAGCCCCCGGGCCAGCCGGTGTCCGGCTCGAACACGATGGACGCCGGCGGCGCCGCCGGTGGACTGGCCGGCGGCGTCAGGCAGAAGTTCCCCGCGATGGTGACAACCGTCCAGCCCTGTCCGTCCGCATCGAAATGATGTTCAACCAGTTGGGCTCTCGCGTTCCCAGTCCAGGCGAGCATTCCACAAACGATGGTCGCACCAAAGCCACGCAATCGCATCGCAAACCTCGCTTTGTTCATGGTGTTCCTTTCGACCACATCGTCCCTGTTTTGGGGACACCACAGTGTACCGTATTCCCTACGGCGTGCCAAAGACCAGCCGCCGAAATTCAAGGGCGCTTCCGCCGAAGCAACCGCTCCAGCGATCGGAGTACCAGGGCCTGGCCAGGCTGCTTCAGGAGCGGGCCGACGAGCTGGGCCTGTCCGTGCGGGCGCTGGCCAAGCGGCTCAAGCGGCCCCGCACCACCGTTCACAAGTCCTTGACCGGGCAGCGCCGCCTCGACCCCATCGAGTTCCTCGACTGGTGCGAGGCTCTGGAATTCGACGATCCCCTTGCGGTCATCAAGCCCCTGCGCCGCCGCTGAGGCACCAAGGGCAGGGGAAGGGGCCTACCGCCTGCTGCTAAACTAGCAGCAGACCTGACGGAGTTTAACCTGCTGCTGATATGGCAGCAAGGCCCCAGCACAAGCCCGCTTACAAGAGACTCTGCGACATGCTCCGCGCGATGCGGACGGAAGCCGGGCTGACGCAGCGGGACCTCGCCCGCAAGCTCAAAATCCACAACACGATGGTGCACCGGTCCGAGATCGGCGACCGCCGGATCGACCCGGTGGAATTCGCTGCGTGGTGCCGGGCCTGCGGCACGGACCCTGGCGAGGCGATCCGCCGGATCGGCTGAGCCGGAACCGTCTTGTTTCATCGTCGCTGCAATTTCCGATTGAATATTCCTTTCGTGTCTGGTATCAGCCTCCGTCACCAATCAATTCCCGCCTTATGTCCGCCCGAGTATCCGCCGCTTTCATCCACCCCGTTGGATTTCTTTCTGAAATCGCATCACTCGCCGCCGCCGTTGCCCACGTCGGCCCGCGATTTTCCAATGGACCAGACGGCTGCAGCCTCGCCCCATGCGCGATGTTCTGACCATGAGGAGGAGACCGCGCCCGCAGCCGCCCAACCTGTTCTTGTTCCCGCTCGACGGCGGCGACTCAGCCGTCGCACTTGACGAGCCGCCGCCGAACCACGAAGGAGTCCACAATGCCCTACAAGACGATCATGCTCGAACTGCTGAACGCGAACCCGGCGCTGCACGAGACGCTGCGCCGCGGACGGATGCTGTTGCCGGTGATGGAATCGCTGGCGACGGCGCTGAAGACGCGCCACGAGGCGGCGAAGGAGCAGCTCGCCGCGATGCAGCCCGGCATCGACTCGGGTCAGATCGCGAGCGCGGCGATGGAGATCGCGGTCACGGAAATGGAGCATCGTTTGCAGGCCGCGTTTCCGCCGGACGGGCAGGGGACGCTCTCGCCGGACGCCGCGATGGCATTCGCCCGAAGTCTCACGTCGCACGCCTGACCTGGTCGCGCGGTCCGACGCTGTGGGACCTCCCGGCCGAGCCGATACCCGGCGCAGGGACGGAAGAATCCGGCGAGGGCATGCCGGCGCCACCTCCGCTCACGCAACCGGCTGCGCCGCACGCAACGCAAGACGACGACCAGGAAGCGCGCGATGACACGGCGCCGGCACCGGTCGTCCGGTTCGCCGGCGGCGAGAAGGAGAAGGCCCGCGACATCATCGCCGCCATCCGCGCGCTGAAGCGCATCGAGGATGAGCGGCGTCCGGCGACGCCGGAAGAGAAGCACACGCTCGCGCGGTTTCCCGGCTTCGGCTCCGTGGCGCTGAAGATTTTCCCCGATCCGGTGACGCGGCGCTACAAGGACGCCGGCTGGCAGGTATTGGGCGACGAGCTGCAATCACTGCTATCGCGGCAGGAATACGACAGCGCCAGGCGCACGACCTTCAACGCCTTCTACACGTCTCCCACCGTCATCGGCGCCATCCATGACGCCATCGCCCGGCTCGGCGTTCCCGACCATGCGCTGATCCTGGAGCCGGGCTGCGGCACCGGCAACTTCATGAGCCAGGGCGGCGGCCGCCATCGCTTCATCGGCGTCGAATTGGATTCCATTTCCGGCCGCATCGCACGGGCGCTTCATCCCGAGCACGACATCCGCATCGAGAACTTCCGCGATACGAAGCTGCCCGAGGATCGCATCGACGCCGTGGTCGGCAATGTGCCCTTCGCCGACATCAAGCTCGATTACGACGGCAGGCGGTTGGCACTACATGACTACTTCCTCGCCAAGTCGGTGGATGCCATGAAGCCCGGCGGCATCATGGCGATGGTCACGTCGCACTTCACGCTCGACAAGCAGAATGCCGCCATCCGCGAATACCTCGCCTCGAAGGCCGACTTCGTCGGCGCCATCCGCCTGCCGTCCGACGCCTTCAAGCGCGAAGGCACCGCCGTCGTCACCGACATCCTGTTCCTGCGCAAGCGCGCCCCCGGCGAGGCGGAGCATCACGCCGACCCCGAATGGATCGGCGTTGCGCCGCTGGCCATCGACGGCGTCGAAATTCCGATCAACCGCTACTTCCTGAATCACCCGGAAATGGTGCTGGGCGAGTGGAGCCGCCAGGACACGCTTTACGGGGGCGAGGGGTACAGCGTCCGCGGCAGCGGCGACCTCGCCGCGAAGCTCAACGACGCCATTCAGCGATTACCGGAATTCGCGCCGATCCCGGCGACGCCGGAACCAGGGCACTCGTCACGCCGGAGCCTTGGCGAAGGCGGATTCACGCCGCCGCCGCAAGAAAAGCACGTGGGCGAGGGCAGTTTCTTCGTCGCAGGCGACCAGGCGATCCATCAACTCGTGAACGGCCAATCCGTGCCCGTCGTCTACGGCGGAACGGCGCTGAAGGCCAATGGCACACTCACCGGCAGGAGGCTCGCGGCGCTGATCGGCCTGCGCGACAGCGCCCGCCGCGTACTGCAATCGCAGAACGAGGGCTGGCCGGCCGCGCACCGCGAGGAAGCGCGGCGCGAACTGAACCGCGTGTATGACCGCTTCGCGCGGACCTACGGCCCGATCAACAAGACCAGCTTCAGCGAAACCCGCGACGGCAGCGTCATCCGCCGCCGGCCCAATCTCGTCAAGTTCATCGAGGACCCCGACGCCATGCTGGTGATGTCGCTGGAGGAGTGCGACGAAGTGACCGGCAAGGCGGCCAAAGCCGCGATCATGAGCAGGGACGTGGTCGGCCGGACGCCGCCGGTGACGAGCGTCGCCAGCGCCGAGGAAGGCCTGCTCGTTTCGCTCAACCAGCGGGGCAGGGTGGAGTTGCCGTTCATCGCCGAGCTGTACGGCAAGCCCGAATCGCAGGTCGTCACCGAACTGGGCGATCTGATTTATCACGACCCGGAATCGAAGCACTGGAAAACCGCCGATGAGTATCTCTCCGGCAACGTCCGCCACAAGCTGGCCGTCGCCGAGAAGGCCGGCAGCGAATACACCCGCAACACCGAGGCGCTCCAGCGCGTGCAGCCCGAAGACGTGCTGCCCGGCGATATCGACGCGGGTCTCGGCGCGCCGTGGATACCGGCCGGCGACATACAGAGCTTCGCGGCCGGATTGTTCCATGTTCCGCCGGACGCCGTGCCCGTCGCGCATCTTGAAAAGGATGCCGTTTGGAGCCTCGACGCCGGCTACGCCGCCAGGCAGTCCGTCGCCGCCACCTCCGACTACGGCACCAATCGGGCCAACGGCACGTGGCTGCTGGAACTCGCGCTCAACATGAAGTCTCCCGTCATCTACGACGTGATCGACCACGGCGACAAGGAGGAGCGCGTCGTCAACCAGGAAGAGACGATGGCCGCCCGCGAGAAGCAGAAGCTCATCAAGGAGCGATTCCGCGCATGGGTCTTCACCGATCCCGAGCGCACCGAACGGCTGGTCCGCGTCTACAACGACACCTACAACAACCTCCGCCCGCGCCTGTTCGACGGATCGCACCTCGACTTCCCCGGCATGAACCAGACAATCAAATTAAGGCCGCACCAGACCGCCGCCGTGTGGCGGGGCATGAGTTCCGGCAACACGCTGCTTGCGCATTGTGTCGGCGCCGGCAAGACCTTCACCATGGCCGCGACCGGCATGAAGATGAAGCAGGCAGGGCTTATCAAGAAGCCGATGTACGTCGTGCCCAATCACCTGCTGGAGCAGTTCGCCCGCGAGTTCATGCAGCTCTACCCGAACGCCAAACTGCTCGTTGCCACCAAGGAAGACCTCGCCCGCGACCGCCGCAAGCTCCTGACCGCCAAGATCGCCAGCGGCGACTGGGACGGCATCCTCGTCACCCATTCCTCGTTCGAGCGGATCGGCATGTCGCGCGATTACCAGGAGAAGTTCCTGCTGGAGCAGATCGCCGAGTATGACGAGCTGCTGCGCGAGCACGCCGGCGCCAAGGGATCGAACCGCAACCTCATCAAGCAGATCGAGAAGCAGAAGGCGGCCCGCGTCGAGCGGCTGAAGGACCTGCTCGCCGAAGAGAAGAAGGACGACGGCCTCGTATTCGACGAGCTCGGCGTCGATCACGTCTTCATCGACGAGGCGCATTATTTCAAGAACCTGGAGACGCCGACCAAGATGGACCGCGTCGCCGGCATCCAGACCGGCAGTAGCGAACGCGCCTTCGACGTGTACATGAAGGCAAGCTATCTCGGCGAGCAGCATCCGGGTCACGGCGTGACCTTCGCCACCGGCACGCCGGTCTCCAACACGATGGTCGAGATGTACACCATGCAGCGCTTCCTCGACCCGGCCGGGCTGAAGAGCAGGGGGCTGGAGCATTTCGACGCCTGGGCGGCGACGTTCGGCGAAGTCATCGACACCATGGAAATCTCGCCCGACGGCGCATCGCTCCGCCCGCGCAGCCGGTTCGCCAAGTTCACCAACCTCCCGGAATTGCAGCAGATGTTCCGCGCCTTCTCCGACGTGCAGACCGCCGGGATGCTGAATCTCCCGACGCCGAAGCTGGAGACCGGCAAGGCGATCGTCGTCGCCTGCCCGATGTCGGCCGAGCAGCACGCCCTGCAGGACGAGCTGGTCGAGCGCTACGAGCGGCTGCGGCGCGAGAAGGTGGACCCGCGCGAGGACAACGCGCTCAATATCACGACCGACGGCCGGAAACTCGCCCTCGACGCGCGAATGCTGTCCGCTTCCTCAACCGATTTCCCCGGCTCGAAGGTGAATCGCCTGGTCGAGAACGTCCACGACATCTGGCAGCGCACCGCCGCCACGCGCGGCACGCAAATGATCTTCTGCGACATGGGCGTGCATGCGACGCCGTGGGGCTACTCGGCCTATGACGACGTGACGGAGAAGCTGGTCGCCGCCGGCATCCCGCGCGAGCAGATCGCCGCCATCGGCGAGGCCGATTCCGACGCCAAAAAACAAGCGCTCTTCGAAAAGGTGCGTAACGGCTCCATCCGCGTGCTGATCGGCAGCACCCAGAAGATGGGCACCGGCACCAACGTGCAGCAGCGGCTGGTCGCCTTGCATCATCTGGACGCGCCGTGGAAGCCGGCCGAGGTCGAGCAGCGCGAAGGCCGCATCCTGCGGCAGGGTAACACCAACGAGGAAGTCGCCGTTTATCGCTACGTCACCGAGGGATCGTTCGATGCCTACATGTGGCAGGCCCTTGAAACGAAAGCACGTTTCATCGGCCAGGTCATCACCGGCGACAACGCCGCCCGCCGCGCCGAGGATGTCGGCGGGCAGGAGCTTTCCTATGCCGAGGTCAAGGCGATTGCGTCGGGCAATCCGGCCGTGCTGACGCTCGCCGAGGCCGACGCCGAGTTGCAGCGACTGGCATTGCTTAAAAAGAACCACGTCGATGAGCAGTATGTCGCTCGCCGCAACGTGCGGGACCTTCCCGAGAAAATCGCCCGGCTCAACAAGCGGCTATCCAACCTCGCCGCCGATCAATCAACCGCCGCGGCGCACGCCCGCGATCCGGTTACTTTTGGCGGCCGCGAGTACATGAAAGACGAAGCCGTTGCCGTGCTGGGCGCGCAAATAGACCGATTGCCTCGCGAGGTGCGGCAGGAGCAGCGCGTCGCGCTCGGCGTCTATCGCGGCCTGCGCTTCGGTCTCGTGCTCTATCGAGACTTCCCGCCCGACGTGTACGTCGAAGGCGCGACCATGCGCTATGACCGTCTCATTCGCGGCAGCCACGGCCCCCGCGCCGTTCTCAACGCGGCGGAGCGGCTGTGCAGCGCCTACGGCAACGAGATCGCCGGCGTGAAGCAGGACCTCTCCATCGCCGAATCGCAACTCCGCGACTACCAGGCCCGCATCGGCAAACCGTTTGTCCACGAGGCCTACCAAACCGAGCTGACGCAGCTGCGCGACCGGCTCAAGGCAAGCCTCGCGGGCCTCGCTTCACACACCAACGGCGGAGATTCTCCTGATCCGCAGGCCGAACCGCCGCTCTCAACCGCCGAGCTGGCCGAACGTATCAAGGCACTCAAGGCCGCCCACACCATCGACGCTGCGCCGGAACGCACAACCATCCGCCGCCTTGATGCCGAGGAGCCCGTCACCGCTCGCATACGCCGCCGCGCTAGCGATTCGGAGACTGTGCATGAAATCCCAGCGATGCCGCATCCTTTTGTTCCGACGGTCCAACAGTCGGTCGATCGCGCCATGGGTGATGGCGCGCGATCAGGGGGCGAAATGACGTTCCGGCAATTGGTTGCTCGTGACCATCAACGAGTACCCGTTCATGGCGGGCCTTAGGCTGTGCGAACAAGCCTATCGCGATAGCCGCGACGCATACGCGTTCCAGTCAATAGCCGGGACCGTTCCGAGTGACTGAAGCTGGTTGAGGAGGCGAAACAGAAAGAACACGAGTGCGTTTTCAGAAGCGCAGCAGGTATATCTATCATCGCCAGCGAAGGTATCGAACGAATGTCCATCGACGGCAAGGCCGCAATCGAGCCGTTTCAGACCATCGAGTTCAGAATGGCATGTCCTGAAGCAATCGCCAAGTCCGTCCTTCCACTCGACCTCGATTGCCAGGATGCCTGCAATCAACTTGATCGGTGCCTTTGGTGGATAAGGGCTGCTGCCGGCATGCACGATTGGCACGGATGTCTGTTTCAAGCGCCGAACCGATTCGGCCTTTCTCCCCGCATACTCCAGATAGTGCTTGCTGATGACCGGTTTGCATTCAAACACGGCATACACGGCTTCCGCCGGAACATAGCGATGCGATTCGCTGTCCAGCAATGTCGGCGTGTATTGCCGGTCATGCACCACGACGTCAATCGAATCGGAGATCTGTCCCTCGCTGTCCAAAATAGACGCCTTGTGAACTGTATAGCGATTGGGCAAGTAGTGCCTCAGCACGTCGATGAAATACTGCTCGTTGACCTCGCCACGGTCGCCGTCGTGAACGATGCGATCCGACGACCGCAGTTTCGCCATGAGGCATGCTTGTTCGCTCGCGAAAGCGCGCTGAAGGAACTCCGTGCCGCGCGTACGTGAAAGGTGAGGTTCAGACATGTTCGACTCCCTTCGTGACCTTCAATCGGCGTCCGATCGAGGACGCTAGGAGAGCGGAAACAGCGGGCCAAATACGTCGCTGCGCCACGCCCTTAGTGCATCCCCGTTCTTCCCCTGCCGCTCAATTTGGATGGCCCGTGCCGCCGCGTCAGAGCCCTTCATAAGCGCGCTCCGGGCGGCATCGCAAGCTGCCTTGTCCATGCTGTCGCTGACGGGCGGCCCGAGCCCGGCCGGGTCGGCCCAGGCTTCGTGAATCCGGTCAGCTAGGCTGGCGAGCAGAGCCTTGATCTCATAGCGAAGATCGCCGCCGAACGGCGGGTGCAGCACTTCCAGCGCCATGACCTCGATGAGGAAGGAAGGCTTGATCGGCTTGCCATGAAACGCGTTCCATTTCTTGCACATCCGCACGATGCCCTTCCATTCGCCGCTGTAGCGCTCCTGTGCCTTGACGGCGAGGTCGTAGTGCATCTCCGGATTAGTCTCGGTCCAGCCCGATTTGACCGAAGTGTCCGCGATCTCGTAGTGCTTGTTTTTGGTGAAGG
Organism: Planctomycetaceae bacterium; assembly: GCA_011525745.1. Classification (GTDB taxonomy): domain Bacteria; phylum Planctomycetota; class Phycisphaerae; order UBA1845; family UTPLA1; genus PLA4. The sequence continues at coordinate 20,840 of WYBU01000075.1, read as the reverse complement.
CAGGTACGACATCGACACTCATCACCTTGCCGTCCGTATCCTCGTCGGCATTGGGGGTCACGCCGAAATCGACCGTAACCGAGCGCCGCTGCCTGGACACGTTTGCGCGGCCGTACTTCTCCACCAGCGCGTCCTCGAATGCCTTGAGAAGTTCGGCCGAAGGCTTGTCGCGCCGATGCCGTTCCTTCGCGCCGAGGACGCAGAAGATGTCCACGTCTTTCAGCGGTTTGGTCTTGGTCCATCGCTTGTATGAACCCGTCAGAAAGTCACGCTCAATATCGAACTTGGACTTGAGATAATCCCGGATCTCGTAATGGCGCCGGGAGGCGTCTTCCTGCTCGCGGTCTGTCAATTCGAGCCGGCTCCGGAATTTGCTGAATGCGTCGCTCACGGAGATCACGTAGCTTTCCTCCAATAGGCGGTTCCCGAGCCGATGCCATTGCCGTCGATCGTCGTTCCCAGACTCTGGCGGACGAACCCGTCCGTGGAGCGGAACGTCGTTCCGCTCCATCCACCGACGTGGGGGCGTCCTGGCTTCGTCGTAACGACAACGCGGTAATCACAGGACGATGGCCATTGCCCCGCTTTCCGGATGTGGTACCGGATGTCATCCGTGTTGACCCACATATCCCCGTCGCCCGATGCCCCGAAGTAGATGTCGAAATCCCACCTGCCGATGAGTGCATCGGTGCGGGGATCAAACACTTCGAGATGAACCGCCTCAAGGTCGCGCGAGTTCAGCCAGGTGCTGATTCCGTCCTGCAGCACCCTCCAGTCGGCGACCAGCTTGTCGGGGCTAAGGCCGCTGCAGCGGATGATTTCCTTCAGCGACATCAGCATCTTGTCCGTCACGTAGGTAACGGAGTGCGTGAACGTGTTGACGACAACGAATGTGCTCATGGTCGCAGGAATGCCTCCGTGTTGATGACGGCCTGCCCCGATTGCTCCCGATCCGACGCCGACTCATCGGTTTCAACCGATTCGGATTTTTCGCGCACGGTGACATGCGTGCTTTGCTTGGCCAACGCCTCCTTCACCCAGGTGACATCTTCCGCGTCAGCCGGCAGGCTCATTGACCAGTCAATTTCGGTGGGGTACTGCGCAAGCGGTGACTCATTGGCATCGTCGCCCGAAACGGCTTCATCGCCGTACAGGCAATAGATGCGAACGCGCGGACCGCCGCCGCATACGACGATGGGCGCAATTTGCGGCGACTCGGTAGAGATGATCGCGGCCGCGATCCCTTCGATGTTCAGCAACTCAGCCCTCGCGGCGCTGCTCTTCCGGGCAATCAGATCAACGATGATCCGCCATGCGTCGGCAGCGGGTCGAAAGGGAGTTGCCAGTACGCGACGCGCAACAACACTCATGGTTTCGTCTCCTCGCGGCTCTTGACTTCTTCCTGTGCCTGTACCGCCGCCTCCAGAATGTCGGCGGCAGTGAGTCCGTTCGGGTCGATGGCTGTGTGCTTCCTGAGAGCGCAGGCCGAGATTACGAGTTTGCGGATTCGCCTGCCGTCGAGCCCAACGCAGTGCTTTGCCGCCCGCTCGAACTCGGAGTCCTGTGCGATCCGGCCGGTCTTGGGATAGGCACGCGCCAACTCTTCCAGCGCCGATTTCAGGATCATCCGGCAGGCTTCCGGCCCTGGCATACCGACATTCTCGATGAGGTCGGCCCGGGACAGGAGCGCCGAGTCCACCGCACGCGTGAAGTTGCTGGTCGCAATGAAGAGAAGATGAGGGTACCGTCCGGCGAGTTGATCCAACTGTGCAAGCACCGCATCGGTCGCGCGATGTACGTCGATCGGATTGGCGTCCATGCTGAGTTTCGCTCGATCAGCCGCCAGGGTTTCAACTTCATCAAGCAGCACAACCACCGGTCCGCGTTCGGCCTGCTCTGCTACGGTTTGTCCCAGCAGATCGCGCACCGCCCGTTGGCTCTTGCCCAGCGCGGCGCCGGTCAGCGCGTGCGGCTCCACTTCGAGGAACCGAAACGTGCCGATGTGCCCGATGGCCTCAGCCGTCCGCGAGGCCAGCCCGCGCGCCAGCGAGGTCTTTCCCGTGCCCGGCGGTCCGTGAAGTACGATGAGGCCATGCAACGGCAGCTTCGCCCGATCAACCTTGCCGCGCAGCGTAAAATTGAGAATCGCCTGCGACAGGAGCCGGTCTTTCTGCTCGGGCTCCACAATCACCGCATCCCATTGCGCGGCAAGCTCGCCGTCAGGTAGGGAACGGGAATCGAGGATTCCCGGCGCGCCCATCTCGTCCGGCACGCCGCTGCGATCGGCGGGGAATCGCGCGATGCGGCTGCTGTTGTCGTTTTTGCTTCCTTGCCACGGTGACTTCTGCATGTCGGTTCCTTCCGTCGAATGAGGCGCTTTCGGGTGTATAACTATGGCGAACATAGCAGTTCACTATGGCGTCGTCAACCATACCGAACAAAAAATCTTGCTCCGGCGTACGGAGTTGCTACACTGGCGGGAAAGCCGAAATGGCACCGAGGGTTTTAGGCCATGCCGTTAGCCGAGCGACTGCATAAATTGCGAACAGAAAAGGACTTATCGCTGGACGTACTAGCGGAGAAGGCCGGCGTGTCCAAAACATATCTTTGGGAACTGGAGCGCGACACCAAGGGCGAGATCAAGCCTTCGGCCGAAGTGTTGCTTCGTATCGCCAACGCGCTTTCGACGACGCTTGCCGATTTGCTGGAACTCGCAACCGTCACCATCCGCGACGCGCCCGTTCAAATCCCGCCGGCACTGCGAGAATTCCAAGAGCGCATGGCCGCCCAGAAATCGCCTTTGTCCGATGCCGACTTGCGCGACCTTGCCAGCATGAAGTTCCGCGGAGGCCAACCGCAGACCGCCGATCAGTGGCACCAGCTGTACTTGGTGCTCGCAAACTCCTCGCGGAGGCGAAAGCCGTGATCCAGCCACTGCGAAAAGCCGAGTCGCTCATCAGCGAGCTGGTCCGCGTGACCGGAGCAAGCGATGCCGCCGCCGCCGTCCGCATTAAGGCGCGAGAATTGATCAGCGGCTATGTGGCGTCCTTCGGCGAACCGTCCATGCCGATCGACGTGCAGGTACTCGCAAGCCTACGCGGAATCCGACAGAGCGACGAGGCGCCGGTGCATAGCATCGATGCGGAACTGGTCCCCGACGGTGTCGGCGGCGTAACCATGCGCGTCAATCCGGACCGGCCCGAAGCGCGGCGGCGCTTCAGCATCGCCCACGAAATCAGTCACACGTTCTTCCCTGACTACACGGAAAAAGTCTGGTGCCGCACCGATGCCCGTTTTCGCGATCGGACCGACCCGGACGACTACCTTGAAATGCTCTGCGATATAGCGGCCGCTGAATTGCTCTTTCCGCAGCCGTGGTTTTCGCAAGACGCGGCGACCGTCGCACGTTGCGGCGACCTTATCCGCCTGGCAACCACCTACCGCGCATCCCGCGAGGCGACGTTGCGTCGCTATGTCGAGACATCGCCGGAATCGCTCGTTGCAGTCTACTTTGTCTGGAAGCTCAAGCCGACGCAAAAAGGTATTGTCGGGCGGATGGATCAAGGCAACCTCTTCGGTATTACCCCCGAGCAGGAACGCCGCGATGCGCTTCGGCTCAGGATCGAATACACCGTGATGAGTGAGTCCTTCAAGGCGAGCGGCCATTTTCTCCCCAAGGACAAATCTGTCGAAAACGCCGGTCCGCTTTACGAGGCTGCCTCGACTGGACTCCCGGCGGAAGGTGAGTGTTTTCTCGATCTCGGCCAAGCCTCCGGGCGCTACCAGGTCTGGGCCATACCCTTGTGGACGGCGGACGACCAGTTGGGCGCGCGTGGCGAGAACGCTGTGGCTGCCATACTGCGGCCGGTGTCGGTTCGCACGCACCATCGAAGGATGGACATTCACACGGGGCTGCTGACCGACGGCGGCAGCTCCTAGACCTCGTGGGAAGACGCCATGATTGAAAGCTGACAAGCGACAAATGGGAATCGGAAATGGCGACGCTTGAAGACATCACGCGCGGAACGGCGGTGCGAGGCATCCTCCCGGATTGCCTGGTCACCATCAGCGACGTGCGCTGGATCGGCACCGTCGCCGTCGAGGTGACGTACAAGGACGCCGCCGGCAAACTCGGAAACGAGCTCCTATACCGCGACCGCGAACCGACCCTTGAAGTCGTCGAGGCCGGGCGCCCGTGGAGCTTCGACGGCGACGCTGCGCTGTTTCGATTGCTTTCCGAGGCCAACCGAATCCGGCTGGCCTACCTGTTCGACCCGCTGCTGGCCGTGCATACCTCTCTCGTGGAGCCGTTGCCGCACCAAATCACCGCCGTGTACGGCGAGATGCTCTCCCGCCAGCCGCTACGCTACCTGCTGGCCGACGACCCGGGCGCCGGCAAGACGATCATGACCGGCCTTCTCATCAAAGAGCTGATCGCCCGCGGCGATTTGCAGCGATGCCTGATCGTGTGCCCCGGCAACCTGGTCGAGCAGTGGCAGGATGAACTCGACCGACGGTTTCACCTGCCGTTCGACATCATGACGAATGATGCGCTCGAAGCGGCGCGAACGGGGAACTGGTTCAACGAAGCGCCGCTCGCAATCTGCCGCCTCGACAAGCTGAGCCGCGACGAGGACACGCAGGCCAAGTTGCAGCAGACGGACTGGGACCTGATCGTCTGCGACGAAGCTCACAAGCTGAGCGCCACCTATTTCGGCAACGAGGTCAAGTACACCAAGCGCTATCGTCTCGGCCAGGAGCTATCCACGCTCACGCGCCACTTCCTGCTTTTGACCGCCACGCCGCATAACGGCAAGGAGGCGGACTTCCAGCTTTTCATGGCGCTGCTCGACGGCGACCGCTTCGAAGGCAAGTTCCGCGACGGCGTCCATGTCACCGACGCCCTCGACATGATGCGGCGCCTGGTCAAGGAGCAGTTGCTCAAATTCGACGGCACGCCGCTCTTTCCCGAGCGCCGCGCCTACACCGTGAATTACGCCCTGTCGGACGCGGAGGCCGAACTGTACAAGCGCGTGACCGACTACGTCCGCGAGGAGTTCAACCGCGCCGAGGCGCTGGAGAACGAAGGCCGCAAGGGCACGGTCGGCTTTGCCCTCACGATTCTGCAGCGCCGCCTGGCGTCGTCGCCGGAAGCCATCTATCAGTCGCTTCGCCGCCGGCGCGAGCGGCTGGAGAAGCGGCTCCGCGAGGAGCAGTTGCTCAAGCGCGGCGCCGAAGTGGGCATCGATCTCACCGCCGGACTGCCGTCGCTGACCAAGGACGACCTCGACGATCTCGACGACGCGCCGGACAAGGAAGTCGAGGACACCGAGGAGCACGTCGTCGATCAGGCGTCCGCTGCCCGCACCATCACCGAGCTGAAGACGGAAATCGCCCAGTTGCAGGATTTGGAGCGCACGGCGCTCCGACTCCGGCAATCCGGCACCGACCGCAAGTGGGACGAGCTCTCGCGGCTGTTGCAGAACAAATCCGAGATGTTCGACGCGCACGGCCATCGACGCAAGCTCGTAATATTCACCGAGCACCGCGACACGTTGAACTATCTGTCCGAGCGCATCGGGGCGCTGATCGGCAAGCCGGAGGCCGTCGTCATCATCCACGGCGGCATCGGCCGCGAGGATCGCCGCAAGGCCCAGGAGGCATTCACGCAGGACAAGGAAGTCGAGATCCTCGTCGCCACCGACGCCGCCGGCGAGGGCATCAACCTCCAGCGGGCGCACTTGATGGTCAACTACGACCTGCCGTGGAACCCGAACCGCCTGGAGCAACGCTTCGGCCGCATCCACCGCATCGGCCAGACCGAGGTGTGCCACCTATGGAACCTCGTCGCCAAGGACACGCGGGAGGGCGAAGTCTACTTCCGCCTATTGGAGAAACTCGACGAGGAGCGCAACGCACTCGGCGGACAGGTGTTTGACGTGCTTGGGCAGTTGACCTTCGACGATCGTCCGCTCCGCGAGCTACTGATGGAGGCGATTCGCTACGGCGACCAGCCGGAAGTGCGGGCGAGATTGTTCAATGTCGTTGACAAGGCCCTTGACCGGCAGCACCTTCGCGAACTGGTCGAAGGCCGAGCGTTGACGCACGACGCGATGGATGTGTCGCGCGTCCGGCAAATCCGCGAGGACATGGAGCGCGCCGAAGCCCGCCGGCTGCAACCGCACTTCATCGCCGCATTCTTCCTCGAATCGTTCCGGCTTTTGGGCGGGGCGATCCACGAGCGCGAGCCGAAGCGTTACGAAATCAAGCACGTCCCGGCCGTGATCCGCAACCGCGACCGGGAAATCGGCCGCGGCGAGGCCGTGCTGACGCGCTACGAGCGTATTACATTCGAAAAGGACCTCATCAGCGTTCCGGGCAAGCCGCTGGCCGCGTTCGTCTGTCCGGGGCATCCGCTGCTCGACGCGACCCTGGACTTGATCGTCGAGCGGCACCGGGACTTGCTCAGGCGCGGCGCCATCCTGATCGACGACACCGACGAGTCCGACCGGCCGCGCACGTTGCTCTATCTGGAGCACGCGATCCAAGACGCCCGCACCGACCGCACCGGCAATCGGCGCGTCGTTTCGAAACGATTGCAGTTTGTCGAAGTCGATGCCGAAGGGCGCACGACGAATGCAGGCCCGGCGCCCTATCTCGACTACCGTCCGCCGACGGAGGACGAGGGCAGGGCGATGCAGCAGGTTCCGCTGCCCGATTGGGTGCGCGGCGACCTGGAGGCGAAGGCCACCGAATACGCGGCGATTCACATCGTCCCCCAGCACCTTGAAGAACTCCGCCGCCGCAAGGAGGAATTGCTCGACAAGACGAAAGCAGCCGTTCAGGATCGTCTGACCAAGGAAATCAACTACTGGGATCACCGTGCGGCACAACTGAAGGACCAGGAACTCGCCGGCAAGGTCAACGCCAAGCTCAATTCCGGGCTTGCCCGCCAGCGTGCCGACGAATTGACCGCCCGACTCCAGAAGCGGCTGTCGGAATTGGAGCAGGAGCGCAAGCTCTCGCCGCTGCCGCCGGTCGTGCTCGGCGGTGCCGTGGTCGTGCCCATCGGTTTGCTGCGTAAACTCTCCGGCACGGGCGCTGAGTTGCCGCCCACCTTCGCCCAGGACACCGAGCAGTCCGAGCGTATCGCGATGGACGCCGTCATGGACATAGAACGCCGGCTCGGCTTTGTCCCGCGCGACGTGAGCGCCCAGAACGTCGGCTATGACATCGAGTCCGCCATACCGAACACCGGCCTTCTGCGTTTCATCGAGGTGAAAGGCCGAGCCGACGGTTCGAAGACGGTCACGATCACTAAGAACGAGATTCTCACCGCCCTGAACAAGCCCGAGGAGTTCATTCTCGCGGTCGCCGTCATTGACGACGGCCGCGCCGACGTGCGATACGTGAGGAGGCCCTTCGAGAAGGAGCCGGATTTCAACGCCACCAGCGTGAACTACGACCTGTCCGCGCTACTGGCCCAAGCCCGGGAGCCGGCATGACGCGGACCCGCAAGCCGACCAAGTCGCCCGGCAAGCCGAAGCGCGGCGATATTATCCCTCCGTCCCGGTCCGACTTCGACGAGATTCTCCGGCTGATCGAGGCCGCCAGGGGGCGGGCCGTCGCCGCCGTCAACACGGTTCTGATCGACCTGTACTGGCAGATCGGCGAGCGAATCAGCGCCCGTGTCGCCGGCAACGGTTGGGGACAGGGCACGGTCGAGGAGCTCGCCGAACATATACGCCGGCATCATCCAAACGCGAAAGGCTTTTCCGCCCGCAACATGTGGCGGATGATGCAGTTTTTCGAGACCTACCGCGGCCGGCCAAAACTTTCAGCGCTGGTGAGAGAATTGTCCTGGAGCCACAATCTGGCGATCCTCAGCCGGTCCAAACGAGACGAAGAGCGCGAGTTTTACCTCCGAATGGGCGTTCGCGAGCGTTGGTCGTTCCGCGAGCTTCAACGGCAACTCAACGGCGCTCTGTTCGAGCGGACAGTCTTGTCCCCGCCAAAACTGTCAACACCGTTGACAGAATTGCATCCCGGTGCCGGCGAAGTCTTTAAGGACACCTATCTCGTCGAATTTCTTCAACTTCCGGCCGGCCACTCTGAAGCGGACCTGCAACACGCCCTGCTTGAGAAGCTCAAGCAGTTTCTGATCGAGTTGGGCCGCGACTTCTGCTTTATCGGCACGGAGTACGTTGTGCAGATCGGCGGCCGGGACTTCGCCATCGATCTTCTGTTCTTTCACCGCGGCCTCAACAGCATGGTCGCCATCGAGCTTAAGGTCGAGGAGTTCCAACCGGAGCACCTGGGCAAGCTCGAATTCTACTTGGAGGCGCTCGACCGCGACGTGAAGAAGCCCCACGAGCATCCATCCATCGGCGTGCTCCTGTGCGCCACCAGGGACCACGAAGTCGTGGAGTACGCCCTCAGCCGCGCCGTCTCGCCGACGCTCGTCGCCGAGTACCAGACGCGACTACCGGACAAGAAGCTGCTGCGGGCCAAGCTCCACGAGTTTTACGAAATGGCCGAGGCGGAAGCGGCGCGCCCGCGGCTCGAAGGGCCGAAGCCGAGCCGCGCGCCGTCGAAGGGTCGGAAGGGGCGCAAGAAATGACCACTTTGCCAGGCCTTGCGCCCTTTTTCCCGGCCACTCTCACGGTCACTGACCTGACCGCCGCTCGGGCGACGCTGCCGATCATCGAGTTGGACCGGGCGCAGGTCGAACGCGAACGCGCGAGAATTCGACCTTTGCCTGGTGCTCGCGATCATCTCCGCATCACCGCGTGGAGCCTCTACCACGCGGCGAAGAAGGCGGAGTTGGCATGCAGTTTCACGACGGACCAGATCGACCATCTTGCCCGTTGCTTCGCCAACGAGCACCACGGACTGTTTCGATGGAACGGCGAAGAACTCCGACTCACCCCAGGCGTTACCGACATGTACGAATCGGCCGCCCAAGCAAGCCGCGCCCGGCTTATCGGCGAGGGCATGTTGCTGCTCGCCATGCAGCACGAGGGATACGCCTTCTGGGACCGGTTCGACCTATTGCTCAAACGAGCCCTACGGAAGCAACCGCTCAACCATCCCGAAAGCGTCCGCCGCGCTCGGGCCATCCGAAAGCGGCTCGACGCCGGCCGTAACGGCAAGCGGTCCGATTTCGTGGTCGAGAACGCGAACCGCGAATCGGCGCTCGCCGAAGCCAAAGGCGGATTCCTCTCCCCATTCGCCACCGGCGCCATCAAGTCCGACCTGCGGGAGGCGCTCCAGCAGCTTGCGGCCACCAAGCCCCTGATTTCACCACAGCCTACGAAGACCTATGCTGTCGGGACTTACCTGCGCGAGGCAGACGACGGCCACGATGAAGGTTCGCTGATCGCGTTCGTTGACCCGGAGGGCCGGGACGATGCCGACCTCACTGTGGAGTTTCCACCAGACTGGGTCCGCCGTGGAAACTACGCGGCATGGCTGCTCGGCATGGGCCTTGTCGAAGCTGCGGACGCGCTCCGCAACGGCATTACTCGCGACGGAATCACCGTCTCGCTCCCGGTCAAGCGCGTCGGTCGCCGCGACTACGCATATGTCGTCACGGGAGCCGGTCTGAATCCCCGGCATCTCCGGCACTTCCTGCGGGACTTCCGCCACCACTGGACGCACTGGCAGGAATGGTTCTTCTTTGGTCCCGGTCGTCACGAAGTTGAGTTGAACGTCGTCGGGTTGCGCGTCGATGTGCTCGACTCGATCTCCCGCGCGCTGACGACCGTTGAAGCGGTTCCGTTGCTTGGTGTCGAGCCGGGGTTTGAAACCGACACGGCGCAGTTCGGCGGAAGCGTCATGCCCGACGGCAGCATGTGCGGCACGGTCACAGTTGACAGCATCCGCGAAACCGAGTTCAGGGAGTTCACGCTGTGACCGCACCGTATCGCAAGAAGCTGATCGAAGTCGCGCTGCCGCTTAAGGCCATCAACGAGGCCAGTGCGCGCGAGAAGTCGATCCGGCACGGGCATCCGAGCACGCTTCACTTGTGGTGGGCGCGGCGACCGCTCGCCGCGTGTCGGGCGGTCCTGTTTGCGTCGCTGGTCGATGATCCCGACAGCGATCCGGTCTATCGCAAGGCCGACGGCACTGTGGACGAGGATCGGGCAGGCCTCAAGCGCGCCGAACTGTTCAACCTGATCGAGGAGCTGGTCCAGTGGGAGAACTCGAACAACCCGCGCGTCATCAACGCCGCGCGGGCCGAGATTGCCCGCTGCGTCGCCTCCCGCAAGATCGAACTCGGCGAACTGGCCAAGTACACGATCATCTTCGGCGCGAAGAAGGGCGAGAAGCACCCCAAGGGCGCCGCGTTCGGCGACGGCGTGACCGCTTGGGACGTGCTGGCGATGAAGGCGAGGCCGGAAGTCGTCAACGCCTTCCTGGCCGAGTACGCGCCGCCGGTGCTGGACCCGTTCTGCGGCGGCGGTTCGATTCCATTGGAAGCGCAACGGCTCGGACTCCGCGCCTACGCATCGGACTTAAACCCCGTGCCAGTGCTAATCACGAAGGCCCTGATCGAGATTCCGCCGAAGTTCGCCGGACGTCCGCCGGTGAACCCGGAATGGCAATCGAAATCCGAGAGCGAAAAGGCGGCAACCGTCTGGCAGGGCGCGCAAGGTTTGGCCGAGGACGTGCGCTACTACGGAAAATGGATGCGCGACGAAGCCAAGAAGCGAATCGGTCACCTGTATCCGAAAGTGAAGATCACGAAGGCAATGCTCGGTGAACGTGCTGATCTTATTCCGTTGCTTGGCAAGAAGGCGAGGATCACCGAGGCGATGGCCAAGAATCGAGCAAATCTACAAGAGCACATCGGGAAGGAAACTGTCATAACCGATGAACTCGCCCATGACCGTTGGGACCTACATCCCTATGTTGGGCAGGAACTGACGATCATCGCGTGGCTTTGGGCAAGAACCGTTTCCAGTCCCGATCCAAGCTACATCGGTGTCCACGTCCCCTTAGTACAGACGTTTTGGCTGTCGAAGAAATCCGGCAAGGAGGTATATCTTCGTCCTCACATAAACCGAGACAAACGCACATATCGATTTGAAATCTGCCTTGGCAAGCCCAACGACTCCTTCAATCCAGAGGACGGAACAAAACTCGCACGCGGTGCAAGCTTCAAGTGCTTGCTTAGTGGGTCGCCGATGACAAAGGATCACATTCGCGCAGAATTCCTAGCCAAAAAGTCCGGCTGCAAACTGACCGCGATAGTTGTAGATACCCCGCAAGGCAGGAAATTTCTTGAGGCTAGTGACCAGCACGAGGCCCTCGCTAGATCGGCAAGGGTAAGCTGGCGACCCGACGCAGACATGAATACAGAATGCCGCGATCTTGTCAGTGGGCGCGGCTATGGAATAACGCATTGGCATGAACTCTTCACGGAACGACAACTGCTACTACTTGACACATATTGCAAGCTGATTCGAGAAGTAGAAAAGCTCTTTATCCGCAGCGGCGACACAAGCCTCGCAAAGGCATATTCCGATTCATTGGCGACGTACTTGGCTTTCGCCGTAAGCAAGATGTCGGATTACAACAGTGCTTTTACTTCGTGGATTACCCAGCGCGTTCAGGCGCGCAATACATTCAGCAAACAAGCCCTTGCTATGATCTGGGACTACTGCGAAGTCAATCCGTTTGCTGGCGCAGCAGGCGACTACGAGGTATCCCTTGATGGAATATGCGATACTATTGAGCGAGGTGTCGTAGCAATTGAAGGCCATGTAAGTCAGCGCGACGCAACGACGGCTATCTCTGATCCGGCGCACTGCATTGTGTCCACCGATCCACCCTATTACGACAACATAAGTTATGCAGACTTGAGTGATTTCTTTTATTTGTGGTTACGCAATTCGCTTAGCCACACGTATTCATCGTTATTCGCAACGCTTCTCACACCAAAGAAGCAAGAACTGATCGCATCATCATACCGGCACGATGGCAGCGATGACGACGCGCGTCGGTTTTTTGAAGATGGCCTCGGTCGTGCGTTTGGACGAATGCATGACATCCAAACTCTCGACGCTCCGCTAACGGTTTATTACGCCTTCAAGCAATCGGAGACGGACGAGGAAGCAACCGATCAGGACGAGGATGGAGGCGGCTTGGCAACAGCATCAACTGGCTGGGAAACAATGTTGTCGGGCCTGATTGGAGCAGGCTTTTCAATCGGAGGAACTTGGCCACTCCGAACTGAGAGAGGGGCAAGAACGATAAGCCTCGGCACGAATGCTCTTGCGTCGTCGATTGTTCTTGTCTGTCGGTCCCGCCCTTCGGATGCGCAACTTGCAACGCGCAAACAGCTAATGACAGCTCTGCGCCAAGAGTTACCACAGGCCCTTAAGAACCTCCAGCACGGCAATATTGCGCCTGTGGACTTAGCTCAGGCAGCAATCGGACCGGGCATGGCCGTGTTTACTCAGTATGCGAAGGTTATCGAAAGCGATGGAAAACCGATGACGGTCCGAACGGCGCTGGGCATCATCAACCAAGTGCTTGACGAGGTACTAGCCGAGCAGGAAGGCGACTTCGATGCGGATACACGTTGGGCGCTCGCGTGGTTCGAGCAATTCGGCATGAACGAGGAGGCGTTCGGTACAGCCGAAACCCTAAGCAAAGCAAAGAATACGGCCGTCAACGCGCTTGAGGAGGCTGGAATCCTCAAAACCAAAGGGCTAAAAGGCAAAGTACGCCTGTTACGCCGCGATGAGCTTCCCGAAGATTGGGACCCCGTGACCGATACTCGGCTTCGTCATTGGGAGATCGTGCAACACCTTATCCGTACACTGGAAACCAAGGGCGAGGCCGAAGCCGCCAAGCTCCTGAACCGCCTCGGCGGCATGGGCGAGACCGCCCGCGAACTGGCCTACCGGCTCTTCTCGATTTGCGAGCGGAAGAAATGGGCGGACGAGGCGCTGGCCTACAACAGCCTTGTCATCGCGTGGCCGGAGCTTTCGAAGCTTGCCCTTTCGAGCCGAATCCGGCAACCTGAAACCCAATCGGACCTCTTTACATGATGGGCATTGACCTATGGCCGTGAGCAATCGAGAACGTGTCGGAAAGGGGCTGGATCTGCTGGCGGCAGGCTTGCGGCCGTTCGTCGAGCGCGAGCTGAAATCCCATCTCGGCGACAACTGGCAGAACGCCTTGCCCGATCCGTCCAACCGCGGACCGCGCGGCAAGCCTCAGCCGGTCAACCTGGACGATCCGGCCACGTTGCTCGGCGTCCTCTGGGACCAGTGGAATGCCGTGTTCCGCGACGTGCTCGGACCGGCCGAGCGCAGCATCGTCAGCGAGCTTCGCACCATTCGCAACCAGTGGGCGCACAACGAGCAGTTCAGCAGCAACGACGCCATTCGCGCGCTGGATTCGATGGAGCGACTGTTGAACGCCGTCTCCGCCGCCGACTCCGCCGGCGAAGTCGGCCAGATGCGGATGGACTTGATGCGCACGATGTTCGACGAACAGCGTCGCTCCGAGATGCGCAAGAAGTCAGCACAACCCACTGAAGGCAAGCCGCAGGGAGGTTTGAAGCCGTGGCGCGAGGTCGTCACCCCGCACCCCGACGTGGCAAGCGGCCGTTATCAGCAAGCCGAATTCGCCGCCGACTTGTGGCAGGTGTATCAGGGCGAAGGCTCCGACGAATACAAACATCCGACCGAGTTTTTCCGCCGGACGTTCATCACCGAGGGACTGCGCCGGCTGCTTTCGCAGGCCGTGCTTCGCCTGTCGGGCAAGGGCGGAGACCCGGTCGTCGAGCTTCAGACCAACTTCGGCGGCGGCAAGACGCACTCGATGCTGGCGCTGTATCATCTGTTCTCCGGTGCATCGCCGGCCGACCTGCCGGGAGCGGAGGAAATGGTCAAGGCGGTCGAAGTGCCGCTTCCCAAGAACGTCCGCCGCGCCGTGTTCGTCGGCACGCAGGTATCACCGGGCAAGCCGCACAAGAAGCCCGACGGCACGACGATCCGCACGGTTTGGGGAGAGATTGCGTGGCAACTCGGCGGCAAGGAGGGGTACAAGCTCGTCAAAGAAGATGACGAGCGGGCGACGAATCCCGGCGCCACGATGACCGAATTGTTCAACAAGTACGGCCCGTGCCTGATCCTGATCGACGAATGGGTCGCCTATGCCCGCCAGCTTCACGGCACGGCCGACCTTCCGGCCGGCACGTTCGACACCCAGTTCACCTTCGCCCAGGCCCTCAGCGAAGCGGCTAAGGCGGCCAAACACACGTTGCTGGTCGTCAGCATCCCGGCATCGGAGAGCCCGCACCAACGCGCCGACCGCGGCGTGACCGACATCGAAGTCGGAGGCGAGCGTGGGCGCGAAGCGCTCGCTCGCCTCAAGAACGCGGTCGGCCGAGTTGAAGCATCGTGGCGGCCGGCGAGCCCGGACGAGGGCTTCGAGATCGTCCGCCGCCGATTGTTTCAGCCGCTTTCCGGCGATCAATTCGTCGCGCGCGACGCCGTGGCCCGTGCGTTCGTCGATTGGTACGGAACGCAGCAGCAGGAGTTTCCGACCGAATGCCGCGAGGCCGACTACGAACGCCGCATCAAGATGGCATATCCGATCCACCCGGAGATGTTCGACCGGCTCTACAACGACTGGTCCACGCTCGACAAGTTCCAGCGCACGCGCGGTGTGCTGCGCCTCATGGCCGCCGTGATCCACTCGCTGTGGGAACGCCAGGACGGCAATCTGCTCATCATGCCGGGCAATGTGCCCGTCGATGATCAGATCGTGCAGTTCGAGTTGACGCGCTACCTGGAAGATCAATGGGTCCCGGTGATCGAGAAGGATGTAGACGGGGCGAACTCGCTGCCGCTCGCGCTCGACCGCGACAATCCGAATCTCGGCCGGTATTCCGCGTCCCGCCGCGTGGCCCGTACGATCTACATGGGGTCGGCTCCGACGATGCGAGCATCGCACAGGGGAATCGACGAGCGGCAGGTAAAGCTCGGCTGCGCCCAGCCCGGCGAAGCGGTCGCCACATTCGGCGACGCCCTACGGCGACTGACCGACAGCGCGACGTATCTGTACGTGGACGGAAAGCGATATTGGTATTCAACGCAGCCGACCGTCACGCGGCTCGCCGACGACCGGGCAGGACAGCTCACGGATGACCAGGTTTCGGATGAAATCGTCAAGCGCCTGCGCGAGGAGGCGCGCACGCGGGCGGAGTTCTCCAAGGTCCATGCCTGCGTGCCGAGCAGCGACATTCCCGACGAGCGGGAAGCCCGGCTCGTGATTCTCTCGCCGGACCACCCGCACACCAACAAGAACGGCTTGAGCGCTGCGCGAAGGGAAGCGGCCGCGATTCTCGAGTCGCGCGGGTCCGCGCCGCGAAACTATAAGAACGCGCTCGTATTCCTGGCCGGCGACGTGAACCGCGTCCGCGAACTGGAACAGGCCGTCCGCCAACATCTCGCATGGTCGTCGATTTGGGACGAGCGCGTGCCGCTGAATCTGGACCAATTCCAAACGCGGCAGGCCGAGACCAAACGCAAGAGCGCCGACGAGTCGGTCGATTTGCGGATTGCGGAGGCCTATCAGTGGCTTCTCGTGCCCGGTCAGCCCGACCCCAAGGGCGACATGACATGGACGGAGTTGAAGCTGCAAGGGCAGGAGAGCCTCGCCACGCGAGCGGCCAAGAAGCTCAAGGGCGAAGAGTCGCTGATGGTGCAGATGGGCGGAGTCCGCCTGCGGACGGAACTGGACCGCGTGCCGCTATGGACGGGCAATCACGTCAGCATCAAGCAGTTGGCCGAATACATGGCCCGCTACCTCTACCTGCCCCGCCTTCGCGACGAGAACGTCCTGTTCGCCGCCATCCAGGAGGGCGTCGCCAGCTTGACGTGGCAGACCGACACATTCGCGTATGCGGAAGGCTGGGACGAGCAACGGAAGCGATACCAGGACCTTCGCGCCGCGACGACGATTCGCGTCATCGCCGATGATCGCTCGCTTCTCGTGAAGCCCGACGTTGCCGCGGCACAGCTCGCGGCGGATCGCCAAGCCGCAGCCGCGTACGGTTCGGGAGCCACGCCGTTGTCCGGCGTTGCCACGACCGGCGCCGATCTTGTTTATCCAGACGCCGGCGGACCGGCTGAGTCCATTCCGAGAGGATCAACGGGCGCGGCACCCATCGCTCCGGCATTGCGTCGCTTCCACGGCTCAGTGAAGGTGGACCCGTTGCGCTTGGGTCGGGATGCAGCTCGCATCGCCGAGGAGATCGTCCAGCACCTAACCGGCGTCGTTGGAGCTAACGTCGAGATTACGCTCGAAATCAGCGCCAATTTACCCGACGGCGCGTCGGACAAGACCGTCCGCGACGTGACTGAGAACTGCCGAACATTAAGGTTCACGGACTTCGGATTCGAGGAGCATTAGCACCACTAGGTGCGTGGCATTCTCCGAGGGTGATCGAAAGTGCCGATCCAACTGAACGATCTGTGTCCCTATCGCTCGCTGTTGCTTTGCACGTGTCCCGCGCAATGGGCACTCAACGCAGGTGTCGAAGAACTACGCGGCTTCGCAGACGCGTTCGACAATGTCGAGCATGTGGAGACAGCGTCCGGCATCGCGAACCGGCATGGACTAAAAGTGAAGTTCTTTTATTACCGTGTGAAACAAGAGCCTTCGTGGCTTCTGAATCAGCAAGTGGAGGACATCCTTCACGAACTCGTCGTCGTTTTCCGCCGGAATACGTCGATCGCGATCCTGACAACTGAGAGCAGGCTGCGCGACAAGATCCGGAACCACTTCGACACGACGGATCAAACGCGGATCGGCACACTTGTCCCGATTTCTGTTGACTTGATCAATTCGGCGTACATTCAAGGCAAGATCAATACGTTATGGTTGTCTGGTACTCATCGGCATGTGCCATCCCAAGTGGACAACAAAGCGATATCTGGTTCGGATCTGTTGTACGCGATAGACCCCCTTGGCGATCAGACCTTCTTCTTCACGAGCGCTGTTAGCAAGCTTCCCAATAACGCATTCAAGTACAAGATCGGCGTGTCTCCCCAGAAATCGTACATCTGGGCGGGTCCGTCGGATGACGGAGACCAGTTGTGTGAAGGCGTGGCGCAACTGTTCGACATTCTACAGAACGCGCCTGCCCAGAGCGCAAATCCCCTACCGATGCTGGCCGCACCGGCAGTGGACATTGTTATGGTCAATCAGATCTCCGATGCATACGAAGCGGCGCTCCTCCCCAACCAGCTCCTCGACTACGATTTACCAGCGCAGGAGCGAGCATTGGCGGACCGTTGGAGCAGGCTTGCATTTGACATCATCGCGAACAACCACGCAGATTTTGATGCGTCAATCGAACTGGAGAACGCCGATGGCACATCAATGCCGCTTGGCACTATTCGCGTTACGTTCGATCTCTCGAAACCCAAGCGAATTACTTGGACTGCGACGAGCATCGCCCCTCCGCCAGTGAATCAACAAGGGCACAATGATGCGATCGACATCATCAATAGCCGTCGCGAATGGTTGAAGGTGTGGTTCGAAACGGGACATACACTCGTTGACCAGAGGTTCTTTTTAGGACGCGTGCGAGATGCGCAGTTCAGCTTTTGCTTTGCCGACTTTGGGAACTACGCAGTCAAGAAAGAAAAGCCATCGCTCCTGACCGTTGCCAACATTGGGCCAGGCGACTCCCTCTTTTCTTGGGTTCGCCAACGGTGGCACCGGGCGCTGCCGTTGGCGGGCAATATTTCTGGGTGGCTCGCCTGCAACGATGGAGCTATGGAAATCGCAGATTTCATACATTTCGACCATGTTGGACCGGAATACGAACTCACGCTCATTCATGTCAAGGGGTCAAAGAGTGGGAACGCAAATCGGAACCTCTCAGTTTCAGATTACGAAGTCGTTGTCGGGCAAGCGATCAAGAACCTTCGGTTCCTTGACCTTCAAAACACATTAGCGAACTTTACGGTGGCGCTTAATCAGAGGCTACTCAATGCTTCATGGAGAGCAGGAGTCGCGAATACACGAGCACACATGATTGCGGCGATGAACGGAGCGGTCACGCCTCCCCGTAGGCGAGTGGTCGTTGTTCAACCGCGCGTACGTCAGACGGCGCTCAATGCAGCTCGGGCTGCGCCGCCGAATACTCGCCAATCGATGATCTTGCGTCAGTTGGATACATTACTACTGTCTGCGAAGGCAAATTGCCAGAACCTTGGGGCCGAATTCGTCGTGATCGCGGACCAAGCTTAAGTCGGGAAAGCACTCAAAGGAATCACGTATGCAGAGACTACTTGTATCGGTAAGGGGACCGGTCGAAGCGGAGGCGGCGGCGCGCGGTGGGGCGATGATCGCTGACGTGGAGTTTCCCGCATCTGCACTTGGCACGCCGTACCCATTGAACGTCGCCGCGGTCAAGTCACGCGTGAAGAAGAAGCATCCTCGCGTCGGGATCTCGACAAATATAGGAGAGATTCAACGTGAGCGCGCGAACGCATGTCAGGCGGCACTCGGCGTCGCAACGGCTGGAGCGGACCTCATCAAGTTCGGGCTCGCAGAGTTGCCGTTGAAAGCGGCGACGTATCAGGGGCGCGAGATCATCCGCTCAGTGCGGAAGTGGTTTCCTAAGAAGAAACTCTACCCCGCCGTTTTCATAGACACTGACATGCAACGCTATTTTGACGCCCTCCTCGAATCGCCGCAGCTGGCAAAGGACATCGACGCCAACGGCGTGCTGGTAGACACTTTTGAGAAGGGCATCGGAAAAGGGCTGCTCGATTACGTAACGGTCAAAGATATCGCCGTGTGGATTCGTAAGCTGCACGCTATGGGGAAAGAAGCGTGGATTGCCGGGTCAATCACCAAGCAAGAGCTGCCTGAATTGTGGCGAGCCGCTACCGACGTGATCTGCGTTCGCGGTGCTGCGTGCGAGCAGCAGCGGGACGCTGGACGGTTCGGAGCCGTAAGCGCCAAGATCGTCAAGGAGTTGGTTGCGACGATTCCGTGAGGGGTACCGCCTCGCCGACATCCTTCTCGAAGTTCATGCGCCGCGGCGCGCCGCTGGCCGGTGGGTCAAGTCTCGAAGTCATACAGAAGGGCATGCATCCGATCGCGGAGCGGGTTTGGTCGGCCCTCAAACATCAGCGCCTCTCGGCGCCACCCATCTAGCATCGAGGAAGAAAGGTGAGACCAACGAACATCGAGAAGGTAATCGAGCGGGGTTCGATTGGCAAACGGATGAGCTTCCTGCGCTGCGACTATTCCATTATGCCCTAGGTATCCGAGGGCGTAAACGTACTGGGCCATGACCAAGTGCATATAGACTGGCTTATCTGAATTCGGTTTATCCCAATCCGAAACCGCATCAGCAAACCAATGAAGCGCCTGGTAGAGCGCTGAGGTCTTGGTGCCTTGCTCGATTGCGAGTCCCCATTGCACCCTTGCCGCTGCTTCGTTGCATTCACCGGTCTCGTGTACGGCGAGGATTGTATGATGTGTTGAAGCATGGTACGGCGTTTGAACGATCTCATGTGCCAGGCGAATCTGCTTTCGATCGCGCGATACAACATAGGCCCGTCGGTGAAAGAGGCTCTTGATACCTTCATCAGTCAACGCCTTCCGACGACTCGCAATTAAGGTTGCTTTCTCTAGTTGTCGGGCTGCCTCATAGCGGCCGTAGCATGCATATGCAACGCCGATTGCGTTGATTTCTAATCTAGGCGATTCTTCTCTCGTGTCTCGCCGCGGCATGAATGCAGCCAACTTGGCGGGATTGTGGGTTCCAGCGATTGCGGGTAATGCGTACGCGAGATGTTCCTGATAGTCTGCGACGAAACCTTCGCGCAAAGATTCAAGGGCAAGCCTTAGCTTCAATGGCGCCACGATCGCATACAGCCCCGGATCGTATACTTTTATTGCCAGTTGTTTCGCGAGCGGCGAACAACCTGGTTGTAGTGCGGACAACAGCCGTGCGGTCAAGCCGGCTGCGCGACCATCAACTAGCGGATGACATTTGGTACACGCCGGATATGTCCACGCCTCGGCAAACGAGAATTCTGGAAATGCAGTATTGTCTCTTAGCCGCCGCTGGATTGGATGGTGGTCGTCCCACTCGAGATTGTGATTCCGTTTCTCTTGCGGGAGCCGTTCCAAACACCAGCCGCAGAACGGGCCGTAGTAGTCCCCAAGCGTGCACGGAGCGACGCGACGCCCATCTCGATTTGCCGACCATGGTTCCACCGCAATGTCTCGTGTTCTGAATGCCGTGCTATTGTAGATGCCGAGGCGGATCACGAACACCACCTCGTTGCGAGGTGCCTCAAGCTCCGAATGAATTGCACTGGCCTTCGATCGAGAGTGCTAGCGAATGCGACCACCCTTTTCGTGCAACTTCAGGCCACCTGATGGCCTCGTGAAAGCCGACGAAGTTCTACCGTTTTGTACCGTTTTGCGCGTTCGATACCGCGTTTTCACGCAAAAGAACGCGATACCGTGCGAAGGATTGCGAAACGCTCAAAATGCCGCTAAACTGCTGGCAGAAAAGAACTTTCGGGATTTCCGCCACGGATTTCCCAGGATTTTCCCAAGCTGGACGTCGTGGGTTCGAATCCCATCGCCCGCTTTTGACGTAAAGTACGCCGACCTCAAGAGTTCGAGAGACCTGCCGACGGTCGGCAGTGCGGTTGTCAACCGTGGCTCGTGACGCGCCGTTTTCACGTCGCGCTTTCGGTGGCCACGGTGGTGGCCCCGGTTCGACCTGTTGTCACGGCGCACTCCCCCGAAGCGGCGCTTTCGCGGCCGCTCACCCG
>WYBU01000074.1 GCA_011525745.1 Planctomycetaceae bacterium | reverse complement strand
CGGGCGGGACGCCCGTACCACCCCTCTGCAATTCGTTCACCCTATTTCCGCGCGATGCCTTAGCCTCTGATGGGTCGGCTTCAGCCGCCCCGTGTTTGCCACCAGCTTTAGCTGGTGGGACGTAGGCCGCGATTCATCAATTGTCTCTTCCTGTCCTTCAGCCGGCTTCAGCCGGGCTTGGCTCTCGGTCCTCCGGCAAATAGCATGCATTGAGTCTCGCAGGTTCCGGCAGCAAGACCGGCTGAAGCCGGCTGAAGGAAGATGGGAAGTTGAACCAACCAAGGCGGGCCGTCCACCACCGGTTGAAACCGGTGGCAAAAAAACCGGCCGGCTGAAGACCGGCCAGAGGGCAAGCCGCACACTCAAAATGTGTTTGAGAAGCCCGACTCGAGGAGAGCGGTTGCAGTCGAACATTTGGCTCCATGCAAGAGCAACCCGGCGTTTTCTCACGGTCGCGGTTCGGTTCGAGCTTTTCAAACGCGTTCTGAGAGCTCACCAGCTCCTTGCGTGCAACGAGCCAACTACCCTCACAACGAACGTGAATGCTGCCGATATAGACGGCGTCTGAAATCGGGCGCGCGATCGGCCTCGTCATCCGCGCATGGGCATCCTCCAACCCACCAGAAATCGAAAGCTTGCTCAAACGGTGAACAACTTCGTCCTCCGTAAGATAAGTTCCCGTCATCAGGTCAACGAAGGCCTGCGGCAACTCTGAACCTCGCAGTAGCTCTTTGGCCTACCGACGATTCGTATCACGCTTCCCACAGCATCGATGCCTTCCACGCCCCATAACAGCGCCAGGGAACCACTGATCTCGTGGCTATATAATCTCTTACCATCGGGCAGGTGTACCAACATGAGCCGGTATGACTCCACGCCCGCCGCCCAGTTGAGCCACTCGAAGCCAACTATAACGAGGTAGTCGTCGTGGATAAGGTAGTGCTCGTGAACATACAATCCAGTGTACACTACGCAATGCAGGTGTCCTCTCGCTGCGTCTATCACGTACAACTGATGATGATTCGGGTGTGCCGGAAGTTCCTGGGAGGCCAGAGCGACGACATATCGCTGCCCATCGGTCCGCACGAATCGAAATCGGTCGCGGTTGAATTGAAAGACACATGGCACCATAAACTGCGTCAGTCGCCGTTGCCCCGCTATGGCCCATTCGTAGGAAGCCATGTTCTCCCGGATTCGCTCGTCCTCCTTGATGTCACGCATGCAGCCAACGCCTGTTACGGGCAATAGCGGGCATAGGCAAACAAGTATAACGCCGCTCGTGGTACGACGATGAACGAGACTGCACATTCCAGGCTCCTTCAGACGGTCAAACGATGCTCCGTGGATCTTTAGGGAACTTTGCAGCAACAGGGGTAGCTCTTGAGCAGCGCGCGATATTGCTGGAATATCACTCTTGTGGCGTCTTTCGCTGACTTGGAATCGTCGGGGAATTATTCTGACCTATCGGGCCGGTCCCAATTGGGCCAGACATTGGGACTGAACGGGTTGGGAATCAGCGTCGCCGCAACGAGGCCTACGTGTTGGCTCGGCGTCTCGGCCTCGTGTCCGCCCGAACCGTCGGTCGCCCGATTGCGGTCGGCCCGCCCTGGACGCGACGCCCGGCGCCGCCGCTCTTCGAGGCGCAGCCCCCGCGGCGTGTCCAGGGTGTAGCAGAACAGTTCGAAGCCGGTCGTTTCCGTCGTGTTGAGCGCGCTGCCGCTGACCGTGACGCTCGTGCGCCGCCCCAGGGCTTCGTTCGTGTACTCGAAGTTGCTCACGCTCGTTGCGCCCCGCTTGTTCTCGATCGACGTGATCAGGTCGCGCGTGTTCTCGAAGCTCCGAATCGTGCTGGCGACAGTCGTGCTCGCGTCGCTCTTGCAGGCAATCTGCGACTCCAGATCGCTATCCGTCGCGAAGCTATAGACCACCCCGTAAGCCGGTGTCCCCGGTCCCGTCGCAGGGGCCAGCCGTCCCGTGGATTCATAGCCGTAACTGCCGTCGTACTCCGCATCCGGGTCCTGCGCCGTGCCCAGCATCGGCTTGTAGTAGCGCCCGGCCAGCGTGTCGCCCCCGCCGGTCTCGTACGCGCGCGATATGACGCGCTTGTAGAGGCCGGACTTGACATGCGGTGCGCTACCGCCAACCGCCGTCACGTCGCGGTGCCGAAACCTCGATGACAGTCACGACGAAACTCTCGTTGCCCAAGGAGCTTTCCGGCGTCACCGTCAGAACGCCATTGAGGCGTGCTTCGTCGAGCGATACTTCGACATTGATGGAGCGACCGAGCACGCCGTCTTCACTGACCTCGCAAGGTATCAGCGATATGATGCTGCGAAAGCACTCCACCAACTTGAGTTCAATCCGTGCAAGACCGTCATCGTCGCTGACGGCGGTCCGGGCGCGTGTTGGGCTTGCACTATCTGCCTGCGCCGGCCATGTGAGCGCAACGAGCGCTCCCGCCACTGGCTCGCCGGTTGTTGCGCTGACGACGCGCATGACAACGTCCTGCCGATAGAACGTACCCACGTCCACAACGCATCCGCCGCCAATCAAGAAGACGGGCGCGAGGGCCACAATCACGCCTCTGATATGCACGCGGTCGCCGGTCGGTCGGGGCCAGGCAGCGCGTTTCCCGACGCCCGGGACACCGTGGTAATGCTGCATCATCGACATTCTTGCACTCGCTATTCTCTGACGATCCCAACCACTTGTGGCGATGAAATATCGACAATTGTGACCAGCAATTGTCCGTCACTGACGGAATTGTCGACCGAGAGCGCTAAATTAGCATTAAGTGTCGAGCCCGCCGTTGACACCTCGACGTTCAGCAACATTCCGAGCATGCTTTCTTCGTCCGGTTCGCAGAGATTTAACGAGAGTATGCTCCTAAAACAGGAGCCGTATATCATTTCGACGGACGTGATGCCGTCGGAATCAGTTGGCGTGGTTGATCGAAATTGCACATCCAAAACCTCGCCGCTGGCGGCAGTGAGCGCTACATGCGCACCTTGCACGGGCTGCGCCGTGGATTTGTTTATGACTCTCAGACTGATATCCCGCTTAGCGAACGTCACAACGTCAACAATGCACCCGCTCGCTACCAGGATGAGCAACCACCCCGCGATTGATACGAGCTTAATCGAGCCACGGCTAAGGACTGGCCGGTGCATCGAAGCACGTCCCGCGTCGCCCGGCACATGGGGGCCCCGCTGTATCGATTTCAATGGTACCTCCCTCTTCTGTATCGTCACAAGGCCCGTCAAATGGCACGCCCCCGTCACGCCACCGCCATTGTCGATTACCTCGTGGCCCCACGGTATGCCGTCGCTGTTCCGGAGCGTCTCGCTCAGGTTGCCGTTGGCGTCGTGCGTGATGTACTCGCTGGGATCGGCCGTGGCCGTATACCGGTCCAACTCGCTGCTCTTGTACGTCGTCGTCGGGCCCTGGCTGACTTCGTACGTTTCGCGGTTGCCGACCGGCCCTTGACGTGCCACGCGGCGAAGCCGCTCCGGAACGCGCGGCGTTCGCGGCATGTCAAGGGTGGGGTCGTAGTCGTACGCGAAGTGGCGCGAGTAAACCGGATTCGTGGGATTCTCCAGCGTGCCGCCGGTGTAGCGCTTGGCGCTCGCCAACTCATTCCGGTTGGCCTGCCCTGGACGCGACGCCCGGTGCAGCCGGTCTTGGGGTCGCTGCCCCCGCGGCGAGTCCAGGGTGCGCCTGGCGGCGATCGACATGGCAAGCCCTCCCGTGGCACGCTGCGGGTCGAACTTCTGCCGGGCTGCCACGATGCGTCGAAGCGCTCATCGCCGCGCGCGACCGCGGCGCGGAGGAACCGGAACGTTGAGGCTCAACGAGCGGGAACGGGAATCGGATGGCAGGCCGGAACCGCGCATGGATCGAACTCTGTTCCGGCTCGAACGCCCCGAGGGGGCGACACTCCTTAGATCGATAAAGCTGTCCTACCAATATGAAACATACCACGGGCTTGTGGGTCCGGCAAGCTGATTCTTCGGCAATTGGTGGTTCGGACGTCGTCAAATGGGCGTAAGTCAGGATGCAGCATAAGGTTCGGTTAAAATAAAAAACTTGAAACAAAACGCGCCGATTTGACGCAGCCGCCCAGGTCCGACGTGCTCTCAAAGCTCCGAAGCGTGCTGGCGACGGTCGTGCTCGCGTCGCTCTTCCAGGCGATCTGCGACACCAAGTCGCTGTCCGCCGCGAAACTGTACACCGCCCCGTAGGCCGGCAGCCCCGGCCCCGTCACGCGGTTGAGCCTTCCGCTGGAATCATAGCCGTAACTGCTGTCGTAGTCCGCATCCGGGTCCTGCGACGTGCCGACCATCAGCTTGTAGTACCGCCCGGCGAGTGTGCCGCCTGCGCCGGTCTCGAAGTCGCGCGATATCACGCGGCCGTAAAGGCCGGACGTGCTCTCGCTTTCAAGCTGCAACGCCCCGTTGTAGGCGAACGTCCGCGTGCCGACGACGTCGATCACGCCGCCGGCGCGCGAGCGATTCGGACTTCGTAAAGCGCGCGCCGCGCTGCATCAGCAACAGAAGGTGCGCGACAGCGGGCCGCATCGGCGCTCGGGGCGTCTTGAGCGGCAAATGCTACGGCAACTGCGAACGATAATGCTCGGCATCGTCCGAACGGTTCCAGGCTTCATACAGCGACACCAGGCGGCGCAGGCTGCTTTCGACTGCTTCGCGCGGAACCCGAGGCTCGGCCGTTAGCGCTTCGTGCGCCCGCAACAGCAGCGGCTCGGCTTCGTCGAAACGCTCCAGCGTCGTCAGGCACGCGCCCCACTCGCCGCGGGCCAGCGCCGCGCGAACGTCATTTTCGGGCAGCACGTGCTCCAGAATGCCGGCCGCCTCGCGCAGCAGCGGCTCGGCGCCGGCCGCGTCGCCCCGGTTCAGCAGCACGCGTCCCAGCCCGCGGATCGCCTCGCACACCGGCCGCGAATGCGGCGGCATCGTGCGGCGCATCACGACCAGCGCCTCGCGCAGGAGCGTCTCGGCCTCGTCGGCGCGACCGGCGCGGACCGGCACGTCGCCCAGATCGGCCCCGATCATGGCCACGTTGGGGTCTTCGTCGCCGCGGACACGGCGCTCGATGGGCAGCGCTTCGCGCAGGCAGGACTCGGCTTCGGCGTAGTTTCGCCGATCGCGCAGTACCCAGGCAAGATTGACCAGATTGTTGGCCACGCCGGGGTCGTCGCTGCCGACCAGCGCGCGGCGCATGGCCAGCGACTCGCGAAACATTCGCTCGGCCGTATCGAGGTCGCCCTTGCGGTAGGCGACGACGGCGATGTTGTTGATCGTCATGGCGATATCGGGATGGGACTCGCCGAACTCCTCGCGCAGGATCGACAACACGGTTTCGTACGTCGCCACCGCGCCGTCGTAGTCTTCCCGCATCTCCTGGACCGTACCCAGGTTGTTGAGCAGTGTCGCCGCATCGATCGTGCGGTTCGTGCCCAGCTTCTTCAGCGTGTCGAGTGCGCTGCGCATCAGCGTCTCGGCCTCGTCGGGCTTGCCCTGGCGCATCAGCGCATAAGCCAGGTCGCCCATCGCCGCCGCCGTGTTGCCGTGCACCTCGCCAAGCGCTGCACGCGATACCTGCACGGCTTCCCGCAACAGCGGCTCGGCCTCGTCCGGCCGGTTGCGAGTCTGGATCACTGAGCCAAGCGTGCGCAGACTGATCGCCAGATCGGGATGAGTGTCGCCCATCGCCGCGCGACGGATTTCGACCGCGTCGCGGGCGTTGCGCTCGGACTCTTCGAACTCGCCGGTCCGCATCAGCAGCGCCGCCAGGTCGGTCATGTTGCCGGCCAGATCGGGATGACGGTCGCCGAGCAGCTTGCGCTGGATGGCGATGCCTTCGCGATAGTGTTTCGCCGCCTGGGCGTAGTCCCCCTTTTCGCGGCACACCATCGCCAGGTCGCGCAGGCTGTTTGCCAAATCGAGATGCTCGTCGCCGAGCAGCTTTCGGCGCATGGCCAGCGCCCGCGACAGGTGTTCCTCGGCGCGCGGCAGGTCGCCCCTGATGTCATACAGCACGCCGAGCGAGTTGATCGTCTGGGCGATCTGCGGATGCTCGTCGCCCAGCGACTTCTGTTGAATCTCCAGCGCCTCGCGGTACATCGACTCGGCCCGGTCGTATTCGTGTCGATCGAGGCACAGCGTCGCGAAGTTGTTGAGCGTGCCCGCCAACTCCAGCGGCTTTTCGTGCGCGAACCGTCGCCTCATGGCCAGCGCCTCGACGAACCGCGCTTCGGCCGCGGCGTGATTGCCTCGCTGATGCTCGTTTGTGGCGATCAGGCTCACAGTGGCGGCGATGTCGCGATGTAATTCGGCTCCCAGGGACCGTTGGATGCGCAGGGCTTCGTCGTAGCTTTGCTCGGCTGCGGCGAATTCGGCCCGCGCCATGGCCAGCGTGCCCAGTTCGCGGAGACACTCAGCCACGTCGGCGTGGTTCGGACCATGAAGCTCACGGCGCACGGCGAGCGATTCTTCCAGATGGGTGCGGGCCTGGTCGAACAATCCGAGCGCCAGGTACGTCGAACCGAGCGTAAAGCGCACCGCCGCCCGCGCTTCGGGTTCATCGGACAGTTCTTCGCCGATCGTGGCCGCGGCGTTGTCGGCGATTTCGCGCACCGTCACGTCGTGTCGGCCGAGGCCGCGGCGCGGATCGGCCGAAGCCAACATGCTCCGCAGGAACTCGAGCGTTCGGCCGGCCTTGTTGCCGGCGCGGATGGCTTCGTTGCGCGCCTCAACCGCTCGGTCGCGTTCATGCGCGATCCGCACGAACGATGCGACGCCCAGCGTTGTCAGCAGCAGGATTGAAACGCACGCCACGCCGGCCGTCGCCTTGTTCCGCCGGGCCCAGCGCATGGCTCGCGTCGCCTGTCCGATGCGCCGCGCGAGAATCGGCTCGTGATTCAGAAATCGCCGGATATCGGCGGCGAATTCGCCGGCCGTGGCGTAGCGCGCCGCCGGTGACTTGTTCAGCGCCTTGAGCAACATGGCGTCGATATCGACGCTCAGCCGGCCGCGGATCGTCGACGGACGCGGCGGATCGCGATGGGCGATGCGGTCGAGCACGTCGACCAGCGCGCCATCGACAGCGATCGGCGGACGCCCCGTGACGGACTCGTATGCCATGGCGCCGAGCGCGTAAACGTCGCTGCGCACGCTGACCTGGTCCGACCGGCCGCGCGACTGTTCCGGCGACATGTAGGCCAGCGTGCCGAGCAACTGGCCCGGCTCGGAGAGCGTTACGTCGGCGCTGCTGCCGGTCGGGTCGATGCCCTTGGCCAGGCCGAAATCGAGGACGTGCGGCTGGCCGCGCTCGTCGATCACGACGTTCGACGGCTTCAGGTCGCGATGCAGCACGCCATGCTGATGGGCAAAGTCGACCGCGTCGGCGATTGCCGCGATCAGGCGCAGCACGCGCCGCGGATCGACGGCGGCGGCGCCCGGCGCGGCGGTCGCGTCGGCGCGGGGCGTCGAATCCGGCGCGCCCAGGTATTCGTCGAACGATTTTCCGTCGATGTATTCCATCGCGTACCAGTACCGTCCGCTGTGAATGCCGGAGTCGAGCACGCCGACGATATTCGGGTGTTGCAATCGCGCCACCAGATCGACTTCGCGCTCGAAGCGCATGCGGGCCGCCGGCGTCGCGGCCGCGGCGTCGGGCAGGAACTTGATCGCGACGCGCCGCCCGGTGGCTTCCTGGTAGGCTTCGAAGACGATGCCCATGCCGCCCCGACCGATGCGCGCGATCAACGTGTAGCCGTCGAGTTGCGGCAGCGCGTTCGAATCGCCGGGGGCGAGCGAGTCGTTGACGTGGGACGAGCCTGCCTGCGGCAGCGCGGCGGGCGCATGCGGCGTTACGCCGGGATTAGTATGACAGCGCTATCTACTCGTTGCTGCGTCGTTTTGCGCGGAGGTGGGCCATTCGCTTGCGGCTCTTGTAGGACGTCCGATTCCGTGCCTGGTAATAGGTGCAGCGCTCGGCGATTTCATCCG
>WYBU01000073.1 GCA_011525745.1 Planctomycetaceae bacterium | reverse complement strand
TTCAATCGCTTCCGGCGGCTTTTCATTCGCTGGGAAAAAAAGTCGGTCAACTACGCCGCTTTCCTACACTTGGCTTCGGCCTGCATCGCCTACCGCGCAGCAGGGGTTTTGGGATAGGCTCTAAGCCCATATCCCCATTATTCCTCTTGATGTAGGTAATCCCCTGCACCGTTCCACTATTCAAATTCATCCCATCCGGGCTGCCCCAGCCGTTGCCGTTCATGTCCACATTTTTGAAATTAACGTTGGCAGTCGGTTCAATATGGATGGCGGGATTACAGTAGCTGTCCGGGAGAAACTCCATGTAAAAAAGTGCTTTCAGATTTCCAACTCCAAGCCCATTAACAACAGTAGTAGTCCCATTAGACAAATTGACCTTCCTAACGGGTGGAATACCACCTGCGGCTCTGGCAATAAACACCTGCCCGCCCAACGCGCAATTCACATCCTCCACGCTTCCTACGTCAAGGCCCAGGACCGAGTTTTCCTGCCAGTCTCCATTGATCAGTTTGCCGAAATACAATGTCGAGTCGGTCGAGATGATAAAGTGGGTAGTGTCCTGCATCGTGATTCCTTTTGCCCCTGGGTAGCCGGCGTTGATGACGTCTTCCAGCACCGGGCTGTTCGGCACAGAAAAGTTGTACTTTCCGATGATTCCTGAATCGAAGATCGCATACACAATCCCGTTGGCGCGCGTGGAAGTCACTCCCGTAATCGCGCCATACAGGGGAAGGCCTTGCCCGTCCAGCGGCCTGATGATGGTCTCATCCGGAAAGCTGGAGGCAGGGATCGCATCAGGGACTGGAACTCCCATCGGGCAGTCTGCCCTTGCTTTTGCGCCATACCCAAACAAGGCCGTGGTCATGGACAATAATGCGGCGAACAGCCCGCCGTTCATCCTTCTTTGATACTGCGGCGGCTTTGCAGAGCTGGAAATCTCGGCAGCATCGGGGGCTTCGCTTCCCGGGCTTTTGCCAGTGGAACCGTCCCCGGTTGCCGGCAGCCTGCCCGTCTCCTGAAGCCGTTGATAGAGGCGAAAGGTATCAGTTGGCCGTGTTGCATATGCCGGGATGCCTGGATTCGTTCCCGCAAGCTGCTCCAGGTCCCTTTCCACCGCATACTCCCGCCTGCGTCCTGATGCATGACTTGGCATCACCATCCCCTCATTCCCCGCCCCAGGCATCTGACTCCTATCCAGCACGGGCGCCCCCGCCGCAGCAGCGTGCGGACGGGCAGCGCGCGGTGTGATCGACTGCCGAGTGACTTCGATTCGTACCGAGTCGCACGCAGCCGTGGGTCGGGCACCAGGCCCGTGCGACGCTTTCGATTTGTGTCCAATGCGCGTCGGCGAATGGATGGGCGGCCTTTGATGGCGCCGGTCGTTCTCGACGGCACCAAGGGCAGGCGTTCGCGTCAGGCGTGTCGTGATCATCTCAAACCTCCCGACAACGCGCCGAAAAACGTGATCCGGCAGCGGCAAAAGCGGCAGGGCAGGTCTGAAAGGCGTTGACGCCGGCAGGACGCATCAGAACTCCGCCCGGCCAACCGCCATTATACCCTCGATCCGGGCCATTCCAGTCGGCCAGCGCCGCCGGCAGGAAATCGCTGAGGGGGCAATGCCGCCCCCGCTGTCGCAGGGCCGCACGCGGCCATGACGCCCAAACCCGCCGATCCCTCCGGCGGCCGTTCCAATCAACCCGCCAACACCGACGGCCGCCCATTGCGCCCGGTGGAAAAGGACTGCCTCGTCATGCTGCTGACATTCATCACCCCGAGTCGTGGCTGAAAATACTGGCGCGAGCCGGCAGACTCGCGAGGAGCCACAGCCATGCGCAACGGAGAAAAGACGCTCGGAAGCGCCGGGGCGGATTCGCTCACACAGCAACGCGCGCCATCGAGGCTGCGCTACGTCGCGACCGACCTCGTCTTCACTTTCATGCAAACGCTGATCGCGGTGCCGACGTGGGCGGCGGGCTTGTCGGTCGCATCAATGGTCATGTGCACAGTAATGATCGGAATCTTTCTGTTCATCGCTGGGCCGCGCGACATCGCCGCGTCAGTCATGGGGGAGCATTTCGAGCCCAAAACGCGCCGTACGCGCGCAGCGGTGACGCTGATCGTGCTCGTCGATTTTGCAATGCTCGGACTTCTTGGCTTCATCTGGCCGTTCGAGCCGGGCGGCTGGGGCAGCCTCCTCGGGCTGGCCTGCGCCGTCTTTGTGCTCATGCGCATCGCGCGAGCGGTCGTGCGACGCTTCGAGAGGAAGTCTGACCGCGTCCGCCGGTTGGGGCCGGCCGCCCCTGAGTCGTGCGGGCCAAAAAAAGTCGGAGGGTGACCGATGTCGTGGAATTCCAGAATCGAGTGGACCCATCACACCTTCAACCCGTGGTGGGGCTGCTGCAAGGTCAATTGCGACTGCGCGCGCTGCTACGCCGAGCACTTTGCGGACACGCGGATGCAGCTTGGCATCTGGGGTCCAAATGCCGCGCGCCGGTTCTTTGGCACCAAGCACTGGCTCGAGCCGCTGGATTGGAATCGCAGGGCGGAACGCGAGCGTGAAAACCATCGCGTGTTCTGCGCCTCCATGGCGGATGTCTTCGAGGACCGCCGGGACCTTGATCGCCATCGCGCACGACTCTGGGACCTGATCGAGCTCACGCCCTCCCTCGACTGGCTGTTGCTCACGAAGCGGCCACAGAACATCCGTCGCATGGTGCCGGCGAAGTGGGTCGACCGACCGCGGCACAACGTGTGGTTCGGCACGAGCTGCGGCCATCAGAAGGCGGCCGAAGAGTTCATTCCGCACCTGCACCGCATGCCGGCCACGGTGCGATTCCTCAGCGTGGAGCCGCTGCTGGAACCCGTGCGACTCGATCTGCGCGGCATTGACTGGGTCATCCTCGGTGGCGAGTCAAACCCGAGGGCCAGACCCATGAACGCCGACTGGGCCCGCGACGTCCGCGACCAGTGCGTAGCTGTCGGTGTGCCGTTCTTCTTCAAGCAGTGGGGAACGCTCAAGAACAACCCCGACTGAAGCGATCCGACGGCAAAGAAGAACGGCGGTACGGCAAAAGGTGGTCGGCTTCTCGATGGGCGCGTTTGGGATGAATTGCCGACGGGGGCGTGCGCGTGCTCGATCGAGGACGCGGACACGGAGCGAGCCGGCTGCGTCCTCTCGCTCCCGGTGCTGACATGAAAGCATGAAGGAGTGCAAGATGTACGACTCGTTCACCCGAATGATGCTCGATGATTGCCATGCGTTCTTCCGGGGCCGGCTGCCCGATGCCCTACTCCCGAACGAACCTGCGTTTGAGGAGCTGTGGAAGCTGCACCCCGATGAATACCACGAGATCAAGATGCACGGCCGGCTGGTCAAGACGCCGCGCTGGCAGCAGGCCTTCGGCCGCGACTACCACTACACCGGTCGGGTCAATTCGGCTCTTCCCGTCACCCAGCACCTCGCGCCATTTCTCGCGTGGGGCCAGCGGTCGATCGACGCCCGTCTCAACGGCATCCTGCTCAACTGGTACGACGGGAATTTGAAGCATTACCTCGGGGCTCATCGCGACAGTCGCGCCAACATGATCGAGGGCACGCCGATCGTGACGATCTCTCTCGGCGCGGAACGCGTTTTCCGCTAGCGGCCGTGGAAGCGCAAAGGTGAGCCGATCGACTTTGCGGCCGTCAACGGCGCCGTCTTCGTCATGCCGTACGCCACCAACTTCGCTTGGACGCACGAGGTGCTCCACCGCGACCGCGATCGCGGCCGGCGGATTTCGGTAACCCTGCGGGCTTTCAGCGATGAAGCGGCATAGGCGAGTTTATTCAGCCTGCATGACCTGCACGGCCAAGTGGTTTGCGCGCGTCAGGCTTCGGCGTTGTCCACGCTGTGGCGCCGCGACGCTCATGCACACGCGCGCAGTTCCCCCGTGGATCAGCTACGCACGCGGCAGGCCCCGTCTTTCGCGCCGGTGCCAGGCAAGTCGCACGCGTTCAAGGATGCTGGCGAGAGAACAGTAGGGGGCGCTCGAAAAATCCGGCGCGCCATTTTCGGCTGAGCAAGTCGGAGAGGTGGAGCGGCATGGCTACGTCGGTTCTTGATCCAAGGCCCGAGCGGCAAGAACACTTGGATGGCCGCTTGACCGTCAGTCTCAAAACGCTCGCCAGAATGCTGGACGCACATCGCTCATCGGTTCGGCGATGGCTTCGCGATGCCGGCATCAAGCCTGTCGTCCTCGGCCGTGGCCGCAACGGGGCCATCCGTTACCTTTGGGGCGACGTCGAACGGTGGCTCCAGTCTCTGGATCACGCCGATTAGCCATCATCGCTGATTGCGACAAGACGCAGGCTCGGCTCCTTTGGACGGGCTTCTTGCCGCGCCTCAAGCTCTTTCAACAACCGGTCCACCAAAGCCTGCGTCGCGGCATTGTCAACACTTGGCCGCACGCCCTTGTTCAGCGCCTCGGTCGGGAACTCCACGGTGTCGTGCATCGCCTCGGGGATTAGGGCGGCGTAGTGCCGCTGGCAAATCGCCGGCGAGTTGCCCATCAGCGTGGCGATCTTGTAGAGAGATTCACCCTTCTGGGCGAGTTGGCTGCCGAACGTGTGTCGGAAGTCGAGGCAGCCCCAGTCGAGGCCGTTCGCCTTGTTGATCTTCCGCAGGTCCTGCGAGAAGTTGTCCGGATCCCACCGCTTGCCCGTTGGCGATGGAAAGTACCAGGTACTGCGGCATGGCGGTTGGTACGCCTTCAGGATCGCAAGCAGCGCCTCGCTGATCGGCACCGCGCGGTTCCGCTTGGTCTTCGGCTGCCATCGCTCTTGCTCGATCGTCTTGGCCCGGACCCGGATGATCCGCTGTTCCAAATCGACATCCTCCCGCGTCAGCCAGAACGCCTCCTCCCGACGCAGACCAGCGTAAACGAACGTCGCCACCAGAGCATGAATGAGCGGTCGGTCTTCAACAGCTACAAGCTGACGGTCGATTTGCACCAGGGTCAAGAATCGAATCTCGGGGGCCGGCTCCCGAACGCGCTCGACCGCTGTCGCTGGATTGGGATGCCTTCGAACCCGCGACCGAAATCCATGATGCCGGATCGCGAAGTTGAACAGGCGATGCAGGATCTCGCGAAGGCCGTTCGCCGTCTTCGGTGCCCACTTGTCTTCCCGGAGGCGGGCCGAGATGAATTGATTGATCTGCTCCGGCGTGATCTCCTCGAGCAGGGTGGCCTTGACATGGGCGCGCCCGTACTTGTCCGGGCAGCGCCGGGTCGAGGTGCCGCCGTGCCTGCCGAGCTGCAGCGATTCGCAGATCGGTCCGAAAAAGCAGCGGAGCTTGCTGACGTCGTTGTTGCGGGCCTTGTGCGGGCTCCGAGCTTTCAGGTGCCGGCAAAACTCCTCGAGGATGAACGGCAGCTCGAGCCGGCTCTCGGTTTGGAGGTCGCCGATCATCAGCTCGTATTCGAGCTGCTTTTTCTTATCGCGGGCAATGCGTTCGTTCGCGGTGTGCAGGGATCGCAGCACCCGCTTGCCGTTAACGGTGTACGCGATCCAGAACGTCTCGCCGCGCCTGTAGAGACTCGCCATGACAGCCAACCTCGCAGGGCTCTTGCGAGCCCCCATTGCGAGCCTAGCGGTGGCTGTCCTGGAATCAGTGTCCGGCGGCTGACGGGCTGATGCGCGCTACAAAAGCGCTACATTTCGACCGTCAACGGTGGCCGACACCAAAAAAGAAGGACAGCCAAGCGGCTGTCCTTGCAGGCCTTACGGCGATTAGAGGGAATCACACGCTCTTCAAGGGCGAAGTGATGCGCAACAGAGAGTTCTAAGGGCGTCGGCCCTGCTTCCCATGTGCCCTTGATGGTGGGGAATCACGGCAATCCCAAGGCCTTGCGCAGCCAGTCGACCACCGGTTCAGCGTCCCATTGATTCTGCTTCATGGTTTTGGGGATGACCTCGTCAACGCCCCATTTGCGAATCAGGTCAGGGTACTCAGGCGGATCGGTTGCGGATACGGCTTGCGTCCACGCGGCGAGCTTGATATCGGGGCGGGCGTCGCGGAGCTTCTGCATCAATTCTCTCGGGTCCGTCAGCGCCGCCTGCTCGTTGAACTGAGTCACGTCGATGATCGCCGCGGGCGGCCGATTCTCGCCAGCCCAGGTGACCGCGCGGCCGTGCTGGGCCGGGAAGAACTGAACGCACTCGAGGCGATGCTGCGCGAAGGCGTTTTTCAGTGCGGCGATCGCCGCGGGATCGTTCTGAAGCACGAGGATTTTCATGGACATGGGGTTCACTCCGTCACGATGGGTACTCCGGGATGTCGATCAAAACTATCCGGTTAACGAGGTCGTAGCGCATCGCGCCCCACAGGGCTACACGGACGACAAAGAACGCCAGCGACAGGTCGCCGGTGTAACCGCGTTCGAAGAACCGTCGATATTCGCTATTGTCCAGCGCATGGTCCAGCGAGACAAGGCCCTCGATGCGCTCGAAACCGACGGGCGCGGGGTCGACGAGGCGGATGGCCACAACGCGCCGGCGGGTCGCGCTCGTGCCGCGGCGGATGTCCGCGCGAAACGTCGTCGTGCCAAAGGCCGTCCGCGCACCGCGAAGCAGGCAGTGCAGCACCAGCTCCAGGAACCCCTGGTGTACGCGGATCGTCGCATCTCGCGAGCGGCGCGCGAGTGAGATCGCGCATCCCGCTTTCGCGGCGGCCTCCGTAATCATCGGACCGAGATTCACTTCGGTGCTCGGCGCCGGCGCCCGCGCGAAATCGCCGAGGTGCCAATCGTACGTGTCCAGCAGAAACGCGAATTCCTCCATGAACGCCGGCATCGGCAGCGCGCTGCCGTCCGGGGGCCAGTGGTGTCGATGAACGATCGCCGCAAACCAGTGGCCGATCAGATGCCGCTCGAACAAGCGTCGCTCCTGTACCTGGGCTTCGGCCGCCTCGCGCCGGCGAGTCGCCGCCCGGACAGTCTTCAATTCGCCGGTCAGCTCCGCCACCACCGGAAGCAACTGCATGGCGCTCAAACGATTGACGGCGTCGCGAAGCCGCGCGAGGATCGCGGTCGTCTCGACGTCGTCGGCGACTCGCAACGCGGCCGACCAGCACTCGCATGCCCTGGCCGCCCGCCCGCGGTCTGCGTACAGGCCGGCCAGGCGATTCAGCGCCAGCGCCTCGTGGGCGCGCATGCCGAGCCGGTGGAATGCGGCACAGGCCTGCTTCAGCAGCGTCTCGGCGCGCTCGGCGTTTTCGAGGCCGAGGTGCTGCGACGCCATGAGATAGAGCTGCTTGGGGTGCTCCTTCTTGCCCCGCCAGAAACGCTGCCGGCCGCGCAGCAGCCGCCACGCGTCCTTGAAACGACCTTGCTCCTCCAGCAGGCGGGCGCGGGAATTGACGACGTGCGCCCGCAGCAGCGGATCGGCGGTCGCTTCCGCAAGCCGCTCGGCCTGTGTGTATTCGCGGTCTGCCTCCGCAATCTTGTTCTGAAGACGCAGTAGGTCACCGCGCTGGTCATGGATGCGGGCCTGACACGCTGAAAAGTCGGTCTCCGCCGTTAGGAGCGCGGCAGTGTCCAATTCGTTGTGCGCGCGGTCGTAGTCGCCGCTGAAACGGTAAAGCCGGGCCTTCTCCAGGCAGCCCCACGCCTCGCCGAGCAGGTCGCCGCACCGCCGGCGCTGTGATTGCGCGCGCTCGACCGTCAACAGAGCCTGCTCGTAGCGCGCCAGGTCTCGCAGCACCTTGCCGCGCAACAAAAGCGCCTCGGCTTCGAAGCCGCGCAGGTCGGGCAGGTCCGGCTGATAACGCGAATAGAACGCGCGCGGTTGCGCATCCAGGCGCGCCTGTGCGGCGGCGAAATGGCCGGACTCGTATTCGAACAGCGCCTCGGTCAGGGCAAGCAGGCCGGGCAGATAACGACCCGGTTGGTTCAAGCGTTTCAGGGCGGCGCGGGCCGTGCGGAGCGGGGCTTGGGCGGCTCGGTGCTTGCGGGCGAGAGACTGGGCGTTGGCCTGCCAGCAGAGGGCGGCGGCCGTCAGAACCTGCGCGGCGGGCTGCGACGATCGAACTTCGGCAAAAGCATTCGCGGCGGCTGTGAAATCGCCCGCCCGCAGCAGCGCCAGTCCTTTTCCAAGCGAGCCGACGATTCGAGCCTGCGGCTGGCGTTTCTCCGCGGCGACGACGGCGGCGGCCTCTGTGAAATGCCCGGCAGCCGCGCGGAGGCCTGCGATGCTATGGCCGTGCGGTGCGCCGCAGACCAGGAGGTAGGCGCCGTGGATCGCCTGCATGATCCCATCGGCATCCAACGGCTGCGGTCCCCAGACGTGCTCCGTGATCCTGCGGACCCACGCGAGGATGTCATCCGGGACGCTGGTTTCGGGCGCGCTCTTGCCCATGTTCGACTCGTCCAGCACGCAATTGAGTACCGAACTGAAACGCGATCCGGCTTTGCTTGTTTCAACGGCCCACAACCTCGCCGCGATCCGATCGGCGGACCCGGCGTTAAGGGCGGCCTTGGCAACCGGCTGGAACGCGGGCATTGTACCTCGCCTCACCCGCGCATGGCGCTCCGCGCCCAGGCTGACCCACGTCGATCAAACAGAAGTGCACTTCGCCAGCGGCCAGACGGCGCCGGCATCGCTGATCAGCCGAGGCGCTTCAAAAGCTGAAGCGTCTTGCTGAACTGGTGATGTGCAGGCTCAAATTGCTGTGCGAAGATACGTTTCGACTCCTCAGCATGTGCAAGCGCCGCTTTACGCAGTTGCGGATCGCGCCCTCCTCCAGCCTCCCATGTGTCCGCCAGAAATTCGCCGAATTGCCGGTGGAGTATGCCCAGACAGTGGTCATGGGGCTCCAGGCATCGGGCTGCGGAGTGCAACGCTGCTTCGAAGTGGCGTTTGGCCTCGGCGGCACTGCCGCAGGCATGTTGCACCACCGCCTGGTAGCGCTCGACGGTCCAGACCCAATCCGAATCCGGCGGAACGAGCAGGCGATCAAGTTCCCGAGCTTTCTCCATTGCGGCGTGGGCTTCCACCGTCCTCTTCATCCGCGCAAGGAGCATCGCGTACCAGCCAAGCGTCACCGCCCGGCCCGGTCCATTGTCGCCGAAGACGCGGCGCTCGATCTCGACCGCTCTTTCCATTTCCACCAGCGCCTCGTCGAGTTTGTCGGAATCCAGCAGAATCCTCGCCCGCGAGGCGGACCAGATCGCCAGGCCGCGTTCATCGCGGGGGGTCTGCTTCTCGCCCCAGTCGATGCTGCGGGCGATGTCCTGCTCCGCGCCGGCCAGGTCGCCGCGAGCCTGGGAGATGCGCGCCCGCGAGGCGTAGTCGATCGCCAGGCCGCGTTCATCGCGGGGGGTCTGCTTCTCGCCCCAGTCGATGCTGCGGGCGATGTCCTGCTCCGCGCCGGCCAGGTCGCCGCGAACCTGGCGG
>WYBU01000072.1 GCA_011525745.1 Planctomycetaceae bacterium | reverse complement strand
GATGGGTCCACCACATCGTTGCTCAGAACTCCAGCGGGCCCACATGACCACGAAAGGCATTGTGAAGCCGAACGCCACATGGCGAACGTCCAGGCTCATCACACCCCAGGGTCGGCGCACACTATA
Source organism: Planctomycetaceae bacterium (assembly GCA_011525745.1). Classification (GTDB taxonomy): domain Bacteria; phylum Planctomycetota; class Phycisphaerae; order UBA1845; family UTPLA1; genus PLA4. The sequence continues at coordinate 11,437 of WYBU01000072.1, read as the reverse complement.
GTGCTTTTACGACAATGACTTCCAGCGGGAAGTCATCATTCCAACGCGCCATGCGGCTTTAGCCTTTGATGCTGTGGGGCGACGGATGGCGTTTCAGCAGACTGATGGCATAACGTCGCGGCCAGGCGAGGTTCTCGGCCGGTCGCCGGTTGCGGGCGCGGCTCTGGTCTTCGACAAAGGTCACGTCGAGTATCCAGTGCAGTGAATTCTCGATGCTCCAGCGGCCGCGGACGGCCTCGGCGAATCGCCGACCGCCGGGAAAACAACTGCACAGGAAATAGCGCACGTCCCCGGCGATCGCGCCATCGTCCTGGTGCGCGACGCGCACCGCCGTGCCCACGGCCTGCGCGCCCCGCCTCTGCGTTCGCAAGCGGGCGTACTGGGCAGTTTACCCGCGTGCCCGTCATCGTGAACCCACCGCTGAAGCGATGGGCCACGCAGCTTCCGTGGAGACTACGCGAGTCGCTGTGCCCGCTATCGCCCCCGTCGCATCGCGCGATCCATCTCCCGCTTCGCGTCTCGCGCTTTCAGGTCCTGCCGTTTGTCGGCCCGCGACTTGCCCTTGGCCAGCGCCAACTCCACTTTCGCCAGCCCTTTTTCGTTGAAATAGACCGATAACGGAATGAGGGTCTGCCCCTTGAGGGTCACCTTGTTCGTCAGCTTGCGAATCTCGCGTTTCCGCATGAGCAACCGCTTGGGGCGCTTCGGGGCGTGATTGTAAGTGCCTGTGGCAAAAGGATATGGCTCAATCTGGAAGTTCAGCAGCACGACCCCCTGCGGGTCGATTCGGGCGTAGGACTCTTCCAGCTTGGCCATGCCGGCACGTAAACTCTTTACCTCAGTACCTTTAAGTGAGATTCCCGCCTCGAGCTTTTCGAGGATATGATACTCAAGAGAAGCTCGTCGATTGACCAGTCGGCGGGTTTGATCGGACTTGTTCCTGGCCATCGTTTCGAGGTACTCCGTGAAACCGGAATCCTATCCTGCGACCGTTTTGCCGCAACCGGGCGACCCGCCGAAAGGTATATTTATGATGATGTCGCCAGCCGGCTCGGATGCAGTCGAAGGGCGCCTCACCGCGCTGGAGGAGCAGCGGCTGATCGCAGCCGCGCGCGACGGCGACCGTGCCGCCGCGCTGCGACTGATCCAGGCGCATCAGGACCGGCTGTTCGCCTTCGTCTGGCGGATGATCCGCAACCGGCACGACGCCGAGGACATCTGTCAGGAGGCGTTCTCGAAGGCCTTTGCGGCGCTGGACACGTTCGACATCCGCTATCGGTTCAGCACGTGGCTGTTCACGATTGCGTATCGGCTTTGCCTGAATTCGCTGCGAAAGCGGCGTGACTATTCCGGCGAGGTCGATTTCAGCCGGCTGAGCCGAGCGGCCGGAGCAACCGAGGGGACCGACGGCGAGGACGCCGCGGAGACGGTCGCGAACAGCGAAGAAGCGCGGATGATGCGCGACTCGATCTGGCAGGCGGTCGACCGGTTGTCGCCGCCGCAACGGGCCGCAACGCTGCTGTTCTATCGCGAGTCGCTGAACTGCCGGGAGATCGGCGACGTGCTGGAGATGCCGGCTTCGACGGTGAAGAGCCATCTGCACCGGGCGAGGTCGCGACTGAAAGAAATATTGTCGGCGCGCCTGGCCGAGCGCTGGGCGGACGTCAAGTTCGCCGCGGCCGGCGAAGCCTGATCGACGACCGCGAGAAGCGGTGCGGGTGCATGCCAGGAAGCCACCCCGCATCGAGGGAAACGTGGTTTTGTGGGAGACCTGACGTGTTGATGACCTGTCGGCATTGTCGGCATTTGCAGGATGCGTTTCTGGACGGCGAGCTGTCCGAATCGCAGACGGCCGAGGTCCACGCGCACCTGCTGCAATGCGCCGAGTGTCAGCGCGAGTTCGAGCTGGTGCGGGCGTGCGCCCACGTCATCGCCTCTGACGACAGCGATGGTGCGCGGCTGGCCGTGAATTTCGCGCAGCGCGTGCTGGATTCGCTGCCGGCGGAGCGCTTCGCCCCCACGACATCGCGGCAGCGCTGGCTGCGCTTCCGTCGCTGGATGGAGTACGGCCTGGCCCCGGCGGCCGCTGCCGTGCTGGCGTTTGCCGTATTGATCGCGCCGCCGAACTCGACGTTCACGGGCACGAGCGGCGAACTAACGCGCTCGAACGAAAACAACCGCGGCCTGGTGCTGGGCGAGTCATCGCGCATCACCGACGCCCTTTTCGCGCCCGAAGTGAACTCGGCCATCGACGATTCCCTGGATGAGCTGGGACACGTGGCGACCCGCATGAAGACTTTCTGCCGCCGCACGCTTGAAACCGCCGTCGAGGAGTTAGACCTGTCGGCTGCCGACAAACCGGTCGCGTCGCCGCAAGTCTCCGATCACGCCGACGAGGACGATTTCGTCATCGAGTTGATGCGGCCGTTCTTCGACCTGTTCAATCCGCCGGTCACGGTTCCGTCGCACGACGAAGACATCGAGCGCTTTTGATTGCCATGCGGGAAGATTCCTGCCCGCGATGCCGCCTCGCGCCGTTGCTGTCGCTGGCGCTGTGCGCCGCCGCGCTGGGCATCGACGCCGCGGCCGCCCGGCAGGCCGCGCCGTCCTCGGACTGGCTGGCTTTCGCGCCGGCCGACGCCTGCCTGTACGTCGAATTCCGCGACCTGTCGAGAATCCGTGAACAGTTCAACCGCCTGGGCATCTGGGCCGCGCTTCAGGCCGTTAGCGATCGCACCGAGCTGTCGCCCGCCTCGCGCAACTGGCAGCGCGAATCGCGCCGCTTTCTGGGCATGTCGCGCGAGCAGGCGATCACGCGGCTGCTCGGCCGGCGCACGGCGCTGATCGCGCGCGATCCGCGTCGCTGGAAGCAGGGGCTGGTGCTTGCCGAGTTGCAGGACGTGCGCGCCGTGCGCGAGATTCTCACTTCGTGCGGCGCCGAGCCTTCGATGCGCGTGGGCGACGTTCAGGTGTTCGATCTGCCTGGTCGCCCGGGCCTGCGGCTGGCGCAGCGCGGCAACATGCTGTTGTTCGGCGCGGCGGATGACGCCGATTCGCTGTGGACGGCGACGATCGAGCTGATGGCCGGGCGCGCGAAGCCGCGCCTCCTCGGCGCCGCGCCGATTGCGCAAGGGCTGAGGCGAGTGCGATCGGCGTGGGACGGCCTGGCGGTCCTGCGCTGGGGCAAACACGACTGGGCCGTGGCGGCGATGCGTTTTGAGCCGACGCGCACCGAGGTGGAAATCGAGACGTCGGCGGCGGACCTGCCCGCCACGCAAACCGCCACCGCGCACACACTGGTGCAGCGCCTGCCCCAGGACGCGTACGCGGTCTGGAGCGGACGAATCGGCGTGGACGCCTCCGGCAACGCGCTTTCCGACGGCGACGACGGAGGTTTGTTCCGCGGCGCACTGCGACTGGCCGCGCAATGGACCGGCGCCGACGCAAGCGGCGACGCCGCGCTCGGCCGGTTCGGCCCCGAGATCGCCCTCGGTTTGCACGGCATTCGCGTCGCCGGCACGCCGTCATACACGGCGCCGGCCCTGTCGCTGTTCATCGAGACGCCCGATGCAACGCCGGCCGTGCAGGATTTTTCGCGCCTGGCGGGCATCGTGGCGGCTTTGATCAACACGCAAATGGCCCGCGCAGGGCTGGATGCGTCGCCGCTACGCATCGAACGGAGCACGTTGGAAGACGGCCGAATTCTGCATCGTCTGCCGCTCGGCGACGCGCTGGCCCAATACACGCACTGCCCGTTCCTGCGCGACGTGGAACTGGTCTGGGCCGCCGCCGACCGCTGCCTCATCGTGACCACGTCCGCGGAACTGGCTCGCGCGCTGCTCGCTCAGCGCGCGACGACGACATCGGCCGCGAGTTCCCCCTCGACCCGGCCGGCGCCGGACGCCGACGCTTGCGAGTGGCTTTACGTGAATGGCGCACCGATCGCTGACATGGTGCAATCGTGGCTGCTCTACGTGCAGCGCGTCGCGCCGCACGTGTTCCGAACGTCCTGGTGGGCTGAGCAAAGCCGCCGCCGCGCCCGCGCGGCGACGCCGTTCGGCGTGACGCTGCGGGGCCACGCGGACGATGGCGAGGCGCAGGCGGTCGTGCTCGACGTGGAACCGAACGCGGCCGCTGCCGCCATACTGCGGCCTGGCGATGTCATCGTGGGCGTCGAGGGCCGGCCGCTGACGACCTCGCGGCCTGCCCGCGAGGTGGCCGAGGCCTTTCGCGATCGCGCCGCGGACGATGTGTTCGAGGTTGAGATCATCCGCGAGGGAGCTCGGCGCAGCGAGCGCGTCGCGCTACCCGTGTCGGTCGACGACGCCGCCGAGATCAACCCGGTGCGCGCCGCCTGGCCGGTCATCGTGATCGGACGCTGCGTCGCTTCGCTTGAGACCGCGACGTACCAGCGCGAGGACGGCGGGCGGCATCTTCGCGCGATTGTCACATGGCAGCGCGCGACCGCGTCGCGGCCGCGGCGATGATTCCACGCTGCCGGCGGGATCGGCGGCAGCATGCACGGCTGTTTGCGCGGGTCCAGAATCACTTACGCCCATTGTCGCTTTCGCGCCGGGCGGGCCGCGCCACGCGTTGCACGGCCAAACCCTCGCGATGGCCCAACAAGACGGGCGGGACGCCCGTACCAACCGTACCACCCGTACCAACCGTACCCGACCGGCCCACAGCGCGCGGGGGCTTGACCGCGCCACCTCGCACAGAACTGCGCGGATGATTTCCGCGCGCTTCCTTATCCGACATTCCGCGTAACGAATAGCGGTGTCGGCGACTCGCGCTTGCGCCGATAAACCGGCGAGCGAGACTCACCGGCAACCGTCGCAACAAATCCACGGACCCATCGTCTCGCGCACGTTACGTGCGGCCGGCCGCCTTCGTTTGGCAATTCGCGGAATGAATGCGACGTTGAATCTCGGTGGCGATCCTGACCCGGCGGCCGGACCGCGCATTGGTCGCGCGTTCCGGTGCATTCGTCTCGCGCGAGGTGACGCGCGGCATGTGCCGCGGAGCATGCGCGAAAGCGCCGAAGCGGGCGGGAGCCCCAGACGGGACCGACGCATGAACTCGACTCGCCCTGTTCCGCCGCACCTGAACGGATCTCAACGATCGGCTGAAACGAACGGCTCGAACGAGCCGCCCCGCCACGAGCGCGCCCCGTTGCTGGTCGAGGCGCTCGAGCAGCGCATTCTGCTTTCGGCCACCTGGGCCGACGCGGGTGACGAAGTTGGGGACGATGGCGATGCCGAGTCGTCGCAGGTTCTCAACGGCGGCGGCGGGAATGACACGTTGCACGGCGGCGGCGGTCAGGACCATATCGACGGCGGTGCAGGAAACGACACGCTTTATGGCCACGAAGGAAATGACACGCTTCTCGGCGGCCCGGGAAACGATCATCTCTTCGGCGGAAGGGGCGATGATCGGCTCGAGGGCGGCGCAGGCAACGACTACCTGAGCGGCGGCCAAGGCAGCGACACGCTGGTTGGCGGTGAAGGCAACGACGAAATCCACGGCGGCTCGGGCGATGACACAGTTCACGGGGGCGAGGGCAATGATATCATTCGAGGCGGAAGCGGCCACGACGTTTTGAGCGGCGACGAGGGCAACGACGAAATCCACGGCGGCTCGGGCGATGACACAATTCACGGCGGCGAGGGCAATGACACGCTGCGCGGCGGCGCCGGTCACGACACCCTTCATGGCGATGAAGGCGACGATTCGCTATACGGCGGCTCAGGCAACGATGTGCTGCGCGGCGGATCGGGCAAGAATCTGCTGAACGGCGGCCGCGGCTATGACACGGTCGACTATTCCGATGCCGATGGCCCCGTGACGGTGGACCTGACGCGCACAGATTACCAGCCGACCGGCGTCAGCGAGGACAAGCTGGTGAACATCGAGGCCGTGATCGGCAGCGATCACGACGACACGTTCGCCTTCGGCACGCATCGGCCCGGCGCCGTGTATCACGTCACCGGCGGCAACGGGACGAACACGATCGACCTGTCGAACTTCCAAAGCGGTGACGTTCAGGCCGGCGACGGATTGCTGATCGTTCCTCAGGGCGACAGCGCGCCGATGACGATCGAATTCTCTCAGGTTCATACGGTGCGCTTCGCCGACGGCGAGTTGTCGATCGGTCAGAACGCGCACGACGACGGCGCGCCCTTCACGCCACATACGGAAATCAGCGACGCAGCGGATGACGAGTCGTCCGCGGCGGATGACGATGACCATGAGGACGCCGATTCCGGCGACGGCAATGAAGCGAACGAAGCCGAGGAGCACACCGGCCACGATCACGGCGATGACACATTGCCACCGCTCGATGAGGCGCCCTCGGATGAATCGTCGCTCGAAGACACGTCGCCGCACGATCCGATTCCGACAGACGACGGTGTCGCAGGCGACGCATTGATCTCGGATGACTCGGCGGAGGAAGCGGCCGAGCCGATCTCGCTGGATCCGCCGAACCCGCAGGGCGCCGATTCCGACCAGGCCGAAGAGTTGATCCCCGCTCCGCTCGTCGATGAATCGCCGGCGATTGAAGAAGCGCCCCGCGACGGGGCCGCGCCGCCCGCGGAGCCGTTTCCCGTCGATGTCGCAAATAACGCACCAAGCGATGCCGATGACCTTTCGCTGTCCGACGGAGCGGTCGCGGATGCGCAGGGCTTGTATGTACACGGCGTTCGCGATGGCAGCGAAACCGAACACGTTGGCAGCACGACCGACGATCGGGCCTACGGCGAGCCGGCTCACGAGGCGCCGTCAACCGACGCGACGCCGGGACGGGATGCGGCGGAAACGAACGCGCGTTTGCCGATTGCCGAAGAAACCGGGCCAAACGCGGCGCGCGTCGTCGAGCACCTCGGCAACACATCCACCGACGAACTGACGTGGGACGGAACCGAGGAACTGCGCGTGCTTCGGCCGCATGAGGCGGACGCCGACGCGAAGGCGGCCGCCGCACTGCTGCAATGGATGGAACAGCAGCTCGTGTCCGAAGATTTCGTGCGCGACCTGGCGGACGATGCGATGGAAGGTGACGTTGCGGCGATCCACGCGGCGGACCTGCCCGACGATATTGGCGATGCGTCCGACGATTCGCCGCTGCTCGCCGCTGCGTTCGAGGGGCGCACTTTCGACGACGTCTTCACCGCCGAGCGCGAGTTGCACGCGCAGGATACAGGCGGCTTGCCCGATTTGAATGCGGACATTCCTCCGCCATCCGACGATGCCCCCGTCGAAGGCATCGCCGATGCAGCGACGCTCACGCATTCGCGGGGCCGTGCCGCAACAGCCATGGCTGACAACGCGGACGAGGAGTTTGAGAACCGCTCAACTCAGCATCACGCAGCCTCATTGCCGGCCGCCGACGGGGCGCCGCCGGTCTCGCCCGCCGCCGCCGGCTACCTGGCAACGTTGTGGGGCCTTATGCGCAGCGCCTTCGGTGCAACCGGCGCGGACGACGCGGGGCGCGTATCGGACCCCAGGCGCGATAAGTAAAGCAAACGACTCGATCTACCGATTTGCACCTCGTCTTGACGTGCGGCGCCGCTCCTGGAAGCGAGCATCCTTTCGGCTCGCGGCGCGTTCTGGTGACAACGCGATTGGTGCGCGAAACCGGCCGCACTCGAGGGGGCAAATAGTGGAAGTCCGAAAGTCCGATGCGCTGCAAAGGTCCCTGCGCAGCCGCAAGGCCGCCGGCCTGTCGCGTCGAAGTGGAACAGCCTCGCGATGTACGCTGGTCGGGGCCATATGCCTTGGCACGTGCTTGCCGGCCGCGGCAGGCCAGCAGCATCAGCCCGCGTCCGAAAACGACGTTGCGTGGACCCTATCCGGATTCACCGCACCGGCTCGCGTTGCCGTACTGGCCGCGGTACAGCCGGGACTCATCGCGCAGATTCACGTTCGCGAGGGCGACGTTGTCGTAGCCGGCACACTGCTGGCCGAGCTTGACGCGCGCGTGCATCTGGCCCGCCTGGAAATGGCCCAGCACGCCGCCCAAGCCGCCGCGCCGCTCGATCTGGCCCGCGTGCGCCTGCGCCGCGCCGAACTCGATCATGGTCGCGTGCACGACCTGGGACAAAACGCCTCGCCACGCGAAATCGCCAACGCCGAATTGGATTTGGAGGAAGCCCGCTGCGCCGTGCGTCAGGCTGAAGAGGCGCTCGCCGCCAACCAGCTCAATACGCGCCTTCAGACCGAGCTGCTGAATCAGATGCGCATCGTCGCCCCGTTCGACGGCTACGTCGCGCGCTTGTCGAAGCAGGCCGGCGAGGCCGTCGAAGAACGTGAGCCGCTGCTGACGCTCGTCGATCTGAGCGAGCTGGAAGTCGTTGCCGACTGCCCCATCGACCGCGCCGCCACGCTCGCCAACGGCATGAGCGTTCGCGTTTGCGCGATACTGCCGCCGGCCGAGAAGCGCAATGGGCGCATCGTTTTCGTCAGCCGCGTCGCGGACGCCGCCAGTCAGACGGCGCGCATCCGCGTGCGAGTCGACAATCGCGAACGGCCCTGGATCGCCGGGCTGCGCGTCACGCTGTCGTTCGAATCGGACCTCCAGGCCGCCGCGGCGCGCGGCCGAACCGACGCGCCGCGGCAACTCGCACCCCTGACCACCCGGGAATCGACCTCATGTTCGACGACGCGCTGAGCAACGACATGCTCGATCAGGACGCCGCGGCCGCCGCGCTGCACGAGTTGGAGCGCAACACGCCGGATCAGATTCGCCGACAGCGCACCCATTTTCGCCTCATTGTCAAAGCCAAGGTCGTCATTCAGCCCGGCAACGCCAGCGATGCGCTGAGGTTCCGCATACAGGGAGTCACCGGCGACATTTCCGAGGGCGGCTGTCGCATTTTGACGCCCCTGCCGCCGCGCGTCGGCGACATCTACCGCCTGCACTTCGACGAAAGCGTGCTGCCCCTGCCGCAGATTTACGCGCGCTGCGTACGGTGCAGCGTGCTGCGCGACGACGCCTTCGAGGCCGGTTTCGCCTTCTTCAAACCCATCGCAATGCCCAGCAAACTGCGGACCCAGGAACCCGGCGCGAGTCTTGTGTGAGCGCACGTTGTTCCCCGCTTAGGCCAGGAGCGCCCCCAGAGTGACTCAGCCTGCCGCCCACAACTCGCCTGCCAATGACACGGGCGCCTCCGCTCCGCCGATGCCCTACGCGGCCCTTGTGCGGCTCGCCGCCCAGGCCGATTCACGGTTCTCCTATTTCGCCCAGGCCATGCGGCTCATTGCGCAAACGTGCGCCAGTCCCTACGCCGCCATCTACGTCCGACTGCCCAGCGAAGTCATTCAGGACGACTGCCACTTCGGATCGACGAACCCCGCCTTCTGGAAGAAGCCCGTGCAGCAGATTCTGCTCGACGCGCTCAGCGCCGGCCGCACACAGGCGCGGCTCTACACCGCGGCGAACGGAAACGCCCGCGTCGGATTGATTGCAGTGCCGTTGTTCAGCCCAACCGGGGCCGCCATCGGAACCCTGGCCCTCGTGACGCCCATCACCGAAGTCAACGCCCGTCGTCGCGTGGCGTTGATCGAGTCGCTCGCGGCGCTGGCCTCGTATCTCGCCGCCGACGTCGGCGTCGAAACCGTCGCGCGCGCTTCATCGACACCGGCCGGTGAAACGAGCGCCGCGGCGGCCGCGGCGCTGGCCCGTGCCGCAACCATGGAATCGGTCGAGGAGCTGGCGTTCGCCCTGACGAACAACCTGCGCAACAAGCTCGGCTGCCGGCAGGTGGCGCTGGGGATCGTGCAGGGCCGCCGGGTTCGCGTCGTGTCGGTTTCGGGGCTGGATGAAGCGCCGCCTGCGAGTCCCGGAATCGCGCGCATCCGCGATGCGATGGAAGAATGTCTCGACTTCGACGCCCCCATCACCTGCTTCGACGGACAGACCGAATCCGTCCACGCGCCCGCCGGCAGCCACCGGCTGCACGTGCAGTGGGTCGAATCCGCGCGCGGCGGCGCGGCGGCGACGATTCCGCTGAAACGCGGCCGACGGACCGTTGCGATCGTGGCGTTGCAGGCCGAACAGGCCGAGAGTCTTTCCCTCGAAAAACTGGAACAGATTCGCGCCAGAATCGAGCCGTATGCCCCGGCGCTGACGCTGCTTCACGAAGCCCGCCGCGGCCTGTTGCGGCACGCGACCGACGCCGTGCGCGGCAATTGGCGCCGGCTGCGCGAACCGGGCAAGCCGGGCCGCAAGCTGTCGCTGGCGATGACGCTGTTCGCCGCGACGTGGTTCTTCTTCGGGACGATGCCCTACACCGTGTCGGTCCCCTGCGTCGTCGTTCCGCTGTCGGCCCGACAGGTCAGCGCGCCGTGCGATGCGCCGTTGTCCGCGGTGCACGTGGTTTCCGGCGACACCGTCCGGCGCGGCCAGCTCTTGTGTGAATTGGATCGGGGCGAACTGGAGTTGCAGCGTCGTGAGACCGCGGCTCAGCTCGAGATTGCAGAGCAGGAGCATCAACGCGCGATGGCCGCGGCCGCGCCCGTCGATGCGCAGCTCGCGCAGGCGCACGAGCGCCTGCTGGCCGCCCGACTGGCGCTGATCGACCGCCGCATCGAGGCCACGCGCATCCGCAGTCCCATCGACGGACTTGTCGTGAGCGGCAATCTGCGCACGCGCGTCGGCGCGGTGATGCCGCTGGGTGAAACGCTGTTTTTGATCGCGCCGGCCGGCTCATGGCAGCTCGAGCTGCTGGCGCCGGAGTCGATCGCGGACGATTTGATGACCGCGTGCGCCGGCAGATTCGTCGGCCGCGCCCGTCCGGAAGAACCGCACGATTTTTACGTGACGCACGTTCGCGCCGCGCCGGAGGTTCGCGAGGGCCGCAACGCGCTAATCGCCGAAGCGCGCATCGCCGACGCGCCCGACTGGCTGCGACCCGGCATGGAAGGCGCCGCGCGGCTGGACCTCGGGCCGCGCCGTGTCTGCTGGATCGCGCTGCACAAGGTCATGGATTTCATGCGTCTGAATTTCTGGTTGTAGCGCCGACGGCCCGCAGCGGTGAATGGGGCACAGCCGCCCCGCAGCCGTAAATGGGGCACAGCCGCCCCGCAGCCGTAAATGGGGCACAGCCGCCCCCGGCTGTGAATGGGGCACAGTTGCCCCCGGCTGTGAATGGGGCACAGTCGCCCCGCAGCCGTAAATGGGGCACAGCCGCCCTCGGCTGTGAATGGGGCCCAGTCGCCCTCGGCTGTGAATGGAGCACAGCCGCCCTCGGCTGTGATTTGGCACAGCCGCCCCCGGCTGTGAATGGGGCACAGCCGCCCTCGGCTGTGAATGGAGCACAGTCGCCCTCGCCTGTGAATGGGACACAGTCGCCCTCGGCTGTGAATGGGGCACAGTCGCCCTCGCCTGTGAATGGGACACAGTCGCCCTCGGCTGTGAATGGGGCACAGTCGCCCT
>WYBU01000071.1 GCA_011525745.1 Planctomycetaceae bacterium | reverse complement strand
GGGTCGGCATCCGCATGGCCGCCAGTAGACCAGACGGGGGGGGGGGGCAGCGCAAGTTAAGAATCCGTTAATTTTGCATGAGCGGTGCGTGAACCACCCTCCCGCAAAGTTCCGGACAGTATTGGCTACAAGCCCGTGCCACGCGGGGTAATCACACCGTCCCATACAACCGATCCCCCGCGTCGCCCAGCCCCGGGACGATGTACCCCCGCGCATCCAGCCGCTCGTCGATCGCCGCCGTGTAGATCGGCACGTCGGGATGATCGGCCGTCAGCCGCCGGATGCCCTCCGGCGCGGCGACCAGGCACAGAAACTTGATGCGCCGCGCGCTGTGACGCTTGATGATCGACACCGCGTGGCTGCTGCTGCCGCCGGTGGCCAGCATCGGGTCGATGACAATCACCTCGCACTCGGCGATGTTGGCCGGCAGCTTGTCGTAGTAGGCGATGGGTTCCAGCGTTTTTTCATCGCGATAAACGCCCAGGTGTCCCACCCGAGCCTGCGGAATCAGCCGCAGAATCCCGTCGGCCATGCCCAGTCCGGCCCGCAGCACGGGCACGACGGCGATGTCCGCCGCCAGCACCCGGCCGGTGCACGGCCCCATCGGCGTCCGCAGCGGATATTCGGTCGTGGCGTAGTCGCGCGTCAGCTCGAAAACCATTAATCCCGCGATTTCGGACAGCAGGTCGCGGAATTCCCGCCGGCCGGTGCGCTCGTCGCGCGCATGCGCGAGCTTCTGCTGAATCAGCGGATGATCGAGAACCACGACGCTTCCGGCGTTCTTCATGGGGCGTGCTCCTCAGACGAATGGGATCCCGGCCGGCGGCAAATCGAGCCGGCCCACAGCCATCAGGGCGCGCCCGACAATAGTCGCCTCCGCGCGCTCGTCCCCCGGCTTGCGCCCGGGCTTCTGATGTGCGCGGCTGCCATTCCCGTGACTCCGCTCCGGAATCACAACTGCATCTCCAAGCGTCCGCGTTCACCGTGCGGTTTTGCGGCGCTCCCTCACGGTCGCGGTTCGGTTCACGGAGCCGTCCCGCATTCTCAGCCCACGACGATGTTCACCAGCCGCCCCGGAACCACAATCACTTTCCGCACCGACTTGCCCTCGATGGCGGCCCGCACGCCGGCGTCGTCCATGGCCGCCGTCTCCAGCCGCGACTGGTCGGCGTCGCGCGGTACGCGAATTCGCGCCCGCACCTTGCCGTTGACCTGCACCGCCACCTCGACGTGAGGCTCGACCGCCAGCGCCTCGTCCCACCTCGGCCACGGCTCATTCGCCAGACCGCGCCAGCCGGCCGGCACGTCGTCGCCGGCCGCGCCATCCGGCAGGCGCAGCCGCAGCCACAGCTCTTCGCAGATGTGCGGCGCAAACGGCGACAGCAGCAGCACGAATCGCTCGAGCTGATCGCGCCACAGGCGCTCGGCGGCCGTCGCCTCGTTGACGAACTCCATCATCGCCGCGATGGCGGTATTGAACGCCATTCGATTCAGGTCCTCGGTCACCTTGCGGATCGTGCGGTGCAGTGCCCGTTCGATCGGATCGTCGCGGCGGCGGTCGGCGGCCTCGTCACCGTCCATCGAATCGACCACCTTATTCGATCGGCGGCCCGTCTCTGGATCGACCAACAGCCGCCAGGTCCGCTGAAGAAACCGGAATACGCCGGGCACGTCGCGCGGATTCCACGGCTTGCTCTGATCCAGCGGCCCCATGAACAACTCGTACAACCGCAGCGCGTCGGCCCCGACTTCGCGCACCACGTCGTCGGGATTGATGACGTTTTTAAGCGTTTTGCTCATCTTCTCGACCGTGGCCGACAGCTTCTCGCCCGAGCCGCGCAGGTACGCGCCGTCGTCGCGGAAGTCGATTTCGTCGTACGCGTGCGGCACGCCGCGCGCATCGCGATAGCAAAACGCCCGGATCATCCCCTGGTTGAACAGCTTGCCGAACGGCTCCGGCGTCGACACGTGCCCCAGATCGAACAACACCTTGTGCCAGAAACGCGCGTACAGCAGGTGCAGCACCGCGTGCTCGGTGCCGCCCAGGTACAAATCAATCCCTCCGCGATGCGGCGTGCCGTCGCGCCGCAGCGACACCATCCAATAGCGCTCCGCCTCCCGGCCGACCAGCGCCGCGTCGTTGTGTGGATCGCAGAAGCGCAGGTAATACCAGCACGAGCCGGCCCACTGCGGCATCGTGTTGGTCTCGCGCTTCGCTCGGATCACGCGACGACCGGCCAACCGCGCCGACGCCTCCTCCGGCGAACCCGGCTTCACGACGCGCGCCCGACCGTGCTCGTCCAGCCACACGGTCACGTTTACCCACTCGCGGGCACGGCCCAGCGGCGGCTCCGGATCGGCGTCCGAGTCCTCGGGCAACGCCAGCGGACGGAAGTCGTCCATGTCCGGCAGCGTCACCGGCAACTGATCGTCCGCCAGCGCATACACGCCGCCGTCTTCGCCGTGAACAATTGGAAACGGCTCGCCCCAGTAGCGCTGTCGGCTGAACAGCCAATCGCGCTGCTTGTACGTCACCTCGAATCGGCCGGCGCCGTGCTGCTCGAGCCATTCGGCAATTCTGCGTTTGGCCTGCGGCGTGGGCAGCCCGTTGAAGTCGCACCATTCCCAGCCGTCGGGCGACGGGCCCGCCGGCGGCGAATTGACCGACACGCCGTCATCGACGAATTCGCGCCATTCGACGCCTTCGGGCGGTCGGACGACCTGCACCACCGGAAGACCGAAGGCATCGGCGAACTCCAGATCGCGCGTGTCGTGCCCCGGCACGGCCATGATCGCCCCGGTTCCGTAACCCATCAGCACGTAGTCAGCGATGAAAACCGGAATTCGCCCGCGCGGATCGGTGGGCGCAAAGACCGGATTGCGCGCGTACGCCCCGACAAACACGCCGGTCTTCACCTTCGCTTCCGCGGTGCGATCTCGCTCCGTCTTCCGCTCGGCGAATTCCTGATAAGCCCGCACCGCGCCGCGCGGCGTGGCGTGCCCGCCGACGGTCTGCGTACCGCGCCATGTCGCCGGCGTTCCCTCCGGCCACGCGTCACGCACCATGCAATCGGGACTGTCGAGGTCGACCAGCGGATGCTCCGGCGAAAGCACCATGTAGGTCGCGCCGTACAACGTGTCCGGTCGCGTCGTAAACACTTCGATTGCGGCGGCGTCTTCGTCGCTTCGTCGCTCCCCCGCATGCGCGGGACCCGCTTCGTCGCGCAACACCGCGAACCGCACCCGCGCCCCCTCGCTCCGCCCGATCCAGTTGCGCTGCATCAGCTTCACCGGCGCCGGCCAGCCGAGTTCGTCCAGGTCGTTGATCAGCCGCTCGGCATAGGCCGTGATGCGCAGCATCCACTGCCGCAACGGCCGGCGAAAAACGGGATGATCGCCGCGCTCGCTGCGGCCTTCGTTGGTGACTTCCTCGTTCGACAGCACCGTCCCCAGCGCGGGACACCAGTTGACCGGCGCCTCGGCGATGTAGGCGAGCCGCTGCCGGCCCAGCACTTCCCACTGCTCCTCGATGGACAGCTCGTGCCAGTAACGCTCGCCGACCTCCAGCGCACCATAGGGTTGCAGGCCCGCGAGCGGAGCCGGGGCCAGCATGCCATCCGGACGAACTACGAGCTGCTCGTTCTCCAGCCGCTTGATCAGTTCCGCGATCGGCCGAGCGCGGTTCTGCTCGCGGTCGTAATAGCTGTCGTACATCTGCGCGAAGATCCACTGCGTCCAGCGGTAGTAGTCCGGATCGGTCGTGGCGAACTCGCGCGTCCAGTCGTATGAAAAACCCAGCGACTTCAACTGCCGCCTGAAGTTGGCCACGTTGCGCTGCGTCGTGACGCGCGGATGCGTGTTGGTCTCGATCGCGTACTGCTCGGCCGGCAGGCCGAAGGCGTCCCAGCCCATCGGGTGCAGGACGTTGAACCCGCGCATGCGTTGCCAGCGCGCCAGAACGTCGGTCGCGGTGTAGCCCTCGGGATGGCCGACGTGCAGCCCGGCCCCGCTGGGATACGGGAAGAAGTCGAGGCAGTAATACTTCGGCCGCGCCGGATCGAACCCGGGCTGCCCCGGATTGGGCGTAACGAACGTCCCGTCGCGCTCCCAGAAGCGCTGCCAGCGGGCCTCGATCGAAGCGAAATCGTATTTTCCTTCCATGGGTCGCATTCTAAGAGCGACGAAGCAACGAAGCGACGGATCGACGAAGGGAATGCAGAAAGTCGAACGGCAAAACGTCGAAAACAGAGACTCACGCGGAGCCGCAGAGACCGCCGAGAATTGGCTTCTCAACTGTACGGGAATGAAGCGACGATCGGCCTTCATCGCCGCCCCCACGTCCTCCGCGTCACCCCCGCCCTTACCGTCACCCCCGCGAAGGCGCTGGGCCAGAATGCCTCGGTGCCCGTGGATTCCCGACTGCGCGGGAATGACGTCATTGGGCTGATGGCTGATGGCCGGTGATCCGCACAGCGGACCCTGCGGGACGGCTCATGGCGCCCTCACAACTCGCGCTCCACAAGCACCATCCGATGCGAACGGTCCGTACCGCGGCCGTAGGGCAGCCGATTGTGATAAAACCGCGGCGAATAGATGAGCAGCTTTTTCGTCAGTTCCACCGTCTGAAGCGGCCAGGGATGCGGCACGTCCCAGTCCTCAAGAATCTTGAATCGCAGCGACTGCGCCCGCTGCGTGCCCTGAGCATCCTTGTACCGATACACGCCGGTCGTCGTGAACTGCTCCGTGCCGGACCGACCCGACTTCAGCCAGTGCGGAAACTCGCCCCAGCCCGTGTCCATCACGACGGCCACCAGCCCCCCCACCGGCGGCGGCGGCTGGCGAATGTCGATCACATAAAAATTCGGCTGCTGCTGCGCGTGATACTGAAAGCCCCAGTGGCCGACGTAGTCCAGCCGATTCCCCTGCACACGCGGATGCGCCGCCAGCCGCGCGACGAAGTCCTGCGACGCCTGCGCAAACGTGTTGTCGCTGCCGACGAGTATCAGCCCGACCACGGCCTGCAACGCGATCGAACCCCACAACAGGCCGCGAGTCGCGCGGCTCGGCGCGAAGATGCGGACCGAAGCGGGCTGGTTGAAGCGCGGCGCCGAAGTCTCGGACCGGCCGGCATCGCCCGCCTCGGCTGCGCCTCCTGCGCGCCGCGCCATCGCCGCCTGAATCCCACGCATCAGCAGCAGCGGCACGGCGGGATAGGCCACGAAGTAATAACGCGGCGCATGGTGCGGCGCGAACATGCCGTTGAACAGCGACATGCCGAACGGCCATGCCAGCAGAAACAGATCGTCGCGAATCGTCCCATCGCGCCAGCGCTCTCGCAGTGAATCCCAGCGTGCGAACGCCGTGACGAGAATCCAGGCGGCCATCGCCAGGGCGTTGCCGACGAAGAACAACTGCTCCGGCCAGTGAGGCATCTTCCATTCGGCGAAACTGGGCAGGTGACCGAATCCCAACGACTGGGTGAGCGAGACGGCCGCGGAATAAAAGAAGCCGTCTGAACGAGTGAGCGGTCCATAGGCCAGCACAAATTCGACCAGAAACAGCAGAAACAGCGGCGCGGCGATCGCGGCCGAGAGAATCCATCGCCGCCGCACCCAGGTCCAGGCGGCCCAGGCGGGCATGAAGAAGAACGCGCCCCCCCACGACATCAGCGAGAGCATGGATTGTTGATAAAAATTGCGTGTCGCGCGCTCGAATCGACTGCGCGCTATGTCAAGATGAGTCTTTTTTTCCGGAAAAATCGCGATGTTCCACTGCCCCCACGCCCAAAGGCCGACGACCGGCAGCGCGATCCACGGCAGCGCCAGCCAGCGCCCCCACAACAGCGCGTAGAGCGCCATCAGCGGCAACACGACCGCGGAGTTGTATTTCGTCCACACCGCCAGCGTCGCCAGCGCCGCGCCCAGCGCCAGCCAGCGGTTCGACCGGCCATCCACGCCGCGGACCCACGCCGCGACCGTCGCCGCCACCAGCGCCATGCCCGGCACGTCCAGCATCAGGTTTGTCTGCGGCAGAAACGTCGGGCTGAGCATGAACAGCAGCAGCGTCGCGACAGGCCAGGGAGTAAAACGCCGCGCCAGGTAGAACACCGAAACGGCCGCCAGCAGCACGTAGCCCGCCGCCAGCACGTGCAGCGCGGCGATGTTCCAGCCGAACAGCTTGATCACCAGCGCCTGTTGATAGTTGTAGAGCGGCGGGTTGACGGCGAATTTGTAGATCGGCCGCGGGATCATCTCCCAGTTGACGGTGTTGCACAGCGGCCGCAACGGGTCCTGAAGAATGCCGCGCGCCGTTTCAAGATAAAGCGTGTCGTCGATGTGCGGCGGCTTGCCGACGAACGTGAAGAAGTGAAACAGCGTCAGCCCGGCGATCAGCGACCAGTGCCAGCGCAGCATCGGCGTCACCGGCGGCGCAGGCCAAATATCCGCCTCGCGTGGCGCCGCGGGCATCGATCGCCCCGCGCCGATGGGCTTGCGCGCCACCTGCCTCTGCCGCCGATTCTTCATGCGTCTGACCTATCCGATATGCGTTCCGTTTTCAATGCCGGGCACTGACCGCTGAAAGAACGTCCAGAAAAAAGTCAGGGCATCCGGCAGGGGCGGCCAGGTCAAGCCCGGCCCGTCGCTTCCCGTCGTTCCCGCGAAGGCGGAAATCGAGTGGACTTGAACTCGCCCCGTTTGCCGCTATATTCATCCGTTTTGCCGCCGAGGGTCCGCGGCAGGGAGGATTGTCTCGTGCCACGCGAGTGTCTGTTCACCAAGAAACGAACCCGCGCGGGTCATCGGATCGCCCGCCGCGGCAAAGCCAAGTATCTCGGCGGCGTCGGTCTGAAGACCACCGGCATCACCAAGCGCAAGTTCAAGCCCAATATTCAGCGCTTGAGGGCCGTCATCGACGGCAAGATCTGCCGCATCAAGGTCTCGGCCAAGGCCATCCGCATGGGGCTGGTGGTCAAGCCCGCCCGCCGCGACTGGAAGCCCCCCGAGGCCGAAGCCGCGCAGGAATAAGCCATGTCGGCGCGCGTCGATCCCGACACCGTCCGTCACATCGGTCGCCTCGCGCGACTGAAGCTCAGTGACGCGGAGGTCGAGCGCTTCTCGACGCAGCTTTCGGCGATTCTCGACTACTTCGAGCAACTCAACCGCATCGACACGTCGGCGGTCGAGCCGACCGCCCATCCGCTTCCCGTGCGCAACGTCTTCCGTGACGATCATCCGATTGAGCCGCTGGGCGCCGAGCGGATTCTCGCCAACGCGCCACGCTCCGAAGCCGGCTGCTTTGCCCTGCCGAAAGTGTTGGACCAGCAGGGCGCGTGATATCATGCGTCCATGACGACGCCCCCCGCGGACAACTTCAAACAGTGGTCCATCCCGCCTGAATCCAGCGCCGCACAGGCGATTGATGCGGCCCTGGCGCGCATCGGCCAACACGATTCGGCCGTTCACGCATTTCTCGACGTCTGGAGCCATGATGCGCGGCGTCGCGCGGCCGAGATCGACGCGCGGCGGGCGCACGGCGACGACGCCGAGCCGCTCGCCGGCATGCCCATCGCGGTCAAGGACAACATCTGCACGCGGAACGGCCGCACCACGTGCGCTTCGCGCATCCTCGAAAATTACCGCTCGCCTTTCGACGCGCACGTGATCGAGCGCCTCGAGGCGGCCGGCGCCGTCATCGTCGGAAAGACCAATCTCGACGAGTTCGCGATGGGCAGCTCGACCGAGCACAGCGCGTTCGGCCCGACGCGAAATCCGTGGAATCCCGCGTGCGTTCCGGGCGGCTCATCGGGCGGCTCGGCGGCGGCCGTTGCGGCGAGGATGGTCCCGGCGGCGCTGGGCAGCGACACCGGCGGCTCGATCCGGCAGCCGGCGGCGTTCTGCGGCGTGACGGGGCTGAAGCCGACCTACGGTCGCGTGTCGCGCTACGGACTCGTGGCGTTCGGCAGCAGCCTCGATCAGATCGGACCGCTCGCGGCCGACGCGCGCGGCGTGGCGGCGATCCTGCGGGCGATTGCCGGGCGCGATCCGCGCGATTCGACCAGCGTCGAGGAACCGGTTCCCGATTACGTGGCGGAACTGGATAAGCCGCTGGCGCCGAAGCGCATCGGCATCCCGCGCGAATACTTTGGCGCGGGCCTGGACGGCGAGGTGCGGGCCGCGGTCGAAGAGGCTGTCGCGGTATTCGAACGGCTCGGCGCGCGGCGTGTCGAAGTGAGCCTGCCGCACACAGACGACTCGCTGCCGGTGTACTACCTCATCTCGTCGGCCGAGGCGTCGAGCAATCTGGCGCGATTCGACGGCGTCCATTACGGGCATCGGACGGCCCACCCGGCGGATTACATCGACGTTTACAGCGGCTCGCGCGAGGAAGGTTTCGGCGCCGAAGTCAAGCGGCGGATCATGCTGGGGACCTACGCCCTGTCGAGCGGATATTATGATGCATATTATCTGAAAGCATTAAAGGTGCGCACGTTGATTCGCGACGAGTTCCTGCGGGCGTTCGAGGCCTGCGATCTGCTGGCCTGTCCGACGTCGCCGTTTCCGCCGTTCCGGCTGGGCGAACGGACCGAGGACCCGCTGAGCATGTACCTGGCGGATGCGTACACCTTCGGCGCCAATCTGGCCGGCGTGCCGGCGATCAGTTTGCCGTGCGGATTCACGGCGTCGGGTCTGCCGATCGGGCTGCAACTCATGGGGCCGCACTTTTCTGAAGCGCGGCTGCTGCGGGCGGCGCATGCTTACCAGCGCGAGACCGACTGGCACACGCGCGTGCCGCCCGGGATGGCGTGAGTTTTTCGCAATTCGCGCGTTCCCGAGTGCCTGGGGAGCCACATCGCGCGCGGAAAAGCGACGAACGGACGGAGCAACGAAGGGACGGAAAGATCAGAGCAGGCTCGGAAAGCGCGCGTTATTCCCGCGCAGGTGCGAATCCAGCCGCACAGAATCGCACCGTTAGCGGCCTGCTCCTGCGTGCGAGCCTTGCCGCATCGCGCCCGCCCATCCTCGCAACCCCGATTCCGCCTGTTGCCCTACCGCGTGCCTCCGCGTATAGTTCTGCGTCGTGCCGACCGCGAGGAACCAGTTCGCCCGCAGGTTCTGGCCTTTATTGGCCGCGTCCGCCGTTGCGCTGGGACCGGGCGTTAGCGGACCGGTGCGGGCCGCCAAGCATCAGGAGCGCGCCCGCCAGGCGGCCGCGCGCACGCAGGCCGTTCCGAGCGACGCGAAAAAGCCCGAATCCAGGTCCGAGTCGCGCAAGCGGCGCACACCGAATCCGCCCGAGTTCACGGACCTCATCGTCGAACACGCCGCCAAGAAACTCGGCGGCCCATCGCTGACTTTGACGGGTGAGGCAACGCATCCGGCCGGTCCCGTCGCCTGTCCCGCCGCAACATGGTTCGACCTCCTGCCGCTGACAACGGCACGCATCGGCGGCCTGATGCATCGGCCGGCCTACTTTTCCCACGCTCCGCCCGTCTGATCCTTCAAATCGCCAGGGCAATGCGAGAAACGGGCACACTCCGCCCGCTGGTCGACCGCGTGGCCGCATGCCCATTCAGCAGCCGCGTCTCCGTTCATTTGAAATATCGTTCCGCGAGCGTTGGAAACGCGTTTGAGGCGCAACCTCGCGAACAATGACCCGATGGCGTCCACGTGCCGTTTCTCACCAGGCGGAGGCGGCCGGCGACGCCGCGAAAATGTCCGAAATCCGGCGGCCGGACGCACCCGGTCGCGCCTTGTCAGAAGGAATGACCGAACATGAGCGATCGTGAACTGTGGTGGAAGATCTGCATCGTGGCGGGCCTGATCACGCTGGGATTCGTTTGCGTCTATCCCCTCGATCAGACCATAAAGCTGGGCATCGACTTGCGCGGCGGTTACAGCCTGCTGTACGAGATTGACGACACGGGCATGGAGTTAGCCGAACGTCGCGATCTGTCACAGCGAGTGATGAACATTCTCAAGGAGCGTGTCGATCCCAACGGCGTGCTCAATCTCGTCTGGCGGCCCGTCGGCACGAACCGGCTCGAAATCCAGATGCCGCGTCCGCCGCAGAAAGTGGCCGAGGCGCGCGACGCCTACGTGGCGGCACAGGAGAAGCTCATCGCCACGATCATCCGCCGCGGCGACGTGTCGGTGGCGCTGACGCGCAGCGGGGAGGCCCGCGACAGCGCGCTGGCGTCGCTCGTGCGAAACGTCCCCTCCCGCCCGGCGTTGTTCGACAAGCTCAAGTCGGCCTACGACGCGCTTCAGGTCGCGCAGCAGGGCGACGACGACGCGGCGCTCGAGGCGTCCGAACGGGCCTACGACGACGCATTCGCATCGGTGATGGCCACAAATCTGCCCGTCAGCCGGTTCGAGACGGCGCTGGAATCCGATCCGCGCAAGCCTTTTCGCAAGGAAGAGCTGGAGAAGCTGCGCAACGAGCACGCCGACGTCGCGGATCTGATGAACCAGGCGATTGCGGCCTACGACGAGTGGAACAAGCTGCGCGGCGCGGGCGGCACCCTGGACGATCCGGCGGATTTGCAGCGGCTGTTGCGCGGCGCCGGCGTGCTCGAGTTCCGGCTGCTGGCGGAACAGGACCCGGCCGATCCGACGCGCTACGACTCATACATCCAGAACCTGTCCAAGCGCGGACCGCGACGCGGGCCGGGCGACGAGTATGCCTGGTTTCCCATCGAAAACCCGGCCTATTTCTACCGGCACCTGCTCGACGGCAAAGCGTTTGAAAGCGAGTTCGAAAACATCAAGCGCCAGTACGGCATCGCCGAGCGCTACGGCGACAAGTACTACATCCTCGCGACGACCGCCGAAAACAAGACGCTCACGCAGGAACGCGAGGCCGGTCGGAGCTGGCAGCTTCAGAACGCGATGCCCACCCGCGACGAGCAGGGCCGGCCGGCCGTGTCGTTCGTGCTCGACGAGGCCGGCGGAAACCGCTTCTTCGACCTGACCTCGAAAAACCGCGGCAAGCAGTTATGCATCTTTCTCGACGGACAGGCCGTGTCCTCGGCCAACATCAACTCGGCGATCCGCACGCGCGGCATCATTCAGGGCAACTTCAGCACGCAGGAGGTGAGCTTCCTGTGTCAGAAGCTCAATGCCGGCAGTCTGCCGCGAAAACTCAAAGAGCCGCCCATCAGCGTGCGCGGCATCGGTCCCAGTCTGGGCATGGCCAACCGCCAGGCCGGTCAGACCGCCGCCGTCTACGGCATCATCGCCGTGGCCGTGTTCATGTTCTGCTACTACTGGTACAGCGGCAGCGTGGCCGTTTTTGCCATGCTGCTCAACCTCCTGCTGACGGGTGCGGTCGTGGCCACGCTGAACGCCACGATGACGCTGCCGGCCATCGCGGGTCTGGTGCTCGGCATCGGCATGGCGGTTGACGCCAACGTGCTGATCAACGAACGCATCCGCGAAGAACTGGCGCGCGGGCAGACGACGCGGATGGCGATCAAGTTCGGCTACGAGCGCGCCTTCTCGGCCATCTTCGACTCGAACCTGACGACCATCCTCACGTGCGGCATTCTCTACATGCTCGGCAGCGAAGAGATCAAGGGATTCGGCCTAACGCTCGGCTGGAGCGTCGTGATCAACCTGCTGACGGCGGTCTATGTGACGCGCATTTTCTTCGATTACATGTCCACGCCGCGGCTGCCGTCTGAAGTTGTCAAGTATCCGTGGATGCTCGGTGCGGCCCTCGCCATGGTCGGCGGTGCGGCCTGGGGACTGGGCAAGTGGCTGATCGATCCGGCGGCGCAGGCGACGTCGGTTTCGATGTTCTTCGGCCGCATGTTGATGACGTTCCTGCCGGCCCTGGCGCTGGTCTTTGTGATCCTTGTGGTCATGCGGATCATTCACCAATCGGTGCAGAAGGGCGGAGTCAACCGCATTCCGATGCTCCATCTGGTGCCGCTGCTCAAGGTCGACTGGTTTAGCCTGCGGCGAGTGTTCTACGCCATTTCGCTGGTGACGACGATCGGCGGGCTGGCGATCTTCTATGCGCGCGACAACAAGGACCTGTACGACATCGAGTTCCTGGGCGGCGTGGCGGCACAGATCGACCTGAAGCAGCCGGGCAGCCTCACGGAGCGCGACGTCGAGGCGCGCCTGAAACTGGCGGGGGACGAAATGCGGAGCATGGCGGACAAACTCGAAGCCGCGCAGGTCGCCGAAGCGCCCCCGGAATTTGTGATGACGGCGCCGGGAATTCCGTCGGAGCGCCTGGCGAACATGGTGCGCGCCCAGATGACCGACTTCATACCGCCGGGCGGCATCCGTTTCCTGGCCGACGAGAATGACCGCGTTTACGTCCGGTTCCATGAAAACGCGAAATTCCCAGGCGACGTCGCCCCCTCGCTCGAAAGCATCAAAACTCAGCTCCGCGCGGCCGCGCAGCGCGTGCGCAACGCCGCGACGCAAATCGCCGACGCGCAAGTGCAGGCGATTCTGGGCATCGGCGGCGCGACCGCAAGCGGAATCGGATCATTCGAGATCGTCACGCGCGAGACCAGCCGCGAGCTGGTCGTCGACGCGATTCTCTCGAAACTTCAGGACGATCTGGACATTCAGCAGTCGCTGGAATTCACGCTGCGCAAGGACATGACGCGCGGCGAGGCCACGTACTTCCCCGTCACCTCCGATGACCTGGGCGCGGTGATCGGCGACGAGTCCGTCACCGAGCGCGTGCCGACGCAGTTGGGCGGCGTGGCGATCGTGGCCGAGGACATCTCGCCCCCACAGACCATCGCCGCGCTCGAAAAACGCCTGCGCGACATGCGCTTGCAGCCGGGGCAGGCCGAATTCGGATGGCGCCAGCAGGACATCTACGGCCTCACGGCCGCCGGCAGCGAAGGCGACGCGACGACGTATTCGCGCGTGGCCGTGCTGGTTTCGGACGAGAACTACGCGTTCGAGGAGGGCGGCGACAACAACGCCTGGCGGTCGGACCTGGCCGAGCCGGAAGTGCAACTCGTCCGCACGGCGATGGAGCGTCAAACGTCGCTGGGCAAAGTGACGCAATTCGCGCCGCAGGTGGCGGCCGACGCCAAGACCAGCGCGTTTCTCGCGCTGCTCATTTCGTGGGCGATCATCGTCGCCTATCTGGGCTTCCGCTTCGGCAACGTGACGTGGGGCGTGGCGGCGCTCGTGGCGCTCGTGCACGACGCGATCGTGGCGCTGGGCTTCGTCGCCGGATCGTATCTGTTGGCGGGGTACCTGATGATCGAGGCCTTCCGCATCGACCTGGCCATCGTCGCCGCGCTGCTGACGGTCATCGGCTACTCGGTCAACGACACGATCGTCGTCTTCGACCGTATCCGCGAAAACCGCGGCAAGCTCAAGGATGTCACGCCGCAACTGATGAACGACAGCATCAATCAGACCCTGTCGCGCACGATGCTGACGGCCCTGAGCACCATGCTTACGATCCTCATCATGTACATCTGGGGCGGACGCGGCATTCACGGGTTCAACTATGCCATGCTCGTGGGTATCATCACGGGGACCTACAGTTCGATCTTCGTGGCCAGCCCGATCATGGTCTGGCTCAATCGCCGGTTCGCGAAACCGGCCTGAACGGTGACGTGACATGCGCAGGGACGTGGGAATCGGCGTCTTCCTGGGAGTCCTGCTGACGGGAACCGCGGCGGCGTGGTTCTTCTGGCAACGCGATCGCGATCCGGACCTGATCGCCGTCGAGTCCTTTACGACCGGCCTGCTGGCCGAGGCGCAGGCCAAGGCCGACGCGGACGAAGAGCACGCGAAAACAGTGACCGAGAAACCGCCGCCGCGCCGTCCGCCGGAAGGTGCGGCCCCGCAGCCCGTCGCAAGAGACGCTGACCGTGCGCGCGACACGCCGGCGGCCCGCCCGTTAACTGTTCACCGGTCCCCGCCGACGGAAGAAACGCCACCGGTTCGCGCCGCCGAAACCGCGCGGTTGTCGTCGTCCTCCGCGCCGTCCGCCGAAACGGCCGACGTGGCGACACGGCCGGCGGAAACCTCCGCCTCAACGCCGGTCACCGGCAAAGTCATTGACGCTTCGCACATGGCCGGAGAACCGCCACGTCCCACGACGCCGACCGCGCCGGCGGCGCCGCGCAAGCCGCGCATTCACGTGGTGCAGGAGAACGAATCGCTTTCGCAGATCGCGCAGCAATACTACGGCGACTCGACCCGTTATCGAGACATTCTCAAGGCTAATCCCGAGATCAAGAACGAACACAAGCTGCGCATCGGAGACCGCCTGCTGATTCCCGATGAATCGAATGCCGCCGAAACGCCGATGGCTTCGACCTCGCCGGCCACACGAACGGAGGACGCGGCTCGGAAAGTGCGCACCCACGTCGTTCGCGACAACGACACGTTGTATGACATCGCGCGCCGCCTGCTGGGCGACGGCGAACGATGGCGAGATCTGCACCGCTGGAACCGCAAAGTCATCGGGCCGGACGAGACTAAATTGCGCAAGGGAATGGTGCTGAAGCTTGAGGAAGACCCGCCGCCGGCCTCGCGACCGACGGCGCGACCGTAGGGACCGCTGCGTGGACCGTTCGACCGCGGCACGGCACGGCCGGGGGATAATGACATATTATATAGTTAATGTGCGTACGCGATCGCGCGAGCGCGTAACCATCCCGCACGTCGTCATGTGAACATGATCGTCGTTGCGGCGTGCGCATACCGCTCGCTCACGCTTCCCGGCTCGGATTGAGATTCGCGCGGCGCCGCTGCGTCGCACGTTACGGCTTTTCCCACTGATGCGACCGGATTGCCGTCACCACGCGCTCGGCCAGCTCCAACGCGGCCACGCCGTCTTCGGCGCTGACGGCCGGCGGGTCGCCGGTGCGCACGCTGTGCAAAAACGACTCGAGTTCCGCCTGCAGCGGCTCGACGTCATCCACCGCCAGCGGCTCGACTTTGACCAACTTGCCGAAGTCCAGGTGCGCCAGATCGGCCAGGTCCTCGGCCTTGCGCTCGGCGGCCAGCCGCAGAATGTCGAGATTGGCGTCCTTGACCACGGCGATGCCGTTCTTGTTCTGGTAATCGACCGACAAATAGGCCTGCGGCGAAAAAACGCGCAGCCGCCGATGGGTCTTCAGCGCCAAGCGCGACGCGGTGAGATTGGCCACAGCGCCGTTGGCGAACGCGACCCAGGCGTTGGCCACGTCCTCGTGCGGGCCGAGCACGCTCACGCCGACCGCCTCGACCCGCGCCACATCCGGCCGCGCCCCGCCGGCGCCGCGCGCCATCAGGTGCAGCACGATGTCGATGTCGTGGATCATCATGTCCGCGACGACGCTGATGTCGGCCGAGCGAAACGTAAACGGACTGACGCGCTCCGTCTCGATAAAGCGCGGGTGAATGTCCAGCCGCTGCAACGCCCGGACGGCCGGGTTGAACCGTTCCGTGTGCCCCACCGCCAGCAGCGCGCCGCGACCGCGGGCATACTCCATCAGGCGACGGCCTTCTTCCACGCTCGGCGCCAGCGGCTTTTCCACCAGCACCGCCACGCCGCGCGCCAGCAGCGCTTCGGCCACCGGCACGTGAACCGAAGTCGGCGCGGCGACGCTGACAGCGGCGACTTCCGACGGCAGTGCGTCGATGTCCGCCAGCGCCGCAACGCCGTGTTTTGCGGCCAGTTCCTTGGCGCGCTCAATCCGCCGGTCGACCACGGCGATCAGTCGCGCGTCCGGCAGTTCACGGTAGATGCGCGCATGATGCCGTCCCATGCGGCCTGCGCCGACGACGGCAACGGGAATCGGCTGGGGCATGATGCGGTCTTACCGTGAGTAGAAAGGCGGCGGCGGCAGGCTGCCGTCGCGACGGCGCGATTCGAGATAGCGTCCGCAGACGCCGGCGGTGACGGAGCGCTTGATGAAGTCGAGCAGGTATCGCTGCTGATCGTCCAGCGGCCCGTTGGACTCGGCCTGGGCGATGCGATCGGCGATGGTGCTGCCCGCGCGGTCGGCCTTCTTGGGATAGAGCAGCTTGTAGAGCTTCCAGATGCGGGCGATCTGATCGTCGTCGAAGCCCCAGCGCCGCATGCCCTCGTCATTGACGCTGACGACGCCGCCCTCGAAGCCGGCGAAGATCAGGAACGGCGGCACATCCATCGTGCAACGCGTCGCCCCGGCGATGAAGCTGTAGCGGCCGACGGTGACAAACTGCTGAATGCCCACGAGTCCGCTGATATTCACATGGTCTTCGATGTGCACGTGGCCGGCGACCTGCACGCTGTTGGACAACACGCAGTGACTGCCGACGTGGCTGTCGTGGGCCACGTGCGTGCCGACCTGGAACTGGTTGTGGCTGCCGATCGTCGTAACGCCGCCGCCGTTCTCGGTGCCGACGTGAACCGTCACGTGCTCGCGAAAGATGTTGTCGTCGCCGATGATCAGGCGCGTGTCGGTGCCCTTGTACTTCAGGTCCTGCGGCGCGGCCCCGATGACGGCCGTGGGATAAAAGACGTTCCGCGCCCCGATCTGGGTCTTGCCCAGGATCGTGACGTGCGGCAGCAGATGGCAGCCGTCACCCAGCACGACATGCGGGGCGACGAAGCAGCCGTGCTCGATCACGACGTCGCGGCCGATTTCGGCGCGTGGATCGACAAATGCCGTAGGAGCGATGTTGGCCATACGTTACTGAGGCTCCGCGTCGACGAGCATGAACTTGATTTCGGCCTGGGCGACCATCGCGTCTCCCACCCGCGCCGAGCATTGTACATGACCGGTTCGAGAACGCACGCGCAATGTGCGGGCTTCGAGGATCAACTGGTCGCCGGGGATCACCGGTCGCCGGAACTTAACCCCGTCCATCGCAAGCAGGACCGCCACTTTCCCGGTGTGCTCGAGCTTCTGCGACAGCAACAGCCCCGCCAACTGGGCCATCGCCTCGATGATAAGTACGCCCGGCATAATAGGTTGCGCCGGATAGTGGCCCTGGAAGAATTCCTCATTGATCGAAACGTTCTTCAGGCCCACGGCACGCCGATCGCCTTCGATCTCCAGGACGCGGTCCACCAGCAGGAAGGGATAGCGATGGGGAAGGATTCTTTGGATTTTTCGGACGTCCAAAACCGGTTCGCGGCCCAGCAACCGGCTCAGTTCCCGCGCTTCCAGCGCTTCCAGCAGCTTGCGTACCAGCTCGTGATTCAGCGAATGGCCGCTCTTGCGGGCGATGATCTTGCCGTAGATCGGTCGGCCGGCCAGCATCAGGTCGCCGATGAGATCGAGAATCTTGTGGCGGACGCACTCGTTCTCGAAGCGGAATTCGTTCTCGACCACGCCGTTCTGCCCGATGACGACCAGGTCGCTGTAGGTCAGGTGCAGGCCCAGCCCCGCGGCCCGGAATTGCTGCGCCTCTTCCTCGAGAACGAACGTGCGGGCCGGCGCAATTTCACGACAAAAAGACTCTGGTGACAGCCGCAGCGCGTAAATCTGCCGCCGGATCGGTCCGCTGTCGCCGTAATCGAGGTCGTAGAGGATGTTCAGCTCTTCGGGCGAGCCGGGCAGGGCGATCAACTCGGCGTCGCCCTCGGCCACGCGGATGGTCTGATCGATCACCAGCGGATGCCGCTCGGCCGGAAGATCGACGATGCCGGCGCTTTGCAGCGCGTCGACGAACACCTGCGAGCTGCCGTCGCCGCCGGGCAACTCGCCGCCGGTCAGCTCGATTTCGACGTTGTCGATGCCCAGGCCGTGCATGGCGGCCAGGCAGTGTTCGACCGTCTCGATCGAGAGCGTGCCGTTGCGCAGGGAGGTGCGACGGGAGCGCTTGGTGACGTTCTCGACGTGGGCGGGAATGCGCACGGGCGACGGCGCGTCGGCGCGCACGAACACGATGCCGCTGTCCGCCGGCGCCGGGTTGAACCGGAGCGTCACCTGCTCTCCGGTGAACAGGCCGCGGCCGCGGATTTCAGCCGTTTTCTCGATGGTGCATTGCGGCTTCAAGCTCGGCAATCCGTCTGGATAACTGCTCGATCTGCCGGACGAGTTCCGGCGCCCGCTCGACGCCGGCCAGGGAGCGCAGCGCGGCGATGTGCGGGCGGGCGGGGAATCCGGAATACGTGCCCCTGGTTTCGATGTCTTTCGTGACGCAGCTTTGCGCGCCGATCTGCACGCCGTCGCATATCGAGACGCCGTGAACGCTGCCGGACTGACCGCCGAACACGACGCCGGCGCCGATGCGCACGCTCCCCGCTATTCCCACCTGCCCGGCGAGAATGCAGTGGGGGCCGATGACGCAATTATGGGCCACCTGAACCAGATTATCAATCTTCGTTCCGCGACCGATGCGGGTGACGCCGAACTTGGATCGGTCAACGCATGAATTGGCCCCGATTTCTACGTCGTCCTCGATGATGACGACGCCGATGTGCGGAATCCGCTGGTGGCCGCCGCGGCGAAAGTTGTAGCCGAAACCGTCCGAACCGATCACCGCGCCCGGCTTCAGCACAACGCGGTCGCCCAGCGTGCAACGGTCGCCGACGTAGGCGCCCGGATGAAGCACGCAGCGTTCGCCGATGACGGCGGCATCGCCCACATGGACGCCGGCATGAAGTTGCGATCCGGCGCCGACGCGAGCGCCCCGCCCGATCACCACGTGAGGACCGATCGCCGCGTCCGCGCCGATCTCGGCCTCGGGCAAGACCACGGCGGTCGGATGCGCACCGGCCGGCGGAGCGCCGTACGGAACATGGAACCGACCCAGTACGCGAGACAATGCGTCTTCGACGTCACCGCAGAGGATCGCCGGCATCGGCGTCGGCCCACAACGCTCGGGAACGATGGCAGCTCCGGCGCGGCTGCTGGCCAGTTGACGTGCGAAGTGGACGGACGTGGCCCACGTGATGTCGTCGGGACCGGCTTCATCGACCGGCGCGACGCCGGTCACGCGGCGGTTCGGATCACCGTCGCGCAGCCGACCCTGGACCAGTTCCGCCAGCTCCTGCAACGTGGGAGGCGAGGGGCCGTGGTTCGCCATCATCCATACTCCTCACGGACCGTTGTCGTCGGTTGGGACCGTCGGGCGGACCTTGTTGTCGAGAGCCGCGGGCATTCAGCGCCGTGATCGAACGGATATGCCTGTATACGCTCACCGTTCGACGGCGGGCGCATCTTACGGCGTTCCCGGCGCCGGTGCGGCCGGCGGCCGAGCCTTGGCGCGATATTCCATGTTCAGTTGGTCGATGACGGCGCGCGTCAGGTCGTTCGATGCCGCGCAATACACCATCTTTCGCGCGCGAATCTGCGCCTGAAGCGCCGGAAGTTCTTCCTGCGCGGCATCGGCGCTGAACGGCTCGATTTGCATGACGATGTCCCAACCGTCGCGCTCGGCCATTCGACGGATGATCTCGCACGCGGTTTCGTACGACGCGCTCATCCATCGAAACTCTTCCCCGCGGACTTCCTGCTGCTTGGTCTCGAACCATACCTTGTAGGCGATCGATTGGTCGACAAGTTCCTTGCGGACGCCTTCGTAGTCCGGGCTGCCGGGGCGATAGGCACGAAGCTTCATCTCGAGTTCCTCCAGCGCCTTGCGGCGCGTGTCGGCGTCGCGATTCAGGTCCTCGCGGACCTTGCGAAACTCGTTGTTCAACGCCGTGATCTGCTCCCACTCGTTGAAGACACGCACCAGGTCCACCGCGGCGACACGCGTCGAGCGGCCGGTGGATGATCCGGAAGCCGGCTCGGAAGGTTGACGGGCGGCGGCGAAGCAGACCGCCAGGCCGACAACGGCGGCTGCGATAAGCGCCGAAAAAGGCTGTAATCGAAGCGGCGGTGAAGAGTTCATGAAATCCTCGATTCGTCAATGCGCGGACGTTTGGCCCGGAACTTGCAAGGCGATTGTCGCGACTGCAATGTATCGCTTTCGCCACGGTGGCGAAGCGACGCATAGTATGACCGCCGGCGGCGGCGTGTGCCACTGCACCGGCTATAATGAGGCCCTATGTCGACTGCTCCCGTCCTCGGCGTCGCCGCGAGTCGGGGTCCCGTGACGTTGGTGCTGGATGCCCTGTCCAGCCTGTGGACCTCGATCTTCCTCCTCGTGCTGGTCGTGGTGTATTGCGCCGTAGGATCGGCCATTCCACCCGTGCGCCAATACTTTGAGATGTCCGAGGCGGCCTATTTTCGACATTGGTTCTTCGGTCTCCTCGTGCTGCTCTTGTGCGTCGCGGCCATCGTGGCCACCGCCCGCCGCGTGCGATTCAACCTGCTCAACGGCGGCGTCATCATCGTTCATACCGGATTGGTTCTGCTGGCCGGCGGAGCGTTTCAGTATTTCGGCCGCAAGGTCGAAGGCTCGGTGCTGCTCGAAGCGCCGAAGGTGAAAGTGCTCTCGAAAGCGCGGCTGAACACGGCAGGCATGCCCGGCGCCGAAGTCGGCAGCCTCGTCGCGGCCGAGGGCAAGAACTGGGAATCCAACATGCCGATGGCCGGCGGCACGTACAAGATCGACGTGACGCGCGTTCGCCATGACGGAATGACCACCGCGGCCGAAGTCGAGCTGAACGTCGCCTGGGGCAGCCCGCCGCAGACAAAGTCGCTGACCCTGAGCCAGGATCAGCCCTCCGCGCGGTTTGCCGACCTGAACGAACACATCATGCTGGCGCTGCGCGGCGCGACGACGACGTCGGAGTTTCATGATTCCGAGACGATGGCGCTGTTCGTCACGGCGCGCGGAAAAACCAGTTCCTTTCCGCTGCATGGTTTGCCCACCTACAGCGAGCGATTCATGGCCGCCGGCAGCGACGTGTACTACAAGGGCGGCGGGATGGTGCGCAGCGATCGTACCGCGCCGATACCGCTGCTCGACAACTTCCGCCTGCCGATCCCCGTCGCCGACGGAGCCGAAGATGCGTCGGGTTGGACGTTCCGCATCGAGGTCGACGGCTACCTGCCCTATGCCGAGCTGGACTTCGAGCTGGTCCCCGGCGGCAGCGACTTCAATCCCGCCGTCGTGGCCGACCTCGTCATCGACGGCGCTACGCGGCCCATCGCGTTGTTCGGCACGCGACCGTCGCTGTCAATCGATGGCGATCCGAACCGGGCGACGGTGGAGTTCCGCTGGCTGGAGGACTCGAAGCCGCAACCCGAATGGAGCGAAACGATCCGCGGTGGGCACGTGCTGATCGTCGAGGTCAAAGATCCGCCGGTGCGCAAGATGCTCGACGTGCGGCCGGGTCAGCAGTACGAGATCGAGGGAACCGATTATCGCCTGTCCGTCGACAGCATCTTCCCGACCTGGCCGCTGATGACGCCCGGCTTCGAAGGCGCGCGATCTCCGGTGATGCAGGTGGGAGTCCAAGGCGGCGGCAAGCGTTATCAGCGCACGGTCATCGAACGCTATCCGCAACTCAGCCAGGACATCGACGAGCAGGGCACGCGACATCGCGAGGGACCGTACGATCCCAATCTCGTCCTGACCTACAAGAACTGCACGATCCATAACTTCCTGATCGCCGCGGGACCGGAACTGTCGCCGCTGCTGATTCACACCGCGCCGGGCGGCGCCAGAAATGTGACACCGCTCGCCGCCGAGCAGGCGCTGGATGCCGGTAGTGGCGTGAGTCTGCGATTCAAGAACCTGATCGAAAAGCCGGACGACGCCGTGCGGCCGGCCGTCATACCGCCGATGCACCGGCAGCGGCAACTGGGACGCCAGACGTCGATGGTTCGCGTGCATGTAACGACGCGCGACAACTCCGTCGACCGACGAATGTGGCTGCCGTTTTCGTCCGATTCCGGTCCGAATGCCCGGCCGGGAGGCAGCGTGCTGATTCCCGATTTCGGAGTCGTGGACTTCGTCTATTCGCCCCTGGTGCGACAGTTACCGGGCAACATCACGCTCGAGCAGATGGTCGTCGAGTTCAACCCCGGCCGCCGACCGCCGCCGCGCGACTGGATCAGCTACGTGCGGATGCATCCATCGTCGGGCGGTGAAGTGACAGCGGGCCGCGTGTATTTGAACAACACGTTGAACTTCGGCGAATGGACGTTGTTCCAGTCGTCGGCCGCGCAGGACCACGAGAGCTTTACCGTGCTGGGCGTCGGCAACCGGCTGGGCATCTTCCCGATGACGCTGGGATGCGTGTTGATCACGGTTGGTTTGCTGTATGCGTTTTACTTGTCGCCGTACCTGAAGCAGCGATTGAAGCGAAAGTACGCAGCCGAGGCGCGCGGCGAGGAGTGGGCCAAAGGGGCATCGGCATACAATGCATGACCGACAATCAGAACCCGCCGCGCGAGCGGCGGGAAGGACCCCACGGCCTGAACCGCCCGTGCGGGCGTGAATCCGGACGCGCGAGGGCCATTGATGGACCCCCGCCTGCGCGGGGGTGACGGGAATGAATGCACAGGCAGGATGGTCCGCACAGCGGACCCTTTGGCGCGAGTCGGTCATTGCGACAGGTCGGCATGCGCGACCATGAAACGCGGGAGACGGCGATGGCGATTGGATCGACCCGAATCAGAATAAGCACACGTTTCGTCGTCCTGGTGACGATCGGCTGGCTTTCCGTGGCGGCGAACGCGCTTCGCGCGCAATCAGGGCAAGACCAGCCCGCGCAGTCCGACGCCGCAGCGCCCAAGGCCGGCCCGATTGATCCCTCCGCCGGCATTCCCGACGACGACGTTCACCGCCGCGCGCTGGAGCAGGCGCGGCAGCAGCCGCCGGCCGATCCCCACGCGGGCATGTTCGACCCCGACGATCCGCACGCCGGCCACGTGCACGAACACATGTCGGCGCCGTCCGCGCCCGATCCGCAACGCAGCGAGAACGCCTTGCGCGAGCTGCGCGAAAAACTCGTCCCGCATCTGAAGCTCGAAGACTGGCGCCACCTGGCGGTTCAGCACGGCGGGCGGTATCAGACGATCGAAGCCTGGTCGCGAGACGTCGTGAAGATGGTGACCGGGCGGACGAAGTTCCCGAAAGATCATCCGCTGTACGATCTGGACGCGGTCGTCATCGCGCTGGAGTTGGCGTTTAACTCCGAAGCACACCAGGACGCCGACTTCATCTACATCAGGGACGCTGGCGTGCGGCAGGACCTGACCGCCGATCCCGTTCAGATCTCCGACGACGACATCCGCCGCGTCCGCAAAACCGGCTACGTCAGTTTCAACTTTCTGAATCAGGACGCGGTTTCGGACAAGATCAGTCAACTAAGCGCCATTACGCCGATGCAACGCGCCATGGGCCGCGTCGACAACGCGCGCTTCTTTTTCACGGCCGCGCGGCAGACGCTGAAGATCGTTCCCAGCCCGCAGGGCGCGTGGGACGCGCCCTGGTTTACGCCCGAGGACCTGCTCGCCAACCTGGGTTCGCCGTCGGGCATGCGCGGCGCGTCGTCGAAGCCCGTGCCGGGCATCGAGGCGACGCAGGCCCGCGAGTTGCTGATGGATTACGCGGGTCTGGTGATGGGCTGGCAGAACCGCGACCGCATCAAGGTCAACCAGAACCTGGCGGCGCTGACAATGAAACTGCCGGAACTCGCCCCGGCCGGCGTTTATCCGTCTCCGACCCAGCGCCGCGTCGATGCGTTCTATCACTCATGGGGCGCGTTCACATGGGTGTGGGGCATCTATCTGGCAGGACTGATCCTCAGCATCTGGGCGGTCGTCAGCGGCTGGCGCACGGCGCGCGGCCTCGCATTGTCGATTCTGCTGATCGCGGCGGCCCTGCACGGTCTGGGACTGGGACTCCGCTGGTACATCCTCGGCCGCATCCCGGTCGCCAACATGTTCGAGGCCGTGGTCGGCTCGGCCTGGCTCGGCGTCATGATTGCGCTGGGACTTGAGCTGCGTGTGCTGCGCGCCCGGCAGATTGTCTACCTGCTGCCGGTGCTGATCTACGGCTTCATTCACAACACGATGGACCATACGTGGTGGTACATCAGCGCCGGGATCGCGCTGTTTGGCATCCCGATCGACATGGCGATCGAGGCGCTTCGCAATCGGTTCCAGCCCGCGACCGCCGCGCCCCAGCTACGCGGCCTTTACCTGATACCCGCCTGTTTCCTGGGCTGGTTCGCACTGACGCTGGGCGGCATGGTCGGCAGCGAAATGACGGCCATCGCCGGCATTCTCGATACGCTCATGCTGCGCATCCACACGGTGCTCATCATCACGAGCTACGCCATCGTGACGCTCGCGTTCGGCGTCGCCAACGCCTATCTCCTGTCGCGGGCCATCGCACATCGGACGGCCGCGGCGTGGGTCGCGGTCGGCTGCCAGATCGGCGCGGTCGTCGGCATCGTCGCGTTCTGGGACGGGCTGCAACAGGCGGCAATCTCCGTCAACATGGAGCCGATGATGCAGCAGGCCATGAAGCTGCTGGCGGCGATCGTTGCAGGCGGGCTTGTCGGCGGACTTGTTCCCGTCGTCTTCCAGGGCGGCGGTGCGCGGGCGGCGATGGTCGGTGCGCCGGGAACGGCATCGCTCATGTCGAGTGCGACCACGGTTGGCAGCCGGTTCGTGGAAACCCCCCTTCTGCGCGGCCTGGACCTGTCGCACTTGACGCTGCTGTGCATGGCCAATGTCGGCCTGTTCGTCGGGACGATCCTCGGCGCGGTGTGGGCCGATTACTCGTGGGGCCGGCCGTGGGGATGGGACCCCAAGGAAGTCTTTGCCC
This sequence comes from Planctomycetaceae bacterium, assembly GCA_011525745.1. GTDB lineage: Bacteria > Planctomycetota > Phycisphaerae > UBA1845 > UTPLA1 > PLA4. The sequence continues at coordinate 34,667 of WYBU01000071.1, read as the reverse complement.
TGACGACGTGGCTGATCTACGCCATTCTGATTCACGTGCGCTTGCAGTCCCGCGACAAGGGGCTGTGGACTTCGGTCGTATCGGTGATGGGATTTGCGATGATGATGTTCAACTGGTGGGCGGTGAACTTCTTCATCGTAGGCCTGCACAGTTACGCGTAAGAGCCGGTGCGAGAATCCTGAACCGCACCGCGACCCTGAACGCGACCCAGGCGGGAGCGTGACGGAGCGGCGAGTGGCCGCAAAACTCATCCGAACCGCGGCCGTGAGGGAGCGGCGCGTTAACTGATCCGAACCGCGACCGTGAGGGAGCGGCGAGTGGTCGTCGTGAAGGGCGAACCGCTCGATCGTAACTATTCGCCTCGAATCGGCTTTGTCCGACTCGCTCAAAGACCCCTGGCGCCGTTGCACTTCAGAACCGCGTAATCCAGCGCGCGGAATCCGCACGATGCCTGCGCGAATGGACTGTCCGATTGGGTCCGCGCGCCGCAGGTCAAGCGGCTCTCTGACGTTCACTTTGAAACTGAAGAGAAATTCGATGGGCAGAACCGCTCGATCCAGCTTGCTTGCGCTCTGCGGCACTGCATCGACGCACGCTACCGCTCCATCTCCTCGTCGATCGCCGCCTGCACCTGCTGCATCATCTCCACGTAATCCGCCTGCCGGCGGATCATGTTGTTCAGCGCCGCATTGGAAGCCATCTGCGATTCAAGCTCCGACAGCCGCCGCCGTTCGCCCGCATCGATCGCCGTGCCCTGCATCTCCGCACTCATCACCTTTTCCTTGTGCTCCTGGTAGCGGCGCAGGATCGTCTGCGCGTCGGGATCGGCGGCGACGGCGCGAGCCGCGTCGGTGAACGCCTGCGTGCGAGCGTGCTGGGCCATCTGCTTTCCGAGCGTGCGGGCGGTGGCGAGGATTTCTTCCATGAGCGTCGGTCCTTTCACGACGTGACGAGAAGCGCGTAACCACCGCAACACGCGTCGGGTGCGTTCGCGTCGGGACGAGCATACTTCCCGGATTGGGAATTGCGGCCCGCCGATGACATAATAGCCCCCCGCGTCTTGTCTGCATGGCCGAATTCCTGGCGGCGCGTCAGGCGGCCCCCTTTGTGCCGGGCGCGGATTCGAATCACCGGCGGCGCTACACTGTCCGCGGACCTGTCGCTCCTATGCCCGATCGATTTATTCAAACCATTGTCAACTTCCTGGCCCGGCCGGATTACCGTCCCCTTAAGCTGCGCGCGCTGGCCCGCGCCATGGAGATCGACGAGGACGAATACCCGGCCTTTCGCAGCGCGGTGCGCAGCCTGACGGATGCCGGCCGAGTCGTCGCCGGCGGCGGCGGCAAGCTGCTGCTCCCGCCGATGCCGACCATCGTCGATGGTGTCTTCCGCGGCAATCGGCGCGGTTACGGGTTCGTGACACCCGATCCGCCGACGGGCGACGGCGACGTTCACGTACCAGCCGGCGCAACCAGCGGCGCACAAAGCGGCGACATCGTGCGTTGTCGCGTGAGGAAATCGGGACGGCAGGACGGGCGCATGCGGTACGTGGGGGAAGTCGTCGAGATTCTCAGCCGGGCCTTCAGCCGCGTAGTGGGCGCGCTCGAGAAAGCCGGCGACCGCTGGATCGTTCGGCCGCACGGAACGACGCCGCTGGAGCCGGTTTATGTCGACGACGTGTCGGCCCGACAGGTCCGCGCGGGCGATCAGGTCGTCGTCGAGATTCTCGCGTACGCGGAAGAGGGGCGGCCGGCGCGCGGCGTGATTGTCGAACGCCTCGGACCGTTCGGCGGACCGGGCGTCGACGTGCTGACCGTGATCCGCCAGTACGGCCTGCCGGATATGTTTTCGGAAGAGGCGCTGGCCGAAGCGCGCGAGGCGGCGCGGTCGTATCGTATCGAAGACCGGCTTGATGGCCGGCTCGATCTGCGCGACGAGCTGATCGTCACGATCGATCCGGCCGATGCGCGGGATTTCGACGACGCGATCTCACTGCGGCGGATCGACGAAGGCGAACCGCCGGCCAAATCGGTGACGGCATTGGAGGAATCCGACCGAGCCGCGCCATCGACGCCGCGAGACCGTTCTCGCCGCAAGCCGCGCAGCCGCCGCGCGGCCGGCGGCCCCGAGGTCGGAAGCGTCGCCGGTCCGCTGCCCGCGGCCTGGGAGCTGGGCGTTCACATCGCCGACGTCAGCGCATTCGTGCCGGCCGGCAACGCGCTGGACCGCGAGGCGCTGGAACGCGGCACGAGCGTATATTTTCCGCGGCACGTCGTGCCGATGCTGCCCGAGCTGCTCAGCAACGGCGTGTGCAGCCTTCAGGAAGGCGCGCCGCGCCTGTGCAAATGTGTGTTCATCCGCTACGACGCCGAGGGGCGCGTCATTGACGCCCGCTTCGCCGAAAGCGTCATCAGCTCTTCGAAGCGACTGACGTACGAGCAAGTCACCGCGGTGCTCGAAGGACGCACCGCCGACGTACCGGAACCGGTCATCGCGCTGCTGCGCGACATGGAGCGCCTGGCGCGCATCATTCGAAGCCGCCGCCTGCGCGAAGGCATGCTCGTGCTCGACCTGCCCGACGTGGAGCTGGAACTCGACGATCACAACCGCGTCCGCGATGCGCACCCGGCAGACACGAGCTTCAGCCACACGATCATCGAGATGTTCATGGTCGAGGCCAACGAGGCCGTGGCGCGGCGACTGACAGAAGCCGGGGCCGCGTTCTTGCGGCGCGTTCATCCCGAACCGGCAGCGGAGGCGCTTGAAAACCTGTCGCTGGCGCTGCGCGGCGCAGGGATGGAATTACCGCGCCGCGCCGAACGCCGCGATCTGCAAGATCTGCTCGACACCGTCCGCGGAAAGCCGGCGGCGACCGTTGTCAATCTGCTGACGCTGAAGTCTTTGGCGCAGGCGCTCTACTCGCCGCGCCGCGAAGGGCACTACGCGCTGGCCAGCGAGTGCTATTGCCACTTCACAAGCCCGATTCGCCGCTATCCCGATTTGCACGTGCATCGCCTGCTGGCGGCCGTGATGCGCGGCGAGGATGTGCGGGCGTCAGCCGTTCGATACGCTGCGGGCGGCGAAACTGACGCCGCGGCGAACGAACGGAACGCGGCGCCGGCGTGCGAAAAACAGCCGGGCCGACGTCGACGGACCGGAACCCGGCGCGGCCACGTGCGGCGTGCGTCTCGCCGTGACAATGAAGAAGCGCGCGCGTCGCGCCGCGTCGATCGCCCCGGCTCAAGTGTGTCTCTGGACGCCGCGCCGACGGATGTCACGCTTCTGGGCCGACACTGTTCGTTCACGGAGCGCCGTGCGCAGGACGCCGAGCGCGAGCTGAAGCTGCTCAAGGTGCTGGAACTGCTCTCGGACCACGTGGGCGAGAGCTTCGAGGGTATCGTCACCGGCGTCGCCCCGTTCGGCGTCTTCGTCGAACATCGACGTTATCTGGTCGACGGCCTGGTCGACATCGCGGATTTGCCTGACGATTACTGGGAGATCGACGAGTCGCGCAGCGCCATGCGCGGCCGCCGCACCGGGCGGCGGTTCCGGATCGGCGACGTGGTTCGCGCAACGATCGCGAAAGTCGATTTGCCGGGCCGGCGGCTGTCACTGGTTCTGACCGAGAGCGGGAGTGAAGGCCGGCATCCGCGCGGGCCGGACGTACTGCGACGGCGGGGACGATTCGACTCGAAACGCCGCGGCGGGCGCAGTCCCGGCCGTCGCGGCAGATGACTTTCGGCCGGCAGGCAGCGGGCACAACCAATCGGCGCAGGCCGGCAGATCGGCCACAACTCTCTGCGCCAAGTGCCATTGCGCATCGTGAGCAGCAAAGTTGTATTCCTTCGCGTCCCGCGATGATTCTCACACAATTCCCCGCGAAACTCCGGCAAAACCTTCGACTTGTGGACCATGATGGCGGCTGCTTCATGTGCCCTTCGTCGCCCCGTCGCTTGGGTCCGCGCTCGACAACGTCTTCGTCGACTTGCGGTCGCGGCCCGCACGATCCTTCAGTCCTTGGCGAACAGTGCCCGTTCGCGCATCTCTTCGGCGCGGAGCACCACGTCGTCTTGTTCCGGCAGCGTGCGCGGCGTGAGTGCATAGACCGGAAAGTCATGGTGATCGCGCACCGTGAACGGGATCAGGCATTCGGTAACCAGATCGATGCCGGGCAGTTCGTACCAGGGGGTGTTCAGGCGGTGATTTGTGCGCAGCGTTTCGAAACCTTCCTTGCGGATCACGACGTCGTAATCGCCATACCAGGTGAACGGAACGGTGACAGGCGAGCGCCCGACATCCTGGTCGTTGAGATGCACACGCGCGCCTTCCGGCTCCGTCCGGATCGTCAGCGTCCGCTCGATGCAAGCGCACAATGACAACGACAGCACGGCCGGCAGGACAACGTTGAACGGCGGCTTCACGGTAGTTGGCCGCTGCGTTGTCGTCACAGAGGCATTGACGTCCATCGGCGTTGCTCCCGTACCCACATCAACATTCGATCGCCGAGCGACGTTCCCGGCCAACCGTGGTCGCGGTTGTACCATTCCACGCCGACGGCGGCAACGCCCAACGAGTCGCAGCGCGCGCGACGCCGATTCTGATCCGAGCCGCAAACGCCGGCGCTGCGGTCCTCCCTTTTTCTGGAACGCACCCGGTGAATGCAGCGTAGCCGCCCAGGGGTTTGAACAAGGCACAACCGCCTTCGGGGATAAATGGGGCACAGCCGCCCTCGGGGACAAATGGGGCACAGCCGCCCTCGGGGACAAATGGGGCACAGCCGCCCTCGGGACCGAATGGGGCACAGCCGCCCTCGGGACCAAATGGGGCACAGCCGCCCTCGGGACCGAATGGGGCACAGCCGCCCTCGAGGCCAAATGGGGCACAGCCGCCCTCGAGGCCAAATGGGGCACAGCCGCCCTCGAGGCCAAATGGGGCACAGCCGCCCTCGGCTGTGCGGTGCGACGCCTACATACGCGCGCGTCTCGCATCGCGTGGCAGGAGCTTGCGGATCGTGAGCTTCCCGCCGTTCGCGCGGCGGGCCTTGAACGCGCAGCACACGCTCTGATCGGCTACGTCGTAATTGAGGCCGATACCGTTCAGGGCTATAATCGCGCCCCTATGGCGCGGCCCGTCGATGAGCACCACCGGACTTCTCCATGCGGCGACAACCGGCGCCGACCCGTTGTTTGTGTGATCCGCCCGACGAGCCGATCATGCAGGCGGGGCGCCGGAGTCGCGGCGACGGCCTGCGCGCTCTGGCTTTCGGGCGGCTGCGGGTACAGCACCGACCGGCCGTTTCCGACGACCGCCGACGACGGCCAACCGATCCGCACCATCGCCGTCGAGATCTTCGAGTCGCGCGAGTTCCGTCGCGGACTGGAGTTGCAGCTTGCCGAAGCGCTGATGAAGCGCATCGAGGCCGAAACGCCCTACCGGCTGGCCTCGCGCGAGAACGCCGATACGCTGCTGACCGGTGAAATCAAGGAGATCCGCCAATCCACGATCGGCCGCGACTTCCGGCGGAATCGCCCGCGCGAGACGGCCATGACGCTGATCATCGCGTTTCACTGGAAGAACCTGCGGACCGGGCGCACGCTGGTCGAGCGTCCGAATTTCATACAAACCGTGGACTACGTGCGGCCGCTCGGGGAAGACTTTTACGACGCCAGCCAGGAAGCGATGGACAAGATCGCCGAGCGAATCGTAGAACAGATGGAGTCGGAGTGGTAGTCGCGAGCCGCGCCCTATAATCGGACGGGTCGAAGGACCCTTCGATGCAGAGCGGGCGGGCCGTTGCGCCCGCAAGGAAAGGCCGGCGGACCCCAAGCGAGAGCATACATGGCCGACAACGATCGCGGTCCTGACAATCAGCCGCCGCAGGGCAACCGGGGCGGTCCGAACAACAACAACCGCATGCGCATGTCCCGCGGCATGTTGAGCTGGGTCATGTTCATCGCCGGCGCGTTGCTGCTCGCGGCGATCGTCAGCAACAACATGGCGCCCGAGACGCCGCTGAGCATCTCGAAGTTCCTCAAGCACGCCGAGCAGGACCATTTCAAGACGCTGAAGATCCTGGAGGACCGCATCGAGGGCGAGTTCAAGACGGGCGTGCAGGGCCTGGACAAATCCACCGGCTCGCGCTTCGTCGTCAAGTATCCGCCCAAGGCCATCGACTCCGAACTGGTCTCGTTTCTGGTCGAGAAGTGCACCTCGGCCGAGATCGTCAGCGCCGACAGCAACAGCTTCTTCCTTCAGCTCCTGGTGAACTTCATTCCCTGGCTGCTGATCATCTTCTTCATCTGGTTTTTCGTCATTCGCCAGATCCGCGCGACCGGCGGCGGCGCGGGGATGCTGGGCAGTTTCGGACGCTCGCGCCACCGCGTCAGCAACCGCGAGCTGGCCAACGTCACGCTCAACGACGTGGCCGGCGTCGAGGAAGCCAAGGAAGAAGTGGGCGAGATCGTCGAATTCCTGCGCAATCCGCGCAAGTTCCAACGGCTCGGCGGACGCATCCCGCGCGGCGTACTGCTGGTCGGCGAGCCTGGCTGCGGCAAGACGCTGCTGGCCAAGGCCATCGCCGGCGAGGCCGAAGTGCCGTTCTTCAGCATCAGCGGCTCCGACTTCGTCGAGATGTTCGTCGGCGTGGGCGCCTCGCGCGTGCGCGACCTGTTCAAGCAGGCCAAGGACAACGCTCCGTGCATCATCTTTCTCGATGAAATCGACGCCGTCGGCCGCAAGCGCGGCGTGGGTTTCAACGGCGGCGGACACGACGAGCGCGAGCAGACGCTCAACGCCATTCTGGTCGAGATGGACGGCTTCGACACGTCCGACCAGGTGATCGTCATCGCCGCCACCAACCGCGAGGACGTGCTCGATCCCGCTCTGACCCGACCGGGCCGCTTCGACCGCCGCGTCTACGTTCCGCTGCCCGACATCAAGGGACGGCTCGAAATCCTGAAAGTGCACGCCAAGAAAGTGAAGCTCGGCCCCGGCGTCGACCTGATGCGCCTGGCGCGGGGCACACCGATGTTCAGCGGGGCGGAGCTGGCGGCCATCATCAACGAGTCGGCCCTGATCGCGACCATGGCGGACAAAGAAGCGATCGAGATGGACGACCTCGAAGAGGCCCGCGACAAGGTCCGCTGGGGCCGCGCCCACAAGAGCCGCGCGATCGACGAAAAGGAAAAGGAACTGACCGCCTATCACGAGGCCGGCCACGCGATTCTGACGCACCTGCTCCCGGACGCCGAACCGCTGCACAAGGTCAGCATCATTCCGCGGGCACAGTCGCTCGGCCAGACCTTGTTCCTGCCCGAAAAGGACCGCTACACCACCAGCCGCAATCAGGCCAAGGCGCACTTGCAAGTGCTCTTCGGCGGACGCATCGCCGAAGAGATGTTCTTTTCCGACGTGACCAGCGGCGCGGCCATGGACATCATGCAGGCCACGCGCCTGGCGCGCACGATGGTGTGCGACTGGGGCATGTCCGAGGCGCTGGGACCGATTCGCTACGGCGTGGAAGAAGGGCGGCAAATGTGGATCGAGCCGCCGGGCGTCGAATACTCCGACAAGACGGCCGAGCGCATCGACCACGAAGTGCGCAAGTTCATCGAAGAAGCCAACGCCGCGGCGCGCAAGCTGCTCGAAGAGAACCGCTCGAACCTCAAGGCGCTGGCCGAGGCCTTGCTCAAGTTCGAGACGCTCGATCGCGCCGAAGTCGACCGCATTCTTCGCGGCGAATCGCTGGACCGCCCCACGCTGACCGATCTGCTCGACCAGCAGCAGCCGCCGCCACGCAAGCCCGAAGTGTCGGCGCGTCCGGCCGAACCGAAGGACCTTCCGCTGCCCGCTCCCGGCGGCCCTCTGCCGCAGCCCGGCTGATGGAACGGGAGTCGCCTCAGGCGCAGCTCAAAAGACGGCTTCGTTGAGTACGTTCGTTCAGCCGTGCGATCGGCTCATGGCGTCTTTGAAACGCCTGAAACGAACCGCGACCCTGAACGCGACCAATGCGCGAGCGTGAAGGGAGCGGCGAGTTGTCATCGTGAGGGACGAAATGCTCAACCGTGGCGGTTCGCCTGAAGCGCACGACTTCGGCGGCGTGGCGCGGTCAAGCCCTCTCGCTCGACAGACCGGGCTGCTCTTGAAAACGAGTCTCGCGAGGGCTTGGCCGTGTCGAGCCGATATATGCGAATGAGGCGATGCGCGCAGGTAAGCCTGGACGCGCCCTTACGCTTCCACCACATTCAGCAGTTCGATGCCGGGATAGCCGCCCTGCTGCCGCGCAAGGTCCCATGCCTCGCGCAGATCACGGGCATAGATGCGATACTGTTGAACCGGTCCGGCCGCTTTGTCGCCGGGTTTCTTGAATCGGAATATGACGATGAACGCTTTCATGGCGGGGGAATTATAGCGAAATCGCGCGATTCGTCGGCACGCTCCAAGCCACAATGAACGTGGCCCCGCGATGTGCCGCCGATGGGGCCGCGTCGATTTCTGCCCGACCCGCTGTATGGCCGATACAATCCGGGGTAACCATGTTGCGCTGGATCGGACGAACTGCGTTGTCGCTGCTGGGCGGAGCCGTCCTCGTCGGCGTGGCGCTCTGGGCGGTCAACGACGCGGAGCAGGTCGCGCGGATTCGCAGGCTGGAGTTCGAGAAGTCCGAGCTTCAAAAAGTCGTCGGCCGGTTGAAGACCGAGCGGCGCGTCGCCAAGCTCTATGTTTCGGCCCAGTCGAAGGATACGACCGACGGCGGGCTGCGCACCCGCCTCGATTTCATCGAGTTCGACCGTGCCAACAAGGCGCTGCCGACCCGCACGTTTGAAGTCCACGGCGACACCGTTTACCTCGATGCCCTTGTAATCCGTTTTTCGGATGAGTTCGTCGAACGCGGCGACGCACTCAAGGGCCACAGCATTCATTTGTTCCGCCGAATCTTCGGTGAGCACCAGCGGCCCGTCGATGGCGCGCCGCTTGATCCGCCCGGTCAGATTCCCGCCGTGTACCGCGCCGACGATCAGCCGAGCGACTTTGAGCGACAGCTCTGGCGACAGTTCTGGGATTTCGCCTCCGATCCGGACCTGGCCGCCGAAAAAGGCGTTCGCGTCGCGCAGGGCGAGGCGGTCTATCAGCGCGTCCGCCCCGGACAGGCTTGGGAACTCGTGACGCGTGCCGACGCCGGACTCGAATTCCGCCCGGTGCCGGTCGATCCAATGCTCCAACCGCACCTGTCCTCCGGCTCGGATCAGTGATTCCGACGCGGCATCACACTACCGTGATGGCTCGATGTCAGAGCCGGATCAGAACCCCCCGCCCAAGCGGGGGAACCGTAGCGGGCATGTACGACATCCATCCCCATATCCAGAACTCCCCGCGCAAGCAGGGGGACCGGCCCGCGGGGCCTGCTTTGAATCATCGTCCGCAGTCGTGAAAGACTCGCGGCCCCGCATCGCGCGATTTCGCTCCGCGCGGGCGGCCGATTTCGCCGATAGATGGCATACGCCGCACCGCGGCAGGGTGGGAACCCTGTCCGTTAATCGGCGAATCATGCGCCCGGTCCGGAGGACCTGTGCGTCGGCGAGGCTCAGGATGAGCACCGTTCCGCGAACCATTCGCGTCCCGTTGTCGTCCCTGGCGGACCAGTGGCAGTTCCCGCTGCTTTTTGCCGCCCTCATTCTCTTCGCTTGGGGCGTCGCGCGACTGACGCCCAGGGTCCCGCCGCCCACATTCGAAGAGGAAATCTCGGCGATTCACCGTCTGATCGCATTGGGCGACTGCATCACCGCCCACAAGGCACTCGTCACACTGGTAGATGATCACCTTGGCGACAACCATCGAGCGTCGACACTCTACAGCCTGCTCGCCGAGGCGGTGCACGCCGGCGAACGCGCATTGCAGCGGCACGACCCGGCCAACGCCGAGCGCATCGTGGCCTACCTCAACGCCGCGGCGCGACACGGAGCGACGACGACCGCCAGTGACGCCGAGCGTCGCGCCGATGCCCTGTCCTGGCTGGGACGCCACGCGGAAGCCATCGAGTCATATCAGGCCGCACTGGCTGCCGCCGAGGCGCTCGACAACGCCGCGGCCACACGGCGGCGATTCATCGCATGTCTGGAGCGACTGCCGGAACCCGACGCGTCGGCCGTGGCCGCCCAGCACGATGCGATCCTGACCGACGAACGCGCCGACACGTCCGATCGGTTGTGGGCCTTGCGGCGACAGATCAAGCGGCTGCTTCGAGAGGGCGGCGCCGGTGACGGGTTGGCGTTGATCGACCGCGTCGAGGACCGTTTCGCCGCGACGCCCGAAGCGCACGAGTTGTCGTGGTGGCGGGCCGCGTGCGAGATCGAGTTGGGCCGGCTGGACGAAGCCAATCGCCGCCTGCGCGATTTGCGCGAGCGCGGCGGCGTCAAGGACGAGTTGTGGGGCCGCGCGGGCGCGCTGCTGGCGCGGGCCGAACTGCTCGCCGGCCGCGCGGAGGCCGCGCTGTCGCTGCACGACGAAGTGCTCGATGTGTTTCGATCGGGGCTTTGCCATTTCGAGTGCTTGCAGGGTCGGGCCGAAGCGCTGATTGCGCTGGAGCGCCACGACGAAGCCGCCGTTGCTTTCGGCGAACTCGTCGCCGCCGCGGACGATCCGCGGACTTGCGACTGGATCGAGGCCGACGTGCTCCGCGCGCGCATCCGAACGCTTGCAGAGCAACTGAATGCGGATGGCCGCCCCGAACTGGGCGTGTTGTTCCTGCGGCTGATCCGTCCCCTGATATCCAGCGAGCCGGTGGAACAGGCGGCGGCTTACGAAACCGCCCTGGCGACGCTGCTCGATTCGCTGGCCGAAAAGCTCGACCCGGCCGAGCAGTCGGTCGAACGCCGTGCCCTGCACATCGAGGCGGCCGAGTCGTGGTTGCGCGCGTCGGCTCTGAAAGCGCTGGAGGAGGCCGCGGCCGTCGATGCGTACTGGCGGGCAATCGACGGTTTCGAAGCGGCGGGCGATGCCGGTCGCGCCATTCCACTCCTGGAAAAATTCATCATCGAGCGGCCCGTTGAGATATCGCGGCCGGCGGCGCTGCGGAGGCTGGGCGGCCTGCGACAGTCACTCCGGGCTTACGCGTCGGCCATCGAAGCCTATGAGCAGCTCCTTCGCGAATATCCGCGCACGCAGGATGCGTTGCGTTGCATGACGCCTCTGGCGAGTTGCCTGCTGGAGCAGGACGAGGCCTCGGCACAGCGGGGTGAGCGGCTGTTGCGGTCGATCGTGGACGACGACGCGGCGCGCGAACCGCTGTTCGATCCGCGCGCGCCGGAGTATGCCGATGCGTTGTACGCTCTCACCTCGCTGCTTCACGATCAAGGTCGCCACGAGGAAGCGATCTTTCGCGGAGAGTCGTTCCTGGCGTTACATCCCGCCGATCCGCGCGGGCCCGATGTGAAGTTCCTGCTCGGCGACGACTATCGCCGCAGTTCGCAAGCGCTTGCGGCCGACGCCGCACAAACCGCGGACCCGGAACTGAAAGCACGCACGGTCGACGAATCGCGCCGCCGCATGGCACAGGCCGCCGAGTGGTTCGCCGCGTTCCTCACGGCCGCGGAATTGCCTTCGGCGTCGCAAACGGCGCCGCGACTGGCGCAGCGCCGCGCCGCGCTGATGTACCGGGCCGACTGCCTTTTTGATCTGGGCCGGCTGGCCGAAGCGCGCGAAGCCTATGCCGAAGCCGCGTGGCAGTGCGAAGGCGATCCGACGTCGCTGGCCGCACAGATGCAAATGGTGCAGTGCCTGCGGCGCTTGGGACAGCCGGACGAGAGCCGCGCCGCGCTGGCCCGCCTGCGGCAGATGGTGCGGCAGTTGCCCGATTCCGCGTTTGCGGCGCAGGCCGGCGGCGCCACCAAGGCGTATTGGCAAGAGACGGTCGAGCGCTTGTCGCGAATGGAAGTTTATTGAGAGAAATAAGGCACGAAGCAAAAGTCGAAAGAAAACCTCGAAATGTCGAAAACTCCATACGCGAGGCTCTCGCAGCGGGCAGAGGCCGCGGAGGACTGGATTCCCGCCGGCGCGGGAATGACGGCTTCGAGCTGAAGGCTGACGGCTGATGGCCCGCACAGAGGACCCTACGGGCTGTCGGTTGGCGATCACGTAAAGCACGACCGCCCCACGACTCGTCGGAGCATGGAAATGGCGAACGACGAAACACTGAATGCGACACAGTTGCTCACCCTGCTGACCGCGCAGCGCGATGAGTACGTTCGCTTGCGCAAGCTGGCCGATCGACAACGCCTGCTCGTCGTCGGCGAGGACGCCGAGGCACTCCTGGCGGCGCTGGCCGACCGGCAGAGATCGGTCGAGGCGCTGGCCGCCGTCAACGAACGCCTCGCCCCCTATCGGCGCGAATGGACGCGGGTTTTCGCCGCGCTCGACGACGCCTCCCGACGTAGCGCGAAAACCCTGCTCGAAGAATCCAGCGAACTGTTGTCCTCGGTGATGTCGTCGGACCGCGAGGATGCGGAACTCATCGGCGCCCGGCGATCCGCCGTTTCGCACGTGTTGTCACGTTCCGAAACAACCGGCCGGGCGACCGCGGCTTACGCGGCGCAAGACTCGAATCCGGCCGCGCGCGACACACCCCTGGCGGAGACGCACGCATGACGGGCCGTCCCACCACTGACGGCGAGCGTGAGCACGCCCTGACGGCGATCATCGCGGCGTACAACGAGGTCACCGAGCGCCTCAAGGACGCCTACGACCGCCTGCAACGCGAGGTCCGCCGGCTGCGCGAGGAACTCGAACACAAGAACGAGGAGCTTCGCCGCCGCGAACGCCTGGCGGCGCTGGGCGAAATGGCCGCCGGCCTGGCCCACGAAGTACGAAACCCGCTGGGCGGCATCGCGCTGCAGGCAACGATGCTCGAGCAGGAACTCGGCGATCGCCCGGCGGCGGTGACGATGTCGCGCCGCATTCGCGACGGCGTCCGCATGCTCGATCGGCTGGTGTCCGACGTGCTCGGCTTCGCGCAGGAGGGCGTGCTGGAACTCGCGCCCGCGCCGCCCGCGGCCATCGTCGAACGCGTCGTGGCGGTCGTCGAATCGACGGCCGCTCAGCGCGGCACGCGGCTGGTCATCGAGTCACAGCCGACAGAAAACATCCTCTGCGATGCCGATCGGCTCCAACGCGCCCTGATCAATCTGGTGCAGAACGCGATTCAGGCATGCGACGACGGTGGCCGTGTGACGATTTTCACTGGTGTGGCGGTGGATGGTTGCGGCGTGGTCTTTCGCGTAACGGACGACGGCCCGGGCATAGCGGTCGAGAACCTCGAGCGGATCTTTAATCCGTTCTTTACGACCAAGCCCGATGGCACCGGGCTGGGGCTGTCGATCGTCCATCGCATCGTCGAAGCGCACGGCGGGCGGATTCGCGCCACCAGCGCGCCCGGCCGCGGCGCAACATTCGAGCTGTATCTGCCCGCAGCCCGCCGAAGCGAGGCGTAAGTCGGAGCGAGATCAGTCGGCGGCCGACGCGGGGCGGAGCGGCCGTGGGGTCGAGTCGAAAACTCAGATGCAAAGGAGTGCGACATGGCGAGAATCTGCGTGGTCGATGACAACGATTTGATGCGACAGTCGGTGGTCGAGGCATTACAGCGCGAAGAACACCAGATCGCCGCCTTCTCCGACGCCACGACGGCACTGGCCGAGCTGGGGCAGCAGAACTTCGACGTCATCATCAGCGATCTGAAGATGCCGGGCATGGACGGCATCGAATTCCTCGGCCGGCTGCGCGAACGCCAGGTCGATACGCCGCTGATTCTCATGACCGCCTTCGCCACCGTGCCGACGGCCGTTTCGGCCATGAAGCTCGGCGCGTTTGACTATCTTCAGAAGCCCTTCGAAATGGACGAGCTGGTCGTCACCGCCGACCGCGCCATCCAGGTGTCGCGACTCCGCGGCGAAAACGACGCCCTGCGGCAGTCGATCAGCGACTGGCAGCCGGCCGCGCGACTCGTGGGCGACAGCCCGGCCATGAAGCGCGTCGCCGAGCAGATCGAGCGCGTCGCGCAAAGCAACGCCACGGTGCTGATCCAGGGCGAAAGCGGCACCGGCAAGGAACTGGCGGCGCGGCTGGTGCACGCCAAATCGCCGCGCGTCGGTTCGGCCATGTTATGCGTCAACTGCGCGGCCCTGTCGCCGGCGCTGCTCGAGAGCGAACTGTTCGGCCATGAAAAGGGCGCGTTCACCGGCGCGGATCGCTTGCGCAAAGGCCGCTTCGAGCTGGCCCACGGCGGCACACTGATGCTCGATGAAATCAGCGAGGTTTCGCCCACGGTGCAGGCCAAGCTGCTTCGCGTGCTTCAGGAACAGGAATACGAGCGCGTCGGCAGCAGCCAGACGCGCCGCGTCGATGTGCGCGTCATCGCGACGACCAACCGCGATCTGCGCGACTGGGTCGCCCGGCGACGCTTCCGCGAAGACCTGTTTTTCCGCGTCAGCGTGCTGCCGGTCGAGATGCCGCCGTTACGCGAACACCGCGAGGACATCCCGGAGCTGGCGAGCTGCTTCCTCGAGCGCATCGCCCGGCGCGACGGCCGCGAACCGCTGCGCCTGTCCGCCCGCGCGATCGCGGCGCTGACCGGCTACCACTGGCCCGGCAACGTCCGCGAGCTTGAGAACGTCTGTCAGCGCGCCGCGGTGTTGTGCAACGGACCGGATCTGCCGGCATCGCTCGTGGAGCCGTGGCTCAACGGCGCCGCCGGAACGGAATCCCCGACGGTGTCGCGCTTTCGCATGGGCTTCCTGATGGAGGACATGGAGCGCGACCTCATCGAACGCACGCTCAAGCAGTTCAACGGCCATCGGCAGAAGACCGCCAGGGCGCTGGGCATCGGCGTGCGCACGCTGGGCATGAAGCTGAAAAAGTGGCGCGAAGAAGCGGCGCCATCCGGCGAGGGCAACGTCGGCGCCGCGGTAACGCTGTCGGCGGGCGAATCCGACGCGGGCGGGGCCGCCACAGGCCGCATGGAACCCACGCGCCGCGCAGGCTGAACGGCGGGAAAAGAAATTTGAAACGTCGCGTGGAACGGGCGTATAGCCCGTTCGAACGGAAAGCCCGACCGTGCAATAAATGCGCATCCGCGGCACTTTCGGCGCGGCCGCGATCCGCGGAATGTCGATGATTCAGAACCGCAAAGCGCTGCGACATTGGAACGCCGTTTGCTGAGCCTAAAGGCGGCGACGGGCAACGGAGAGAACATGGCCTCATTCCTGACCGGCTTTGCGACCTTCGGCAGCACGCCGCTGCTGGAAAAATTCGTGGCGTTCACCGAAGCGCGACATCGCGTGCTGGTCGAAAACGTCGCCAACATCGACACGCCCGGCTATCGCACCAGACAGGTCGACGCATCGGCCTTTCAGACCGAGCTGAAGCGCGCGGCAACCGATCGCCGCCGGCCCGACGCGCAATTGAAACTGCGCGACTCGAGCACATGGCGCGTCGACGATCACGGCGCGCTGCGGCTCACGCCGAAGCTCGAACCGGCCGAGAACACGCTGCTCCATGACGGAACCAACACGCGACTGGAGCGGCAGATGTCGCTGCTTGCCGAGAACGGCATGGCCCATCAGGCGGCGGTGACGATGCTCAAGAACAAGTACGACGGCCTGATGACGGCCATCCGCGGCCGGACGACGTAACGGCCGCATGAAGGACAAAGCATGTTCGGAACATTCGACATCAGCACGTCGGCCCTGGTCGCGCAACGGATTCGCATGGACGCGATCAGCGGCAATGTGAGCAACGCTTGGACCACCGAGCGCGCCGACGGCCGGCCGGGGCCGTATCAGCGGCGCGTGGCCCTGTTTTCGGTCGGCGACGGCGACGGCGGGCCGGGCGTGCACGTGTCGCGCATCGTCGAAGATCCGGCGCCGCCGCGTCGCGCGTACGACCCCGGCCATCCGCGGGCCGACGGCAACGGGTACGTCGCGTATCCCAACGTCGATCTGAACGTCGAGATGATCAACATGATCGAGGCGGTACGGGCGTACGAAGCCAGCGTCACCGCCCTGGAAGTGACGAAGTCGATGACGTCGAGCACGCTGCGCTTGTTGGCGTAGCGGCCGACCGCTTGTGTGGCACAGCCGCCCTCGGCTGTCGGAATTCGCCGAACGCGTTGCACGCGCACGAATCGCCGGCGGACTGTCGAAAGCAGCCCCCGGGCCGTTTGCGGTGCGACCCGATCAGGAGCGCGAGAAACCATGGCCGACGGAATGAACGTCAGCGGCGACATGTTGTCGCGCCTCGCCCCCGCTCGTTCGCCGGCCGGGCCGGCCGCCGCGGGCCGTACCACCGACGGCCGCGACTTTCAGAGCTATCTGGTCGAGCGCCTGAACGAAGTCAGCGAATTGCAGAAACAGGCCGACGCCGGCGTGCAGCGCGTGCTGTCGGGCGAATCGGACAATCTGGCGGAAGTCATGTCCGCCATGCGCAAGGCCGACGTGGCGTTCTCGCTGCTGATGGAGATTCGCAACAAGCTGATGGACGCCTACACCGAAATCCGGCAGATGAGGGTGTAGCGCGTCGCGCAACGTGGAACGACTGATCGCGCGTGGGAAACGCGCCGCGGAGCGTTGAGGAAATGGAGTTCCTATCCCGCTATTTCACGCAGGTCCGCACGCATCTAGGCGGACTCAACACGTCGCAGCGAATCGCGCTGTCGCTGTGTCTCGTGCTCATTGCGCTGAGCGTCGTCTGGCTGGGACAGTGGTCCGCCAGGCCGCAGCGCGTCCCCCTCCTGTCGCAGACCCTGTCGGCCGACGACGAGGCCAACATCGTCGACCGCCTGCGCGCCGGCCGCGAGGATTTCGTCGTCGACAACGGACGCATTCTCGTCCACGCGCCCGATCGCGCCAGGCTGCTCGCGATGCTTCAGCAGGCGCGCGTGCTGCCCGCCGACACGAGCCTGAGCTTCAAGCACTTGATGGAAAACTCCAGCCCCTTCCTCTCGCGCGATGACGCGCACTGGCGCAAGGAACGGGCGCTGGAAGGCGAGCTGGCCCGCGTGCTGTCCTACTTCGACGGCCTGTCGGACGCCAAAGTGTTCATTCAGGTGCCGCAACGGCGGCGCATCGGCGCCGACGTCGGCCGTGCCTCCGCCAGCGTCACCGTCAAGTCGCGCTCTCCCGACGGACTGAACAAAGCCCTCGTCGCCGGCATCGCCGAGTTCGTCAGCGGCGCCGTGGAAGGGCTGCGGCCCGATGCCGTCAAGATCGTCGATGCAGCAACCGGCCGCTCCTATCGCCTTCCAGGCGACGATTCCGGCCCGCCGATCGACGTGCTCGACATGCGCCGCCGCTGGGAAAGCCACTACGCCCGGCAGGTGGAAGAACACCTCGGCATTCCGGGCGTGCGCGTGGGCGTCTTCGCCGAACTCAATCTCGATCGCAGGCAAATCCGCGACCGCAAGCTGGGCAAGCCGCAGGTCTCGGAGGAAGAATCGTCCAACACCAGCACGTCTCGCGGCAGCGCGGCCGCCGGGCCGGGCGTGCGCCCCAACGTCGGCCGCGCCGTGACCGGCGGAGCATCGGACGAATCGTCAACGACCGAGACGAGCCGCGTCGTGCTCGAAGGCGGCCGCGACGAAAAGGAAACGCACGTGATCGAAACGCCCGGCGACATCCGCCGCCTGACCGCGTCGATCAACGTGCCGCGCGGCTATTTTGTGGGCATCTTCAAGCAACAGGACGCCGCCGCGGCCGAGCCGAAGGACGCCGATCTGGAGCCGATCATCAAGACCGAGATCGCCCGCATCCGCGCGCAAGTCAAGCCGCTGATCGCCGCCGCTGACGACAACCAGGTCGAGGTCGACTGGTATCACGACGCCGTCCTGGCCTCGGTCGCGACACAGCGAGAAGCCGCGGCGGGCGCCGTTGCCGCGGGCGCGCCCGGCTACGTCGAATTGCTGCGTGAATACGGCCCGCGGATGGGACTGGGGCTGTTGGCCCTGATCAGCCTTGTTGCCGTAATGCGCACCGCACGGCGCGCGCAGGCGTCGATCAGCGAGGTCGGCCGCGCGGTGGAAAGGGCGCGGCGGCGGGAACAGCAGGCCGAGGAAGAAGTGCTCGAACGGTTGCGCACCGAAGGCGGCGTCGTGGGCGAGGCCCAGACGATGCAGCCGGTGCTGGAAGGTCGCGAAGTCGGTGCGGACGAATTGCGCCGCCAGCACATCATTGCCCAGATCAGCCAGATGGTGAAGGACGATTCGAACACCGCCGTCTCGCTGGTGGAGCAGTGGGTGACGCAGCAGCACTAGAACGTGTGTGAGCGGGCTGAACCGAACCGCGACCCTGAACGCGACCAGGGCGGGGTCGTGAAGGGAGCGGCCGGTGTTCCTCCGGAGAACCGATGCGCACAATCGCATGCATCGGCCTCGAATCTGGCGCTCCGCACGCGATGTGAGAATGATCTCGTGTTTAACGTGGAACATGGGTCGCCTTCGCGCCAAACGCGCAACGAGATGCTCACGCCCTCGCGAAGCACGTTGCTCGAATCTTGCCTCGCCCTCATGCCGTTGGCGAGGCGCCGAAGGATGGAGTTGAATCAATGCCGGCCGCTGTGAAGTCGCCTCCCAACGAATCAGCCGCCGCGGAGTCTCCCACCGCGGCGCGCGTGACGCCGCTGACCAAGGCGGCCGTGTTGCTGGTCACGATCGAAAAGGAAGCAGCCGCGGCCATTCTGCGCGGAATGAGTCGCGAGGCCGTCGAAGAAGTCTCGCGCGAAGTGGCGTCGCTCGGCACGATTGATCCGGCCTTGCGTACGTCCGTCGTGGAAGAATTCTACGCCCATGCGCTGGCCCGCACCGGCGCCGATCAGGGCGGATTGGGCTATGCGCGGTCGCTGCTCGAGCGGTCGATGTCCAAGGACGAAGCGGCCCGCGTGCTGTCGCAGATCGAACATCAAGTCTATAAGAAGCCGTTCTCGTTCCTGCAACGCGCCGAAAGCGAAAACCTGATGGCGTTTATTCAGGACGAACATCCTCAGACGATCGCCCTGATCCTCGCCCACCTGCCGTCGAGCAAGGCCGCCGAGGTGCTCAAGGGCCTGCCGCAGGAAAAACAACTCGAAGTCGTCCGTCGCATCGCGCGGATGGAGCAGACGCGGCCGGAAGTCGTCAAGGAAGTCGAGCGCGGACTGGAACACCGCCTGGCCGATGTGGTTTCCGAGCGAATGCAAAAGGTCGGCGGCGTCGAGGCGGTGGCGGACATGCTGAATCTGGCGGACCGGTCGACCGAAAAAGGCATTCTCGAACCGCTGGGACAGGAAGAGCCGGAGCTGGTGGAGGAAATACGCCGCCTCATGTTCGTCTTCGAAGACCTCATGCTGATCGACGATCGCGGCATGCAGGCGATGCTGCGCGAAATCGAAACCAGCGACCTCGTACTGGCGCTGCGCACCGCAACCGACGAGCTGAAGGAGAAGGTCTTCCGCAACATGTCCGAGCGGGCCGCCCTGCTGATCAAGGAAGAAATGGAGTTCATGGGCCCCGTCCGCCTCAGCGACGTCGAGGCCGCACAGCAGAAAATCGTCGATGTCGTGCGCCGCCTCGAGGAGTCCGGCGAGATCATCATCGCCGGCCGCGGCGCGGAGAAGGACTTGATCGTATGACCACGCGACTGATCAAGTCCGCGCACATCGAAACGGCGGGCGGCGCGCCGCTGCCCCTCGTGCTGCCCGACGTCGAACGCGAGGCGGAGGCGATTCTGGCCGAGGCGCGGCGACAGGCGGCGGAGCTGCTGCGCCACGCCGCCGATGAAAGTCGCGCAAAAGTGTCTGAAGCCCTGGCCCTGGCGCGCCGCGAAGGTTTCGAGAAGGGCCGGCAGGAAGGACTGGCGGCCGGCCGCACGGAAGCGCTTGAAACGACCACGCGTGAAGTGCGCGAGCTGCTGACGGCCGAAACCGCGCCCGTGCGTTCGATGCTCGAAGCGATTATCGCGCAGTGGAAGGAACGCCATCGTGCGCTCTTTCTCGACGCGCGACAGGACGTCGTGGCGCTGGCGATCGCCATCGCACGGCGCGTCATGCCGCGGCTGGCCGAGCTGGATTCAAACGCGGCGGCCGACGCCGCCGCGGCGGCGCTGGAGATGATCGGCAAGACGCATCATCTCGTCATTCGCGCCCACCCGCGCGACATCGATGCGTTAAAACGCCACCTCGCCGAAGCCGGCGATCGGCTGCTGACGGCTCGAACGGTCCGGTGGGCGGCGGATGAGTCGATTGAACGCGGCGGCGTGCGACTTGATGGCGACGGCGGCGCCGTTGACGCGCGCCTTTCGACGCAGCTCGACCGCATCGCCGATGAATTGCTCGACGATTGGCGCAAGCGACTCTGATCCGAGCCGCAAGCGCCAGCGCCGCCGTCGCGTGACGCGCGCGTAGGGTCCGCTGTGAGCTTGGGAATTTATTGTCGATTTGCCGTTTCCACCCGCGTTTTCGGCCCTGAAAACGCGGTCGAAATGGCCCTTTTGTCAATAAATTCTCACACTCTGTGCGGACCAAGCATCCGCGTGGCACGGGCTTGTAGCCCGTGCGACTCCCGACGCTTGCTCGGCGAGTTCCAATGGCCCGACCCTACATCGCCGCAGGTGCCCCAATGTCGGACATCTTTTCACACGAACGCGACGCCCTCCCCCAGACGCTTCCGTTCGAAGTGTCCGGTCGCGTCAGTTCCGTCAGCGGCCTGACCGTCCGCGCCGCCGGCCTGTCCGTGCCGGTCGGCTCGACTTGCGAGATCGCCGCATCCGGCGAAAGAACCGTGACGGCCGACGTCATCGGTTTCGATCAGCGGGCGGCCGTGCTGATGCCCCTGGCGGGCACCGACGGACTCGCCCTCGGCCAAACCGTCCGTTGCATTCGCACTGCGCAGCGTGTCGGCATCGGCCCCGAAATGCTCGGCCGGGTCATTGATGCGCTCGGCCGCACCATCGACAACCCCGCGCCGTTCACCATCGAAGAGCGCTACCCGCTGTGGCGGCCGGCGCCGCCCGCCCTGCAACGCCGCCGCATCGACGAACCGCTCTCCGTGGGGGTCCGATCGATCAACGCCATGCTGACGATCGGCCGCGGGCAGCGCATTGGCGTGTTTGCCGGCACCGGCGTAGGAAAGAGCGTACTGCTGGGAATGATGGCCCGTTACACATCGGCCGACGTAGCCGTGATCGCGCTGGTCGGCGAGCGCGGACGCGAAGTGGGCGATTTTCTGGAGCGCGACCTGGGCGCCGACGGTCTGCGCCGTTCGGTCGTCGTCGTCAGCACGTCCGACCAGTCGCCCGTCATGCGTGTGCGGGCCGCGGGCGTGGCGACCGCGACCGCCGAGTACTTTCGCGATCAGGGCGCCGACGTGCTCCTGCTGATGGACTCCGTCACGCGCGTGGCGATGGCCCAACGCCAGATCGGCCTGGCGGTCGGCGAACCGCCCACCACCAAGGGCTACACACCCAGCGTGTTCTCGCTCCTGCCGCAGATGCTCGAACGGGCCGGCCGCACGCCGCACGGCTCGATCACGGGACTCTACACCGTGCTCGTCGAGGGCGACGACCCTGCCGAGCCGATCGCCGACGCGGTGCGCGGCATCCTCGACGGTCACGTGTGGCTGTCGCGAAAACTCGCCGCGCGCGGCCACTATCCGGCCGTCAGCGTGCTCGAGAGCATCAGCCGCCTCATGCCCGACATCGTGTCGCCCGAGCATCTGGCGGCGGCCCGGCGCGTTCAGCGGCTGATGGCGATCTGGGAGGATATCGCCGATCTGGTCAACATCGGCGCCTACGCCGCGGGCACGAACGCAGAGTACGACCTGGCGATTCGAGCGCGGCCGTGGATCGAGGAGTTTCTTCAGCAGCCCATCGAGAGCAGGGCGGATTTCGCCGCGTCGCGCCAGGCGCTGCTGGAACTGGCCGATCGCTGTCGCGAAGTCGAAAAGTCGGCGCCGCGCGTGGCGGCGGGCGAACCGCGGCGCGCGGTCGAGCGCGCCGGCGCCGCGTGAACCGCAACGGCCAGGCGCCGCGCGGGAACAACCCGCACGATCGCATGATCGGTGGCACGGTCCACCCTCGCGCGAGAAAGGCCCGACTGCGCCGAGAAGCGTGCCTCGCGAGGGCCTGGGCGTGTCGAGCGCCGCTGTGCGAAAGTGGCAATGGGTGTACGTTGTTTCCGGATGCGCCCTCGGCTTTGCGCGACGGACGGTGTTCCGTTCCGCCTATTCCTGTGCGCCCTTACGCGCCAATCGGGAGCGTTGAATCATGGCCGGCGTCTTTCGTTTCCGCCTGGCTTCGGTGCTGCGGGTTCGCCGCGCGGAGATGGAGCGATGTCAGCGGCGCGTGGCAGCGCGGTTGGCGTCCATTCATGAATTGGAACAACGCGGCGCGCGGCTCGATGTCGAAATCCGCCGACAGGTCGAGGCCGCACGCCAGTCGCTCTGCGGCGGCAGCCTCGCCATCGAGCAGGTCATGTGGGACCGTCATCAGTTGGCGCGGCTGCGGCGCGAACTGGCGGAGACGGGCGCTTCGATCGAGCGACATCAGGCCGAGTTGACGCGCGAGCGGGCGGCGCTGTCGGCGGCGCACGTGCGTGTACGCGTGCTCGAACGGCTGGAAGAGCGGCGGCGCGACGCGCATGCGGCCGAGGCGGCCCGCATTCAGCGCGCCATCGACGACGAGCGAAACGTGCAGTGCGCGACGCGCCGAATGAGCGAAACGGAGGCGAGCATTGCGTTGAACTAACCCTCAATCGCCGTGATTCGCCCTTGCCGAAAAACCGTAAGCTGAGGGTTTGAACGCTGAGAGGTCCGAATTGTGAAACACTTTTATCGCTATTTTTCCGCGATTGCTGTGGCCCACTTCCTGGCCCTGATCGGCTTTGTCGCCACGTTGGCGGCCGGCGGCGCGCTGACCGGCGATCGACTCGACGCAGCAATTGCCGCACTGCGCGGCGAATCGACGCCGACGTCTCAACCCGCTTCGACCAGTGCGCCGAGCGCGCCGTCTGCGCAGAATCAGCCGCCCGCGGCACTCATTGCGCGGGAGGAAGCGTCCGCGAAAACCCGTCGCGTGGAACTCGATCGCCGCGAACGGGAGATTCAGGATCAATGGGCGATGCTGCAATCCGCGCAAATTGAGCTGCTGCGCCGCCAGGAAGCGCTCGCCGCCGAACGCGCCGCCTGGGAAGAATCGCTGAAGCGCCAGGCGGAAGAACTTGCGCTGTCAGGCGCAGCTAAGGAACTGGAGTATCTCGAGTCGATCAAACCGCAACTCGCGAAGGAACTGCTGCACCAGAAATCAGACGCCGACGTCGTGCAACTCTTCTTGCAGATGGACGCGCGCACCGGCCGAAAGATCATGGAGTCGTGCAAGACCCAAGAGGAGCGCCTGTGGATCGGGCGCATTCTGGAGCAATTACGCCAGCGAAATGACCGTCAGGCGGAGGACCTGACCGCCGGTAGCCCCTGAGTCGGCGCGCAACGTTGAATGACGGTGCCGCAGGCTCGCAGCGACCAAGGCTGTCCGATGGCCCGTTCTCTTCCGGTGACGCCCGTACCCCTGCCTGCGCTTCTCGCTCCGCGCAAGCCCGCCGCGGCGGCGAATCATTCCGATCGCTTCTTGTCGCATCTTCGCCGCGCGCGGGAGTCGCGCGACGCTCTGATCGAACAGTCGCTGGTCGAACGACGCGCGCGCTCCTCTCGAGTCGACGAAATCCCCTCGACAAAATCAGACAATTCGCCGGCCCCGGCTCAGGAACCAGCAACCGATTCGCACGTTGCCGCGCCGTTGCCTGGCGACACCCTGTATGAGCCGCGCCGCGACGGCCAACAAACACACGAGCCGGCCACCGACTTCTCTCCGCCGATCGCATTGCCGCCCGCCGATCAGGAGGCGCCCGGAGTTGAATCGCCCGATGGAGCGAACCGGCCCGTTCCGTTCGCTGCGCCGCAGCCGCTGTTCATTCAGCCCGTCATGATCGATGCTCAACCACGGTCACATGCGCCGGATGCACACGACGCCGCGGAATTTCCGCGATCAATCCCGACTGCCGACACGGACCGCGCGACAACGCCTCAATCAACTCAGTCGCCGGCTCAGTCCGACGCGCGATCGGTCGAGGCGCCTGCGACTCCGCCCCTCGCCACGCTGAGCAGAACGGATCATGCTTGGCCGAAGATCGACTTGCAGCGAATTAGTGACGTTCCGCGCGTGGCTGCGGGCACAGATCTCAGCAACACCAGGCTGCCGCCACCGGAGGACGCAAGCAGGTCAACGCCGAAGCCGTCAACAACGCGACCTGCGCCCGAGACAAGACAGTACGATCACGCGACACAAACGCCACCGCCGTCGCCGTCCGGCCGACCGTCCATCGACCCGTCGACCCCGCCGCGAGCCGATATGGCGTCGTCCGGCGCAGCAGCGCAGGACCTGGCTCGGGATCCACGCCTCGCGACGCAAACGCTCGCGTCCGACGCCACACCTCACGATGCGCAACGCAATTCCTCGACGTCCCACACGTCCTCAGACCACACAGCCGTCAACGCCGCGGCAGCGCAGTTCGGCACGCGAATCGCTGCCGCGACCACAAGCGGTTCGTCGGCCGCTTCGCCCGATGGCCGGCGCGACACGAATCAATCGACAGCAACGCCCGGCGAGTCGGCCAACCCGGTTGCGACGTCGGCGCGAGGAGTGGCGACAACGGCGCAAGCAACGGCGCGCCATGAAGCCGCGGACACCGCATCGCTGCGCGGCGCTGCACCGGCCGACTCGTCCTTCGCCCGCCGCCTCGACGCCGCCGCAATAGATCGACCGGTATCGCTGGATCGCCTGACCGACGTGCTCGGCGCCAATATCGCGCAACGTCGTTGGAACGTGCGCCTTCAGCTCGATCCGCCGGAACTCGGCCGGCTGCACCTCGATGTGGCCATGCGCCATGATGCCCTCCACCTTCGCGTCGCCGTGGCCAGCGACGAGGTGCGACGGCTGGTCGAATCGCGCATGTCGCAGCTCGTCGACGCGCTTCGCCAGCACGACCTGCGCGTCGCACAGACCGACGTCGTCGTGCGGACCGACGCCGACAACCGACCGGATGCGCAGCCCGATCGACGCGACGACCGCGCTTCCGGCCAGCCGCAGGACGACGCAGGCCGGTCATGGCGCGATCCAAATCGAACGCCGCACGAGTCGCCCCGTGATCGTCAATCTGTCCCCGATTCCGATGCGGATGCAAGAAACGCGGATGCGCTGACGCCCGCGCGCGCCGAGCGCCGAATTGCGGCGTACTGGAACGAATTCGGTGCGCTGAACCTGGTGGCGTAACGGCCCGACGCACGCGGCGGGCGCGGTGACAACGAAACAGGAGCAGAGCCATGCAGACAACGGCAATCGACGGCAGCCTGGCCCCCGGAACGACGCGCGTCGCCACGACGCGCGGCCTGAATGACATGAAAACCGAAGACTTCTTCCGCCTGCTGATTACCGAGTTGCAGTCGCAGGACCCGTTCAAGCCGCGCGACAGCGGCCAGCTTGTCCAGGAGATGTCCACCATCCGCGAGATGGAAACCTCGTCTGCGCTGAACAGGACGCTTTCGTCACTGGCCCAGCAGCAGCGCATCGGCGAAGCCGGCGGACTGATCGGGCGCTACGTGACCGGCCGCGTGACTTCCGGCTCGGGCGGCGGCGAGTCGGTGCCGGTCGAGGGCGTGGTGATCGGCGTGCAGTTCTCTTCGAGCGGCGAGGCGATTCTCGTGCTGCACACGGGTCAGCAACTGCCCCTCCGCAGCGTCGAGAGCATCACGCTGGTCGATCCAAATTCGCTCGAACCGCAGACGCCGCCGGCGACGCCGCCGCCCGGCGATCCGCCGCCGAGCGATCCACCCGCGGGCGGAACGAACCAGCCGCCGGTAGCGACGCTGCGTGCCCGGCACGTACCCGTCGGCGCGCCGTCACTGCCGCCGATCGAGGCATGGGAGGCATGAAACTTGTGTTCGACGTACGGGCTGCCGCGTGAACGCAGCGCAGCCCGCGGCCTGCTGCTTCGCGCATCTCGGCCTCGCGGCCCGATGCGAAACGACTTCCTTCAGGAGCTTACGCCATGGGTCTCACCAGCGCATTGTTCACCGGATTGTCCGGCCTCAACAGCGCTCAGTTCCGCATCAACACGATCGGCGACAACATCGCCAACGTGAACACCACCGGCTTCAAGGGGGCGCGCAGTCTCTTTCAGACGCAGTTCTCCCAGACCCTCAACGCCGGCACGCGCCCCGGCCCGCTCGAAGGCGGCACGAATCCGTCCCAGATCGGCCTGGGATCGGTGCTCGGATCGGTGCAGCGCGTCTTCGCGCCCGGATCGATCGAAACAACGACCTATCCGACCGATCTGGCGATCGAGGGCGAGGGCTTCTTCGTGCTGCGCACCGCGCTGAACGAACAGGTCTTTTCGCGCGATGGCGCCTTCTCGCTATCGGCGCAGAATAAACTCGTGTCGCAGGACGGCTTCTTCGTCCAGGGCTACGGCGTGAACTCGAATTTTCAGGTCGTCCCCGGCGTGCTCGTCGATCTCGAAATCCCGCTCGGAACGCTGACGACCGCTCAGGCGACATCGAATGTCAGTATTGACGGCAGCCTCAACTCCAACGGCACGATCGGAACCAACGGCACGATCCTGGAAACACAGCCGCTCGTCATCGACGGCGCCGGCACGCTGCTGACGTCGACCGCCACGCTGCTCACCGATCTGCGCGATCAAACCACGCCCGCGCAGACGCTGTTCAACGCGGGCGACACCATCACCATCAACGGCGTCAAGAAAGGCGGACGCGAAATCGCGCATGAGACGTTCACGGTCACGGCGACCAGCACCGTCGACGACTTTCTGACCTGGCTGGACGACCTCATCGGCATCGACACGTCGGCCGGCCTGCCCGGCGCCGCCGGCACAGGCATCAATAACGGGTCGCTGCAGATCCGCGGCAATGCCGGCACGGCCAACGCCATCACGATCGACCCCGGCACGCTGGTCAGCAGCAATACCGCGGCCGTCAACCCGTTCGCGTTCACGCAGACGCAGGCGGCGGACGGCGAGAGCGTGCATACGAGCTTCTTGGTCTATGACTCGCTCGGCACGCCGATGAAAGTGTCGGTAACGATGGTGCTCGAATCACGCGCGGTCGGCTCGCACACGTGGCGCTTTTACGTGAACGCCGATGACGACACCGATCAGGACACCGTCATCGGCAACGGAACGATCACTTTCGATTCCGACGGTCGTTTTCTCAGCGCCACAAACACGGGCATCAGCGTCGACCGGGCGCAGACCGGTGCGGCCTCGCCGCTGCCCATCGCCCTGGATTTCACGCAACTCTCCGGCCTGACGGTGCGCGACTCAACGTTGATCATGTCGTTCCAGGACGGCTTCGCCACCGGTACGTTGATCGATTTCGCCTTCGGCAGCGACGGCCTGCTGATCGGAACGTTCAGCAACGGCCAGACCAAACCGCTGGGACAGATCGCCCTGGCGACGTTCGCC
This sequence comes from Planctomycetaceae bacterium, assembly GCA_011525745.1. Classification (GTDB taxonomy): domain Bacteria; phylum Planctomycetota; class Phycisphaerae; order UBA1845; family UTPLA1; genus PLA4. Next base: position 7,124 of record WYBU01000071.1, on the reverse strand, counting down.
AACAACGCCGGCCTGATCCAGCGGTCGAACAACGTCTTTTTCACCGGATCGAACAGCGGCGAACCGCAGATTTCCGCGCCATTGCAGCTTGGCGCCGGACGCGTGCTGGCCGGGGCGCTGGAACTGAGCAACGTCGATCTATCACGCGAGTTCGTCGGTCTGATCACCGCCTCGACGGCGTTTTCCGCCGCCAGCCGCGTGATTTCAACGTCGGACCAGTTGTTGCAGGAGCTGCTGCTGCTCGGCCGAAGATAGTAGGGTCCGCTCAACGGACCGCGGTGAACACGTAGCGTCCGCTCCGCCGCGGACCGCTGCGTGAATTCGCTGTGATGGAGCGATTGGCGCTTGCGGGCGAAGTATTCCGCGCGAACTTGTCGTTCGCTCGCCCCGGGCCGAGCCGGCGTCGATTGGGCGCGCCCGACTCAAGGCACACGCTGGGAACTGTGACATGATCCGCGTCACGCGACTCAACGGCGAGCCGCTCGTCATCAACGCCGAGCTGATCAAGCTCGTCGAAGAGACGCCCGACACGATGATCACGCTGACGAACAACGAGCGGATTGTCGTAAAGGAGACGATGGACGAAGTGGTTCAGCGCGCCATCCAGTACGCCCGACACGTGCGTACGTTCAGCGCTTAGCACCCCTTGCCCGTGGCGCGGCGCCACGATGCCTGTGCCTGGCAAAACTCTGAATGATCAGGGACTATTAATTCGCAGATTCTTAGCGCCCTACCGCGTCCTTCGCCGAAGCATCATCAACCCTGCAAGCCCGAGCAGTCCCAGTGTCGCAGGCTCCGGAACGACCTGAAAAACGCCCGTGCCGCCCGAAATGTCGCGCGCGCTGAGCGCAAAATCAAACGTCGCCGTCGCGCTCGTCACCGAGCCGGTGATGACGCCGGAAAAGTCCGGATCAGTGCTCTGCGTTGATCCGAAGGCGCCGACCGAGAGGTTTTCCTCTGAATCGTGAAACACAAACGTCCCGTTGTAGCTGGCCCGGAACGACTTGCCGCCGAATCCGCCCGTCAGCGTGCCGCCGTTCCCGACCGTGTCCGTCAGCGTGTTCGACGCGCTCGCCACCCCGGTTGGGTTCGTCATCGCGGCAAAGCTCGCGGACGAAGAAATGTTGAACGAAGTCGGCAGCACGCCGGCCTGCACGCCGTACACGACGCTCACGACCGGATCCGCCATGATGCTCGCCGCCAGACCGGTCACGTGGCCGATGTCCTGCCCGCCGCCGGACAGTACGATCGGATCGGTCTGGCTGAAGAAGGACCAGAACCAGAATTCACCCACGCCCGGCTCCGAATCGCACTGGCCCATCCCCTGTGTCACCTCAAACGTACCCGTGTTTTGTCCATTGTTCGCGGAGATCGCAAGCAGGACTTGATTGGGATCGGCGCCAGGCCCGCATACATCCGCCAACGAAACTGAAGCACTGCCTGACAGTGCCGCCGCGCCAACCAGCGCGCACGCCACCTTCCCACGATCACGCATCCACATGAGAGTACCCTCTCCCCCGGCTTGCCTTGTGTCTTGAACCTGTCGGACGGTTGTACGCTTCCCTCTCTCAGGCTCGACCGTCGGATATGACGAGCACGGAGCGTCGGGGATTCGACTCGCAATAATCAGTGTAACCCCGATAATCGGCCAAGTCAATTCAAAACATCATAACATTTATCGACACTCGCATGTTATCGCACCTTGTGCTATCCTTTTACGCGACATGAGGTTACAGGCAAACATGACTCCCCGTTGTGGATTCAGGCCAATGGTCACAATGGGACACCGCCGCCCTCGGATGTGCCCGTGAAACTCCCTTCCAGCCGATACAAATCAGCGCCGCGAAGCGTAAGCGGAGCCGGATCCACGCGCTCACTCTGTCGTTCGTGGCGGTTCCGCTGAACAACCGCCCCCGCCGCTGCGAATATCACGGAAAACCGCAATAGAGTGTCTCGCTTCCCGACCGGCGCACAATGAATTGAAAACAAACCGTTACGGCGACCCCAGCCGCCGCTGCATCGCGTCGAACGCTTTGACCTCGCTGACGAACCCCTCCAGCCATTGCCGTTCCTGCGGCGTCGTGCGCGTGTTGATGTACTTGAACCATTCCTGCGGATTGTTCGGCAGCCCCGCGCCCAGCCGGATCGTCAGGTCCCGCTCCGGATCGCCGTAGCCGCGCAGCCACTGCGCTTCGGCCTCGGCCTGCTCCCGGAATTCCTTGAGAAAGGCATGCCGCGCATCTCTGGGCAGCTCGTGAAACGCCCGCGCCTGGTCCACCACGCGGCGAAACGCCAGCGGCTCCAGCGCCTCGCGAATCGCGGATATTTTCTCGCCGGAACACGCATCGAGTCCGCGCTTCAGCTCCCGGTGCGGCCCCTCCTCGCGGTAATGCGCCTTCACCTCATCGAAAAACCGCTCCTGCTCGGCCGGCGGCAGCGCCGCGAACCCACGCGAGTGGGCAAGAAAATCGAAGATCTCGGCCGTCGATGCGCTCGCCGGCGACGGCCGCGGTGGCGTCGAAGCCGCCGCCCACGCCCAGTATCCCAGCGCTCCGATTGCGGCGACGCCGACGATCGCTGACAGCACGCGCGCCGCGACCAAGCGTGCGGGCGCAATCGAGCGGGCCGACTCGGTTGTGGATGTGTCGGTCATGTTCATTCGTATCTGCCGTGCAGCTCCCATGGCCGGTCATGGCCGCTCGCGCGACACTTGCGATTCATCACTACGCACCTTGAGGTCGGCATAAAGGATGTTCAGCGATCCGGGCGTGCCGCGCCCGCCGTGAAAAGGTTCGAAATCCCACATGATCGGCTGATCCGCCGGGCCGCCCCCGATCGCGCGGCGACCACCCGCCGCCTCCCGCCCGACCGGCTTGCCGGCATATACGTCCGCCAGCAGCCACTCGTAGCTGGTTCCTTCGGTCTCAAACCAGGTAGTCGCTGCCGGATACGTTCCACGCAACGGATCGCCCTCGGCCAACCGCCGACGATCGGACGGACATCGAAACGCACTCAAGTCGTTCTCGGCGAACGGTCCCAGCACCGCGGCCATTCCCGGCCAGGCAGGATCGTGAATGTCCGACGAGGGCAGCTTGCTCATCCACGGCCAGTGCCGGTCGCTGATCTGCCAGTAGGCCTCCATCGCGCGACCGATGCGCAGCAGATTCTGCTGACAGTATATGCGCTCCGCGGCCCGCCACTTTCGCTGCGCGTAGAATCCCCCCATGAGCAGGATGGCCAGCGCGGTCAGTGCCAGCGCGGCGACGCTGGCGCGATTGACGCGCGCGGCACGTAGAAATGTCGGCATCCCCTGGCGAAGCACGCTCGGCATTCGTTGACCATAAGCCTTGACCGCCGGCCGCGTCAATCCGCTATAATCCGCCCTGCGGGGGTCGCGAGCGGCCCCGCCATTCCATCCGGAGTCACACCATGTTTCGCAATCGACGCTGTTCTGTGATGTTGCCATTGGTCGTCGTTGTCGGCTGGGGCCTGCCGGAGCCGACGCCGGCGTGGGCACAGGGAAAGCCGTCGCTGGGGCGCCAGCGCGTCAAGCGGCCTGAGCCGCCCAAGGATCAGGACGTGCCCGACAAGTACAAGGATGTACCCGAGGTGCTGCGCTTCGAAATGCGCGACATCGACGGCAACATGGTCGAGTTGAAGGAGTTTCAGGGCAACGTCATCTTGATGGTCAACACCGCCAGCAAGTGCGGTTACACGCCCCAGTATGCCGAGCTTCAGCAGATCTACGAAAAGTACAAAGATCAGGGCTTCGTCATCCTGGCGTTTCCCAGCAACGACTACAACGAGCAGGAGCCGGGGGACGCGGCCGAGATCAAGAAGTTCTGCGCCGACAACTACAAGGTCGCCTTTAAACTGTTCGACAAGGTCCAGGTGAAGGATCCCAACAACGCGTGCGAGCTGTACAAGCACCTGGCGGACAAGAAGAAGAACACCCACTTCGGCGGCGAGATCAAATGGAACTTCACCAAGTTCCTGATCGACCGCAAGGGCGAAATCCGCGCCCGCTTCGAACCGGCCGTCAAGCCGACCGACAAGAAAGTGATCGCACGGCTCGAAAGCCTGCTGAAAGTCAAGGTTCCGAAGAAGAAGACCGACGACGAAACGAAGCCCGGCGCGCCCAAGCGCGAAGAAAAGGAAAAGAGACCGCCCAACGCGTAGTCGTTTCGAGAATCGGTCAATCGCTCGGAACCGAACGCTCGCGGAGGCCCTTGTCGCGCCACGCTTCCGGAATCAGGCGCGCTTCGGCGCGTGCGACGCACCGGCGACCAGTTGACGCATCGAGAGCCGCGCGTCACGTGATGCCGAGCGCCGGCCGCAAAACGATCGCGCCGTCGTACCTGTCAGCATGTTCGCGGGACGAGTCTCGCCGGGAGGCTCGTCCCGTCTGACTATTCAGTCCCGGCGCAACGATCAGGGCCGTCGCCGATGCGCATACGCGAGCTGCTGGCCACCGGCCGACCGAGCTTCTCGTTCGAATTCTTCCCGCCGAAAACCGCGCAGGGCCAGGTCCAACTGCTCGACGCGGTTCTGGCGCTGCGCGAGCTGAAGCCCACTTACGTCTCAGTCACCTACGGAGCGGGCGGCGGAACGCGCGATCTGACCGTCGATCTCGTCTCCCGCATCAAGCGCGATCACGGCATCGAGACGATGGCCCACCTGACCTGCGTCGGTTCCTCACGAGACGAATTGAGCGCCATACTCGATCGTCTTTCGACCGCGGGCATCGAAAACGTACTGGCGCTGCGCGGCGATCCGCCCAGGGGCCAGACCCATTTTACGCCGGCGCCCGGCGGCTTCTCGTACGCCAGCGATCTGACCTCGTTCATCCGCGCCGCCTACCGCTTCTGCGTCGCGGGCGCCTGCTATCCCGAAAAGCACGTCGAATGTCCCACGATGGAACAGGACCTGGTCCATCTGAAACGAAAGGTCGACGCCGGCGCGGAATTCCTCATCACGCAATTGTTCTTTGACAACCAGAAGTACTTTAACTTCGTCGCCGAGGTCCGCGCCATGGGCATTGCCGCGCCGATCATCCCCGGCATCATGCCCATCACAAACGTCGACCAGATCGAACGCTTCACGCGCATGTGCGGCGCGACGATTCCCGAACCGCTCTTGTCCGAACTCGACCGCCTGCGCGACCGCCCCGACGCCGTGCTGTCCCTCGGCGTGGCCCACGCAACCGCGCAATGCCTCGAACTGCTGCAAAAGGGCGCTCCCGGCATTCATTTCTACACGCTCAACAAATCCGCCGCGACCCGCACCATCCTCACCGCGTTGCGCACCGTCTGGCCCCCCGCGCGACAGCCGGCATGAACGTGCAGTCTCGACATTCTCGCTGAGTTAGCGAACGCAGTAGCGCCGCGTGTGGCACGGGGCTTGCAGTCCGTGGGGCGCAGCCGCCCCCGGCTATGAATGTGGCACAGCCGCCCCCGGCTGTGTTGAATGGGGCACAGCCGCCCCCGGCTGTGGGTCGTACGGGCGTCCCGCCCGTCTGCGCGTGGCAAGGGCTTGCAGTCCGTGGGGCACAGCCGCCCTCGGCTGTGTTGAATGGGGCACAGCCGCCCCCGGCTGTGGGTCGTACGGGTGTCCCGACCGTCCCCGCGTAACAAGGGCCTGCAGTCCGTGGGGCACAGCCGCCCCCGGCTGTGGGTCGTACGGGCGTCCCGCCCGTCCAATCGGCCGCTCGCGAGGGCTTGGCCGTGTCGAGTGCGGTAACGCGCAACACGAATGCCGACTTCGACACCGATTTCGGCTATGATTCCGGTGGATGGCTCAACCGCGTGACGGGGCCGGGGCTGCCGGCGTACGGGGCGGTGTACGGTTTCGCCGCCGACAGCGACCTGGTGTCGCAGATCGCCCGGAAGAGCGACGCGAGCACCACGGTGGCCAGCACGATTCGGAGCTTCGAGAGCACGCGCGACCTGATCACGTCGATCGAGAACAAGTGGGGCGCGACGAGCGTGAGCAAGTTCGAGTACACCAATGACGCCCTCGGCCGCCGGACAAGCGTGACGGTCAGCGGCAGCGCGTTCAACACGACCGGCACGACGGGGTTCGACCTCTATACCTACAACGACCGCAACGAGCTGGCCAGCGCCAAACGCTACACCGGCCGGACGCTGGAGAACCCGACGAATCCGGTGTACACGCGGCACTTCGGCTACGACTACGATCCGATCGGCAACCGTGAGAGCTACCAGATCGGCCAGCGCACCCGAGGGAACTATGCTTACGCCGAACAGGCTGAGTGTCTCATCTTGTGTGAAACACTACATTGTCAGCAGGGTGACAGTTGGTAGGACGAGGATCGCAGATGGTGCGAAATGATGTGTAGCTTGATTTTCGGGAATAGCGAATGACCGGTTCGACTGCTTACAACGTGCTCCGTCGCACGTGTGAGTACTCGTACTCATCAGTTCCGACCCTGTGTTAGGTACGTTACGCCTGCTCGTGCATCGCTTTGGTTCCAACAGACGTCTAGGCTACCAAACGGGAGCGTGACCTATGCTGCGAATGCCACTGCTGCTCCTTTTCGCCTTTACTTTACCGGACTCCCAAGCGGTCCAGTCGCACACCTACATCGCACAAGCGTCGTTCAGCGGCAACGGCGACTGGCTCGCCCTGATTGTCGGGCGCGATAATGCGCTCAATGCGCTCGTGTTGCTGGATACGCTGAAGTGCGCACGTTCAGTGCTGCAAATGCCCGACTTCCACCACTATCCTGAGCCCGTCGGCCAAATTGCCTGGAATGATATGCACTCATCGTTCATTGTTTACTTGCGGGCAAGAGCCAACACAGCAGACGTAGCTAGGTACATAGGTTCTTTTTGGGCATTCGATGTGGCAACCGGCGCCTGGAGGGCGCTTGGTGCGGCCCGTGAAATGCGCGAAAAAGAAGCCGTGCCCAAATGCTGTTATGACAGTACTGACGACACAATACGCTACTTCGAGCCAGCTAGCGCACAATTCATGTCGCTTAACACTACAGCGCTACGTCGTGTCCATTGAGCGTTTGAGGCGCGATCGTTTTGCGGCTCGGTTTCGAGACTGGTGATATTGAATGATCTCGGCGGTTTCTTCAACCTGCGAGAGCGGACAGC
>WYBU01000005.1 GCA_011525745.1 Planctomycetaceae bacterium | reverse complement strand
GGGGAGGTCTGCAAGGGCTAGGGGCCACTCAAGGCTTCCTGGCTCGTCGCACGTGCCGAATCACGATCACCGCAAGTCACGCTGCGGTAAAGACTTAGAGCGAATCGAAATAACGGCCCGTTCGTGAGAGCAGCGAACCGGCTGAGGCGCTCGATCGAATTCAAACGAAAAAACAGCGGGATTGCCGCGATTCCTCTCTCGCGTCGCACGAGCGACGGCAATGCTGGTTAACGGAATCGGGCGCTGAATCTGGTTCAGCGTGGTCGCGGGAATTCAGCGGCTCGACACGACGGAGCATGTCTATCTCGCGAAGGGACGACTTTAAAGAGAAACCGCAAAGAATCATGCTGAGATTCGTAACGGTGCGAACGATAATCGCCCGCTGGACGTTGATGAGACACTTTGACGCTGTTCAACGCCTCCTTTTGAAGGCCTGCTTCAACGAAAGGGAGGTGCGAATTGACCGAGCTTTTGTCGGAGCCGCTAAACACCCCGTCGCGCGGATAACCACGCACGCGTCGGCGAAAACCCCACGGTTCGCCGTTGGGGAACGCGGCAAATAGGACATTGTATCGCGACGACCCTAGGCAACGGTTCCCATGGCGCAAGGCTTCGGACCCCGAAAGCTCGGCGGTCGACCTTTCTCTGGCCGGTCGGTCGGAGTTTTCGCATTAATCGCGAGTCTGGCGATCAACCAGTTCGCGCTCAACCTCGTGCGCGAGAGCGCCCGGGGTTGCTCGTCATATCGCCAGGATTCGCAACAGCTTACGCGATGCTCGTCGGGCGATCACGCCACGCAAGAGCGCGCGAGTGCGCGGAAATCCGCCGACCGCGCGCCCGCACGGCGCTTTCGGCGCTGTTCGCTCTCGCGTTCTCTCGTTCACAGTACCTATCTGGTTAACGCCCGCCACCTCAACAAATTCCGCGACCCCCGTTGTTAACCGTGGCGTTGACGGGGCATACACGGGATTACCAGCCCGGGCGGACCACACGATTAGGTGCGTCCACGTCACGGGCCTGGGCCGGAGTTCTTCGTTCCGCGCAACCGGAACGTGCCGCTGTCTGAGTGCGAGCAAGCCGACAACTGGTTGGCCGCGACCGACCGCGTGGGCTGTTCATAGGGGGGGCTGTCCTGACCGGGGAGTGGCCGACAGGAATTCGCCCGTCCCACAAGACTGCCGGCCGCTTGCAGGATCTGGACAGCCCCTACCGATAGGGCTAACATGCTGGCCTGCCACAGGCGACACTGCTTGGCCTCTTGGAAACTCTCGGCAGGCGCGGCAGGACGGACAATGGCGGCGATGAATTCGGAGAAACGAGCATGATGAAGGCGCGGCAATGGCCAACGCGTTGTGGGTCGCTAACCGCTGTCGCCATCCTCCTCGTGGCAGCGTGCGACCGACAGGCGCCGCCGGCCTCCCAAGCAGAAGCGAACGCGCCGCCTAGGAGCGGCCGCATCGTTTTTGGGGCCGTCCTGCCCCTGACCGGTGACGTGGCCTCATATGGACAGAAAGCCAAACGCGGCATTGAGTTGATCATCGCGGAAACGAACGTGAAGGGCGGCGTGCTCGGCCAGCCGATTGTCTTGGATTTCCAAGATGACCAAGGGGAGGCGAGAGAAGCGGTTAGCATCGTTACAAAGTTCGCTACTGTAAACAATTATCCGGTGATCTTCGGCTCAGCAGGCAGCACAGTAACGTTGGCGGTCGCGCCTATTGCCAATCGTAATAATGTCGTCCTGATCTCACCGATCTCGTCTTCTTCCAAGCTGTCAACCGATGGCGGCCCGTTTTTCTTCCGGACATGCCCCGCAGACGACCTCCAGGCCGAGGTGCTTGCCAACTGGGTCCGCGAAACGGGAGCGAAACGCGTGGCCATCGTGTACACGAACAACGCTTGGGGAAAACCGCTGGCGGACGGATTCGCGCAACGGTTCACGAGGCTCGGTGGCTCGGTGCTGCTGAGCGAAGGCAGCGCCGAGGGCGCGACCGACTACCGTACGGTTGCAGCTAAGGTTCGAGCTCTCGACGAACTCGATGCTGTTATCTCCCCTACGTATCCTAAGGAAGGCGGCACATTTGTCCGTCAGGCGCGCGAATTGGGCCTGAACAAGCCTCTTTTCGGCTGCGACAATTGGGGCTCACCGGAATTCCGCAGCGTGGCTGGCGATGCAGCCGATGGCGTGTTCTACACCGCGCCCACCCAGCTGAACACGGCTGAGTACGAGGCATTCGCCAAGCGCTATCAGGCCCGATTTCATGAGCCTCCCGATATATTTGCGGCTTATGCCCATGACGCGGCGGATGCGGTCTTACGCGCGGTCCAGGCGTGCAAAGCGGTCGAGGGTGAGAAGATCCGGGATGCGCTGCATCGCACGGCTTTCATGGGTGCATCCGGACACATCGAATTCCACGAGAATGGGGACTTGAAGTCTGAGGCTTTCGAGCGTTACACTATCCATAAAGGCTCGATTAAACTCGTCAATAAAGAACTTGGAGGAGACCGACATGACTGATCCAGAGGGCGAGATCAACCCCCGATCGCGGGAGGCGGAGGCTCCAGCCGATCTTGACCACGCGTCATTTGCAAGCAGGTGCCGCCGACGCATGCTCGCCTGGTCCAACCCGGTCGAGTACGTCAATGACATGTACGGCTGCCACCCAGGCGACGGTGACAGCGAGTACTTCACAACGGTGTTTGGCCATGCCGCTAACCGCCGCGGATGAGTCGCTCTTCGAGCGCTGGCGCGAGCGGATCGAGCAACTCATCCGGGATCATCCGCTGCAGATCATCACGTGGGAGGCGACTCGCCGCTGTAACCTCCGCTGTATCCACTGCGGATCGCCTGCCGAGGAGGTCGATCTTGGCTCGGAGTTGACGGAGGACGAGGTTGTCGGCGCGTTCGAGCAGATCGCCGCCGATTTCGACATGAGCCAATTCCGGCACGTCAACATCACCGGTGGCGAACCGTTCGTCCGCTCCGACTTGCTCGATATTCTCCGCCGCATTAGCCGTATCCCATACTATCGCAACATTGATATTCAGACGAATGGCATCGTCCTGGCAAATCGTCCGGAGTTGCTCGCCAAGTTGCGGCAGGCCGGAGTGACCGGCTTGGGGATCAGCATTGACGGCCTCGAATCGACACACGACGCATTTCGGCACATTCACGGGGGCTTTCGGATGGCATGGGATGCTGCACGCCGGGCCGCCGACAGCGGTTATGTCGTGACGGTCTCCGTAGTGGCCCACGCTCGAAACGTCCACGAGATCCAAGAACTCTTCGAACGGGTGCGCGATGGCATCCGCCCGCGCGTATTCCGCATAATGACCATCGACCCAATTGGGCGAACAGGCTTTGATTCCGAGTACTTGCTTTCGGCCGATCAGACGCGCGAAGTGATCGAGTTTCTGAAAGGCGAATATGAACGGAGTTGTCACACATATGCCAACCGGGCGACGACCATGGTCGAACTCGGCTGCGGCGGCTGGCTCGGTCGTGACTTGGAGGGGCTCGTCCGGCCGTTCATCTGGCACTGCATTGCCGGCATCAATAATCTCGGCATTCTCCACGATGGTAAGTTAGGGGCATGCAGTAATATTCCTCGCAAGTTCATCGAAGGGGATCTGCGAACCGAGCGCATTAAGGACGTCTGGGACCAACAGTATCGCCGGTATCGAAGCTCTGACTGGAGGCGAACCGGCCCCTGCGCTACGTGTAAAGAGTGGCCCTACTGCCACGGAGGGCCCATGCACAAGGCCTGCATCGCAGACAGATGTCTACTGCATCTTTCCAAGCTGGCGGTAACCTGTGGCGCTCATGACCACTGAATCAAAGGACACGCGATGGCACGACTGTTCGCATGGAAGTGTGATGGAGACCGGTACTCTCAGATCATTAGCCGGATGATCACACTCCATAGCCGCTTCGTCTCGCTCGGAGCGACTCCGGTGGCGGTTGATATGATCTGTCCATACCTCCCCTCCGTGTGGTTTGAGGCGACACTATCCGACGCGAACTTCCGCTTTTGTCATGATATTGCCAGAACTTGGCCCAGAGCACCCGGTGTAGCCACCGCGCAATTTGAGGTCTGTTATGAGCGAATGCCACCGCATTTTAGGACTCTTCACGAGATGTCAGATCGCGTCCGCATTACTCGATTCTTTGTATTTGATGATAGGATGTTGAAGCACGTCGCCCATGAACCGCTCGAACGTGCCTGGCTAGCGCTCTTCTGCTCGTTCTTTGACGACAGTCGTCATCTTTATCACAAGGACAATTACACGATGGGCATTCTGCATGTGAACCCATTCCCACATTGGGTGGCGGATTATCAGGTGTTTGGGGATGAGCTAGCACTCGGTTGGAATGGGAAGCAGAGGCTTTGCAAGCTCGCGTGCCCTGAGTGGACCATTGGAACGGCTTGGCGCGACGTCAAGGGGGAGATTCTGCGCGGTGTAGATTCAGATCAATTCATACCCATGTCGGGGCGCACGTGTGATGAGGTCCTAGCACACCTTGCGAGGCGCGCCAGCATTGTTCCATGAAATGAGTCTCTCTATGCTGAAGAACAAAGACCGGGAGATCACCAAATGGCGCGAACCCGGAAAGTATCGGGGCGTCGGATTGTTCTCGCGAGTGTTCTATTCGGAGCCGTCTTAGGAGCCGCCCCCTTCTGGGGGATCGCTTGGCTCACACCGGTAGCGTTTGGCCTCATTTTTGGGGCACTCGGGTTCATCATCTCATTCGTCGGCATCACGTGGCCGATCCAACTCGCCAATATCGAGACCCAGCTATCGACAATAAGGAACTCACTGCGCGACCTCAGGAACGAGATTGGGAAGCTTCAGACCAATCTGGAGCGGACGATCTCTGGACTGCGCGACGACGCGCTCCTGAAGTGTGCGCCTCTTGCCCTCCCAGCCGAGAATTTCCTCGACGCGCTTGAGGCGGTCGAAAAACGAAAGTTTTCCCACGCGTGGTTACTCGCCAAGTTCATTGCCTGCAAGCTTGGCGGTGACTTTCATAGCGTCCTCCACGGGTGCCTTACATACAAGGAACCCTTTGGCCTGTCGAGACTACTTGGCGTCCTGATCCCTGAGTGCAGGGAGCGGGTTGTCTTTACGTTTCCATACACCCCTCGCGAATGGGTCAAACAGGTCTATCCCACACGCTGCGTCCACGATTGCCACGGCATAAGGCCTAATGACTGCCCAATCGTCCGCGACATCCTCGACGGCACACTCGCTCTTCCGGATCACATCAAGCAGGTGATGCGATGGCGTGCCGCAGCCCCCCTGCGTCTCGTAACACGTCAATGGCCCGCTGACGACACGTGTTACTTGCACGTGTTGGCTCTTTGTAGCGAGGCGTCCGGTGTGGAAACCTTGTTCGTTAGGAAGGAGATGCATGCTGCGGAGGGAGATCCGATCGATGAGAACGTCCTCGACGATGTGCTGGTGAGCTGTGATCGCAACCTGCGCTGCACTCTCCAAATGGATGCTGCCGAGGCAAAGAGAAGAGTCGACGAAATGAAGCGCGATCCGGCCACACCACCGCAAGCGTGGAAGGATGCCATGGCGTGGGCGAAGGGTACGTGGGTCAGCTGATGCAGATACTATTGAATGCTGCGACCGTGGCGTCTTTTACGGTGCTTGTGGCTGTCGGGTTCAGCTTGATCCTGGACATGACAAGGTCATTTCATTTCGCCCATGCGGCAACCTATACCTGCGCGGCGTACGTCACGTTTGCTGGGACGTCCTGGCTGGGCATGCCCCTGACCCTTGCGGCACCGATCGGAGTGGCATTCTGTGTCTCGTTGGGATGTCTGATTGAACGTTTGATTTACCGGCCCATGCGACGGCGTGGGGCGTCCTCGTTGACATTATTAATTGCGTCCTTGGGGACGTACTTGGTCGTGCAGAATGTTATCTCCCTGATTTGGGGTGATGACACGCGTTTGCTACGTTCCGCCGCGATGGACGAAGGCATCGAGATTCTCAGGGGGCAACTGACGCGAACCTCATCGCTGGCAATTGCTCTTGGCGCGGCGTTGCCGGTCGCGGTGGGCGTGCTGTTACGTTCGACCTCGTTGGGCTGCGCGATGCGGGCAGTGGCAGCCGATACCGAGCTCGCTCGCATCCGCGGCGTTCCCACTGAGTGTGTGATCCTCGAAGCGTTTGCAATCGCCTCGGCCTTGGCGGGGGTAGGCGGCATTCTATTTGCGCTCGACGTGAACATGCGCCCGACCATGGGAATGTCAGCCCTAATGACTGCCATCGTTGCTGTGATTATCGGTGGCGTGGGCAGCATCGCCGGGGTCATGCTCGGATCGTTCCTGCTCGCCTTGGCCCAGCAAATCGTCACCTGGACACTCGGGGCACAATGGCAGGATCCCGTCGTCTTCGCGACTCTGCTCGCGTTTCTTTTGCTGCGACCACAGGGTATCTTTGGTAAGCCGCTTCGCAAGCGGTCGATTTGACATGGCGTACCTTCTTCACATCCTGATCATTACCGCTATTTATGTCATCCTGGCCGTGTCGCTGGATCTTCTTGCCGGTCATGCCGGACTGTTGTCGGTTGCCCAGGCGGCATTTTACGGACTCGGTGCATACACGTCGGCACTGCTCACTGTCAAGATGGGGGCTACATTTCTGGTCGGCATCATTACGGGGATGCTGCTTGCAACGGTGCTTTCTTTGCTGGTATCCCTGCCGTCTCTACGGCTTTCGGACGATTATTTCGTCATCGCTTCATTTGCTTTTCAAATGATCGTGTTCAGTATTCTCAATAACTGGGGCGCGCTCACCGGTGGTCCGACCGGGATCCCTGGTATCCCAGCGCCAGGTGTATTCGGTGGACACGTTCTGACGCACGCTGGCTTCCTAATGTTGGCCGCCACGTGCGCGGTTTTGAGCTACCTTGTTGTCTGGCGGCTTGGGACCGGCCCGTACGGCCGTGTATTGCATGCGATGCGCGAGGACGAGGTTCTCGCCAAGGCGCTGGGCAAGGGTACGGTGCGTTTCAAGGTCACCATCTTCGCGGCAAGCACGGCGCTATCGGCGCTAGCTGGCAGCCTATACGCCCACTATGTCACGTATATCGATCCGACGAGCTTTACGGTGATGGAGTCTATTCTCGTGATCTCGATGGTGATCATTGGCGGGGCAGGCAGTCTCTGGGGTCCGCCGCTCGGAGCCGCGGTCCTCGTTTCGCTGCCGGAGTTACTGCGATCTGCCGGCCTGCCAAGTGCGGCTGCGGCTAACCTACGCCAGATTATTTACGGTGGGATGCTGGTGTTCATGATGATGTTTCGGCCACGCGGGCTAGTCGGCTGCTACTCCTTCGGAAGGTAGACAATCATGAAGCGCGTTCTGGTGCTACCTGGTGCGTCCAGTCGGACTGGATCAAGCGAGTACTTGCAAGTCTATGCAACAATCGAAAGGGAGGCCGTTCGGCGTCGTTTGTTTGTGGAGATCCCAGTCTACCCCGGCCAGCGGGGCGAAGAAAGCGGACGCGTTTCCTACGCGAGCGCCTTAGAGCACGCCGAGCGGGTCGTCGCCGACTTCAAACCGGACTGGATTATCGCGCGCTCGTTCGGCTGCCACATTGCACTTGGTCTGTACGAGGGTCTCGAGCCGCTTCCGGGGCTGGTCCTTTGGGGGCCCTCCCTTTCATCGGCCATCGAAAGGTTGTACGGCACGACTGAATCTCGACAGAACGTTTACGAAGGTAGTCGTAAACACGACGTCTGGCTCGCAGAGGATTTCTTCGAGACGCTACCAGCGATGGAGGAACAGATCAGGGAAGTCCCTTGTCCCATCCGGATCGCCCGCGGATCGCGAGATGATGAGAATAGTCGCGCGGACATTGCGAAACTCGCCCAAATTCACCGCGAACGACATCCTTCAAGCTCCCGCGAGGCTGTGGAGATCGTCGGCCTCGCACACTCCGTCGTGGCGGGAAGCGTACGCGAAACGACGCTCGAGAAATACTTTTGGTGTCTATTCGAACCAATCGTGGATCGGCAGGATGTGCTTGTTCTTTAACCCAATGCGCCTCGACCTAGACCATCGTGGTGGTCGTATCGCACCAACCAATGCACTGCGAGTCGCTCTACAAATCGTTTGACGGCGTCCATGCGCTGGTGGGAGTGAGTCTCACGCTGCCTACTACCGGCATCGTAGCGATCATCGGCCCAAACGGGGCAGGCAAGACAACACTTCTGAACGTCTGGACGGGATTCATCCGCGCAGATGCGGGACGATGCGCGTTGAGTGATCGCGACATTACGAATCTCGCGCCAGATCGGATCGCTCGACTTGGCGTGGCGCGCACGTTTCAAGACCTACGCCTTATTCAGCAAATATCCGTACTCGAAAACGTCATGCTCGCCCGCCCCAACCAGCGTGGCGAGCGGCTTTGGGCAGCCCTGCTGCGAACAGGCGTCGCGCGCGAGGAAGCTGTAAACCGGCAGCAGGCCTTGAGTCTTCTGCGATTCGTCGGGTTGGCGGAGAATGCCAATCAACTAGCTAGGGCGCTCTCATACGGCCAGCAGAAGCTCTTGACTTTAGCCTGTTGCCTGGCGACCGAGGCCAAGATCCTGCTGCTTGATGAACCGGTTGCGGGCGTTCATCCGGAAATGGCCGACCGTATTCTTGAGTTGCTCGTGAAGCTGCGAAACGAAGGCAAACTGATCGTCTTTATTGAGCACGATATTTCAGCCGTGCGGCGGATAGCGAACCTTGTGATCGTCATGGATGCCGGTCGAATCATTGCGGAAGGGCCGCCCGCCGACGTACTTGAGCGCCCTGAGATTCTGGAGGCCTACGTTGGCTGATGCCGCTGGCCGGTTTCTGGAGATCGAATCGCTCGTCACCGGCTACGGCAAGAAGCAGGTGGTCGGCGGCGTGAGCCTTGGTGTCGCTCCGGATGAGATCGTCGCGCTGATCGGCCACAACGGCGCGGGCAAGTCCACCCTGCTCAAGGCCGTCTTTGGGTTGCTGCCCATCTGGACCGGGCGCGTGCTCTTCGAAGGAAACCCAATTCGCGATCCGACTCCGCGGACGTGGCTGGCGAAGAGTGTGGCCTACGTCCCGCAGGGCAACCGCGTCTTTACCGACCTGACGGTGCGAGAGAACCTGGAGATGGGCGGTGTCAGCCTCGCGAGCAAGCAGGAACTCAAGGCCGGCATCGACCGAGTGTTGACGTTGTTCCCCGCTCTGTCCGGCCGGCTTCGCCAGCGAGGCGGCACGCTGTCCGGCGGCGAGAAGCAGATGCTCGCGCTCGGCATGGCCCTGGTGTTGTCCCCGCGGATGCTCTTGCTTGATGAGCCGTCGCTGGGTTTGGCCCCGCCGTTGGTTAGTGCAGCGCTCGGCCGTATTGCCGAAATCAGCCGTGAAGCCGGCGTGGCCGCCTTGATCGTCGAACAGAAAGTCCGCGAGGTGCTCAAGATCGCCCAGCGCGTCTACGTGCTGAGAAACGGGCAGATTTCGTTCACCGGCCCCAGTGGGGAATTGCGAGACGAAAAGAAGTTGCGCGAGGTGTACCTATGAAGCCACGTTCAACCGTTGGTCGGCGCGGTGGTCCGCCACACGCCAAGCCCGCCGGTCCGTTCCGTTCGAAGGCTTGCGAACACTGAGCCGTAGAATGCGGCATGCGAACGGAGCTCCGGCTTTCAGACGGTAACGACACGTAGAACCAAGTTCCTCACTAGTTTCGACGTTAATGAATCGGGCAATCTTGCCGATCAAACAGGAAAGCGTAAACCTATTTCAACAAACACGTTACACGCGAATTATAACATATGATATTAAGAATCCGCGAACCACACGACCGCTCTTCCTTGATTGATGGATTCTGCTTGATATGATCAATCCGTATCATGTCTGCGATAAGGCGCAATATCGAGCCTAAGTCCGCCGAGCGCATTCGCCGGTTGCGCGAGAAACTCGGACTCACGCAGGTGCGGCTTGCCGAGGTCCTCGGCGTATCGTTCGCCTCGATCAACCGCTGGGAAAACGGGCAATCGAAGCCATCCGCCCTCGCGTGGCAGCAGATTCTGCGCATCGAAAGCGAAGGACTGGACCACGCTCGCCAGCCTGTCGCGTCGGCGTCCGCCGCCACCGACGCGACGGCCGTGCCCAATCATCATGACTTTCTCGCCTCCGCCGATCGGGTTGGGCTGTACGCCGAAGCACAGAGACTCGCATTCGGCCATATGTTCAATCCGACCTTCGCGACCGAAGTCTCGCTGATTGATCCGCTGCCGCACCAGCGGATTGCTGTGTACGAACACATGCTGACGCAGCCACGCTTGCGGTTTTTGCTGGCTGACGATGCGGGGGCCGGGAAAACGATCATGGCGGGCCTGTACATCCGCGAGATGCTCGCTCGCCGCTTGATCCGGCGCGTTCTGATCGTCCCGCCGGCCGGGCTGATCGGCAACTGGGAACGCGAGCTGCGCGTGCTCTTCAGCTTGTGCTTTCGGATCATCCGCGGTGCAGACATTCGCCATGAAAACCCGTTCACCGGTCCGAACAGCGACCTGCTGATTTGCAGCATCGACACGCTTTCCGGCGACCGCGTATTCGAGCGGCTCCAGGAAAAGTCGGTGGAGCCGTACGACGTCGTCATCTTCGACGAAGCCCACAAGCTCGCCGCCGACCGCGAAGCGGACCTCACCGTGCGAAAGACCGACCGCTACAGGCTGGCCGAGGCGATCGCCGGTATTCCCGCGGGCGATCCGCGCTGGACGCTGCCCTGGTCCGCTCACCATCTCCTGCTGCTCACCGCGACGCCGCACATGGGCAAGGACTTTCCTTATTACTGCTTGTGGCGGCTCCTCGAACCGGATGTCCTGCCCACCCTCGACGCATTCAACGGCTACCCCCCAGACGCCAGGGCACGCCATTTCATCCGCCGCACGAAGGAGGAGATGGTCCACTTCGACGAGCGTCCGCTCTATCCCAAGCGCGAATCCAACACGCTGAGCTACGACCTGACGCAGGGCGAGGTCAGCGAGCAAACGCTTTACGACGAAACGACCGCCTACATGGAAGCGTTCTACAACCGCGCCCAGATTCTCAATCGCTCCGCGGCGCGGCTGGCCATGAGCGTCTTCCAGCGCCGCCTCGCCAGCTCGACGTACGCAGTGATGAAATCGTTCGAGCGCCGGCTCGCCCGCCTGGACGGCTTCATCGACGCGCTCCGCGATGGCCGAATCACAACCGAGCAGATGCTCGCGGCGCAACGCCGCCTCGACGAACTCAACGATCCGTTCGACGACACCACCGCCGACGAAGACGCCGGCGAGGATGGACAGGAACGGCACGAGCGCACGGAAGACGAGTTGCTCCAGGCCATCGTCTACACCTCGCTCCCAGAGCTTGAAGCCGAACGCGAACAGGTCCAGCGGCGGCTGCAACTCGCGCAGGCGGTGCTGGACAGCGGTCACGAATCGAAGTTCGAGACGCTGCGCGAGGTGCTGACCAATCCGCGCTTCCGCGACGAAAAGCTGATCGTCTTCACGGAACATCGCGATACGCTCGACTGGCTCGTCCACCGACTCGAAGCGATGGGCTACACCGACCGCATCGCCTGCCTGCACGGCGGCATGGACTACAAGGAGCGCGAGCGTCAGGTCGAGCACTTCCGCCGCAACGTGCGCAGCGGCGGCGCTCAATATCTCGTCGCCACGGACGCCGCCGGCGAGGGCATCAACCTGCAATTCTGCTGGCTGATGGTCAACTACGACGTCCCCTGGAACCCGGCCCGGCTCGAACAGCGCATGGGCCGCATCCATCGCTACGGGCAGCAAAGCCCGATCGTCATCATCGTGAATCTGATCGCCGGCAAGACGCGGGAAGGCCGCGTGCTGAACACGCTGCTCAAGAAGCTCGAAAGCATGCGGAAGGAGCTGAAATCGGACAAGGTCTTCGACGTCGTTGGCCGGCTGTTCGAAAACGTCTCGATCACGGCGTTCATGGCGTCCGCCCTCACCGACGCCGGAGCGTCCGACGCCCAGCGGCGCATCGAAGGGATCCTGACCAAGGAACAGATCGACGCCCTGGAAGCCCGCGAGAAACGGTTGTACGGCGACGGCGGCGACGTCAAATCGCAGCTTCCTCGACTGCGCAGCCAGGCCGAAACCGAGACGTTCCGCCGACTGCTGCCCGGATACGTGCGCCGATTCGTCGAGCGGGCGGCGCGCGAACTTGATCTGATCATCGAAGGCGATCTCGATGGCTGCTTTTCGCTGCGTCCCGGTCGCCGCGCCGGACTCGATCTGCTCTGGTCGGTGTTGGAGACCTACCCGCCGCACGTTCGCGACCGGCTTACGGTCTATCGGCCCGCGGACAAGGACAGCGCCGTCTTCCTGCACCCGGGCGAGCCTGTCTTCGAGCGGCTGCGGGCCGTCGTTCTCGAACGTTTCGCGGGCGACGCGCTGCGCGGGGCCGTCTTCATCGACCCGACCGCCGATGCGCCCTACCTCTTCCACCTCATGGAAGTCAGCGTCCTGCGGCGTGCGCTCAACGGCGACGCCGACGAACTGCTCGAGTGCCGTCTCGTCGGCCTGCGCGACCGGGCCGGCGTCATCGAAGAGTGCCCGGTCGAGCATCTATTGTTGTTGCGGGGCAGCGACCGGTTTCCGCCGGAATACGCCCGCATCGCATTGGCCGCCGAGGAATCGATTATCCGCGCGACGGAATACGCGGAAGCGGCCGTCGCCGGGCCGCTGGCGGCGGCGAGGCAACGCGCCGTGCTCGAATCGCTGCCCCAACGGGAAGAGTTCCTGCTGCGCGGCTACAACTCACATGACGCGGAATTGGCCGGCCAGCGGGCGCGGCTGACCGACCGGGCACGATCCGGCGACGGTCGCGCCCGAAAAGCGCTGGAGCGCGTGAAAGAGCAGCAGCGGTCGCTCTCGGCGCGGCGCGACGCAGCCGTTGCCCGGTTGCGGGCCGAACCGGCTTCGATCGCCCCCGGCCCGGTGCGCTTCCTGGCGCACGCGCTGGTCGTGCCGTCCGCCGATCCGGCGGACCGCAAGCGCCACAGCGCCGAAATCGAAGCGATCGCCATGCGCGTGGCGGCGGCTTACGAGGAGGCGCTGGGAGCAACCGTCCGCGATGTATCGACGCCGCCAAAGGCGCGGGCCGCCGGTCTGTCGGACAACCCGGGATTCGATTTGCTGTCGATCCATCCGTCCGGCGAGCGGCGGGCCATCGAAGTGAAGGGCCGTGCGGCCATCGCCGACGTGGAAGTCACCGAGAACGAATGGGCCAAGGCCTGCAACCTGCGTGACGGCTACTGGCTCTATACCGTGTTCAATTGTGCCTCGCCGCATCCGCAGGTCACGCGCGTGCGTGATCCGTTTGGGCGGTTGCTTTGTCGAGCCAAGGGCGGCGTCGTGATCGACGAGAGCGCGATCTTCGCCGCGGCGGAGGCCTGAAGATGGCGAAAGACAGGAAGACATTGAAGCCTATGAGGACGACACCGTCCAAGAAGACGTTGAAAGCTAAGCGGACGGCGAAACCCAAGAGGACGGTTCATGCCATCCACTTTGAGGATCTGGATGGTCGCACATTTGAGCGACTGGTCTATGCCTACCATGTCCGCGTCGAGACATTTCGTAGCCTTGAATGGTACGGTCAGCGCGGAAAAGACAAGGGGCGCGACATATGGGGTGTCCGCCTGATTGACGGACATCCCGATGGATCAACGGTCTGTATTCTATGTGCGAATCACTTTGACGGTCTGACGCTGAAGAAGTTTAAGGGGGACATCGATGCGCTCTTGACCGCGCCGACTGGAAAGCCGGACGAAATCAGGGTGATCTGCGGCGGGCCGATTCGTGCCAGCGTTCGCGACAAGTGCAGAGCGTACGCTCAGGAAAAGGGCATCTACCGCTGCGAGTTCTGGGCCGGGGTTGAGTTTGAGGAGCGGATTCGGTCCAAGGCAGAGTCACTGTTAAGGAGATTCCTCGATGGAGAGGCGTTTCCTGATGATCCACGTGACTTAGTGCAAGCCGTATCAAAGTTAAAGCCCTTAGACGACCGCGAGCGGATGACGCAGATTGCTCGCATCTTTGACCGCCCAGCCTTTCAAACACCGATTACGATGGAGAGCTCCTTACCTGACTTCAAGAAGGCCGTCACCGATACTATCGAGGCACTGAAAACAGGCCTGTGGCGTACACGCGACGGCCTGCTCATCGATCGTATTCCGACAAAACATGATCTATCCGACCGCGCGCTGTCGCGGGGTCTGGCTGAGGTTGAGGCCGGACTTGTCCGGCTGCGCGCCACATACGACGAGCTTGTTCGACAGAAGGAGATAGGGCCCTGTGGGTGTGCTGATGTCCGCTGCCCTGTGTTTCTGGTCTCACCATCCGGCGCACAACGGTTAACGGAGGCGCGCAACGCCGTATTACGACGATTCGCACAGGTTTATCCAGACTTCGAGGTCCACCCCGGTGCGTACTGCTGAGCTGATCGTGATGATTCTCTGCTGCGCATCGAGAGTTACTTGCGAAAGGACGGGGCACTTTTCTTGGAACTGCTACATCCCGAGGCGCAAGTAGCCGGCGACGTTAGGCCGATTCGTCGCCGCACCATACAGCATGTGCAACTCACAATTGACTTCCTAATCGGCTGTATGCGTGCGCGGTCGACAGTGTCGCCCCGGCGAAGGGGTAGTCCGCTCGTCTCGCTTCGGCGCGAGCGGTGAGGCTGAGCTTAGCTGGCAAGAACTGGTGGACCGTTGGTACGCATGGCCTCGCAATGGGGAGAATGCCTGTGGCCAATTTACTCGCTCCATCTCAGGAAGTGCGTCCGCAGTCCGTGAGTATACGCACTGATTTTTACGATAAAGTCAACGAGGGCGCATTGATGACGTCGGCTGCTCGCGGCTTACTGTCCAGATTGAAACTACCAAAAACGCTCGATATTCCAACGGCCGATATCCTGACGTATTACCTATTCTACAAGAAGCGCCCTGGTACACGCGGATTCGGCACCTACGCAGAAATCGCCCCAAAGATCAGTCATGCGCTCGAGGAGTGGGATGGGCTGGTGGAGTTCCGCAATGATTCTATCGGCGTCATTTCCAGAGAGGGTATGAATTCCGGTACAACCGAACGCCTCGGAGAAGCAATTGGGCTGTCGGTGCTAAACGCCATCCATGAGTCGACGGAGGCGGATTGGTACAGAATCCCAGTTCGACAGGGGGGACGAGAGCAGTCAATGGACTTTCAATACGCAGCGAGCGATGGAACATGTATTATCAAGGTCGAATGCAAAGGAACAATCAGTTTAGATGCTAGAGCCAAATCAAGCAACGTTTCAAAGCAGAAAGCGACAATCGAAGCGCAAAAGCGATCAGAGCGGGTTAACGACGGAACGGTCTCGAAGACCGTGTATTATGGCACCATCGCGGTGTTGGATGCGAAGGCGGACACGCTGGCACGTTGCTGGCTCGTCGATCCTCCCGCAGACGAATCGGTTGATCCGCGGCGATTCCGCATCATCGCGAGACTAACGTATATTGCCGACTTGATTTCATTCATTAGTCCTCATTCTGCGCTGTCAGTCGCGCTGCAGACGCGGCTGGCGGCATTAAGGGCGTTGTCGAACATAGATGAATTGGATGGGATTACGCTTCGTAAGGGCGATGGTATGGAGTTTATCGTCGGTTCACGCCAGCCCGGCAAACCCTATGATCCGTGGTTTGCGCTAAAGTCTCGTGTAATCGAAAGCCGTGTAGGCGGGCGGGTCTTTCGGCTTGACTCCAATACGTTGTTCTTTCTTGGAATACAAGAGGAGTTGCTGCACTTTGCATTGCGTCAAGCGTTCGATAGTATTTCGTCGTACCGCTCTAAGTCCTTCGTATCGATGCAACGGGTATGGTGCACGGTGTCGGCAGGTTACTTCAAGCACGCCCTCGATGTGGTAACTAGGCATGTTGTACGGGTCATCGAGTCGGACGGTTACATGCACTTCGAGTTGCAGGGTGTGCTGTATTACTCCAGCGGGGGAATCGTGTTTGGGGTCCTCCCGTTGCCCCGGTAGAATGGAAGTCTACGAATATGACCGAAAAGCGCCTCATCGAAGTCGCCTTTCCGCTCAAGCAGGCGTCGATTGACTCCGTGCACGAGAAGAACGTGCGGCACGGGCACATATCGACGCTGCACATCTGGCCGGCGCGGCGGCCGCTCGCGGCTTGTCGGGCGGCGTTAATTGCGACGTTGCTGCCGGACCCTGGGACGCCGGAGGGGCGCAAGGAGCTGTGCGAGAAAATCGGCGGCAAGGTCGTGAAGGTCGTCAAGCGCAAGAAGCTGCCGACCGGCAAGGTCGAGGACAAGGTCGTCGAGGAAACGGTCGGCGGCATCCTCCACTGGGGTCGCGAGACGGAGAACAAGGCCGACGTGGATTGGTTCCGCGAGGAGATCCGCAAGGCCTACGGCGGCCGGGCGCCAAAGGTGCTCGACCCGTTCGCCGGCGGCGGAGCCATACCGCTGGAGGCGATGCGGCTGGGCTGCGAGGTCACGGCCATCGATATCAACCCGGTCGCGTGGTTCATCCTCAAGTGCACGCTCGAATACCCGCAGAAGCTGGCCGGCCAGAAGCGGCGGCTGCCGGAGTTCGCCCTGCGCGACGCGGCATTCATGGAGGAGTTCTTCAAGGCCCACGGCTTCAAGAAGGCGCAGATCCGCACGTTCCTCAAGCATCTGGGCCTGGGCGAGGATGATGCGCCACCCCTTCCCGGTATGGGCGGCGTCGCGGGCGGCGAGATAGATCCGTCGTTCCTGGAGGCCGACCTGGCCTGGCACGTGCGGGCATGGGGCCGCTGGGTGCTGGCCGAAGCGCGGAAGGAGCTGGCCCGCTTCTATCCGACCTACGCCGACTTTCAGCCGCTCGAAGAAGTCGAGGAATGGCGCGAGAAGCACCCGAACCTGGTGCGGCCGATGCGGCTCGTGCCGCTGACGGACGACGGTACGCCGGATATTGACGCGCTGAATGCGGAGGTGCTCAAGAAGAAGTTCGCCAAGGACAAGAAGTTCTGGGGCAAGGACGCTGAGAGCAAAAAGCACCGCAAGGAAACGACGGAAGCGTTCTTCAAGAACAAGAGCACCCTGCGCTGGGTCGCGAAACCAGCGGTTGCCTATCTGTGGGCGCGGACGGTGCGGTGCAAGAACTGCCGCGCGACGATTCCTCTGCTCAAGACACGCTGGCTGGCGAAAAAGGAAAATAAGCGCGTTTTGCTCACGATGGAGCCGAACGCCGACCAGTCCGGCGTTGTCTTCGGTGTCGAGGAAAACGTGCCGGCCATCGGAGGAAACAACGCACAAAGGCGTGAGCACGATCGGCGAATAAGCGCTGGCACGATGAGTCGTGCCGGCGCGTGGTGTCCGTGCTGCGGCAAGCCCGGCACGGTCGCGATGGAGATGGAGGACATACGTCAAGAAGGCACAAACGGTCGCCTGGGAGCGGTGATGACGGCCGTCGCCGTCGATGGACCGAAAGGCAAGGAATACAGGTTGCCGACGTCGGATGAGTTCCGTGTGGCCGATGAGGCTGCTATCGAAGCGAGCTCTGTATTCGGCAAGATTCCCTTTGGCGTTCCGAGCGAGCCTACGCCGAAGGGTGGCGGCACGGGCGCTGGGCGTGCATTCAGTGTTCAGGGCTATGGTATGTACCGCTGGGCTGACTTGTTCGTTACGCGCCCACTAATCGCGTTCGGCGAGTTCATTCGAGCAACGCGGGCCGCGCGTGAAGAGATGAGCACGCAAGGGTATTCGTCTGCTTGGTTGGCGGCTATCGCACCGTATTTGGCTTGCGTCATTAGCAAGCTGGCTGATAAGGATTCGACCCTAGTCGAGTGGCAGCCACATCGCTTCTGCATCGGACACACGTTTAAGCGATGGGCTTTGCCAATAAGCTGGGACTTTGCAGAAGTGAATGTCCTCTCCAACTCCACCGGGAGCGCGGGAGATACGGTCGACTGGATCAGTGATATCCTTCAAGACAATAGGGCAGACCCGAGTTGGTTACCTGCACAGATCGTGCGGTCGGATGCTCAGGCACAGTTGACCGACGCTGACTTTGACGCGGTTGTGACTGATCCGCCCTACTACGACGCTATTCCATACTCCGACTGTATGGACTTCTTCTACGTCTGGTTGCGACGCACGCTCTGGGGAATGAACGCCGAATGGGATCGCAACTTCCGTGACGATCTCTCGCCGAAATGGGACTCTGAGTCAGCTACTGGCGAACTAATCGACGATGAAAGTCGGCACGGTAACGACTCGGCCAAGTCCAAGGAGGCCTATGAAATCGGAATGGCGACCGTCTTTCGGCGTTGCGCTGAAGCTTTGAAGCCGGATGGTCGGCTAATCATCGTATTTGCGAACAAACAGCCGGATGCGTGGGAGACTCTGGTCGCTGCAATCATCCGTGCTGGGTTCACTGTCGACGGAAGTTGGCCCATTCAAACAGAAATGGGCAAACGAATGCGCGCTCACGGTTCTGCTGCGCTCGCATCGTCAGTCTGGCTTGTTTGCAGGAAGCGGCCGGAAACGGCTCGCCCAGGCTGGGACAATACGGTGTTAGGTGAAATGCGAACCCGCATCGGCGAGCAACTTCGGGCGTTCTGGGACGCCGGGATTCGCGGCCCAGACTTCGTCTGGGCGGCGACCGGACCGGCGATGGAGGCGTACAGCAAGCATCCGTTCGTGAAGAAGGCCGACCAGCCGGGCGAGACGATGAGCGTCTCGGAGTTCCTGCGGGCGGTCCGCCGGATTGTCGTCGATTTCGTCGTCGGCCGCGTGCTGAGCGAGGCGACCGGCACAGAGGCGGACGCCGAGACGGCCGCGACGCTGGACGACGTGACCACCTACTACCTGCTGCACCGGCACGACTTCGGCATGGACGATGCGCCCGCCGGGGCGTGCATCCTGTACGCCGTGTCGTGCAACCTGTCGGAGAGCGACCTGGCGGACAAGTACGATCTGCTGGTGCGCTCGGGCGGCGTGGACAAGGACGACGACGGCGAGCCGGACGCCGGCGACGCCGACGCGGAAGGCGAGGCGACGGAGGGCACGGGCAGCACGTTCAAGCTCAAGGCATGGAAGCAGCGCAAGCGGCCGGGGATGGGCGTCGACCCGCTGGCGGACGCGGCCCGGGCCCGCCGGCTGCGGGAAGTGGCCCAGCCGAGGCTGTTCGAAGGAACGGAATCGACGGAGGAGGCGCCCGCGGCAAAGATGATGCCGCTGATCGACCAGGTCCACCGGCTGATGCACCTCTGGCGGGCCGGGGACGTGACGAAGGTCGATCTGTACCTGGAGGACCGCGGCCTGCGCCGGAGCGAGTTGTTCAAGCAGCTCCTGCAGGCGCTGATCGAGCTTTCGCCGGAAGGCAGCGAGGAGCGGAGCGTGTTGGAGAGCATCAGCAATCACGTGCAGGCGCGGGGCATCTCGCGGAAGGAGCAGCCGAAGCTGTTCGTGGAGATTGTAGAAACGGGGAGCGAAACATGATCACATTAATCGAGGCCTTGAACTTCCGCTGTCTGCGGTACGTGCGCCAGCCCTTGAAGCCGTTCCACATCCTGGTCGGGCCGAACGCGAGCGGGAAGAGCACGTTCCTGGATGTTGTTACATTTCTTGGACATCTGGTGTCCAGCGGGCTTGACGCCGCGGTCGAGAAGCGCAGCGAGAACTTTCATGACCTGGTCTGGGGCCGCAAAGCAGCTCGCTTTGAGCTGGCGATCGAGGCGAGTATTCCCGATGAGCATCAGCCGCCGCTTGATTCGCCCGATTACGATCTGATTCGCTACGAGTTGGCGCTGGGCATCAACGAGGAAACCGATAAGGTGAGTCTCCTCAATGAGCAGATTCTTCTGGGGCGCTCTGATGAAGTGGAAAGCAAGCGGGACCGCGGTGTGGGCGGCGAACCTCCTGGAACTTTGTTCTTGGAGCGCGCAGACGCCCGATGGAAGCCATTGATTCGCAGGTTTCGCAGGAATGAACTGCATGTGGCCCCTGAACAGTACGTCAACGAACGTGGGGAGCCGACGCAGGGCGAATACGACATTGCCGCTCGTCCGAAGACGAATGAGCCTATTTTTGTGCAGTTACCGGAGGATCATTTCCCGGCATCCATGTGGCTGTCCGAGTCGCTGGCACGAGGCGCCCGGCGCATCGAGTTGGATAGTCGAAAACTCAGGAAACCAAGCGCGCCGGGGAAGGGTGTTTTTCCATCGCGTGACGGCTCGAACCTGCCGTGGGTCGTGAATGACGTGAAGCGACGAGCGCCTCAACAGTTCGGCGACTGGATTGCTCACTTGCGAACCGCCCTTCCGGACCTCAAGGACCTTCGCGTTGTCGATCGCCCCGAGGACAAGCATCGCTATTTGATGCTCTGCTACGAAGACGGTTTAGAGGTGCCGTCGTGGATGGCATCGGATGGAACGCTGCGGCTGCTGGCGCTGACGCTGCTTGCATATGTTCAGAAGCCCGAGGCGTTGTGGCTGGTGGAAGAGCCAGAGAACAGCCTGCACCCACTCAACATCGAAACAGTCGTGCAATCGCTTCAGTCTGTCTACGACGGGCAAGTGCTCGTCGCGACGCATTCGTCGATCCTGTTGGCGATGGTGAAACCGGAGTCGATACTGGTATTTTCTCGCGACGAGCGGCGAGGCACGACGATTACGCCGGGTGACCAGCATCCGGCGCTGAAGGAATGGCGCGGCGAAGTCAGTCTCGGCACGCTGTTCGCCGGAGGAGTGCTGGGGTGACTCCGCCGAGCGATCAGAAAGACCTGTTGGTACTGACGCCCGGCAGGGATGAGGCCGCCGTGCTGCGGGCGATGCTTCAGCGACCGAAGGCGGTCGGCATTCTGCGCATTACGGTCGAGTTTCAACAGCATCCGGATCGAGATGCCGGCTGTCGGCTGCGTGCGCATGAGTTTCTGAAGGGAGCGTGCGGTCGTTTTCAACATGCGCTCGTCGTCTTCGACCGCGAGGGATGCGGTGCGGAAGATCGAAAGCGCGAGGATCTTGAGCGTGAAGTCGAGCATAGACTTGGCCAGGCAGGATGGTGTGATCGGGCGGCGGTGGTTGTGATTGACCCTGAGCTTGAGGTCTGGATTTGGGTCAACTCGTCTCATTTGGATGCCACGTTGGGTTGGGCGGGTCGTCGTCCGACGCTGCGGGAATGGCTGGCTCAAGGGGGGTTTCTTGCTGAGGGCGCGGCCAAGCCCCAGCGGCCGAAGCAAGCGATTGAGCGCGCCCTGCGGAAGGTGGGCAAAACGCGCTCGTCGGCGATTTACGCACAACTTGCGGCGAGAGTCAGCTTCGCCCGTTGCGTCGATCCGGCGTTCATCAAGCTGCGCACGACTTTGCAACGATGGTTCGCAGGGAGTTGAGACATGTCCAAACTACCGTGGAAAGCATGGCACGAGGTGGTCAAGCTCCGTGAGGACGTGCGGACCGGCGAACTGGCGCTGAACGAGTTCGCGGCGGACCTGTACGACGTGGCGCTGCAAAGCGGGAAGCGTCGCATCTATGAGGATCCGAAGGAGTTCTTTGCGCTCACGTATCCGACGACGAACCTGCGCGACCTGGCGAAAGACGTTTGTCTGCGGCTGGCGGGGAAGAACCAGAAGGCGGTGCGCCAGCTCGAATTGACGTACGGCGGCGGCAAGACGCACACACTCATCACGCTGTATCACTTGGTCAACGATCCGGCGAAGCTGCCGGACCTTCCGAGTGTCAAGGAGTTTCAAGCCCATATCGGCATCCTGCCGCCCAAGGCCCGCGTCGCCGTGCTTCCCTTCGACAAGCTGGACGTTGAGAAGGGCATGGAGGTGCTCGATCCGGCGGGCAAGAAGCGGCGCCTGCGGCAGCCGTGGAGCGTGCTCGCCTGGCAGCTCGCCGGCAGTGCGGGAATCAAGCTGCTGAACGCGGATGACAAGGATGAGGAACGTGAGACGGCGCCGGCGGAAACGCTGCTGGTCGAACTTCTCTCGATTCCCGAGAAGGACGGCCTGGCGACGCTGATTCTGATTGATGAAGTGCTGATGTACGCACGTGAGAAGGTGGGCATGGACGCGGTCTGGCGCGACCGGCTGATCAACTTCTTCCAGTACCTGACGCAGGCGGCGACGAAAGTGGACCGGTGTGGCATCGTCGCGTCGTTGCTCGCGACGGACCCGAAAAAGAGCGACGACGTCGGTAAGGCAATTCAGGACGAGCTTTACGCGATCTTCCGCAGAGAGCGGGAAGAGGGTGTGCAGCCCGTGCTCAAGGAGGACGTGGCCGAAGTGTTGCGGCGGCGTTTTTTCACACCCGCGTCGATCCAAGACAAGGAGGCGTTTCGACAGGCCGTGTTCACGGCATTGAAGGGCGTTCTCGACCTGGATGACGAAACGCGCAAGGGGCAGAAGAGGGCGGAAGAGCGGTTCATCGCGAGCTACCCGTTCCATCCCGACCTCACCGACGTGCTCTACTCGAAGTGGACGCAGCTTGAGGGCTTTCAGCGGACACGCGGCATCCTGCGGACATTTGCGCTGGCGCTGCGCGACGCGGAAAAGTGGGACCAGTCGCCACTGGTCGGGCCGAACGTGTTCCTGCACGAGCCGGATAAGGACGGCATTTCGGAGGCGTCGCGCGAGCTGACGAGTGTCGCGACGGCCGAAGTGTATGACGGGAAGCGGCAGGAGTGGACGGCGATTCTCCAGAGCGAACTGGCGAAGGCGCGTGAGGCACAGAGCGACTATGCCGGGTTAAAGCATCGGGAGATCGAGCAGGCGGTCTTCGCGACGTTCATGCACTCCCAGCCGATCGGTGCCAAGGCTCAGTTGCGGGACCTGCTGATCCTCGTCGGCGCGACGCGGCCGGACAAGATCGAGTTGGAGAAGGCGCTGCGTCAGTGGTTCGACCGGTCGTGGTTCCTGGACGAATCCGCGGACGCCGAAGTCAAGCCGGCCAACGGTACAAAGCCGCTGCCGGTTTCCTGG
Organism: Planctomycetaceae bacterium; assembly: GCA_011525745.1. Taxonomy (GTDB): domain Bacteria; phylum Planctomycetota; class Phycisphaerae; order UBA1845; family UTPLA1; genus PLA4. The sequence continues at coordinate 12,534 of WYBU01000005.1, read as the reverse complement.
CGGCTGGGGTCAAAGCCCAATCTGCGGCAGATGCATGCCGATGCATGCACGCGGGTGCCGGATGAGCTGGTCGACATGCGGCTGGATCAGGCGGTTCGCGAGCCGAAAGTACGCAACTTCCTGACCGGGGGCGCCAGCGCGGCCGGCGCCAAAGTGCATTTGCTTCCGGACAAGCCCGCTCAGATCGAGGACGACGGCGAGTTCCACTACGCGGTGCTCGGTCCGAATTTCGCGTGTGAATCGGGCAAGCCGACGGCCGCGCGTCACTTCGTTGAGGAGACGACGAACGCCGAGCGGCCCCGCAAGGAACGCAACGCGGTTGTGGTGGCGGTTCCCTCGCGAGACGGGTTGATCGGCGTGCGCACGGCCATCCGAGAGTATCTGGGATGGGAGATGGTTCGCGACACACTGAAGCGCCAGGGGCAGGAGCTGGATCCGGTTCGGCAAGCGATGCTCCAGGGGTATATCGACGCCGCAGCGAAACGCATCCCGGGCGTGTTGCAGCAGGCGTATTGCATCGTCGTGACCGTGAACGAGAAGGACGAGGTTCAGGCGTTCAAAATTCAGGTCGGCGACGAACCGCTATTCGTCACGATCAAGAGTGATAAACGCTCGCGAATTCAGGACACGGCAATCAGCGCGGACGCGATTCTGCGCGGCGGCCCCTACGACCTGTGGCGGGAAGATGAGGCGGCGCGGCGTGTGAAGGACCTGGTGGGCGCTTTTGCCCGGTTCGCGCGGCTGCCGAAGATGCTCAACCGCAAGGCGATTCTCGACACAATCGTGAACGGCTGCCTGGAGGGGGTGTTCGTCGCGCGACTCACACGACCTGACAAGTCGATTCGCACGTTCTGGCGGCAACGGTTGGATGAGGCGGTTCTCGATGATCCCGGCCTGGAACTGGTTCTGCCCGAGAAAGCGGAACTGACGGAACTGGCGCCTGCGATGGTCTATGCGCAGGCGATCCGGGAACTGTGGGAGGCAGGCGAGGTTACGTTGAAACGCGCTCGAGATTTCTTTTCCGGCGGCCGGACCATGAAAGTGAATCGCGGCGGTTACGAAGAGGCGGTTCCGGTACCGCGTGCCGCGCCGCCCGCCGTGGATGCGGCGGTCGCAGCGGCAGTGCGCGATGGCAAGGTCTGGCTGACATCCGGACCTGCGAGCTTCCTGGCGGAGGAGGTTCCGACCGGGCTGATGACCGATGATGCGGTGATTCAAGCGCCGCCCGCGCCGCTTCCGCCCATGAATGTCCTTCCGCAACAGGCTATGGAGGCATGGACGGATGGCAACACGACCGGCCAGATCCTTGTGACTGCGCTTTCCAAGCACGCGGGCAAAGTGCTCCCCTGGGCCGTCGTGCGCGAAGCCATCGACGGGGCGCTCCGCGCTCGGATGGTCGAACGCACTCCCGAATCGTGCTCGTGGCCATGCGATTTCGCCGCGTCATCGACTTTACGATTGCGCGTTGCTTCGGAAGGTTCAATACCATCGGTTCCCGCCCAGTCGACTCCGTCGCCGGCGCAACCCGGGACGCGATCGGCGCAGGCACGATTGCAGCCGGGCCAGATTCAAGACCTGGCTGAATCGATGGGCGACCTGCTCAAGGCGAAGGGTGACCACGAGCTGGTGTTCACGGTTCGCGTCGAACTTACCTGCAAAGGCGGACCAGACGACGCAGTTGCCAATGCGATCAACCGACTTCTCGGGAACATCGCGGATGAGCTCAAGCTCAAGTAGCGCGAATCGGTCACCCGACCATCTGCACTCTGTGCGGCGCTCCCTGGTACCGACATCCTACTCATTTGTGGTCCGCAGGATTCCTCTCGAATTCCCTTGATTTCCAGCGCGAGATTCGCCCTAGGTAGGGGTACGTCGCAGCCGCTTTCACGCTGGGCGGGTGGTTGACGCCCGGGCTGTCAGGCGAACCGGTCGGGCGAGGCGAAAGGCGATGACGAAACGAGATTCCGGCTTGGCAAACAGCGAACAGAAGTATAAAGCGCGCTTCCGGCAGTCACTCGGCGAAGTGTCGCAGCCAGTGAATGGACCGCCTGCGACGTGCGCGCGACCTTCGATGCAGCGCCGATCCGATGGACGGCCGGAGTTGTGCGAAGCTGCACAGAAGCGCCTGCGTGAGTTGGCCGACGAGTTCGATCCGCTTGCCGTGGCGCTGGCGGAGGCCGCGCGCCGACGTAACGAACGCGGTGCGGCGGCAGCGGCGTCAATAGGCAACCCATCTCGAGTCGAATCGCATTCGAAGAGCGCTCGAAGGCTTATCGAGCGCCCCAAGCCCGCCCCGCTACGACCCGGCACGATTCTTCGCCGTACTTATCAACGCCGCGAAATCGTCGTGACGGTCTTTGAGCGAGGCTTCGAATTCGAAGGGCGCATCTATCGCTCACTCAGCGCCATCGCAAAGGTTATCACCGGCGCCCATTGGAATGGTCGCTTGTTTTTCGGCCTTGTTCGTCAACTGAAGCCTGTGCGGTTCTCGGAGCAGAAGCATGGCTGACACGACGGAAGTAAGCGTGGTTTCCTCGTCGCGCCCGCGCAATGCGGCCACATCTCCCTTGTCGCTGAGCGGGCGCCGCGGTTTGCGTCGTCGCCACAAGCGAGATCGCGCAGAAGTCGAAGCGGGTTCGAATGGCTTCCCTTGCACGGTTCGTTGCGCCATCTACACGCGAAAGTCCACAAGCGAGGGGCTCGATCAGGCGTTCAATTCTCTCGATGCGCAGCGTGAGGCAGCCGAGGCCTATGTCGCTTCGCAAAAGCACCTCGGATGGACGACGCTGCCGGACCGGTACGATGATGGTGGATTCTCCGGCGGCACCATCGAACGACCGGCGCTTCAACGGTTGATGGCCGATATCGAATCTCGGCGCGTCGACTGCGTCGTGGTCTACAAGGTGGACCGGCTGTCGCGCAGCCTGCTGGATTTCGCGCGGATCATGCAGCTCTTCGAGCAGCGCGGCGTTCACTTCGTCTCGGTCACGCAGCACTTTAACACCGCGGACTCGATGGGCCGACTAACGCTCAACATCCTCCTGAGCTTCGCCCAGTTTGAGCGGGAGATCATTGGTGAACGGACGCGCGACAAGATTGCTGCGGCGAGACGTCGCGGCCAGTGGGTCGGCGGTCGGCCGATTCTGGGCTATGACCTTGATCGAACGGCACATTGCCTCGTTGTCAATCCGACCGAGGCCGATCAGGTTCGCGAGATCTTCCAGCTCTATCTGCAGCTTGAATCGCTCACGGGCGTGGCCGCCGAACTCGCCCGCCGTGGTTGGAAGACCAAGCGTTGGATCACGGCGGCGGGTCAGGTGCAAGGCGGTCGGCCCTTCGACCGCGCCTTGCTCCTTCACTTGCTGCGCAACGTGGCGTATCTCGGCAAGGTCCGACACCGTGACGAGGTCTTTGAAGGCACGCATCAGGCGATCATCGATCAGGCGCTGTGGGACCGAGTTCATTCCGTGCTCGGCCGCAATCGCATGACCCACGGCGCGGTGATGCGTAACCGGCATGGTGCATTGCTGCGGAGCCTGTTGCGCTGTGCTCCATGCAACGCGGCAATGGTGCAAACCCGCACGGCCAAGCGCGGTCGGGAGTACCGCTACTACGTGTGCACGCGGGCGTTGAAACGCGGCTACGCCAGTTGTCCGACGAAGTCGGTGTCAGCCCACGCGCTTGAACAAGGTGTGATCAACAAGCTGCGCGGACTGCAAATCGAGATGAACTCCCTGACAACTTCGCCGATTGCCGACGCTGCCGTGCTGTGGTCCTCCGAGTGGGACAGTTTGTCTGGTGAGCAACGGGCCAGAATCGTGCGATTGCTGGCCGACCGCGTTGAAATCAATGGCGCGACTGGCGGCGTGCGGCTGGAACTAAGCCGGGAAGCCGAAGAACTGCTTCGTCCCAAGGAGACTGCGTGAGCGTGACGTAACTGAGAAGCACGACAAGCCTCGCTACTTCGCGAGGGAGCAAGCGATGCATCTGGAGTTTTCGATTCCCACGCGTTTGACGGTGCGGAGGCCTCACCGCTGGAGTTCAGATCCCGCAGCGGACGGCGCGCATCAATCGACCGGTTGCGGCAGTGCGAATCAGGGCACGCGCGCTGTGACAGATCCGCCGACCGCGTCCAGTAGGCAGGAGGCGCACGGCAACAGGTCACGGATTGCACCCGCCGTGCGCATGCTGGTCCTGGCACTTCAGATCGTCGAAGCCGTCGAGTCGGGCCGTTTCGCAAGCTACGCAGACGCAGCGCAACAACTCGGGCTTACGCGCGCCCGCGTGAGCCAGATCGTCAGGATGGCTTACCTCGCGCGCGATGTGCAGGAGCAGTTGCTTCTTGGGAATCAGGAAGAAATGATGTGTGTGACCGAGCGAAGCTTCCGAGGCGTTCCCAGCGTGCGCGATCCGAATAATCGCGGGAAACTGATTTGAGAGTTCGCGACAGCGAGGGCGGATCGAGATGCTGTAGGTCGTGATCGATGCATCAACTGTAATTGAATCCGGAATGCACCCGTGCCCGGTTCGCGTGATTGTCCAGCGTCGGCCGGCGGCCCCAAGTAACGGCACATGACGCGCAATCAGTCCGGTATGCGAGCATGATTACGAATCGTTGCGCCTAGGCGTGGCGCATGGTCCATCGCCGTCTCAGTCCCTCGATCCTGGGACAACGGGTGGGCTTCAATACAGCTCAGCCCACATGTGATATGAAGAGTGCTTCTTTGCTAGTTCTGTCAGCATCTTCAAGTCCTCAGCTCGCCATCTCGATCGACCTGCTTTCCTTGCGGTTTCTACGGCCATCTCCAACGCATCCGGGCCGTCGTCATGTGCCGCCTTCGGAAAGAGTCGTATTTGCTCCAGCAGCACCTTGTGCCGCCGGCTGAATTGCAGCGCGCCGGAACGGATCAGCGGCTGAAGACTCTGAACCCGCCCGACCTTGTCGGTCGAATGCGTGATCTGCTCGATTGGCAGATAAAGCCCAGCTTCCTTTGATCGCCGCTGCAGCTCGTCCGCCAGAAACGCCTGAAAATGATTGGCCTCGAATCCGAAGCGGGCGTACTTTCTCAGGCGCTGGTAGGCGAGTACGTCTTCGATGATCCGGTCTGGCTTGCGTCGTGAGATATCCGCATCCAGCACGTACAAGGTCCCGCTTTGCATGTCGCGCAGCAGTGTCACGATCGCCGAGTCGTCGGCATGCTGGTTCCGGCCGCCCAGGCTCGGATCGCAAGCGCCGACAAACGTCAGCTTGCGATCCAGCGAGGCAATGAGGGCCGCCTCAGTCTCCCAACGATCATCCCAGTAGCAGAAATCCTCCTCCAGGAACAGACAATCTTCCGGATTCACCGGCTCGTTCTGCTTTTCCGAGTCGAATGCGGCCGGACCTTCCGACTCGCGCATGAGCATGAGGCTGTAGTAGTCTTCCATTTCGGGCCACAGCACCTCGGTTCCGACCAGCATGGCATCGCGATGCGCGTCGAAAAAGTCACGTGCCGCCTCAGCGCCAGTCCGGCCATTGAGATCGGCTCGGCGATGCAGGACGGCGGACCAGCGCTCCCACAAATCCTGGGCCTCAGACCAACGCAACACCGAACGATAGGTGCGCCCGGTCCAAACAGGGCTTTTCATGGGATCGGTCAGCCCGGCGAGCAGGCTGTCGTAATGCGGGATGGTCCCGATGACAATGACCTGTGTTTGTTTCGTTCCGGCCTTGAGGATCGACTTGTTGAACCATTCGGACAGCTTCTTGCGACCGTCCGGCGTGCCGGTGTTCTCGCGGTTTTCGACGTCATCCAGGATTATCAGATCCGGTCGGCTTTCGACATGGCGCCGGCCGCGGATGTTCTGGCCGACGCCCAGGGCGGTGATCTTCACGTCGTTGTGCGTGATGATCTCGCTTGCTTTCCAGCGCGGCGGACGAGGGGCCATTCGCTGGGGCTCACAGACCTCAGGATAGTTCTGTGCGAGCAGATCGTTGTGAACCAACTCGTGTTTGACGTGCGCCAGAAAGTCGGACGCCTTGTCGGCGGTGTCCGAAATAAGCACGATGTAACGATTCAGCTTGTGGCAAATCGACCAGAGCACGAAGACCAGGCCCACCAATGTGCTCTTTGCGCTGCCGCGCGGCGCAGCAAGGGCCAGTCGCGCGCCGGGCTGCCCAGGAAGCGCCTCGAGAAGCGAGAATAGCTCTTCGTGCATCTTGCTGGCGGGTTTCTCCAGGTGGTGAGGTAGGTATAAGTGTCCGAAGGCCCGCAGCGAACGGCGTGCCACGGCCCGCTGCTCAGTTCGAACTCGCTCGGTCAGCCGGTTCAGTTGCAGGTGCTGGGTCGGCGTCATGCCATTCGGCTCCATCCATGGGAATATCAGGATTCATGAGTTGATCGATCTTCGCCGCCAGCCGACCGCGTTCAACTTCCTCCAGCAGCATTCGCCGCTGAATCGCGCGGCGCGGGTCGACAGCGCTAGTGACCGCCTCGATCCGCTCCAATTCGCGCAGCCGCTCGGCAAGTTGGTCGTAACCGGCGATGGCATCCGCTTGCAGATGCTGGTAGACGTCGGCCACGACGCTGGCCGGCACGCGCGGCACGTATCCGACCGACTGGAGCAGTTCAAAGTACTCCGTAAACACGCGCCAGGCCGCGACCTCCGCCATCTGTCGTTCCATCGCTGACGCGTTGCTTTCGCGCGCGATACGTCGGAGCCGAGCCATCGAAGTTTCGGCATGGTGGCGCAGTTCGCCGATCAAACGCTCCGCCAAGTGCGCATCGGGCGCCAGTGCATACGTGGATCGAATCTCTTCGAGGTCGCGATAGATCGTCCGCTCATTACGGCGCAGAATCTGGCCGATCTCGGCGATGCCGTACCCCTCGGAGCGCAGAACCTCGACGCAGCGGCGGCGATCATCCGCCGAAAGGTGTTGCGGTTCGATTGCTCGGTCCTTGATCTTATTGATCAACGACAGGACGGGTTCAGACTCCGAGGGCGGCGGCGAAGCACGGTCGGCTGCGCCGTGGGCGTCGGTGCCCGTTTCGTCATTATTATTCACGCACCACCACCGTCGCCTGCGACAATCGGTATCGTTCGACCAGATTCGATGGCGCGCCGTTTTCGCCGACCGCCGCCAGGTAGCGCCGCACGATGGCGTCGCAGTAACGCGCATCGATTTCGATGCCGTAACAGCGGCGGTTCAGCCGCTCAGCCGCAATGAGTGTGCTCCCACTGCCGAGGAAGAGATCGAGCACAAGTTCACCGCGGCGGCTGCTGTTGCGAATGGCGCGTTCGGCAAGGGCCAGCGGTTTCTGGGTCGGATGCCGGTACTCGCGTGTGCAGTCGCGGTGGATTTCCCAGAGAGTGGTCTCGTTTGTCGGTCCGAACCAGCGGTGCGCCGCGCCATCGGCTTTCCAGGAGTACAAGCAGAATTCGGTCTGCTGGTTGTAGTCGCCATAGCCGATCGCGAAGTTGGGCTTGGCCCATGTAACTACGCATGAGATGTGCAAGCCGAGGCCCGTCAGCAGACGATGCATGGGGCCGAATTGCCGATGCCCATTCCAAACGTACACGGCTGCACCATCGGACAGATAGCCAATTGCGGAGCGAAGCGCTTTGCCCAACCAGGTTTCGTATTCCTCTTGGCTGAGGTCATCCATGTAGATCCGACGCCAACGTCGCGATGGTTTGGGCCGAGCTCGCTGAGGTGTCGGACGCTGCCCGCCGTAATAGTCAACGTTGTACGGCGGATCCGTAAAGATCAGGTCAACACGATGACCGTCGAGGAGACGGCCGACATCCTCTGCTTTCGCGGAATCACCGCACAAGAGTCGATGCCGACCGAGTTCGATTAGCTCGCCGGTCTTCGTGACGGCGGGGAGATTCTCAGCCGCATCAAGGGCATCGGCCAGGTCAAAGTCATCCTCGCCGGTTTCCGCCGTGTTGCCCAATCGATCGAGCAGCTGATCGATTTCGACGCCGTCGAATCCAGTCAACGCGACGTCGAAATCGGGAATGCGCGACAGGTTCTCAAGAAGCTCTGCGAGCTTTCGATCGTCCCAGCCGCCCTGAATTCGATTCAATGCGAGATTGAGGGCCTGCTCGCGCTCGAGTGACAGGTCGACGACGCTGACATCGAGTTCAGTTTCGCCCTGAGCGCAAAGGACCTTGAAACGCTGGTGGCCTCCTACGAGGTTGCCCGTCCGGCGATTCCACACCAGTGGTTCGACGCATCCGAATTCTTCCAAGCTGCGCTGCAGCTTTTCGTAGTCGGAATCACCAGGCTGAAGGTCGATTCTGGGATTGTACGACGCTGGCTTGATCTTCGAAACGCGAATGCGCTTGATTTGAATCATGTTGTCGCTCCGCACTCCATTGCTGTGGACAACGCTTATCGTGATCTCCTGCACCTGCCGGAAGCGTCCATGTCGACGTCGTGCAGGGCTTCACCTGCGTGGAATATTAAAGGCGCATTCCGCCGAGAATGCAAGCTTTTAACGCGGAATAACTCTGTTCCACGTACGCTCACTCCATTTCTAGCTCCAACACCAGCTATGCGTCGTACGCTCGCAACGCGGCTTCGTGGGCTCGACGTGCAATATAGACATGAACGCGAAACATCAGCGTACGAGACACATAAGCGCGAGCAAAGGTCTGCTGGGTCCGGTAAGTGCTTTGGCGTACGGCTGGCCCCGCGGATGCGCTCCGGCGTTTGGGAGGATCTCTCGAATTTCCGGAATTTCCCTTGACCCTTCGACGTCTCCGTGCCCCCTATGTGTTCGTACGCCTCGCATTGGAAAGCCGGGCAGGATTGCGGTGCGCGTCGCGTTTGCGGGACGGTGCTTTTTAATCCAGCTGGCCCGCTGCGACCCGGCATTCCCGCTGCGATTGCGCAAGAAAACTGGACGAGACGTTTAGAACGATCTCGTTGACCGAACGGACAATGTCGCGTCGCGTTGGCGCGATAGGACGCATTCAAAGGAGAAACGCGATGAAGAAAGACGAGGTCAAGATTGGTGACACGTACGTCGCCAAAGTCAGTGGTCGACTGGTCGAGGTGCGTGTCGACAGCACCAACCGCCAGGGCGGTTGGAACGCGACCAACATCGCAACCGGCAAGCGCATTCGATTGAAAAGCGCCCAGCGATTACGCCGGGGTGCCAGTACGCAGGCAGTCGTCGCGAGCGATGCATCGCTGCGCGAGGCGGGCATCCACGCGACCGGTTCGGCGATGGCCAACCGCAAGAAAGCGCAGCGCGCAAAGGCGCGAGGCGGCGCGGGCGTCAAGGCCGAACACGGCTCGGGCAAACCGGCCAAAGTCGCCCACGCAAAACGAGTCGGTTGTCTCGACGCTGCGGCGATGCTCCTCGACAAGCTCGGCCGGCCGATGGACACCGCTGAGATGATCACGGAGATGGCCGAACAGCAGCTCTGGTCAAGCCCCGGCGGAAAGACGCCCCACGCCACGCTGTATTCGGCGATCATTCGCGAGATTGCCCGGAAGGGCAAGTCGTCGCGCTTCGTGAAGACCGACCGCGGCCAATTCGCCCTGTCCAGCACCGCCAAGTCGTCCTGATCACGTTCCTGCCCTCGTAGCGAACGCCTCGGCAATCGCCGGGGCGTTGCTCCGGAATCGATTTCGCGACAGCATATGACCGCGTCAAACCACCGTGGGGCGGTAGGGGGACCGGTTCGCGGCAGCGCTTTACGTCCGTCCGTTCACGACGTACGCTGGGCTGCCGTCGAAGCATCCACCGCAGGATTCAGTCGGGTGGTTTGTTTCGAGGAAACGCTGTGGCGAGCGCCAAGCCGAGACATGTCAGTGTCGGACCGGTTGACGCGCCGTAACTCATTAGAATAGCAGAATTTACGGCCAACGCCGTGCGACGATAGCCTGACAATCCTGACATGCGCAGTCCACGTTCTGAGAGGAATCACCGGCTGCGCCGGATCCGGGGAGATTCTCAAGCCGCCGAGAATTCCGGCGGCTTTGTTGTTGACGGCGGGTGGTACGGGCGTCTCGCCCGTCATCTCGCCGTAAACCCGCCAACCAGGCGACGTTGCCGCCAACCCGCCTCCGGGTCGCGCTCTCCGTTTGAAACGCTGCACCCGCCAGCCCGACCGCAACCCCGACGGTTGCGGCCGCTGCCCCGCCAAAAACTCTCAAACTCTCTGCCTCTCGCGGTTTACACGCCGATTCGGTTGACGCGGGGTTGCGTCCGCGGCCTGGACGGAACACGAACCGCTTGTCACACCACTCATGAATAGCGGGCATGTCCGTCCTCCGCACCCCACTGCGATTGGCGTCAGAGAGGGAGTGCGCGTTCGCAGCGCCGCGCTTGGTGGTGGTCTTGATCGCGCGGCGGGTTCACGGTACCGTGTTTTCGATTCAATCTCCGTTTATCCACCTTTGCCGGGGTGCTGCCATGCTGGCTCGTTGGACCGCGGCTTTCTTTGGCACGCATTGGAAACGGACCTTCTGTGCCACCGGGCTTCAACCGGCGGTTTTTGGCACCGGTTATCAACCGGTGTTCTGCCGCAACGGCTGCCAAGCCACGTGTAGCCCGCCCGCTCCGATTATGTTCCTCAGCTCGCGGGCCGTCGGTTCGCTGGCCGTCGTCGTATGCCTCGCCGGCGGCTCGCATATGTGTTTTGCCGTTGGGGTCACCGTAACATCGCCGAACGGAGGAGAAGTTTACACCGCTGGGACTGAAATTCAGATTTCGTGGGATTCAGATGCAGGGCCGCAGGACCTCGCCGACTTCTTCGTGAGTACGGATAGCGGTGCGAACTGGAGCTGGCTTGGATACACATACCTAGCGCTCGGACAGACTCCTTGGATGCTTCCGTGCGAGCCATCCAACGGACTTCGCGTCTGGATCATTCCGTATGGAACTTCAGGAGACGCAAGCGACGACGATGCCAGCAGCGTCCCGGGACCTCCAACGGGAAGTATCATGGTTACGAGTCCTAATGGCGGCGAGAGCTTCTTCGTCGGAGATACGATTGAGATCGCGTGGACAACGGCCGGCGCAGTCCCTGTCTATGGTGACTTCTACATTTCAGTGGACGGAGGTGGAGAGTGGAGCTGGCTCGGAACAACACATTTGTCATTCGGCCAAACCCTCTGGACGCTTCCGTGCCAACCTTCTAATGGCCTTCGTGTGCGAATCGTTCCAATCAGCTCCGGGATCCCGTGCAGTGCAGCATTATCTGACGAAAGCGACTCGAGTGCCAGTACCACGTCACCGTACGTTACAGTGGGCACACCCAATGGGGGCCAGACCATTACCGCCGGTGGCATTCAGGCCATAACCTGGGCCACGTCCGGACCCACTAATGGGAGCGTTTCGCTGGAGTACTCCATCAACCCGGGCGGGACGTGGGTGTTAATCACGGCCAGTACGCCCAACGACGGCAGTTATGACTGGCTTGTGCCGAATACGCCGACGACGTTGGGCAAGGTGCGCGTGACGGCGTATCCGACGTGCGGCGGGAGCGTTTCGGACGAAAGTGACTACGTGTTTTTCGTCTTTCCCAACTGCGACGACGGTGACGAGTGCACGGCGGATTTGGTCGACCCCCTTACGCTCGGCTGCGTCCACTGGCCGCTGGACTGCGGCGAGTGCGATTCCGATGGCGACTGCTCTGACGTACCGGGGTTCACGGCCCACTGCGTCGATGGGGAGTGCTACTACGTGCCGGTCGTGTGCCTGAACGTGCGCCCCTGCGAGTACCGATATGTCAACCCCATCACCGGTGAATGCGACAGCATCAATCTGTGCGGGCCGGGCCTGTGCTGCACGGACGACGGATGCCTGCCGTGCGAACTCAACGGCGATGGCGTGCTCGACGGTCTTGACATTCAGCCGCTGATCGAGGCAATCATGAACGGCGTGATTCCGCCGACGGCATTGCCGAATTTTTACGTTCCGGCGCTGCTCGGTATGCCGTTGCCGTGAATGCCGACGGCGGACTTGATCGCGCGGCCGGTTGGCGATAGCCTATTATCGATTCGATCTCCGTTCATCCACCTTGGCCGAGGTGCTGCCATGCCGGCTTGTTGGACCGGGGCTTTCTGCGGCACCCGTTGGAAGCGGGCCTTTTGTTGCTCCGGTTTTCAACCGCTGTTCCCGCGCACGGCTCGCCCAGCTACGTGTAGCCCGGCCGCCTCCGACCGGTCACCTCTGCCAGCCGCATTCGCGTTGTTCGACCTCTTCCCGCGGGGGAGGGCAGCGATTAAGGCCGCTGTTCTGGTTCTCGGCTTGGCCTTGGTCGCTGGCGCGCCAACTGCGCTTGCGCAGGATTCCGACGGCGACGGTTTGCCGGATTCATATGAACTCGCACATTCCTGCCTGGATCCGTTTCTTCCAGATAGCGGCGGCGATCCCGACGGGGATTGCATCAAGAGTTACAATGAGGCGTACGTCACGGACACCGATCCTTGCGTCGCCGACGTGGACCACGATGGCGACGGACTACCTACGTGCTACGAAGCTGCACACGCCACCTGCCTGGATGGCCTTGTCCCTGACGGCGACGCCGATC